>NZ_FQXH01000057.1 GCF_900129915.1 Tepidibacter thalassicus DSM 15285
TATTGGATGTTTTAGATAATGAAACAATAGCAATAAAAACAGGACTTTCTGTAGAAGAAGTTAATAAATTGAGGGAGTAAAAATAGCCATGGCTACTTTTATATTAAGATAAAGCATTTTTAAGTCTAGTCATATTATTACTTTGCTTTAAGATGTAATATCATTGGTGTTAAATAACTCTCAATATGAGCATTTGAAAATATATGGAAAATAAGTAAATGTGCACTATAAAATTGTATGCTTTTAAAATTTCTAAAAAGGAGAATTTTTAATGAATAGAATTAATGTGTTATTTAAAATGACTATATGTTCGTTAATGTTAATATTTTATCCTAGTTTTCATCTTGGAAGAGTTGGTATAACATCATTTATTGTTTTGTTTGGACAACCGCCTCGTTGGTTAGATTCTATTATTTCAGCGATATTAAATCTTATAAGTGTGTTAGGTAGTATATTATTATTTTATTCCTTGGTTTGTTTTTTTATTGAGTGTTTTAAATTTATTAAACAAGATAACAAGAATAAAAGTAAAAATTAATTTGTTCTATTTTGCAGTTGAAAATGCATACGATTAAAAGATAAAAAAAGAATAATTTGCAGACTTTAAATTCTAAGTTGCTTTTTTAACTAATTATGACATTAGGATTAGCTACTTTGATTTTTTTTTATTAATTGCGTTAATCCATTCAATGATATAAAATATGAAGTTTCATAAGAAGTTATAATTACTCTATCTGGTTGTCTAGTTAAACCTATAATTGATTTAATATTTGAATCCGTCTTGATTCATAAAATTAACATATATGCCATGAATTGTTAATACAACATTGTGGATTGCAAAAATTACATTTTATGACATTGATTTAATTATTTGTGATATTTATATTGACTTTTCTTTTTATGATATAATATAAAAAATATAAAATGGAGGGTGAAAATAATGTGCAGATTAAACCCTAAAGTAGATTTTGTATTTAAAAAGTTATTTGGAAGTGAAGAAAATAAAG
>NZ_FQXH01000053.1 GCF_900129915.1 Tepidibacter thalassicus DSM 15285
ATTTCGACAATAACTAGCATTTCATCAATGCTAATAACTTCTTTATTGATAATAAAAAAAACCGACAAATAAATGTCGGTTTTTTTTATTTCTTATAGACCAGCTCCAACACCACTATATAATGGTTTTGCTTCATTATTACAACCACCTATGAATCTTGCTCCAACTTCATTTTGAGCATCTGTATAACTACTAAAGATATATGTTTCAACTCTTTCTTCATTTACAGAATAATCTTTGTATCTATAAGTTCTTACATAACCATTTTGTGAAGTTATTCCTGTAAGATATACTATTGCACCTGTAAGTGCCTCTACACCTAAAGCCAAAGCAATTGCCTCTGGAGCTAACATAGATGGATACTTTAATAAAAGATTTAACTGCTTATGATAAAATAGAAAATACTTAAAAAATATAAGCAAAGCGCTGTATCTGAAGATTTACGTGAATTACGCAGACATCCAGAACCTTTAAGATATACTTTAGTATCAGCTTTTTTTAACTCAGAAATAGAGAAAGAGTTTATAAATGACTTTAAACGTATTAACGGAAAAACAAATATCCTTTTTAAAATGGCTGATGCAGCATTAAATAATCTTGAGATACAAATTGTAACTATATTTAGTACTAAACTTCAAGATAAAAGAGCTAACAAAACCAAAAAGATGATTATGAAGATGATTATGGAGTTGACTAAAGATGATTAGATGATTAATTATAAGATTATATCCGACAAAACAACAAGAAGTTTTAATGTATAAACATATAGGTTCTAAGTTGATTTACAAATACTGGTGCTACCCCGAAAAGATCGAATTTAGCGATAGAAATTATTTCTACAACAATATTTTTAAATTTTTTTAGCTATAACCTTATCTTCAAATCCCATATCCTTAAATTAACAAACTAAAAAGGAGGGATACCATGGCAGTAGTAAAAATACCTAAAGAAAGTTCTATTAAGCTGATATTTTCACTTGGCTTAGATGAATATGGGAAAGAAATATTCAGAGGAGGATATTATGGATGATTTATATACAAATATAGCAAACTTAGGTTTTCCAATAGCAATATCAATATATTTGCTTGTTAGAATTGAAGGGAAATTGAGTAATTTAACTACTTCAATAAATGAATTAAGTAAAGCAATTATAAGTTTAAAATAATAGCCATGGCCTAGTAAAATCTAGGCTTTTATATACCCCATTTTTCCTTTTGTTTTTTTAGAACAATTTTTTCAAATTCTTCTGGAGTATATTCTGATGTTCTTTGAGTGAAATTGTGAAATCTTGT
>NZ_FQXH01000052.1 GCF_900129915.1 Tepidibacter thalassicus DSM 15285
CTCAGTTTATATAGCTTATCCTCATAAATTTTAACACTAACTGTATTCATAGTTTTAAAATTACGTGTATATATAAATCTCGTTGAAGTAGTTAAATTAACTGATTTATCAGCATTAAAACAACTTAATTTATTAGATATTTCTTTTTGTATTCTTCTAGCAAGTGTTTTTGCTTTATCAGTTGCATTAACTGGATATTTTATTTTATATGTAATATGAAAATTGTTCCCCGTATAAATAATTGCACTTGGGCATGGAATTTCTATTCCAAAGTATTCACATTCAAGCATTTGCATAAATTCATCTTTAGAAAGATTTTTAAAAAATGATTTTTTATAATCTATATCTATTAATATATTCGTTATAAACCCTAGATTTTCCTCAGAAGAATTTTCGTAAGTTTTATATGTATTTACACTATAAAATAAGTTTATAGGCTTAAATTCTCCATCATTTAGTATTTGTTTAAGTTTTTTAAAACTTAATAATTCTTTTACTTTAAAACTTCTTTGAGTATATATATTACTTGAATAATTCTCTATATAATTAAATATTTTTATGTACTGGTCTAACTTTACTCCAATTAGCATATATCTTAAAAATTTCTGTATTTCTTTTATTTCTTCATCAGTAAATTTTCTATATTGTAATTGACTTATTTCTTGTTTTAATCCCATAAAAAAACTCCCTTCTATATGTTAGAACGGAGAATCCTTATTTCTTAAAATCTAAAATAATTTATTTGCAATAATTGAAAATATAGGTGTTATAATATATAATAACTTTGTAAGAAAAAGTTATTACATTGAGTTCTCTTTTTAAGAGTTCTCCGTTCTAAAAGAAGTTCCTTGAGGCGACCAAACCATTAAGGAACTTCTTTTTTATTTGAATTTTTATTACAAATTTTATATTTGTAGTAAATATTTATTTAATTATACTACAAATTTTAATATCAATCTTTATATATTTACAAAATATTATTAATAATTTTTAATTATACTACTTATACCTTTAACCTATCTTTTCATTACCTTTTATAACCTTCATAAACGCCGAAATTCAATGTTTTATTTTGTTTATAGTATAAATTATCTATAAACAAAATAAAATCGCTTATATTGGCAAATAAAAGCGATTAAGAACATTTTATATATTAGCCTGTATTATTAATTAAAATTTGATATTTTATTTTTCATTGAGCAACTTCTTTTTTTTATTGTTTTATACATAATATGTTTTACAATCTTTTTCTCTTGTTTTAAATGTTTTCGGCCAGCTGTATAAGTTGAAAATACTATATTTTTCGCGCCCAAAGGTAACCTTTTTATGGTCAAAGGTAA
>NZ_FQXH01000050.1 GCF_900129915.1 Tepidibacter thalassicus DSM 15285
AAAAGTCAATATAAATATCACGAATGATTAAATAAATATCATAAAATGTAATTTTTGCAATTCATGATATTATATTGACAATTCATGACATATATGTTGATTTTACGAATTAAATTTGTTTTAATAATTTTGTCGCGACAAAGTAATTTATTAATCAAAATAATACATATTTTAAGAAGGTAGCCTTTATGAAAGAATTAAGAGTTGAAGAAATGATGAGTACAAACGGAGGAGGTTGGAAAGAAGCTGGTCAAGCTTTTGTTGGTACACTACAAATAGCAAAAGGTGGTGCAGAAGCAATAATGTCTCTTTACAACCCTCTATTAGTAGAAAGAGCAGCATGGGATGTTAGCGAAGGTTGGGATAAAATAAAAAAAGCTAGCGGTCATTAAAAATATCTATTAAATATAGTTTATACTTTTATTAGCAGAAGATTGTTCAATTACATATTATTGAACGACTCTCCTTTATTTTAATTTCTATAAAAGGTGAAATTTTCAAATCAATAAAAATGCTATGTTTGATACATATATCTATATATTATTATAAATAATATATTTTTTAGGAGGCTATATTTATGAATAAATTAAAAAAAATTTTAGGTATAATTTTATTCATAATAGGTTTGTTTTTTATTATAACTGAAATATTATTTACTCTTTCATCTTTGTTTAATTCAAATCTATTTAAAATTAATAACTTATTAACAATTATAATTCTAAATGGAATTAGTCTAATTTCTATATTAGGAAGCTTAAAATTACTAGATAATACAAATTGGAAATTGACCATAAGTATAATTCTAATTATATTTGGCATATTATATTTTGTTCCAGTAATTATATCTTCATTTTATACAAACATTAATTTTCACAAAGATATAATTATATCTTTATCTATCGTTAGCATTTTACTATTATTATCAGGAATAACATTGCTAATCCAACAAAAGAAACTTAATTTATTACAAAAATAACTATTTATAATGTGAATTATCTTAATTTATATTGTAAAATTTAATTTACAGATATCAAAATTTTTTCTACAATTTTAAAAGGTGGGATATAATTTGGATAATTTTATTAATATTATTATTGATATTGTTTATATTATTGTAGATACATTTAATTTATTTAAAAATTATAAATAATTAAAATATTTAAAATTATATTTTTATAGCAATATACAAAACTTTTATTATCTTTTACAAATAAAATCTTAGCTAAGTTTTTATTTAATTTTAGACAGAATTTTTTTATCAAGAACTCTGTCTTTTTTTTATTAAAGATATCTTATATCTCTCAACACAAAATTCAAGCAAAAATATTATAAATTTAGGATTATGAATTTATATAAAAAATAACCATGGCATCTGCCATGGCTTTTCTTACCTTCTCAACCTATTAACTTTCTCTATATAAAAGTCCTGTTTTTATTGATATTATTTCATCATCTGAAATATCTAGTAAATTTTTAGCTATTTCTATAGTTTTTTTATACTCTCTTTCTATTATTCCTTCTTCTCTTTCCTTTATCTGAGCAGTTTTAGTCTCTGCTTTATGAACCATTATTGTTTTTCTCTCATTTGAAACACTTAATTCTATGGCTGAAAAAGAAATAAAGTTCGGTCAATTACCATCCTTAGGATTTTTTTTATCATTAGTTTTATTTGGTCCATTATTTGAAGAATTTATATTTAGAGGGATTATTTTAAAAGGTTATCTTGAAAATTATTCCCCAAAAAAAGCTCTTATTATTTCAGCTTTGGTTTTTGGGTTAGCTCATATGAATATATATCAATTTATAACAGCCTCTATTAGTGGGTTATTCTACGGTTGGCTCTATTTAAAAACTAAATCAATTATTCCTTGTATATTTGCTCACTCAATTAATAACTCAATAGATTTTATAGTTATTAATTTATTACAAATAAAAATACCCAATTATATACTTATATCTGATACGTCTCAATTTCAGCCTTTATGGTTTGACATTTTAGGAATTGCTTTAGTTATTATTTCTATCTATCAATTGAAAAAGATATTTAAAAATTAAAGAAGAATGTGATTTTAAATCTAAAAATTAAAATAACATGTTAACTATTTACAAAATAAAACCTTAGCTAAGTTTTTATTTAATTCTTCTACTAATTTCCTTTAAAAATTTAGTCTTTGTTCTTTATATTAATTTGATGATGTTCATAACCCTTATGTATAAAAAATCTAAAATTAAAATAGCCATGGCAAATGCCATGGCTATTTTTACTCCCTTAATTTATTAACTTCCTCTACAGAAAGTCCTGTTTTTATTGCTATTGTTTCATTA
>NZ_FQXH01000049.1 GCF_900129915.1 Tepidibacter thalassicus DSM 15285
AAGACCTAGCAGTAAAACCCGAAGGAGATTTATACATAGCCCATATAACAGGAGAAAAGCCAAAGACAGCAGTAAGAGTAGATTTTAGAATGAAGTCAGAATTTAAAGAAGTATTAAGAAATGAAGATGTAAAACTAACATTAATGCAAGATGGGAAGAAGATAGGGGTTTATAACGTAACAATACCAAATATATTAGAAAGCAAAGAATATAGTCAATATGCAGTATATACGAAAGTAGACGGAGTATTAAGAGGAGAAATAACAGCAAGGATAGACGTAAACCCAAACAAGAACCCCGAAGAAGAAAACTATGAGAACAACTATGCAATAGCAAGAATGACACCAAAAGATTTTGACATAATGGTATCGAATATAGAAATAAACCCAAGTTATGCGAAAGAAGGTGGCGAAGTAGAAATAAGAGTAACATATAGAGCAATAGGAGAGCAGAAAGGGAATTTATTATACAAGAATTACGAAGTAGGTTTATCACATAAAGGAAGGACATATAAAGGGGAAGTAAATTTTAGAGGAAAAGAGACAGTAACAAAGACATTCAAAGTAAATTGTCCAAAGCCAAAGAAGATGGAAACAATAGAGATAGCGACATGGATAAACAACCCAGATATAACAGGAATAGAAAAGGACAAAGATAAGCCACTAACGCAAAGGAATAACTATGAGACATCAAGTTATATAGCAGGAGAGAACCCAATAATGAAAGGAGTATGTAGTGCGAAAGGGAAGATAGAAACAGAAGTAAACATACCATATACATTAAGATACGATAGAGTATTAGGACATACAAGATGTTGTCGTTCACATAGAAGATGTCATACAGATAGTGAAGGGCATAGACATTGTCATACAGTATGCGATGCTTATTCATGCTCAACGTATATAAGTCCAGTGGATAAAGAATACACATATAAAGCAAAGAACAAAATAGAAGTAAAAAATATATGGGCAGGAATATCGGCACCGTTTATAGCAGATTTAGGAGGAAAGACAGTACGTTCAGGGTATTGGCATATGCCATTCTATATAGTAGATATGGAGACAGAGGTTTATAACAATAAAGACGATTTAACATATTATGCGAAAGCAGAGGAGATGTTAAAAGAGTATATAAGAAAAAACCCAATGAAAGTAACACCGAGCTATAAAAACACCCAAAAATATTTAGGTATAGAAGCAAGTCCCAAGAATGAAGTATTGGAGTTAGTAAAGAAAATAGACCTAGAGAAATGGTCAGCAAGAATGGATAAAGGGACAAGTTATGTAAGAGTAAAGACATCAAAGGGAATGGCGAGTAGGGCAGTACCATCAGCATCAAAGTACCATGATTGGAGAGAGGAAGATATAGAATATTATGGGAGATGTGGAGATGGTTGTGAATATAGGAATAAAGTTTATAACCAGTATTATAAAGACAACAACCCAAAAGTAATAGACTTTTTAAGGGGAGGAAAAAGTCTAGGAAAGGATACAACAAATATATATTATACCAAGACAAGAACATTATATGTATTTGCACCGAAAGTATCGAAATATAAATATTATAACACAGACGCAACCCATACAACAGGCTCACCATTACATATGCAGTTTTATGAAATAAAGAGTTCACCGTTCGGACTAAAATTCAAGAGAGAAAGTAAAAGTTATGTAGGGGAAGGAGATATAAACAAAGTATTAAGAGCATTATATGACGGAATACATAGTCAAAATAGACTATTAACCATAAACTTTGGAGAAGATGACGGTTGGAGAAAATATATATTTCCGAATGTGTTTTGTGGAAAGAGTGCAAGTGTATCAATAGAAATAGAAGGGAGTGTGTATGATGATATAAACACAACAGGAACACAATATTACGAAGATGAAAACTAAAAGGGTGAGGTTTATAACTTAAATTAATTAAACATAATAACTTTTATGTTTAATTAATCACGAAATATGAGCTAATAATCTTTGGGAATTAAACATAATATATCATATATCAGTATAAATGAATTAGACATAATTGATTGATACAGAAAATATCAATTAAAAAAATATCAGCCATGGCCTAGTAATTTTATTAAAGTATCTAGGCTTTTTTTATTTTGTGTTTCACAAATATCATAATAAGTTATAATAGAGTTACAAAAGTAATACTTTAGAAACACTTATCAGGGGGGATAAAAATTGGATAGAAAAGAATTTGATAATCTTGATACTTTAGAACAAGTTGAGTATTTTAATAAAAAACTCAAAGAAAATTTATCTATAAGTAAAATATGTAAAAATATTGGAATAGCGAGGACTACTGTAACAGATAGATTTAAAAGAGCTGGATTTAAATTTGATAAAAACAAAAAGTGTTACAAAAGTATCACTAATGAGTTACCACAAAAGAGTGATAAGAGTAATACTTTTGTAACACCTAGTGAAAGAACTGAAAATAATGGTAATATTATATCACAAGAAAATAACCTAAACCAAATAGTAGATATAATAAATTTAAAGAATGACATATTGGAACTTGTAAGTTTAAAACAAGAAATAAAAAATACAATAGAAGCAGTTAAAAAATATGAATTTAAAAATAATGTAATAGATATTCCTGAACTTAAAATAGACTTTTCTAAAATGACAGGACAAATTAAAAATAGATCATTTAAGGTTTATGAAGATATACTCAAAAAGTTTTTAAAGTTTGCTAAAGAAAATAAGAAGTTTAAACAGCAAGACCTTTTATCTCAAGCTATGCTCGAGTTTATAGAGAGATATGATAAATAATAAAAAATATACTTTTCTAAATTTACATACCCCATTTTTCCTTTTGTTTCTTTAGAACAATTTTTTCAAATTCTTCTGGAGTATATTCTGATGTTCTTTGAGTGAAATTGTGAAATCTTGT
>NZ_FQXH01000048.1 GCF_900129915.1 Tepidibacter thalassicus DSM 15285
CTTAATCACTCTTTATTGGCTCATATAAGCGTTTTTATGCTATCAATAGATAATTTGTATTATAAATCAAATAAAACATCAAATTTCGTCATTTACGAGGGATTTACGAGGGTTATAAAAGTAAAAGACACGAATTATTAATTTCGTGTCTTTTTTGATTATTATTTAGAATTTTTTGTATAAATAGAAAATGCAATTAGAGATGCAGCATTAACAATAGATATGGGAAGTGCTTTAGCGATATGAACTGTAGCATTATATGACTTAGAATAAATTATAATTAACCATATAAACGAAAATAAAGCTAATGATAATAAAATATATTTAGAGATATATTTATTTAACATCTTTGCTACCTCACTTTTAAACTCTTTTAATTCTTTTAAAATTTTCTTTAATAAGTTTTTCATAGTTTCAACTCTCATTAATATTATATTATTTTTAAATCTTACTTATGTTTTTCCATATATTCCTTTAAAGCCATACTTATTAATTCTTTTTTAGAAAACTTATTATGTTCCACACAAAACTTAGTCCAGTCTTTCCAAACAAATTCGTTTACTCTTACAGCTTTAGGATATTGTTTTAAGTGCCTATCGTCTATTAAATCTATAGCTATATTACTACTGTTATGTACTTCCATATTCTTTTTAAATCTATCTATCATTTCTTTTAAAATATTATAGTCTGACCTTAATAGCTCTATTATTTTATTATCTAATACTTTAACAAATTGCTCTCTTGTATTAGTTTGTGTATTAGTAACTGTATTAACATCTATAACTTCTAATGTATTAGATATTGTATTAGTTTCTGTATTAACTATATTTGTATTATTCTTTGTATTAGCATCTAATACATATTTACCATCTACTAAAATATATCCATGTTTTTTTAAATATCTAGTCATAGAGTCTAATCTTTTATATCCTAATTTTTTAGCTATCTGCTGTCTAGTATATCCCTGCTCTTGCAGGTCTAAAATCTTATCTATTTTATCCAACTCTATCCCCTCCTAATACACATTGTATTAGTTATGTATTACCCAATTTAGCTAATACATAATGTATTAGTTCTCCTTACAGGTGTTAATATCCTTTATTTTCTTACTTTATCTATAGCGTCAATAAAATTTTGATTTTATTAATTATCTTCTTTCGTATATTTTAATGAAAGTGGCTAGGAGTAGAACAGCTATATGGATATAACTCATCTAGAAGAGGTGAATTACTGTAATTATCCCCCCAATATAAAAATATGATAATGTATTATCGAACATATATCGAAGTGTTTCGAACGCCTGTTTCAATCCCAGTAAACAACCCATATTTAATAAAATACCTCTTCGACTTCGACCTTCGTAAATATATAACAGAATTGAGAGGCTAAATCACTCTCATAGCCGATAGTTGCAACTCATTATTCATTGCTACTCTTAATTTGATTATATAATAAGCATTAAAGTTTATAACTACATCAACTTTTTTCAAAAAATAAATACACTTATTGAATACCCAATAAAATATTCTTGATTAGACAAATATTCTAAAGTAGGTACTCAAAAAGTGCATACAGATAATATCAATGCTACTAATATTTATTTTATTATAAATTATTGCTTATAATCTAACTCTTTACTAATAATGTCTTATTGTCTGATTATCCTTTCTTTATAACAAAATGATATTTCTCAATAAAAAACTTTTCTGCTACAGATAAAGTTGCAAGTGCGTCAGCTATTAGTAAATCTATATATAAATCTAATATATATACTTTATACACATCACAAATTGCAGTTTTTTTTACCATTTGTGATGTTCTAAATTGCAATTTGTGATGTAACTGTATTTTACTGGCTTTGAGGGGTGTCAATTTCTGAAAGCCAGTATTTATCTATGTTTCGTGTGTTACATTTCTTCTGTTCTTACCTATTGTGCTAATGTTTTCATTACTTACATCAAATCCCCATTCAATTTCACTCTCAATTGTTTGAGTTGCTTCTTGAACTGATAACTCATTTTCATCAATCTCAACTAGTGAATTAACATATCTTTTAGTAATTTTTCTATCTTCAGTTGTTTTTATTATTGACTTATCTTCTACAAATTTTTTTATTATTTCCTTAGAATTTTTTATTGTTATTAATTTCAACCTTTTAGCATTTAAATCTAATAGATTATCAATAATAACTTTTGTATCTATGAGGTAACTTTCGCTTGCTATATCTTTTTCATAAGATTTTAATATAGGTGTGCCAAAAGCATAATCATTATATTTTTCTTCTAAATTTTTCTTATTATTAATATTTTTGCTTTCAACCCTTTCTTTAATAAGTTTATTTAGTTTTATTTTATAATCTTTAACATCTTCTGTGTCATTTTGAGAATTTACAACAATCTTATAACCAATATAATATAAATTTATATATTTTAGTTCTGAAAAAACCAATTCGTTTACCTTTTCATAATACATTTTTCTTAATTTGTCATTTTGTTCTAAGTAAGACTTTTTTACTTTTAGCTCTTTTAATACTATATCTTCATATTTATTAATTATTTTTTTCTCTTTCTTAGTAGCCAATCTTATATTAATACCATCAAATTTTCTTTCGTGTTTTCTTTCGTGTAATTCGTGCAAAATGTAATTGCATTCATAGTTAATTATGTTTTCTTTTTCTAATCTATTTAGAGAAGAATTAACCATTGCTTTTAATATGTTATTTGTACAATAAAAAACATTATTTAACGCTGTGAAATTACCTATATTTTCTTTGTTTGATAAATATTGAAAAAATTCCTTTTTACTCTTTATTGCTTCAAAATAATTACTACTAACAATTCCTATCTGTTTTATTAATTGATTTGCAGTTATAAATATTATTCTATTGTTCAAGTTATCAAAAAAATTAGTTAGTATTGGGTCTATATATTTCATATACACATTATTATTATTTCTACTACCTTTTGATTTTCCTCTACGGTCTATTTTTTCTTTAGGCTTTGGATAAATATCAGTAATTATATATTTTCTTCCTCTATTAGTCCAATTAAAATATCTTTTAAATTCTTCTTTATGTAATTTCGTATTTCTACCACCAACTTTAGGCTCAACTCCTAATACTCTACACAAAGAAGGATAGTCTTTAAATTCCATTCCTATTTTTATTTTATCTATATTCATAATATCACTGTCCTTTTATTAAATATTTATATGGTACTTTTCAAAATATTATATAAAAAATATATTTTTTATATAATATTTTGAAAAGTACCATATATTAGAGGGAGTTATTTTTATACAAATATTTATAAATGCGATTTTTTAATTACTTATTTAAAACCATGAATTGTAAAAAGAATACTTTATTTTATATTTTCTTGTTTTTGTTCCCATTCTTTTTTTAACTTGTAAAATGTATTTCTCTTTAAGCTTAGTATTTCCATAGCTTTAGTAGCTGTAATTTTCCTTGTTTTATATCTGTTGTAAACTTCTTCCCAATTATTAGGATAACCTATTTTCTTTCTACCTTTATATTTACCTTTTGCCTTAGCCAATGCAATTCCTTCTCTTTGTCTTTCTAATAAACAATCTCTTTCAAACTCTGCAATTGCTCCTAACATAGTAAGCATTAGCTTTCCATGGGGAGTTGTAGTATCTATATTTTCTTTAAAACTTATAAGATTTACCCCTTTATCATTAAGAGATTTTACTAGTTCTAATAAATCTTTTGTACTCCTTGCAAGTCTACTAAAACTTTCTACATAAACTGTATCTCCTTTTCTAACAAATTCCATTAACTCTTTTAATTTTGGTCTATTTGTATCCTTTCCACTACACTTATCTATAAATAATTTCTCTATACCATTTTTCTTCATAAGTACTTTTTGTCTGTCTTCGTTTTGCTCTACAGTACTTACTCTTATGTATCCAACTTTCATTCTGTTGATAACCTCCTTGAATTATCTTACAAGAATATAATAACATAATTGTTTGTTTGAAGTCAATAATTACAACAAACAATTGTTTGTTTATTACAAATCAATTTTAAACAAATAGTATTATCAATAGTTTTAAATTTAATTACATTATTTATTTAGGGTATAATCTAAATAAACAATGTAAAATTGCATCCTTAAAAAAAAGAAAACTGATACATTTGTCAGTTCCTTTCAGAATTAAATAACATTTCAATTACCTTTACATTTTATCCTGCGAAGGATAAACTCCTCTATATGAGCCTATAAGAGCCTGAGAAGTGGGTATTTTTAATTAACTACCCATACCGAAATTTTTAAACTTTTATATACCCCATTTTTCCTTTTGTTTTTTTAGAACAATTTTTTCAAATTCTTCTGGAGTATATTCTGATGTTCTTTGAGTGAAATTGTGAA
>NZ_FQXH01000047.1 GCF_900129915.1 Tepidibacter thalassicus DSM 15285
TAATAATATGTTTGTCCATAGTATGTCCACAATGATAACATGTATTAGGCATATAGGTTAATGTAGCATAAAAAACTTTAGATTTAACATTGTTAATAATTTCTTCAGAGTAATAATTATCATTAAAAGTTATATTAGGGTCTTTTAAATTAAGCAAATTTAGTATAAAATTATTATGAGACATGAGAAATCACTCCTTTTATGATTTTTTTGTGGTGATTAAATTATAACTAAGTGATTCTCTCTTGTCTCGTTTTTTTATACAAAAAATTAGTGTTAGTTTTCACCAACACTAAATATTATAGACCCATTTTTAATAGTTTTTTCTAATTTTTCTTCTGTTACATGTCTTTTGTTTATCCAAGAAAGCTGTTTTCTACTTATTTCTTGTAGTGATTTTGATGTTTGACTAGGACCAAGATTACAACCATAACAAAATGTTGTCATAAGGTATTTTTCAATTTTATCTTTAATCTTTGAATCGAATCCAGATATCGATCCAAACTGATTTGTCCATTGAATCCACTTTTCTGTATCTGATAAAATATCTAAAATATTTACTGTTTCTAAATTTTCTGCAATTAAATTTTGTATAACCTTTAAATCTTTAGGTTCATCTTTTTTTTTTATTTTTGAAAGTATAGGAACACCATTTTTGATTTTAAGATATTGGTTTTCAGGAAAAGAATTATCAGCATTAAATATAGCTTTTTCCATATTATCTTTTAAGTGTTGGATAAATTCATTTTCTAAAACTGGTAGACCTACTTGGTTGCCAAAAGTATCAATATTATTATTGTATTCTTCCCAGCTTATAACCTGATCTCTGTAATCAGAATAAATATCACTATTTTTAATACATAAATCCCCAGATTTTAAATCATGCATGATTTGATACATTACATAAGCTTCAAAATGCCTACGATTTATTTTTTCAGGATATTTATTTTTATTCGTATATCCTGTTAAAATTCTCCACCAAGGTTCTTTTACCCATGATAAATCAAGTCTTCCTATTTCTTTGTCTGTTGTAGAAATTGTATCTAATCTATTGGCGTTTTTATATTTTTTTATAAATTTTATAGCCTTTTCTATGGAATTATTTTGGGTTGTTGAACACAACTGTATTTCATTAAGTATATGAAATAATACAGATCTTTTTCCCTTTAATGAATTCCATAAGAAAGGCCAATAATTATTATCTGAATATTTTTCATGTGTTTCACATTTTTCTAAAAGATCATCTAAATTTTTATTTTCCATTAATTGCATAAGAGCATTTATTTTTTTATCATCAGTTTCCTCTATCTTGTAAGTAATAATAAAGCTTTTTAAAGTAGATATAAGATTATCAGTAGTTTTAGATTGCTCAAGCTTATATTTAGCTAATTTATCTTTTGATTTATTTTGAGCATTTTTTATTAGTTTAATGAATATTTCTCCTATATCATCTAGTGTACTTGCAAGTCTTTGTTTTAAGAAACAAATTGCAAGTGTATATCTTTTTGATGCCTTTAATTCTTTCATTTTAGAGGAATCTAGACTTTTAGCTTCATTGACAAAATGTTTAATTTTTATATCTGGGACTTTAGTTAATATATTGGTATCTATTTCAATGGTTTTGAGTAAATTTAAGTAGGATATTACAACTTTTATATTCTTAACAGACGGTTTCCCAACATCTTGCTTGATGTTATTCCAAGATGTATATGTATCATTTTTTTCTGAAAGTAAAGAATCGATAGATTCGATTGTATTTGAATTAAGACTTTTGTATATATTTCTGTAGTATGAATTATATGTAGTATATCGTATTCTTCTAGATACTCTTACGAGTGTACTAAATGCTGGTAATTCATACTTTTGCTTTATGAGTTCTTCAATCACTATATTTATTATGTCTGCATCATTATCTTTTATTTTTGCAGCTTCAGTAGCAGCTTGTATAATAACTTTTCTTGATTCTTTTCCATATGGTTTTATATCTAAAAATTTTCTTATGGAATCCATATGATTAAATTTCATTCTTGATTTACTATACTTTTCAATTTGATCTTCTTCATATTGAATTCCCATCACATTTGATATATAGCTTTTAATTTCATTAGGAATATGATTCATTGAAGTAAAATACCCTAATCGTTGATAAGCTTTTAATAGGATTAATAAAAATAATTTATATTTTGGCTTTCGCGTAATCTCACTTGCAAACATAATTTCTTTATTTGACGCAGGTTTTGAAGCCGCTTTTGTAGCGGGTGTTCTTGGTGATATCTTACACGAGGCAACCGTTGGTTTATTTGAAAGCTCAGCTTATATCAGTAACCCAAGTGCTGAACCTTCTTATTTAAAATATATTGATAAACATTTTAATTATAGAAAGGATTTTTCTGGAAAAAATATTTCAGATGTTGGAATGAAAAAAGCATGCAAATTAATAGAAGATTGTAAAGCAACAAATTATAAAGGAAAATTTGGACTTGGTTGTGTCCAATGGACAGGTAGTCGTACTAAGAATTTAATTGATTGCTATGTTGATGAGTGTGGAGAAGAAGGTTATCCAACAAGAGAACAATATTATAAAGCAGAGAGTACACTTATTTCTAAAGAATTCAATGGAAATTACAAAAAGATTTATGAAGAGTGGTTATCCAAGCATAGCGGTAAAAATACAGCTGCATATGAGGCAGGTAGTATGGTATGTTTAAAATATGAAGTGCCTGCAGATCGCTATAATAAAGCTAAAACTAGAGGAAAAAGTGCACAAAAAATATATCAAGCTATGATGGGGGCTTAATTAAGCAGAATTATTCATACCTTGTCCTTAAAATCTTACGACGGTATAATCTTAGATATATGAAATGCTTATTAAAATCAGATAAAAATCACGTAGATGTAATAAAAAACTGTATTTAATATACTAGGTGCAATTTTTAAGTACGAGATAAATAGCTATCCTAACACGGCAGGCAAGATAGCTTGTTAGATATTAATGTTAGCCCATAGTTTATTTTTTTAAAAATAGAATTCATTAGGCTTATTTGAGTCACCATTAATTATAAATATATTGAAATATTCAAATTAAATACAATTAAAATGATTGATTTCAATATTCAAAACTATTATGATTCCTTAGCTTGATGGGCATGACTATCTCTAGTAGCATAAAAAGGAATTGCTCTAGTATTTGATATTTTTTGCAACAGAACCGGAAAATCAGGTGTATAATTAGGATATGACAGTATTATAAATTGTTAATACTTATGAAAATCTTATTTTATTTGTTAGGAAATTTGCTAGTTAGATAAAATATGCCAGTAAAGAAAGCTTATTTCTTCTCAGTTTGCAATGACCTCTTCCTTATATAATAAGTTTAGAAAGGTGATTATTATATGAAAAAGTTTGTATTATTAATAGTAGTATTATTTAGTGTATTTTTGGCAGTTGGATGTATGAGTAATAAAGAAATACGTATACCTAAAGTTGAAAAATCAGTTTCAACTATAGATAAAGATTTAACTAAAGAGAAACAAAAGACGGATTTAAGTAACGATATTAGCGTTGAGCCGGAAAGTGAATACAAAAACAAAACGGATAATGATGTTCAAGATATATCGTCATTTATACCTAAAGGATGGGAAGTCTTAAAAAAATATGGTGGTGAATTAGCCATAGCAAAAGGAGATTTAAATAAAGATGGTATAATTGATAAAGCATTTGTAATTGAGCAAAGTAATCAATCTGAATATGCATCTCCAAGAAACTTACTAATAGTTTTTGGAAATAAAGATAACACATATACACTATCAATAAGGGCAGAAAAAGCTATTCTTCTTGCAAATGAAGGAGGAACTTTTGGAGATCCTTTTGAAGATATAGTTATAGATAGGGGTTCTGTCTTGCTAAAGTTCATGGGTGGTTCCAGTAGATGGCATAGGTATTTTAGATTTAGGTATCAAGATAATGGTTGGTATTTAATTGGATTTACAGAAGGCTCATATGAATCTATTGGTGATTCAATGTATTGTCTTGAAGATGACTATAACCTAATTACAGGTGATTATATAGGTGAGAAATTAGAAGATGGCAAAATCAAAACTATAAAAAAAAATATAGGGAAAAAACAACTTTTGAATTTGAAAGATTTCATTGCAGATGAATATGATGTTCAGTCTCAGTAAAAAGACATTATAACTCATTAAATCCATGTGATTTTGGTAAGGTATTATCATTTCCTTTTCCTGGACCTATATCTATATGCATAAAATTCCCTGTTTTTAATTCGTATTCAAGTTGTATTTTAACTCCTGATATTTGTGCACTTCCTCCTGAACCAGGATATTCATTTTTATATATTTCAGGAACTTGAAAAGCTGTAGAATCAGCTATTCTAATCCTTTTAAAATGTTCATCCCATAAAGATGCTACCCCTTGATTAGATAGAATATTGTTTTGCATAAGCCTTGTAAATACTTCTTTTAAAAACTCAAC
>NZ_FQXH01000044.1 GCF_900129915.1 Tepidibacter thalassicus DSM 15285
TTAAATAATAAAGAATTAATTCTTGGAGATTTATCACAAGAGCAAATGATTAAAAAATCAAATTTAACAAAATTAAACAGAAGTATAAAAGAAAATTGGGGATTAGGTAAATTAAAGACATTTTTAACATACAAGGCAAAATTGCATGATGTTAAAGTGGTTTATATAAATGAAGCTTATACCTCTAAAACTTGTTCAAATTGTGGTAATCAAAAGAGTATGGAATTATCAAAAAGAGTTTATAAGTGTAAATGTGGTATGACACTAGATAGAGATATTAATTCAAGTATTAATATTTTTAATAAATACAATAAAAATAAAACATTGAATTATAAAAACATAAATCAAGTAACTACTCTACATTTTCATTTTGGAAAATTAGTTGCTTGATTTAAAAAAGAGAGGTGAACAAAAGTACCGTTGGCTTGCGGTATAGCATTGTAGAGATATGTTATTATGTACACTAATATTTGTAAAAATATTGAGTGTATGAATAAAATCTATAATTTTTATATATTTATTTAGATTTTTATAGATTTTATAAAGCTGCTTTGCTATGTTATTATGGATTATGTTTTTTGTTGGAACTTTAATGTTTGTTTCAGGATTATATCTTTTTGTAAAAAACTATAAGAATGGAAAATATATCAAAGAATATGGATTACTTACTTATGCAGGGATTGTTATGGTGTTACTTGAAATGATTTTATTAATAGAACCCGTATTTACAAGTTTACCTGGAAATTTACCTAAAACAGTACCATTAGTTATAACTATATGCACTTGTATAATAGTAAGTAAATTATTGCTAGAACCAACATTTTTAAAATCTAAAATAAAAAGGGGTGTATTTATAAAAAATTGTACTCAGTGCCATAAGAACTTTTCATTTTATAATAGATTAAAAGCTCTTATTAATGGATATTTGAAATGTTCACACTGTAATGCCATTTATGAGCCTAAACACAATGTATATAGGGGAATATATTTTGGTATTATTTTTATTGCAACTATAATTGTATTTAATCATATTATTATTTTAAATAACTTTATGCTACAAATTAAATTGCAAACATTAATAATAATAATAACTTATCCTTTGTTTGATTTGTTACCTCATAGATGGCAAAGATATGAAAAGGTTAATTAGAATTATTCCCACAACCTTTGTCAATTTAAAGTAATGAAAGAGAGGGGGCTAATACCAGAGACATTAAGAGAAGATGAGAACATGAGAGAGGAGATAACAAGAGAAGAATTTGCAGAGTTAGTAACGAGATATTTTATAGAGATAAAGCCACAAACAATAGAAGGAGAAGAGGTATTTACAGATACATTAAGTCCGTTAGTACAATGTTAGTAGGAATAATACCATTTCAAAATTATATTTTTTTTTTTATGAATATTTAATAATCAAAATATACATATGAATCTGACGCTCTGTTAAAGAGAATTGTAGGACTTGCTGAAAAAGCTATACTGGCGCTATCTTTATTTCCAGAAAACTTTGCAGTAATATCTCCTAAACCAATTATTGCATGAGCATAATCTGAAACTACATTAGCTGAACCTGAATTGTTATCGTCAGTATATACTTCTACTATTTGAACTATTCTTTTTTCATCTTTTCCAATTCTTAAATTGATTTGATGAGAAATTCCCTTTTCAGCATCTATATTATCAATCATTACATCATCTTCATCTTGAGAATCTCCTCCTCTATACTCTATATAACAGTAATCATTTTTTAGTGTAAAGTTATCAGACCAAGATATTGCAATTATATCTTTTAATTCTACTTTAGGATTCTTATGCCAAGTTCCAATTGTTTTAAATTTAAAACGTTTTTTTCCGTTTTTTGTCTTTAACTTTTCTATTATTCTTTCAAGTGAAAATACTTTTCGAGACATAATTGATCTTTTCATCCTTTTTGGCATTTTTTTTAAATGACCATTTTTATCTAACATATAATTTTTTGTAACAATTTCTACTACTTCACCTTTTTCTAATAACATTTCTTTTTGACTATCTTTCATTTTTCTTATTTGATTTTTAGTAAATCCCATTTCAGATAGTTTCTCGTCCATTAAATTCTGATTTTGTACTTCTATAGAAGATTTTGTTTGAGTATTATTTGATGCATCTATTGAATTAGCATGGATTCCCATTGGAAATAATAACATTGATATAGTCAAAGTAGCCACTATTGCTTTAATATATGCTTTGTTAGTTAAATCTTTAGAAAGCTCTTTATTATTTATAAAATAATTACTTGTATAATAGGTTTTATATAAAATATGTTGTTGATTTGTAGTTAATATATTATTTGATATAGATTCTTGACTTTTCATTAGTAATTCCTCCTCTACTAAATCTATGTATGTATTAAATTTAAAAACACTTTTAATATTATATATAAAACCGATGTCTAAATTTGTAAAAACTTGTAGGAGTATTTAAAAAGTATATATTTTCTTATTTGTAATCATTCCTTCAAATCCAATATTCTTAAATTAACAAACTAAAAAAATGTATTTACATTAGCAGAATCAACAATGTTAGAAAATATTGAAAAAACTGTAAAAAAATTATATGCTTTAATAAATGATTTAAGAAAAAAATCACTAAAAAACTAATAAAAGGGGTTTTAAATAATGTGCTGTATGAACAAAAACATAAAAGAAATGATTTTAATAAATATAAAAACATATATATTTTTAGGTGTTTTTATATTTATATTTGATTCAATATTATCTCCCTTAGGATTTTCGCTAAAAAAGTTTATATTAATCCTGTTTATTTTGTTACCAACATCTATAATAGCTTATAGATATAATAAATGGGCAAATACATTGATACAATTTTCTATATTATTTATAATTATAGTTATAAGTTTAAAAATTTTAGATTTATTAAATGTATTAAGTTTATTTAATGGTATACTGTTTTTTATTGTACCTATAATAATACTGATGCTTTATTATAAATACAATAATATATATATTGAGATTCAAGGCTATCTAAAAAATAAAAAAAGAAATAATAAACATATTATTTTAGAAAATATAATATTACTTATAATTTATACAGTATATGTATATATGATGAAGGGATTTTGAAGTTTGCCATAGATTTCCATTAATTTGCAACTGAAAATAGTATATCAGATAGATTAAGAGCTAAAGAACTTTCTAGAAGAGAAGAAGTTTGGGCAATGGTTTATAGGTTATAGAAGTCAAAAAAACGAATGTAAATAGATGGGGATTGTGTTGATTCATGGAAAACATATGGTATAATTCATATAACTTCAACTAATGGTTAGGATTGATTCCATGAAAAAACAAATTAAGTTTATATTAATAATATTTTTTATATCAATATTAATAAGTATTTCTATGACATTAAAGCAGTATAATCTTTCTAGTAATAATAAAACTCTTTTACAAAAAGAAGAAGAAAAACAGGATTTGAGGGAAAAATCAGATTTCAACTTAGAAATGGAAGTATATAAATTAAATAAGAAAAATACTTTATCCGATAATGAGGTAGAGCTATTAATTAACTATTTAGGAAAAATAGATTGGGCAAAATATCATGAAATAGAAAAACAACAGGATGATATAGGAGAGTTTGATATAACGGCTCTTTTAAAATATGATAAGTACACTTCAAAAGAGATATTATATATATACGAAGCATGTATACATAATGATGGAGTCACGTCAGATGCCTTTTTTTCATTACTTTATGATTTAAGCGAAAAATATCCTCATGAATCAGCCAAGTTATATAAGCAACATCAAGGATATAAAGAACTTTTAGATATAATAATTGAAAATTACAAATACAATGAAAATTTAGATGCATGATTAATTAGTCCTTTTGTTTTTTTCGATTTAATTTTTATAATTTGTAGGTTTTCTTATAATCATTAAAATTTTTAAATATTTTCTTTACAAAATTTTTTTCAGAGTTAGATAACTTGTCAGAGCTCAGTAAAAATAATTTATCTTTTTCTATTTTTTTTGTATTTTCTCCTCTTTCGCCATATATACATTCATATAGCAAAAAATTATAAAAATGATCTTCGTAAGAAGGAATTTTATAGAGTGCTTTCATAAAGTTTATTTTATCTTTTTTATAAAATTTAGCTAATACCCATGATAATGTTTCAGAATACTCTCCATCAGAGTGTTGAGCTGTTTTTATTATATTTTCAATATCATGTATACTAATGGTTTCTAATTCTGTAATTATAGTTATATCAAAAGGATCATCAATATCATTGACATTTTTCCAAGCTATATTAGCATAGTAGCTAAAATCAATGTTAGGTAGAATTTCAATAATTTCATGTGCATCTTTAGCTGTTTTATTTTCTTTAGATATAATAGTATATAGTTTTTTTTCAAGTGAATAGTTTTTTTTATTTTCAACAATATTATCTTCAATTTTAGTAATTTTACTTTTAGTTAAGTTGTTTTTTTCATTCCTAAAATTAACATTAAATATGAAAAACATTAAAACAAGTAAAGATATAGTAAAAATTAATTTTTTCAATACATACACTCCTTTATAAAAATAAGATATTATTAAGTTATAAAATATTATATATATAGGAACCAAGCATAATCATTATATACTTAATTCCTTTTTTTGAAAATATTTCAATTAAAAATTTTTTTGAAGAGAAAGCAAACAGACTTAAATTCAAAAGTAAAAGAAAATGTATATGAATTATTAATGGAAACATCCAGAATGAAGCTGGTTAATATGATAAGCAATTTAGGAAAAAAACTTGAAGGAGAATTTAAAAATAGAGAAAAACGAGGGATACAGCTTATTGTAACTCTTTTTTTATGCTTTGAATTTCGTTATTTATGAGGATTGTAAAGGGTAATAAAAAGATAAGTAAAACTTCAAGAACTTAGGAATTTTAGTTGCCATGGCTATCGTGAGCTTATGTGTTTTTTATATAGAAATTTTGCTAAGAATAAATTCTCAAGTAGTAGAGGAATTTTAGAAGGTTTAAATATAAATTCTAAAAAAGATAAGAATTTAGATTCTAAAGAATTTAAGAATTTAGGAAGTGAAAAACTTAGCATTACAAAGAAGTTATTCTTTAAAACCATCTACAGCTAAAAAACTTCAAGAACTGAAAATATTTATATACGATGATCCTAATATAACTTTTAACGAAATAGTAGATGAAGCAATATGTCTTTTATGAAAACAAAAAAGAATAAATAATTTTTCAAAAAAAGTGTTGACAATAAAAAATAAAGGTGATATATTATTACTTGTCGTTAAGACAACGCGAAAAAAATTGAACTTTGAAAACTAAACAGTAGGTTAGATATAAATACGAAGCCAAAGTTTATTTTGAGCAACGGAAATTCGTTAGAATTTCGTTGGCGACATAAACGAAGTTTATTTTGAGAGTTTGATCCTGGCTCAGGATGAACGCTGGCGGCGTGCCTAACACATGCAAGTCGAGCGAGGAGAAAAGAGCTTGCTCTTGGAACCTAGCGGCGGACGGGTGAGTAACGCGTGGGTAACCTGCCCTATACACACGGATAACATACCGAAAGGTATGCTAATACGGGATAAAGCTAAGATAAGGCATCTTATCGTAGTCA
>NZ_FQXH01000021.1 GCF_900129915.1 Tepidibacter thalassicus DSM 15285
CAGATATATCTGATTACATGAAAACATCTATTAAATCTATTAAAAAGTATAAAGACTATATAAAAAATACATTTGAATGTGATTATACAAACGGATTAATTGAAGGAATTAATAATAAAATTAAAGTAATAAAAAGGATTGCATTTGGCTACAAAAGCTTTTTTCATTTCAAGAATAGAATACTTATAAGTCAAAATTTACTAAAGTTAAAAGCCGTCTAAAACCTATTCGGTTTTAAACGGCCAACAATTAACTTTGTGATTCTCTTTACCAACACTATTTGACAAAGAACCTAATTTATTTACTTTATTTCTGCACATAATCTTTAGGATTTGGTGCTTTAATAACAAAAATCTCCAACGTTTCATCATGCTTATTTCCAACATTCATTTTAGTATTATAAGGAATGTTCAGTATATCTCCTTTAACATATTCATGTACTTCTTGATCTCCCAATTGAATTGACAATGTTCCTCTTATTACTATCATATACACATTAGAATTTGCAAAATGTTCCGGTAATCCCTCACCTTTATTAAATATCATATGATTCAAATGAATATTTTCATCATTAATTATTTTTTCTATCGCTTTTTCATTTCCTGTTGAATACTTATAAATTTTTTCTAACATATCATACAACTCCTTCTGCTTTTTTATCCTAAAAACTGTTCTAAATCTTCATCTACACTATTTATACCATTAATACCAAAAGTATCAACAAGCACTTTTGCCACATTTGGTGATAAAAACGCAGGTAATGTCGGTCCAAGCTTAATATTTTTCACACCAAGGTAAAGCAATGCAAGTAGTACAATTACTGCTTTTTGCTCATACCATGCAATATTGTATGCTATCGGCAATTCATTAATATCATTAAGCTCAAATATTTCTTTTAATTTAAGGGCAATAACAGCTAATGAATAAGAATCATTACATTGTCCAGCATCTAGTACCCTTGGAATACCTCCTATATCTCCTAAATCTAATTTATTATAACGATATTTAGCACAACCAGCTGTTAAAATAACTGTATCCTTTGGTAATTTCTTCGCAAATTCAGTATAATAAGATCTAGATTTCATTCTTCCATCACAACCAGCCATTACAAAGAATTTTTTAATTGCACCAGATTTTATAGCATCTACTATTTTATCTGCTAATGCAAAAACTTGTTCATGTGCAAATCCTCCAATAATTTTTCCTGTTTCTATTTCTTTAGGTGGATCTAATTTTTTAGCATGCTCAATTATTTCAGAAAAATCTTTTTTTCCATTTTCATCAGCTTCAATATGTTTACATCCAGGATATCCCGTTGAACCTGTAGTATAAATTCTTTCTATATGTTCTGGTTTTGGTGGCACAATACAATTTGTTGTAAATAGTATTGGTCCATTAAATGTTTCAAATTCTTCCTTTTGTTTCCACCATGCATTTCCATAATTACCAACAAAATGATCATACTTTTTAAAAGCTGGGTAATAATGAGCTGGTAACATCTCACCATGCGTATAAACGTCTACTCCTGTACCCTTTGTTTGTTCTAATAACTGCTCTAAATCCTTCAAGTCATGACCTGATATTAAAATAGCCGGATTATTTCTAACTCCAATATTCACTTCAGTTATTTCTGGATTCCCATAAGCACCTGTATTAGCAGCATCTAACATAGCCATAACATCTACACCGTATTTCCCTGTTTCCAATGTAAGAGCAACTAAATCATCTGCACTTAATGTATCATCTAATGTTGCAACTAATGCTTTTGAAATAAACTCATAAATTTCTTCACTCTCTTTTCCAAGATTATAAGCATGTTCTGCATAAGCTGCCATACCTTTAAGCCCATATGTTATTAATTCTCTAAGAGAACGAATATCCTCATTTTCTGTAGCTAAAACTCCAACTTGAACAGAGTCTGCTTTAGCCTTTATAGCAAAGTCTGTATCTGCTGTCCATGTAGCAACATCATGTAAATCATTAAGTACTATCCCTTTATTTTTTAATTCTTCTTTCATTTCTTCTCTCAAAGCTATTCCTTCTTTGATTTTTTCAATAAATGCCCCTTCATCAAAATTAGCATTTGTAATAGTCATAAACAAACCATTCATTATAAAGTGATTTGCATTCGAAAACTTAATACCTGCTTTTTTACATTCTTGTGCAATTAATGCTATACCTTTCAATGTGTAAATCATTAAATCTTGTAATTTTGCAACATCTTCTGATTTACCACAAACCCCTTTAACTGTACAACCTGTTCCCTTTGCTGCCTCTTGACATTGATAACAAAACATACTCATTTTAAAAAACCTCCTAATTTATTTTTTTTTAATATTTCACCTTTTCTCAAATTAGCTCTTAATGTACTTATAATTTCATCCATTTTTTCTAATTCTGCTAACATATCTTTTTCTTCATTGTTAGTTTCTATAATTTTATCTATACCACCATTTTTTATAACAATTCTCTTATCTGCCATTAAAGCTAAAATAGGATCATGTGTAGCCATTAATACAATTTTTTCTTCATTAACAAGAAGATTTAAAGCTTTTTTTCTATCTATTCCTGCATTTTCTATTTCATCTATTAAAACAATCGGTGATGTACTTAGTATCGCTGTATCTGCTATCATTAAAGCTCTAGACTGCCCTCCACTAAGACTTGTAATAGGTGTATCTAAATTAAATTGTTCACCAGCTAAATTATTAGCAGCATCAATAATTTTCATAATTACTTCTTCTTCATTTTCAACCATTCTACTTTTAGCATGTAACTCTATAAACTCTCTTACAGTTAAATCCATTACAAAATTCATATTTTGAGATAATTGTGCAACTAATTTATTTGAAGATGAAAAACGCCATTTTTTATCAGGTATTTCTCCATTAATTAAAATAGTTCTTCCAGTAGGAGTATCATTATTAGCAGCCCATTCAATATCAGCTAATAATCGACTTTTCCCTGAGCCTGTTGGCCCAACAATTGATACTATTTCACTTTTGCGAATAGTAAGTGTTTCAAAATTTTCTCTTTCTCCATATTTGTTCTTACCTGCTACAATTGTCAAAGACTCTATATTATCATCTTCTACTATTCCTAGAAATTCTAACATCTCATTGATATAAGCTACAAAATCGCCTTTTAATTTTTCAATATCTATTGCCCATTCCTCTATTTCCTCTTCAGTAAAATGATTCAAATATTGTCCAAATGTAATTTCTTCATATCCTTCTACATTAAGATTATTGTTTTGAAAAAAAGAAATAGAAAATGGATATTTACTTTCAATCTCCTTTATTTTCATTTTTTCTATATCTTTTATGCTAATCATCTTCTTCACCCAATTTCATCTTTCTAACATTACCCATTTGATAATCTTCCCCAATTCTTCTCTCTCCTAAACAGTATGAACAAAGAGCTGAAGGCATTGAAAATCTCAATTCTTTTCCTCTCACAGTTTCTACATCTTCTTTTTCATCGTATAATAGTGTGCTTAATTCAAATGCACCTTGCCCTGTTAATCCATTTACATGCATTATTGTCGCCTTGGGATTTACCGAATGAACTTTCGAAGCAAAAACTTCTCTTTCTGCTTGTGATACAATATCCCCTTTTGTTATTACAACAATATCTGCCGATTTTAACATAGGTCCAATTTTTTTAGGTGTATTAATACCACTTAAATTATCAATAACGCATATTGCCTTAATATCTTTAATGTACGGCGAACAACGATTACAAAGTCCTGCACTTTCTGTAATCAATACATCTAAATTTTGTTTTTTTCCCCACTGAACAACTTCTTCAATATTACTCACAAAATAATGATCTGGACATAAAGAACCCGATAATCCTTTTTTAACTGGAACTCCTGACTTTTTATATAAAACATCATCGTCAGTATATAAGCAATCAAACTTTACTACACCTACGCTTAACCCTCTTTGATGTAGAGCAGAAATTGTCTTTAATATTACTGATGTCTTTCCAGATGAAGGAGGTCCCGATATTGTTATTAAATTCATAATCACACCTCTCTAATAGTTTCATTAAAGATTTTCTCACATTTACTTATTAAACTTCCTATATCATTATTTTTAATATAATCCCAACCAATCCACATATACTTATGATCTTTAGAAATCATATTATCCACATCGGGATTTACACTTGGAAACTTCCCATTGTGCGATAATATTTCTCCAACTTTTTTTGAAGCAAAAAAATCTACAATTGGTTTTAATTTTTCCTTTTTCTCTTTTTTACTCAACATAAATATCGGACTAATAATCGCACCGTCTTTTGGCCATATAGCTTTCATGGGTCCTTCTCTCTTTATCATTCTCGTGAAAAAATACGGCATTATTGTAACAACTGGTTTTTCTGTTTTTCTAATATGAGATTTAACCATCTCCGATGGGTGCATACTTTTTAGCAAGCTTTTACCCAATTTTTTTACTCCTTCTTCACCGTATTTTTTATAAATATTTAATAATATGGCATTAAACAAATCAAAATCTCCTATTGGTAAACTCACTTTATTTTCAAATTCTTCACTTAATATATCTTCCCAACTTGAAGGCATTTTCAGTCCTTTTAATTCCTCTGTATTCACTAAAAATACTGCCGGTACAACTCCTATCATTGAATACTGTTTATCTGGATCTTTTAGATTTATATAATCATTTTCAAAATCTCTATTGTAATGCTCTATTTCTGTAATATCTTCAAATACACCTTCTGACTTATATTTACCAATTAAATTTTTATCAAAAAATAAGTCAAATCCTGCTGATATAAATATATCTGGTAATACATCTACTGATTTTGTTTTTTCTAAAGATTCTTTCAGCCAATCTACCCCCATAGATGCGGCTTTTAATTCATAACCTATAGTCACATTTAACTTCTCTTTATTATTTTCCAACCAATCTTGAAAAGCTTCCATCAACGGCACTCTTACAGGACATGGCAATATACCTTCAATTTTCACATCTGCATTTTGTGCTATTTGATTTACTTCAGATACCTTATCCACATTATTTTGCTTATCTTCAATAATATTTATTAATTGTTTTGTAAAAGTATCTATATTTATTTTTTTCATTTTTAAAGCTGTTTCTAATGTAATTGTTTTTCCAATTGTTTTTCTTTGATTTTCATCTTTTATATTTTCAAAACCTACTGAAACCAACAAATCAATTGCTTCTTTGTATTTTTCAGTAATATCAAACAATGTATCTTTTATATCAAAATATCTTTTATCCATTTTTCCACCTCATAAATTACTCATAATTTAGTAATTTTTTCTTTTGTTACACTTATTATATCATTTGCATTTTTTCATTTCCGTATCCTATGTTACACAAAAAATTTTTTCAAAAAAAATGGTTATACAAGTATTTTAAGTATACTTGTATAACCATTTTAATTATACATTCGATTTTAACAAATCAACATCAATAATCTCAAATGAAGATTTGTAAAAATCAATAATACCTTCTTCTTTCATTTTTATAATTTCTCTGGACAATGATGGTCTAGATACATTTAAAAATTCAGCTAATTCATGTCTTTTTAAAGGTACTGTAAATTTATTTCTTCCAACGATACTATACTGTTCTAATAAATATGCACTTATTTTACTCCTTATGCTTTTCATTGATAAATATTCTATTTTCCTATTAAGTTCAAGTGCCTTTTGCGAAACTATTTTTAACATGTTTTGAATTAATAATTTATGCCCAATACACATTTTAGGACAATTACCTAATATTTTATTTGGAGTAAAAAACAATACTATGCAGTCTGTAGATGCAATAACTGTAACAGGCCACTTATCATCATTAGAAAAAGCAATTACCTCACCAAATATGCTATTCTCTTTCAATTTAGCCATAATAACTCTATCGCCGGCTGCATTTTCTTTTGTAACAACTACTTCTCCTTGAATTACAATCCCTATTCCAGTGAACTCATTTTCCGCTATAGTTATATACTCCTTTTTTTTATAATATGCTATTTTGGGTTTTAAACAAATTAACATTCTATTTAACTCATCTAATTCAATATTTTCAAAAAGTTTGACATTTTTAAGCTTATTTAGCCATTTAGTATACATGAACTCTCCCCTAATGTATAGTGATTCTTATATTATATCACACTTTTACTACAAATTAATATACTACTCCCATTCTATAGTTCCCGGAGGTTTACTAGTTATATCGTAAACTACTCTATTAACTCCATCAACTTCATTCACTATTCTATTTGAAATTTTTTCAAGTACATCATAAGGCATTTTGTACCAATCCGATGTCATTCCATCAGAAGAAGTTACAGCTCTTAATCCAACTAAATAAGCATAAGTTCTCTCATCCCCCATTACACCTACTGTTTTTACATCTGGAAGCGTTGCAAATGCCTGCCATATTTTATCGTAAAGTCCACTATTTTTTAATTCTTCAATATATATAGCATCTGCTTCTCTCAATATATCGAGTTTCTCTTTAGTAACCTCACCTATTACTCTAATTCCAAGTCCTGGCCCTGGAAATGGATGTCTAAATATAAGATTTTTAGGTATTCCAAGCTCTAATCCTAATTTTCTCACTTCGTCTTTAAATAATTCCCTCAAAGGTTCCATTATTTCAAATTCTATATCTTCAGGTATTCCTCCAACATTGTGATGTGATTTAATAGTAGAAGCACCACTATCTCCTGCTCCACTTTCTATTATATCTGGATATATAGTTCCTTGAACTAAAAAATCTATTTTACCCAATTTATTAGATTCTTCTTCAAATACCCTTATAAATTCTTCACCTATTATTTTTCTTTTATTTTCAGGTTCTGATACTCCTTTTAATTTATTTAAAAATCTATCTTGAGCATTTACTCTTATTAAATTCATGCTAAATTCTTTCTTAAATATTCTTTCAACTTCATCTCCCTCATTTTTTCTAAGAAGGCCATGATCTACAAATATACAAGTAAGGTTGTCCCCTACTGCTTTATGAACAAGCACTGCTGCAACTGAACTATCTACTCCTCCACTTAATGCACATAAAACTTTTTTATCCCCAACTTTTTCTTTTATTTCTTTAATTTTTTGCTCTATAAAAGAATCCATATTCCAACTACCACTCAATTTACATACTTCATATAAAAAATTTTTAATTACTTTAAATCCTTCTATTGAATGTTCAACTTCTGGATGAAATTGTACTCCATATAATTTTTTATTTTCATCTTCCATGGCAGCTATCGGACAATCTCTTGTGAAAGCACTCGCCTTAAATCCATTTGGAAGTTTATCTATCAAATCAGTATGACTCATCCAAGTTATATTTTTCTTTTCAATTCCCTTAAACAAAAGACTATCTTCATAGTTTATTTCAGTTTTTCCGTACTCTCTTTTATTTCCCCTTTTTACATTCCCACCTAACATATAAGCCATGAGTTGAGCTCCATAACATATGCCAAGAATAGGTATATTCATATTAAATATTTCCTTTGAAACTCTTGGAGCTCCTTCTTGATATACACTTGAAGGCCCTCCTGTAAATATTATTCCTTTAGGATTCTTTTCTTTTATTTTTTCTATTGAAAATGTATACGGAACAACTTCACAATATACATTACACTCTCTAACCCTTCTAGCTATAAGCTGATTATATTGTCCTCCAAAATCGACAACTAAAACTAACTCTTTTTCCATATTAATTCTCTCCTTGCGCACTATAATTTGGAGCTTCTTTAGTAATTGTTATATCATGAGGATGACTTTCTTTAAGTCCAGCTCCAGTTATTTTTATAAACTTACCATTTTCAATTAAATCCTCTATAGTTTGTGTTCCACAATATCCCATTCCAGCTCTAAGTCCACCTATCAATTGATATATTATATCTTCCACTTTACCTTTATAAGGAACCATTCCTTCTACACCTTCTGGAACTAATTTTTTAGATTCTGCTTGAAAATATCTATCCTTTGAACCCTTTTCCATGGCTCCAATAGATCCCATTCCTCTATAAGTTTTAAAAGCTCTACCTTTATATATTACTCTCTCTCCTGGACTTTCCTCACATCCTGCAAACATCGAACCCATCATAACTACAGATCCTCCAGCTGCAATTGCTTTAACTATATCTCCTGAATATTTAATTCCTCCATCTGCAATAATAGGTATATCATATTTTTTAGCTGCTTCATAACAATCCATAATTGCACTAATTTGAGGAACTCCAATCCCAGCTACAACTCTTGTAGTACAAATTGAACCTGGTCCTATTCCCACTTTAATACAATCAGCACCTGCTTGTATTAACTCCTCAGTAGCTTCATAAGTTGCAACATTTCCAGCTATAACTTGAAGTTCTGGATATTTTTCTTTTATTTTTCTAACTCCATCAATTACTCCCTTAGAATGTCCATGAGCAGTATCTAATACTACTACATCAACATTTGCTTTAACTAAAGCATCTACTCTATCCATCATATCAGCAGTTATTCCTACTGCTGCTCCACATAGAAGTCTACCTCTAAAGTCTTTTGCTGAATTTGGATATTGTATTTTCTTTTCTATATCTTTTATAGTTATAAGTCCTTTTAAAACTCTATTTTCATCTACTAAAGGAAGTTTTTCTATTTTATTTTTTCTAAGTATATTTTGTGCTTCTTTTAAAGTTATTCCTTCTTTTGCTACTATTAAATTTTCTTTTGTCATTACTTCCTTTATTTTTTTTGAAAAATCCTCTTCAAACCTTATATCTCTATTTGTAATTATCCCTATTAATTTTTTATCATCATCTACAATAGGAACTCCAGATATCTTATATCTTCCCATAAGTTCATCAGCATCAGCTATAGTATGCTCTTTACTTAAATAAAAAGGATCTATTATTACTCCATTTTCACTTCTTTTAACTTTATCTACCTCAAAACACTGCTGCTCTATTGTCATATTTTTGTGTATTATTCCTATACCGCCCTCTCTTGCCATGGCTATTGCCATTTTAGCCTCTGTTACAGTATCCATCCCAGCACTCATCAAAGGTATATTTAATTTTATTTTCTTAGTTAAATAAGTTGAAGTATCCACATCTTTTGGCAATACATTAGATTTTTGAGGAATTAATAATACATCATCAAAAGTTAATCCTTCTTTTAATATTTTTCCCATCGAAACCCTCCTACTATTTTATCAATTCAAAATTAAAACAAATATTCAAATTTCTGGTTTAATGTATAAAAAAACAAGAACCTATGTAATAATTTCTAAAACAGAGCGAAATTATTACATAGGTTCTCGTATACTGTATATTTATTTAATTAAGCAAACCCATAGGGATACTCTCAGCCTACAAGCCCACTTTTTTTAAATAAATATAACCTATAATAATTTCACTCATAGTCAGGAAATTTACGGTTTCCCGGTAGATACTCTCGGTCCCTATTACCGAGGATATATGAGCGAATTTTTTTCTAACTTATGCTATATAATGTATCAAAAAATTTTTTTATTGTCAATAATTTTTCATACAAATAAAAAATTTCACTATTTTTTATTGAAACTTTCTAAGTACTTATTTACAGTACACGTTATATCTTCGTATACAACTTTCAAAGGTATATTAAAATTTTCAGCTATAACCTTGCATTCCTCATATTCAGGTGAATATTTTAATATTTTACTTTTATAATATGCAAATTTAATTGAAATATTACCATATTTTGTTTTTATTTTAACCATTTTTCTATCAAGTGTTTTTCTTGAAAATTTACTATACCTAATTCCAAGTGTTGTAGTTTCCTTTAATATAAATTCCACTATTTCATCTAATTTTTCTTCTTCACAAATTACAGAAAGTTTTACAGCAGGTCTATTTTTTTTCATATATATACTTTGAGTATATACATCTAATGCTCCCATTTTTAGTATTTGTTCATATATATAAGAATATATTTCTGAATTCATATCATCTATATTAGCATTTATTTCGTAAACCACATCGTCTTTTTTTTTACCCCTACAATAACCCTCAACATATTTGGAATGTCAAATTTCTTTTTACCCATTCCATATCCTATTTTCTCTATCTCAAATTCATACTCTTCTAAAAAATCATCACTTAAAGATTTAACTATAGCAGCTCCTGTAGGTGTTGTAATTTCTCCTTTTATATTATTTAATTTAATTTTTGCTCCTTTCAAAATTTCAAGTGTAGCTGGAGCCGGAACCGGCATAATTCCATGGTCACACTTTACAAATCCACTACCAATAGGTATTATTGAAGAATATATTTTATCTACATCTAACATATCTATAAGTATCGCAGTTCCTACTATATCTACTATAGAATCTGTCGCTCCTACTTCATGAAAATGAACTTTATCAATAGTAGTTCCATGAACCTTTGCTTCTGCCATGGCAACTTCCATAAATATATCTTTTGCTAACTTCTTTGCATTTTCTCTTATATTGGAAGTTTCTATTATTTTGTATATATCATCTAAGTGTCTATGGTGATGATTACTATTCTTCAAAATTACATTTACATCAGTTCCCTGTATTCCATTTTCTTTTTTATCTTCTATTTTAATTTCATATTCATCATCTATATTGAGTTTTGAAAGCTCATTTAAAAATTTATCTCTATCAAGTCCTAAATCAAGAAGTGCAGCTAACGTCATATCTCCAGAAATCCCAGATATGCAATCAAAATAAAGTATCTTTTCCATTTTTTCCTCCTCATATAATCACGTTAAAATTATAACTTATTTATCATACTAGCAAGATATCCTGCTCCAAATCCATTATCTATATTTACAACAGATATTCCAGAAGCACAACTATTTAACATAGTGAGCAATGCCGAAAGTCCATTAAAATTAGCTCCATATCCTACTGATGTAGGAACTGCAATTACAGGAACATCAACTAATCCCCCTACAACACTTGCAAGTGCTCCTTCCATTCCTGCTACAGCTATTATTACCCTTGCATCAAATAATAATTCTTTATTATTTAAAAGTCTATGTATACCAGCAACCCCTACATCATATAATTTTTTCACATTATTCCCCAAAAAATGTGCTGTATGATAAGCTTCTTCTGCTACAGGAATATCCGAAGTTCCTCCTGTAACTACAACAATATTTCCCTTTCCTATATTTTCTATAGGTTTATTTTGAATTTTTATAATCCTTCCCAATTCTTCATACTTACAATTAGGATATATTTTTTTTATTTTTTCATAAGTTTCTTTTTTTACTCTTGTTCCTAATATATTACAATTTTTTTGACTCATTTTTTCTATTATACCTAGTATATGTTCATCAGTTTTACCTTCACAATATATAACTTCGGGATATCCATTTCTAATACTTCTATGATGATCTATTTTTGCATACCCTAAATCTTCAAAGGGAAGAATCTTCAATTCTTTAAGAGCATCTTCTATTTCTATATTTCCCATTTTAACGCCTTCTAAAATATTTTTTAAAAAATCAACATCCATTTATTTCACCTCATTAATGTGAACTAACACTAATTTTTTATATAAAAAAACAAGACAAGAGAGAATCACTCAGTTATAATTTAATCACCTCAAAAAAATCATAAAAGTAGTGATTTCTCATGTCTCATAATAATTTTATACTAAATCTACTTAATTTAAAAGACCCTAATATAACTTTTAATGACAATTTTTTCTCTAAAGTTAAAAGCCGTCTAAAACCTTTTTGGCTTTAAACGGCTTTTTAACAAAAGTATTTATTACATCATTGGCATTCCGCCACCCATTCCTCCTGGCATTGCTGGAGCTTCTTTTTCTGGAAGTTCAACAACAGCGGCTTCAGTTGTTAAGAATACAGAAGCTACTGATGCTGCATTTTGAAGAGCTGATCTTGTAACTTTAGTTGGGTCAACAATTCCAGCTTCTATCATATTTACGTATTTTTCATTTAACGCATCAAATCCAACTTCAACTTCAGAATTCTTAACTTTTTCAACTATAACTGCACCTTCAAGTCCACAGTTTACAGCTATTTGCTTTAATGGTTCTTCAAGGGCTTTTCTTACTATCTTAGCACCAACTTTTTCTTCTCCTTCAAGAGATTCTATTAATTTTTCAACTACAGGAATTACACTAACAAGTGCAGTACCTCCACCAGCTACTATACCTTCTTCAACAGCAGCTCTTGTAGCATTTAATGCATCTTCTATTCTTAATTTTCTTTCTTTTAATTCAGTTTCTGTAACTGCTCCTACTTTGATTACTGCTACACCACCAGCAAGTTTTGCAAGTCTTTCTTGTAATTTTTCTTTATCAAATTCTGAAGTAGTTTCTTCTATTTGAGCTTTTATTTGATTTACTCTATCTTTAATTTCTTGTTCACTTCCAGCACCATCTACTATTGTAGTATGTTCTTTTGTAACTTTTACAGTAGATGCTCTACCAAGCATACTTAAATCAGCTTCTTTTAAATCAAGTCCTAATTCTTCAGAGATTACCTGTCCACCAGTTAATATTGCTATATCTTGAAGCATTGCTTTTCTTCTATCTCCAAATCCTGGAGCTTTAACCGCAACAACTTCAAATGTTCCTCTTAACTTATTAACTACTAACGTAGCTAAAGCTTCTCCTTCTACATCTTCAGCAATAATTAAAAGTTTCTTTCCTTGTTGAACTATTTGCTCAAGTATAGGAAGTATTTCTTGAATGTTAGATATTTTCTTATCTGTAATTAATATATATGGTTCTTCTAAAACAGCTTCCATTTTCTCTGCATCAGTTACCATATATGGAGAAAGGTATCCTCTATCAAATTGCATACCTTCAACAGCATCAAGTTCAGTAGCCATTGTTTTAGATTCTTCAACAGTTATAACTCCATCTTTTCCTACTTTCTCCATAGCATCAGCTATTAATTTACCAACTTCTTCATCTCCTGCAGAAATAGCTGCAACTTGAGCTATAGAATCTTTATTTTCAATTTGTCTAGATACTTTCTTTAATTCTTCAACAGCAACATCAACTGCTTTTTGAATTCCCTTTCTAAGAAGTATTGGATTAGATCCAGCTGCTACATTTTTAAGTCCTTCTCTTATTATAGCTTGAGCTAAAACTGTAGCAGTTGTTGTACCATCTCCTGCTACATCATTAGTTTTAGTAGCTACTTCTTTAACAAGTTGAGCCCCCATATTTTCATATGGATCTTCAAGTTCTATTTCTTTAGCTATAGTTACACCATCATTTGTTATAAGTGGTGAACCAAACTTTTTATCTAAAATAACATTTCTTCCTTTTGGACCAAGAGTAACTTTTACTGCATCTGCAAGTTTATTAACCCCAACTTCTAAAGCACGTCTAGCTTCTTCAGAAAATCTAATTTCTTTAGCCATTACAACCCCTCCTAATTATGTATTTTTTTACTCTATTCTACAACTGCTAATATATCACTTTGTCTTAATATTGTATATTCTTCACCGTCTATCTTAACTTCAGTTCCAGCATATTTTGAAAATATTACTTTATCTTTAACTTTTACTTCCATTTTTACTTCTTTTCCATCTACAATTCCACCTGGACCTACTTCAACAACTTCCGCTATTTGTGGCTGCTCTTTAGCACTTCCTGGTAAAACTATACCACTTTTAGTTTTTTCTTCAGCTTCTAATTTTTTTATAACTACTCTGTCTGCTAGTGGTTTTATTTTCATTGTTACCCCTCCTCTAATTTATTTAAATAATTAAATAATTAATTTCTCATTCAATATTAGCACTCACTTTAACCGAGTGCTAATCACACTTATAATACTATATAAAATTTTTTTAATTTTCAAGAGTTTTTACAACTAATTTTTGCTCATTTTTAAAGATTATCCTTTATTTTCTTCAAATTCCTTTCATTTTCTTTTATTTTTACTATTTTAAACATTTTTAAATAAATTGCTTGAATATTGATGTAATATTCAAGCATTTGTTTGAATAATTTTATAATATAGGAGAAAAAAGTCTTGCTGCTGATTCTTTTATTTTTTGTATCATAGATCTATTTATATATTTATAATAATCAATTTCCTCACTATCTTTAATATCCTGCATAAAATCCTCTTCTAACCTCTTTATAACTTTTTTATCGTATATAAATCCATTTATTTCAAAATTTATCATAAAACTCCTTAAATCCATATTTGCAGTTCCAACCGAAGCTATATCATCATCTATTAACAGTACTTTAGAATGTATAAATCCCTTTTTATATAAATATACCCTTCCCCCACTTTTTAATATATCTTTAAAATAAGATAATGAAGCAGAATAAACTATCCTATGGTCAGGTATTGAAGGAAATATAATTCTCACATCAGTTCCACTTAAAGCTGCTGTTTTTAAAGCCATTAATATACTTTCATCTGGAATAAAATATGGAGTTTGTATATAAATTCTCTTTTTAGCCTGAGATATAGCTGTAAAATAAGCTTGATGTATTGCTTCCCAATCTGAATCTGGTCCACTTGCAACTATTTGAACTATGCTATCTCCTTTATAAGAAATAGAAGGAAAATATTTTTCATCAAAAACTCTTTTATTAGAAGCAAAATACCAATCTAGTAAAAATGTAAGTTGAAGCATATAAACCGCTTCTCCTTCTATTTTCATATGTGTATCTCTCCAAAATCCAAATTTTTTATTTTTTCCTAGATATTCATCACCTATATTTATTCCTCCAGTATATCCTATTTTCCCATCTATAACTACTATTTTTCTATGATTTCTATAATTAACTTTCCTATTAAAAAAAGGAAAATAGGAAGGTAAAAATGGATATATCTCTATATTGGCTTTTTTCATTTCATTAAAAAAACTTCTCTTAAACCAAAGTCTCCAACAACCTACATCATCATATAAAATTCTAATTTTTATACCTTCTTTAGATTTTTGGATTAATACGTCTTTTATTTTATTTCCTATATCACTATCTTTTATTATATAGTATTCCATATGAATATGATGCTTAGCATTCTTTAAATCCTTTAATAATTGATTGAACTTTTCATCTCCATTTGTAAATATTTCTACTTTATTGTTCAAAGTAAAAGGAGCTCTCCCTGTATTTAACAAAAGATTAATTACCCTTTTTTTATTCTCCATTCCTAAATCTGTAAAAATTAAATTTTCAATTATAGCTTGTTTTTCTATAGAAATCAAATTTTCAAATTCCTCTAAACTTTTAAATAATCTAGTAGACTTTATTTCTGAAAATATTTTTTGAGTTTTAAATATTTTCTTTTTTCTTATATTTTGGCCAAAAAAAAGATATATGACAAATCCTCCTAATGGAAATAATACAAAAAGCAAAAGCCATGCTATTGTTTTAGATGGATCTCTATTTTCTAAGAATATAACTACAGATGCAAACACCGCAGATATTGTAAATACTATACCAAATACCCATAATAAAGAATCTACAATATGTACCACCTCCTATTTTTTACCTATACCAAGCTCTCTTGCATAATAAAATAAATACTGTTGAGCAAAACCCGAAAGTTTTCCAAATTTGCTTATTCCATAATTTCTTATTTTATTTAAACTTAAACTTTCTTCTAAATAAAATTCCTCCATAACTCTTTTTACCCATACATCAACTGGAAATGTATCGTACTTTTGCATTGAAAATAACATTACACAATCTGCTACTTTAGGCCCTACTCCACAAAATTGTAGAAGTTCTTTTCTGCACATATCTGTATCTAAATTTTTATATTTATATATATCACAGTTTTGTCTATATACTATAAAGCTTGCATCTTTTATATATTTTGCTCTAAATCCAGTACCACATTTTCTTATTTCATCTTCTGATAAAGAATTCATTTTTTTAGGCGACGGAAAAGAATAATATTTTTTATCCCTAAACTCTCCTATATATTCACCATAATTTTTAGATAAATTTTCTATTGCCTTTTTTATCATAGGAATTCTATTATTGGCAGATATTATAAAAGATATTAATATCTCCCATTCATCTTGATTTAATATTCTTATTCCTCCTCCAAATTCTACAGCTTTTTCCAAATAATTATCAATTTTTTTTAATTTATTTTTTATATTAGTATAATCTCTTTCTAAATCAAAGTACTTATACCATATATTATGAAATTCATTTAAATTTGTATTGTTAAAATATATAATATCATCTTCTTTTTTTATATTTAATATTTTACCAAAAACTACTCCTGTATAAGAATTGTCATCCTCTAAATTCCATCTAAAACATTGTCCACATTCAAATATATGTTTTGGTTCAAAATCTTTCATATTTTCCACTACAACTCTATTTTTTTCTTCATATATTTTCATAATTTCCACCCTTTCTATTTCATTTATCTTATTAATTTACCCAAAAAACATTTATTTTAAAAAGGAGTTCCTTTAAAATCATAGAATAATATTAATAGTTTTACTAGTTTTTATATCATAAAGGAGGATATATTGATGAATCTCTTACAAAAAACTATTAATTCCATATCTGAACTCGACAAAAATTATATGGATAAAACTAAAAAAAGACTAGATAGTCTTTTCAAACCTACAGGAAGTCTTGGAAAACTAGAAGATATATGTATTCAATTATCTGGTATATACAAAAATATAAATTTCGATATTTCAAAAAAAGCTCTAATTGCATTTGCTGCAGATCATGGCGTTTATGAAGAAGGTATTGCTCCTGATCCTCAAATTTTAACCAAACTCCAAATCCCAAATTTTACAAAAGGCTTAAACGGGGTAGGAACTTTAGCAACATTTGCAAATGTCAAAGTAATAGCCGTAGATGTTGGTATAAACTGTAACGAAAAACTCGAAGGAGTTTTAGATTACAAAATAAGAAAAGGAACTTCTAATATGACTAAAGGTCCTGCTATGACAAGAGATGAAGCTATTAAATCTCTAGAAATAGGCATTAAAATTTCTCAAAATCTAATAAAAGATGGTTATAATATTTTAGGAATTGGAGAAATGGGAATTGGAAATACTACTGCAACTAGTGCAATTATTTCTGTATTTGGAAACTTCGATCCAATTGAAGTAACAGGTATGGGTTCTGGTTTAAATAGTAAAGGTATTTTTAAAAAAGCAAACGTTATAAAAAAAGCAATCAAAATTAATAATCCCGATAAAAACGACGCAATAGATGTCTTATCTAAAGTCGGTGGATTTGAAATAGGAGCCATGGCAGGAGTAATATTAGGCGCAAGTGCAAACAGGGTTCCCGTTGTTATAGATGGATTTATTTCTTACGCTTCAGCACTAATAGCTTATAATCTCAATAAATTGACAAAAGAATATATGATCCCTTCTCACTTTTCAAAAGAAATTGCTTCTGATAAAGCACTACAACTACTTGGTCTCGAACCAATGCTTTACATGAATATGAGACTTGGAGAAGGTTCAGGTGCTGTACTTGCTTTTAATATAATAGAATCAGCTAATTTCATGTATAAAAACATGATTACAAGAGAAGAAGCTGTTATGAGTATTAAAAAAAGTCTTCCTTAGAAGACTTTTAAATTGACTTTTTTGAGTTTCGATAGGTTTTTATTGTGCAAGTGCTTTTTTTAATGAATCTCTTAATCTATCTGGATGAACTGGCTTTATTATAAAATCAGTAGCTCCATTTTTAATAGCTTCTATGATTTTATCATGTTGCCCTATATCAGATATCATTACCACCTTTGCTTCTTTGTCTATTTTTTTTATCTCTTTCAATGCATCTATTCCATTCATTTTAGGCATAGTTATATCCATTGTAACTAAATCAGGATTTAACTCTATATATCTCTCAACGGCTTCTTTTCCGTCACATGCTTCTCCTACAACTTCATATCCAATCTTCTTTATATTATCAATTAAAAAATTCCTCATAAAAGTAGCATCATCTACAATTAATATCTTCATCGTTTCACACCTTCCCTACCTCTCACTAGAACTATTTTACCATTTTTTTCACCAAACTTCAATCTAAGCTTTAATTAATATAATCTATAAATAAATTAAATTATATTACAATATATTATATATTACTACAATATAGAATCATTTTTTTATTAACCTTACATAATTGTAAGATTAATATTTAAAATGTAAGATACATAAATGGCTAATAATTTATATAATTGTTATCATCTTTATATAAAGTTTAATAATTAAATACAATACACAAGGAGGTTAAAAATATGAAAAAAGTATTACCAATTATAATTCCTATGATATTGATTGTTATAATAGGAACAGTTTTTTTAGGAAGAACAATATACCCACTAAAATTTAAAGAAGATATCAAAAAATATTCAAAAGAATATAATATAGATCCATATTTAGTAGCGGGAATTATAAAATCAACAAGTGGCTTCAGAGAACTCAATTATATAAAAGGCGAAAAAAGTGGTGTTATGGAAATAAGAGAAGAAACAGCCATGGATTGGGCCAAAAAAATGGGTATTGAAAATTTCAAACCCGAACAATTAAAAGATGTTTCAACTAATATAAAATTAGGTACTTGGTACTTAGGAGAATTAAAAAAACAAAACAATAATACAGATTATATAATCAGAGGATGGATTGAACGCCATGAAAAATACGGTTATAAATACGAAGAAAACATAAAAAAAAGACATATCAAAACAATAAAAAAAGCAATAAGAATGTACAGACTTTTTTATATAGGAAGCTTATAAAAACATTTAATACTCGATTATTTCAATAATCGAGTATTTTTATTTACTATAATATAACATACCCTTGACCTTTTTTAGTTTTAATAAAACCCTCAATCCCTATTTCTTCAAGCTTCTTTCTAAGCCTATTAATATTTACAGTTAATGTATTATCATCTACAAAACTTTCATCTTCCCATAAACTCCTCATAATCTTTTCTCTACTCACAACACTACCTGCATTTTTCATTAATATATATATAATTTTAAATTCATTTCTAGTAAGTTCAATTTGTCTACCTTTATATAAAATACAATTATCCTTTATATTTAAAAAAACATCCTTATACTCGACAATATCACTTTCTACATCCATATAAGAATACGTCCTTCTCAGTACAGCATTAATTTTTGCAACCAAAACATCTATTGAAAAAGGTTTATTGATAAAATCATCTCCACCCATATTAATAGCCATAATAATATCCATATTTGTATTTCTAGAAGAGATAAAAATTATAGGTACCTTTGATAATTTTCTTATTTGAGAACACCAGTAAAATCCATCATATAAAGGTAGATTAATATCCATCAATATTAAATGAGGTTTATACTCACTAAAAACACTTAAAACATCAGAAAAATCTTCTACAACTTTAACGTCAAAAGACCATTTTATCAAATTTTCCTTTACAATCTGCGCTATTTTTAAATCATCTTCAACTATCATAATTTTGAACATAATAATCCTCCATTAATACATAATAACCTAATTTTATTATATCTTAACAAAAAACTGCCTATTATTAGACAGTTTTTGAATTTACAATTTTATTATATGAATTTATTGTCAAGAAATAATATACCAAATAAATTAATATATAGCTACCTATAATCAAAATTACAGGACTTATCATATTAAGATTAAACAATTTGTAATTCATAATAATAGCAACTAAACTATGTGCTATTCCTACAATTAATGGAAGTCCAAATATTACACCCATTTGTTTTGCAATAGATACTTTTATCTCTTCCTTACTAACTCCTATATTCTTTAATATCAAATATCTTCCCTTTTCCTCATTAGCCTCTGTTAACTGTTTAAAATAAATGACACTACCACTGGCAATCAAAAATACTAATCCTAAAAAAACCCCGACAAATAAAAGCATTCCTATAAGCATTAAAGCATTTATATTTTCTAAGCAATAGCTCAACTCAACATCACTTGGCACAACCCTTATTATTTCCTTCGTCAATTCTTTACTATCCAATTCATTTTTTATCTTATATCCCTTTATTCTATCAATATTGTTTTTATCATAAAATTCATTGTAAATACTATCTTTGACAACAAAAGTCGATTCAATTTTATATCTATTCATAGCATAATACAGCTTATGATCTACAACTTTAAACTCTTGCTTTTTATCATTTGATAACAATTCTACCGACTTTCCTTTAACATTTTTTCTAAATCTAGTATAATTTAATAATACAACTTCACTATCGTCATCTAAATGTACTCTATCTTTCAAACCTCTTATTTTAGCTATTTTATTAAACTTGCTTTCTGATATCAAATAAACTTTTCCCAATTTATAATCACTACACTTTGCATAAACTCTAATAAATTCTTCTTCCACCGAATTTACTAATTTATTTTTCGGATATTTAGCTATAATATTTTCAACTTTTTCATCTATAACTTCATTATTAGTAATATATGAATATGAAAAAGGATACGAAATAAAATGTTCTTTTGATACAGTATAATACAAAGTATATGTTATTCCTATAGATGTCAATATAACTGCACTAAGTATAGCTATTATAGATAACGTTCTTGAATTACTTTTTATTCTATATAAAATTTGATTTATCCCTATTATATTAATACCTTTATAATATCTCCTCTTATTTTTCTTTAATACTTTCATAACAAAAATTAAAAAATAATTAAAAAACATAAACGTTCCAACAACAGATGTCATAAGAACAACACCTGTATTCACTAAAAAAGTTTTTATACTGACATTAAGTCCTACTATATAACCTATTCCTATAATTAATATTGAAATTAAAGCCATAATCATTGATGATCTAGGCTCTTTTTCCGCAACATTTTCCGCTTTAAAAAGTTCAATAAGACTAAATTTATAAATTATTGTATATCCATATATTGATGTAATCAAAAATAATACTCCAAAAGTAACAACAGTACTTAAAACAGCTTTAAAATTTACTGTAAATTTTACTTCTACTAAAAAATTTATAAATTTAAACAATATCATTATAAATAATTTGCAAAATATACTCCCTAGCAATAGCCCTATACCTAAAGCCATTATTCCCATTATTACATTTTCATAAAATAACATTCTTCCAATTTGCCTTTTCTTAACTCCCAACAACGAATAAATACCTATTTCTTTTTTCCTTTTCTTTATAAAAAAAGAAGTTGAATACCATATAAAAATCAATGAAAATATAGCTATCAATATAGATGCAAATTTAAACAACACTAAAATTTTATATTCTCCTGCAAGAAATCTTAAAATTTGTTCATTAAATCTAATAGAAACAAATGTAAAATATATAATTACATTAAATACTATTGACATAAAATATATAAAATAATTTCGAAAATTTCTTTTTATATTTTTAATACAAATATCAAATAAGGTCATTATTATCCCCTCCTAAAACTGCTAAAACATCAATTATTTTGTCAAAAAATTCCTTCCTACTTTCTCCTTTTATAAGTTCTGTAAATAGCATCCCATCTTTTATAAATAATATTCGCTTACAGTAACTTGCTGCAAAAGCATCATGTGTTACCATCATTATAGTAGCTTTATTTCTTTCGTTTAACTCACTTAAAGTTTGTAAAAGTTCTGTTGATGATTTAGAATCAAGGGCTCCAGTAGGTTCATCAGCAAGTATAAGTTTAGGTTCATTGATAATCGCTCTAGCTGCCGCTGTTCTTTGTTTTTGCCCACCTGAAATTTCATATGGATATTTGTTTAATATATCACTTATTCCCAATGTATTTGTTACTTCACTTACTTTTTTTTCAATCTTCTTCGGATTAATTTTAGCAAGAGCTAATGGAAGTAATATATTTTCCTTAACAGTTAAAGTATCAAGCAAATTAAAATCTTGAAATATAAAACCTAAATTCTCCCTTCTAAATAAAGATAATTTTTCTTCATTAAATTTTAATATATTCTCTCCATTTATAGTTATACTACCTGATGTTGGTTTATCTATAGTTGATATTATATTTAAAAGAGTACTCTTCCCTGCTCCAGATGGTCCCATTATACCGACAAATTCTCCTTCTTTTATTTGCAAACTTATTCCACGAAGTGCAGTATAAACATTTCCTTTTGAACCATATACTTTACTTAAATCTTTAGCATCTAAAACAACTTTCATTTATCTTACCTCCTATGAGTTTTTTATTATCCTTTAATGTTATTTTACTTAAATTAGTTACTTCAAACCATTCTTTTACCTAACAAAATATCACATTAAACTTACAATTTTGTCACTTAAAATAAAAAAAGGGATCATAAGAGACCCCTTATCTATTCTTTAAACTAAACTGACTTTTTATTGCATTATGAGGACAAGCATCAATACATTCCCCACATCTTATACATTCTAAACTATTTGGATTTTTATAAACTTCAATATCTAACTTACATTTTTTACTACAAACTCCACATTGTGTACACTTATTTAAATCTACATTTAATCTATATGCGCTAATAGGATTAAATAATGAATATATAGCCCCCAACGGACATACAAACCTACAAAATGGTCTAAATACCACTATTGATAATAAAACAATTACAATTAATAATGTTAATTTCCATGCAAATAAAAACCCTATTGCCGACCTTAACGATTCATTTAAAATAACAAGTGGTATTCCTCCTTCAATAGTTCCAGCAGGACATATGTATTTACAAAAAGTCGGAGATCCTATACCTATATCATCAACCCAAAACAATGGTAATAAAATTACAAATACAATTAATATTACGTACTTTAAATATTTCAATTTTTGAAAATTTTTACTAACCTTAAATTTTGGAGAAGGTATTTTGTAAAGTAATTCCTCAATAAATCCAAATGGACACAACCATCCACATACAAATCTTCCTAAAAAACCCCCTATTAACATAAGAAATCCAACTACATAAAATGAAAACTTATATCTTATATCAGATATAACTGCTTGTAACGATCCAATAGGACAAGCCCCCAATGCACCCGGACAAGAGTAACAATTAAGACCAGGTACACATATTCTTTTCAAATTTCCCTTATAAATATTTCCTTCAATAAATCCTTTAAAATAACTATTTATACCTATACTAGTAATTATCTGAATCAACTTTCTTTTCATCTTAATCAATTCCTATACACTCCAAGCATATATTTATTGCTTTTATAAGTACCTTACCTACTTCTCCCCTATATATACCTAATCCAATAAAAATAAACCCTATAATAAATACCATCTCTCTTATTCTATTTTTCATATACTTCACCTATTTTATATTTTTTAAAGCTTCTTCTATTATTCCTTTATATTCTTCTTTATCTCTTGATCCAACTATTGGTTTAGCAATTATCTCACCATCACTATTTACAAGTAAAGATGTTGGCACCGCACTTATTTTATTTAAAAAATCATTTATAAATTCTTCATTTGGTATAATATTTTCAAATGTCACATCAGTTTTTCTTAAAATATTCAATACACCTATTTCATTATCAATACCATCAGCAACAATCCCTATAACATTTACTCCTTGCTCTTTCATTTCAGTATATAATGCCTGCAACTCAGGCATCTCCTTTATACATGCACCTCAACCTGTTGCCCAAATATTTACCATTGTAATCTTACTGTCTTTGAATATTTCATTATTAACTTCTTTATCATTTACATCTTTAAGCTCAAATTTAGGCATAACTTTTAAATCCGTTATAGATACTTCTTCTTTTTCCTTTTTCGAACTACATCCTACAACACTTATACCAATCATAAGTATAAGTATAAAACTAATTACTTTTCTCATATTTTCACCCCTTTATAAAATAAACTACTTTTACATTGTATTTTATATAATTTACTCAGTTTAAACAATTTATTTATCTTACAAAATATAATGTTAATCTTACAATTTTGTAACATCAAAATAATCTATAAGCTTAGGAAAATGAATTGTAACTTTTGTATATTCTTTAAACTTCGACTCTACAGTTATATCATGTCCCAATTTTATCGCTAATCTCTTCGACAAATAAAGTCCCATTCCCGTAGATTTATAATTTTTTCTCCCATTATATCCAGTAAATCCTCTATCAAATATTCTTTGTATATCTTCTTTTTTTATTCCTATGCCATTATCTTCAATTATAAGTCTTTTCTCTTTTTCATCTTTTTCAATATTAATTTTTATATATCCACCTTCAGCCGTATATTTTAATGAATTATCTATAATTTGATTTATAATAAATATTAACCATTTTTTATCAGTATGTACACTCATATTTATATCTTCAATATCAATTTTAATTTTTTTATTTATAAAAGTCTTAGCATGTTTTTTAATAACTTCTTTTACTATTTTTTCTACATTAATTTCATTTATCAAATAATCTTTTGAAAAATCATCTAGTCTTGAATAATACAATGATTGTTCTACATAATTCTCTATTCTATCAATCTCTTCTTCTAAGCTATCCAGTATTTCTTCTTTAGATTTTGATATACTATTCTCTATAATGAGCCTACTTACTGCAATAGGAATTTTAATTTCATGTACCCATGAAGTTATAAATTCTAAATTTTCTTTTTTTTCTTCATATAATTTATTTATTTTTTGATTTTGCTGATTATAAACATTAATTAAAAGTTCGTTACACAAATGATGTATATAATTACTAGGACTAGGCAAACAATTTATTATATCTTCTTTTTTATTCTTCAAAATATAATTTATATCTTCATAGTATCGTTTACATACTAAATATTCTCCTATCAAATAAAATAAAAACAAAACAAAAGAAACAAAATTTATATACAATATATTATTTATACTTACCTTTACTGTTATATCTAAATATATTACTAATGATATAAAACTCATTAAAATAATATAAAATAAAATCAAATATTTTTTATCCAATATATATTTTTTAAAGTTCATAATACCGCACCCTATTTTCTTAACTTTGTACTACTAAAACATCTTTTCCTTCAAATGCAATTCCTAGCTCTATTATATTTTTTACTCCTCTATCTAATAAATCTTGTCTATAATTTTTATTTTTTATCTGCTCTATAGCATTTTGAACTGCTATTTCTAAATTTTCTTTTCTTCTTTTATTTACCTTTTTAAATTCTATTATTATACCTATTTTACTTTTATCCTTTGGAATTATCATTATATCATATCTTCCATATCCACTTTCTCTATTTGACTTTACTTCATACTCCTCATTTAAAGCCACTAAAATACCAAGTACAAATGCATGATAAAAGCTTTCGCTTTCTTCTATATCAAAATAACTTGCACTTTTTATTAAATATTCACTAAATATTTCTTCAAATACTTCTATATCTCCATTTACTAAACTTTTAAGCATAATATTAAATTTTTCATTATTTATACTCTCATTAAACCACGACATAATTATTTCTTCATACAAATATGCTACTTCTAAATTTGGAATTTTTAAATTGCAATAAGTTTTTCCTCTTTTAAATTCTTCATTTACCACCTTTAAATATCCACTAAAAAGCAAGAAACTCCACACATTTTCTGAACTCTTATCTATATCCTTCATAACTATATCTTCATTTATAGTTTTTACTATGTCTTTTCCTTTTATTAAATCCTCAAGATCTTTTTTTATAAATTCTCCCGATTTTGTAAGTATTATTTTAACTAAATCATTACTACTTGTATTTACCCAGTAAGGTCTATATCCTTTCTCATAATTATCTACATAATTTAATATCGACCATGGATTATATATTACATTTTTCCCAAATATATATCCATTGTACCATTTTCTAACTTCATCCATTTCAGATTCTATATTATAGTATTTTAACATTTCTTCTACTTCACCTTCTAAAAATCCAAATTTATCACTATAATGATTTTTTAATATCGTACATACCTTTAAATTATTAAGTCCGGAAAATATACTCTCCTTTGCTACTCTCAAAATTCCTGTAAGAACTCCCTTTTGCAAATACTCATTATCCTTAAGCACTGCACTTAAGAAAATTCTCATAAATTCTATTACTTTTCCATAATAATTATTTAAATATCCACTTTGAATTGGAACATCGTATTCATCTATCAAAACAACTGTTTTTTGCTTGTAATAGTTAGTTAAATATTTGCTTAATGTTTTCAAGCTCTCGGAAAGTTCTACAGTATTAACATCTTTATTTAATACATCATTGAAATACTTCCTTTGTCTTTCATCTAAAAAATCACTGTTTAAAAGATACTTATGTTTTTCATATACATCACTTATAACTGATTTAATTCCTATATTACAATCTTCCCAATTAGAATATTTTATATCTTTAAAAGTAATATATATTACCGGATATTTTCCTTGCATATCCATTATTTCCTTATAATCGTTTATTTTTAAGTTTTCAAATAAATACCTATTGTTTTCATCACTTTTTTCAAAAAAATACTTGAGCATACTCATATTAAGTGTTTTACCAAAGCGTCTAGGTCTTGGTATTAATATTACTTCTGATCCATCATCTATTATCTCTTTTATAAATAAACTTTTATCTACATAGTAATAATTTTCACTTATTAATTTTTTAAAATCACTTATACCTATAGATATTTTTTTCATCTATTTCTCTCCTTACTTGTATTTAAGATAAAATTAATTCTATCTATATATATAATATAATTATAGTTTTAAATTTGAATTTATTCAAATTCAACAACAACTAAAAAAGCCATCTAAAACCTATTTGGTTTTAAACGGCCAACAATTAACTTTGTAATTCTTTATATCTTCCTACTTCCCGGCTTTTCAATAGGCATATTTTCTTTACAAAGAGGACAATCTTCTTTGTCATATACTTTTATATCAAGCTCTATAGCACTATATATCGGTATCCCTATATCACTACTCGTTCTATCTACTATACAAGCAACCCCTATAACATCTCCTCCCATGCTTTCAAGAAGCTCTTTTACTTCAAGAGTTGACTTTCCAGTAGTTACTACATCTTCAGTTATTAAAATTTTAGCATCTTTTTTTATTTTAAACCCTCGTCTTAAAGCCATCACATTATCTACTCTTTCAGTAAATATAGCTTCTTTTCCTAATTGTCTTCCTATTTCATAAGAAACAATAACTCCACCCATGGCAGGTCCAACAACCAAATCTATATCTAAATCCTTAACTTTTTCAACTACAAAAGATAAAACCTTCTTTGCATACTCAGGATATCTCAAAACCTTAGCACACTGAACATATCTATTACTATGCTTGCCAGAAGACAATAAAAAATGTCCTTCAAGCAACGCATCACTTTTCTTAAGAATATCTATAATAACTTCATTACTCATAAACTCATCTCCCACTCTTTTATTTTTTCACTTCTCTCTTTTTATAAATGTGTAACTATATGACTTAACAAGTATTACTTCTTATGTATTGCGTAAATATAAACCTTTCTTTATAAATATTTTGCTAAGAAAACTTAGTTTTCTCAAAATATTCATCACATGAGCGTTATTTTTGCATGTATCATTTGCTGTTACACTATCCCTCTAATCTCATCAAGAGATTTCACATTTTCTTCCTTCATAAACTTCTCTATTCCAGCTATAATCTCAAGACCTATTCTCGGATTTATAAAGTTCGCCGTTCCTATTTGAATACAAGTAGCTCCTGCCATTATAAACTCTATAGCATCCTCATAATTTACAATCCCTCCCATTCCCATAACAGGAATAGTTACATTTTTACACACTTCATGAACCATTCTAAGAGCTATCGGCTTAATTGCAGGTCCCGATAAACCAGCATAAGTGTTTTTAAATATGCTCTTTCTTTTTCTTATATCAATCGCCATGGCTTTAAATGTATTAACTAATGATATTCCATCTGCTCCTTCTTCTTCACATACAACTGCCATTTTTACTATATCCTCAGCATTTGGAGAAAGCTTAACTACAAGAGGAAGTTTTGTAGCATTTCTCGCTTCTTTTATAACTTCTCTAGCTATACTATCCTTAATTCCAAATGCCATTCCACCTTCTTTTACATTAGGACAAGATATATTAAGCTCAATCATATCTATATCTTCTCTAGATATTATTTCTATGGATTTTACATAATCTTCAATTGTTGCTCCCCCTATATTTACTATTTTTATTAAATCTAAATTTTTAAAATAGTTTAACTCATTTTTTACGAATCCTTCTATTCCTGGATTTTCAAGCCCAACACTATTCATCATTCCACTAGCCGTTTCATGTATTCTAACACCATCATTTCCATTTTTTTTATTAAGAGTAAGCCCTTTAGAACATATCCCCCCTAATTTTTCAATATCATAAATTTCACAGTATTCTTTTCCAAATCCAAATGTCCCTGATGCCATTACAACAGGATTTTTAAATTTTAAAGAGGAAAATTCAACTTCCAAATTACTCATCAAACAACACTTCCTCTCCTAAGAAAACTGGACCATCTTTACAAGTTTTCTTGTTTCCTTGTTTAGTTTTGCATGTGCATACAAGACAAGCTCCTACTCCACATGCCATTTTATTTTCTATTGATACATATACCTTTGTATTAGTTCCCTTAGCCATGGCAACTATTTTTTTCATCATTATTTCCGGCCCACATGTTAATATATAATCGTATTTATTCACATCTAATATATCTGTAATATTTCTCCCCACAGTTATATTAACTTCATTAGAATATTTCTTAAACTTATCCTCTAATACAGCTTTTTTTCTAAACCCCATATAAACATCTACATTTTTTAATGTTTTCGCTGCAAGATAAAGTGGCGCTATCCCTATACCTCCACCAACTAAAGCAATTTTTCCATCAACTTCTTTAAATCCATTTCCATAAGGTCCTTCAAGTTTTATTTCATCAAAGGGCTTGAGCTCACTCAATATTTTTGTTCCTTTTCCCACTACTTTATATAAAAAACTTATATAATCTTCACCTATATCATGAATACTTATAGGTCTTGATAACAAAGGATAATTTTCCCATGCTCTTAACATATAAAATTGACCCATTTTTCCTTTGAATATTCCACTAACTTTTAAAATATACATATTCTCCCCTAAATACTCATTTGATATTACCTTAGCCATTTAAGTATATCCTCCTTCATTTCTAAAACAGCTTCTCTTGGATTATACGATGTTATTATTCCCCTTGATGAATTTACAACTCCGCACATATTATTTTTAAATAAAGCTGATAAACCTTTACCTTTTCCTCCTTGAGCTCCATATCCAGGTATTAAAAAGAATGTATTTTTACAAGTATTACTTATATCTACTATCTCTTTAGGATTTGTACAACCGACAACTGATCCTATTAAACTAAAACCATTTTTTCCCACATATTTTTCTCCCCATTTTTCTATTTCCTTTGAAACTTTCATATATAAAGGCTCATCATCAACTTCAAGCTCTTGAAAATCCTTAGAGCTTTCATTTGAAGTTTTAGCAAGAACAAATAATCCTTTATTTCCTTTTTCTAAATATTCGCAATATGGACTTATCGCATCATATCCCATATAAGGATTTACTGTTATAAAATCCACCTCAAAATCTCCTTCAAAGTGAGCTTTAGCATACATCTTGGCAGTTGACGAAATATCTCCTCTTTTAATATCTCCTATTACTATATTTCCTTTTTCTTTTATATATTTTAAAGTTTTACTATAAGCTTTAAGTCCATCAATTCCAAACGCTTCATAACAAGCTATTTGAACTTTGTAACATGCAACTAAATCATGTGTTTCATCTATTATTCTTTTATTAAATTTAAATATCTTTTCTTCTATAGTAGTTTCATCATTTAATATATCATTTGGTATATACTCAATTCGTGTATCAATCCCTACACATATAGGACCTTTTTTTAACACTTCTTCATAAAGCCTATCTATTATCATAAATAATACGCCCCCTTTTTACAGTCATTTTTACTTCCCCATAAACTTTTATTCCATCAAATGGATTATTTTTTCCCTTAGATATAAATTCATTAGTATCTATTTCATATTCTCTATCTAAATCTACAAGCACTAAATTTCCTTCATATCCTTCTTTAATAAGTCCTGAATTTAAATTTAATATTTTAGAAGGATTATAAGACATTAATTCACTTAATTTATTTATCGATATATTATTTTCTTTAAACACTTTATATACCATCGAAAAAGCTACTTCTATTAGTGATATTCCAGGAACTCCTTTTGTTTTATCTTCTCGACTATGAGGGGCATGATCTGTTCCAATTACATCTATATATCCATCTTTTATTCCCTGTATAAGTGCATTTACATCTTGAATACTTGCAATTGATGGATTTACTCTATAATCTAAATCATGTGAGAATATATGATGTGGAGTTACTTCACATGTAAAATTTAATCCTTTATTTTTAAACTCTTTTATTAAATCTAAAGTCTCTTTTAAACTTATATGACATATATGCAAATTGCCACCTATACCTTCAAGTAAATTCAAATCTCTTTTAACTATGTCAACTTCTGGGTCACAATGAGTAAGTATCTTAAAATTATAGTTTTGAGAAAGCTTTAGTGCTTCCTTCATAATATTTTCATCAAATACTGTTTTTCCATCATCAGAAAAAAGATTTGTATATTTTATCATCTCATCTATATCTACTATTTCTTTCCCATCTAAATTCTCAGTTAATGAAGATATTTGAATTACATCACATAAGTTTAATTTTTTACTTTTATTAATTACATACTCTATTATTTCTTTATTATCACAAACAGGATTTGTGTTAGCCATGGCACAAAGTGTTGTATATCCTCCCTTTATTGCTGCCATTTGACCGCTTTTTAAATCTTCCTTATAGGTATATCCAGGTTCCCTTAAATGTGTATGCATATCTATAAACGATGGAAGAAGGGTATATCCTTCTCCATCTACAATTTGACAATCCTTATTTATATCTATACCTATTTCCTTTATTATTCCATTTTCTATAAATACATCTCCATAAATACTTTTTGTAGCATCTACTATTTTTACATTTTTAATAAGTAAATCCATAATATATCACCTTATAACGATGTTCTACTTTCACAGTATTCACACTTATACTCTTTCTTTTCATCATTCACGAGTATAAATTCTACTTCTTTTATATTTTCAACTGTAGTTATACATCTCGGATTTTTACATTTAAATACTCCCTTTACCTTTTTTGGAAGTTTAATGTTTATTTTGTCTTTTATTTTTTCATCTTCTATTATATTAATTGTTATATTAGGATCTATAATCCCAAGTACTGTTAAATCTATATCTATTTCATTCTCTATTTTTATAATATCTTTTTTACCTAATTTATTTGAATTTACATTTTTAAGAAGTGCTACTGAATAATCAGCTTTATGAAGTCCTAAATGTTTAAATATTTTATATCCACATCCAGCTTTTATATGATCTATTACTATTCCTCTTTTTATACTATTTACATTAAGCATCAGCATCCACCCCCAATAATTTCATTATTAATGCCATTCTTACAAACATACCGTATTTTGCTTGATCAAAATATACAGCTCTAGGATCATCGTCTACTTCAGTTGCTATCTCATTTACTCTAGGTAGTGGATGAAGCACAAGCATATCCTCTTTTGCATTTTTAAGTTTATCTTTTGTAAGTATATAACTATCTTTAAGTCTTAAATATTCTTCCTCACTAAAAAATCTTTCTCTTTGCACTCTTGTCATATAAAGTATATCTACATGATTAATTACTTCTTCTAAGTTTGAAGTTTCATAATATGCATGACCTTTTATTTCTTCTTTTATATAATTTGGGATTTTAAGTTCAGATGGGGATATAAATATAAACTTTGTGTTTTTGTATCTTGCCATGGCCTTTACTAATGAGTGAACAGTACGACCAAATTTTAAATCTCCACAAAGTCCTATTGTAAGATTATCTAGACTTCCTTTTAATGCTTTTATGGTAAGTAAATCGGTAAGAGTTTGAGTAGGATGTTGATGCCCTCCATCACCTGCATTTATCAAAGGTACACTTGAATATTTAGATGCAAGATAGGCACTACCTTCTTTTGGATGTCTCATAGCTATTATATCTGCATAACATCCAACGGTTCTTATAGTGTCTGCAAGAGATTCTCCCTTTGCTACAGAAGATGAATTAGGCTCTGAAAAACCAACTACACTTCCACCAAGTCTTAACATTGCAGCTTCAAAACTAAATCTAGTTCTAGTTGATGGCTCATAGAATAATGTAGCTAATAATTTGCCTTTGCATATATCAGAGTATTTTTGAGGATTTTCTGTTATTTCCTTCCCAAGATTAAGAATTGAATCTAATTCTTCTAAAGAAAAGTCATTTGGCTGGATTAAGTGTTTTCCTTTTAACATAATATTACCTCCTTTACAGCCTCTCTGGACTGTTTTAAAAGATTTTTTCATTAAAAAAGCCTTCCAAGATAGGAAGGCATAATTATAGACATATATAAATAAGTTTATCCATATTTACAACCTTCCTAGCCTCTCTGGACTAGTATTAAAGATTTATTTTCCTTGTTATGTATCTTAACACTTAAGTTAAACTATGTCAATATTTATTTTGATATAATTTTCTAGTATTTTCAAGAATAGCCATGGTTATTTAAAAATAATATTTATTTACAAAAATATAGAAAGGGGTTAAAATATGTTTAACAAATTAAAACAATTTATAGCAACTTTATTAACACTTGTAATGTTTTTTGTTCCAACTGCTAGTGTATTTGCACAAAGTATTAACGAAATATCCGTAACAGAAAAAGTATATAATTTAGAAACTGATGAAATAGATATAGATGAATTATTAGATGAAGCAGAAGATATAACAAATAATTTATTGAATTGACAGATTATAAAGGTATAAAAAGATTACCTTAATAAAAATATAGGTGATTTTATGAAACAATTATTTGATTTTAATCCATTAGAAGATATTGTATTAAAGTTAGACTTAAAACAAAAATCCATAGATACTTTTTTTCAAAAAATAAATGATTATAAAAATAACAATCCAGATGAATACAAAAAAATTTTTAATAATATAAATCTTAAAGAATTAAAAAATGAATTAAAATTATCCATTATTTCTTTAGTTAAAGATTATACTATAATTAATGAACAAAAATATAGACTGGATATCACTTTAGCTTATTCTAAAGATTTAGATATAATATTAGAATATAAATCATGTTATACTTTATCTGGGGATTTAATTTCAAGTTCTATTATAGTTGATTTAAACGTAGAATTAAAATTATAAATTTGGAGAAAAATTATGTTAGAAAAAAACTTAGAAACTTGGTTAGACGAATATAACATTAAATTACGTACAACAAAATATTTTTGGAAATATATCGAAAATTGGAAAAAAGAATCTATTGATGATTTTGAGGAATTTTTAAAAGAAATAGATATAACTCTAAAAGATATAAATCCAAATTCATTAAAATTAGAGTTTGAATTTGCACAAATTTCTATTTATTATCTATTAGGTACAGAATCTCATAATCACTACGAAGTTCTTGTTTGTGTTGCTGTAAAAAAAAGAAATAAAAAATTATTTAGTTATAATGCTTGTTTTTCTCCTTCTGGAAAATTTATAGATGATTTTATAAAAGACATAAATAGTTCTACTATTATATAAAAATAAATTTGTTTAATCAAAGGAGAAATTATAATGCTTCATAATAAATTAGATATTATAATAAATGATTCTTTTACGTTAGAAGATTTTACAAAGTTATTAAAAGATTTTTCAAAGGATAAAAAATTAGTTTTTGGAATTACAGAATATCTTGATTTTTTTGTAGATGACTACCATGATTATGATGTTAAGTCATTTATTTTAAAAATAAAACAAAATTTTTTTGAAAGATTTATTATATCTAATAAAGAAATTAATAGACTTAAAAATGAAACAACTATGAATCTTGATTTTTCAAATGATACGTTTTATATTGTAAAAAATATAGATGAAATAGAAAAATTTATTAAACTCGATCATTTTTCATTTACTGCTCTTATTGTAGAGAAAAATATTGTTACTCATGTATTTTTTTATACTGAACATATGGATGATATGATTATTGTAGTGGACTGCAAACCAGAATCTGATTTTAAAAGTTTTCTAGATGAATATTCTAAAAAGCATAAAAAAAATGTAAGTATATTATATAGCTAAAATATAATATTAGAAGTCTAACATAATATCCAATAAGGTAATTAGGAGGCAGTAAAACAGTTAAGAAAACATTACAAAACCTTATAAAAACCCTTTGATTTTTAACAATCTATAGATTGTAATAATATCAAGAGGTGATTTTATTTGCTAAATTAATTGGAAAAACAGAGCAAACTTTAAGAAATTGGGATAAAATATGAGTAAGAATTAGTGCTAAACTTCAAGGTGAAAGAGTTAACAAAGTCAAGAAGATGATTATGGAGTTGACTAAAGATGATTAGAGGATTAATTATAAGATTATATCCGACAAAACAACAAGAAGTTTTAATGTATAAACATATAGGTTCAATGAGATTTGTTTATAATTGGGCATTAGCAAAGCAAATAGAAAATTATAAGAAATATGGTAAAAGATTATCAGTTACAGAATTGGGAAAAGAACTTACTAAATTAAAAAAAACAGAAGAATATAAATGGCTTTATGAAGTATCCAATGCAACTTTAAAAGAAGCTATTAGAGATTTAGATAAAGCATACGAAAACTTTTTTAATGGTAGTGGTTTTCCTAAATTCAAGAGCAAGAAAAAATCGGAACCTAAATTTTATTCAAGATATGACAAAATATACTTTAAAGAAGATGTTGTTAATCTTGAAAAAATAGGGAAAGTAAAATATAAAGCAGACTATG
>NZ_FQXH01000020.1 GCF_900129915.1 Tepidibacter thalassicus DSM 15285
GGTAGATAGGTCCAAGGTGTAAGCTCAGTAATGAGTTCAGCTGATGGATACTAATAGGTCGAGGACTTGACCAATAAATCTGTGCAGTTTTGAAAGTATGAAAAAATAAAGATTATGTGGTTACAATAGCGAGGAGGATACACCTGTTCCCATTCCGAACACAGAAGTTAAGCTCCTCAGCGCCGATGGTACTTGGAGGGAGACCTCCTGGGAGAGTAGGACGTAGCCACGTTTTTTTATGTTCCAAGGTAGCTCAATGGTGGAGCACTCGGCTGTTAACCGATAGGCTGTGGGTTCGAGTCCCACCCTTGGAGCCAAAAATGGCCCCTTGGTCAAGTGGTTAAGACACCGCCCTTTCACGGCGGTAACAGGGGTTCGAATCCCCTAGGGGTCACCAATAGTTAATTTGCATAAAAAAGTCTTGTAATAAAATTTTATTACAAGACTTTTTTTAATAAGTAATTATTTTTTTATCAGATATATTTTGATTTATTACATCTTTATAATTTTCTGGGATAACTATAGTAGAACTATTTCCATCGCTTATAAATTTAACTTCTTTCCCTTCATCGAATTTTTTTATCCAGTCGTACATTCCAACTCCATCTACATTTATTTCACTTGCTCTTACTCTGTGAATTTTAGAAGGATTGAAATTTTTATGGTAAGGGGATTTATATGGATCCCATCCTACTAATAATACAGCTTTATTTTCATATTGTATAGAATTATAATTTCCTTTAACTGTATAAATGTAATTTTCTCCTTTAGGTTTGCCTCCAAATGGCAAAGCTAAAGTATTTATACAATAATTAGGTATATATTTTTTTATAAGTTCTATTTCTTTTCCTATTGCATTTTGTATTTTAAGTTTATCTACTTTAGAAAGATCTGTATGATTTAATGTATGATTTCCTATGTCGTATCCGTTTTTTATTAAAAATTTAAGTTTATATTCTACGTATTCGGGTTGATTGAATATATTAGAATTTAAGAAAAATGTAGCTGTTGTATTAAAATCTGGATGAGACTTTTTAAATTCTTCTAATATTCCAACGGCACAGTTTGGATCGATTTTTATTATTCCATTTTCTTCAAAAACTCTAAAATTATTTTCATTTCCATCATCAAATGTTATAACAACAGGAGTAAATCCAGCAGGGGTATTTATGTTTCCATTCACATAATCTGTAAGACTTATAGCTCGGTATCCTTTTTCGTATAAAGTATTCAAATCTTTTTTGAAGTTATCAGGAGTTCTTGTCCATGTTGACTCTTTTTCACCAATGTTGTGATACATAAGTATCATTATTTTTCCAAGCTCGTTGGGTTTTATTTTTTTGTAATCTATATTATTTTTTAATTCTTCTTTTTTTTCATTAATTTTAGGTTCTTTTAAGGCTTCATTTGAAGCCTTTTTTGTACAACCTGTCATTATAAATGATATTATTAGTAAAAATATAAAAATTTTATTTTTCATAAATATCCCTCCGATTATTCAAAGCTGTATTTATTTCCTGCATTCCATAATATATATTCATTTATTCCGTTGTCTTTTAGAGCTTTTATTTGAGCTTTAACTTCGTTTTCACCGTATTTTATATGACCTCTAATCCAAGTTGCAGTAAAATCTTGAATCCATGGCCTAATAGTAGCAGGAGTATCTATATTTTTATTTCTTTTAATTGAATCCTTTGCGCTTTGAAAAACTGTTTCATAAGGATGAGCATCGGGAACATCAAGACCGTAAACAGTATACCCATAATGGCTTGGATACATCATAGGACATATATAATCTACAACATTACTTATAGCTTCCCAGTATTGACCAAGACCCATATCATCTGTAACAGAACTTACAAGACCGAATATATCAGCACTGATATAAACATTTTCTTCAGAGAGAATTTTCCTTGCATACTTTAAAAAGCTTTGAATTGTTTGAGCTTTACTTACATCGTTGTTGGAGTTTCTGTAATCTAATATTTTATCTAATTTTCCGCCATTTGATGCAGGGAATCTAACATAGTCAAATTGAATTTCATTAAACCCTATTTGAGCTGCTTCTTTAGCTACCGAAGCATCATATTCCCAAAGATTTCTATCGTGAGGAGATGCCCATTTTAACTTATCTTTACTTACAAAAGTTTTACCTGTTCTCTTATCGATGATTGCTCTTTCAGGATAATACTCTGTATAAGTAGGATCTTTAAATGTTACAATTCTAGCTATTAAATATATGTTGTTTTCTTTTAATTTTTTAATTAAATTCTTCATATCTTCCTTTGAAAGAGCTCCTTCGTTGGCATTTGGAGCATATTTTTGAGCAGCATTTGTTTTAAATAGCATTTTACCATAGTCATCTTTTACATCTATCACAAATGTATTAATTTCACTGTTTTTAGAAAGCTCTATGAGTTTTTCTAATCTTTTACCTATTGCAGAATTAATAGTTACATAAATTCCCCTTACATTTATTCTCTTATTATTGGTGTATTCAGATGTTTTTTTAAGAGGTGACAAATCAATTCCCTTTAAATTTTCATCTAAAATTTCTTCTCTAGTTTTTACGACATAATCAGAAGATATCCATCCTGTTTTTTCTTCATTTTGTTCGTTTGTAAATTTCACCTTATACCAAATTGATATAACTTCTTCATTTTCGTTTTTTTCTTTATATTCTTCTAAAACTACTACTTTATTGAATTTTTTTAGTTTGTCTAAAACACTTGATTTTTTAGAAGGATTTTCTCTTACATTTAATTCCGCTGGTTTGACGTAAAAAATATTTTCATTTTGTATTTTAGGTTTTTCAGTTACTGCTGGTTTTTCAACTGTTTTTTTAATTGATTGATTAGTGCAACCTATTAAAAGTTCAAGAGCTATAACAACTATTGTTACAAAAACTACGCATCTTTTTTTCATATAAAAACTTCCTTTCTCAAGCTATATTAAAATAAAATTATATAGTTTTATTTTAATATAAATATTTGTCAATTAGTAGAGTATATTGTAGATTTTTATAATATATAATTATATATATAGTTTTTTCATTTTTTTTAATAATAACAAGGGAAGTTATGGAATGAAAAAAATGCAAGCTCATTTAAGATAACTTGCATTGGAATTGGTTGTCGAGATAACCATTAAAACAAATTTTAATATACTTTATTGTTTTACTAACTAAATTGTCAATGGAATCATCAATCTCTTTTTCCATAATTTTAGATAACATGCCTTTATAGATGAACATGAACATTTCGTTTATTTCAAAAATATCTTTTTTATTTATAAATCCTTCTTTAACACATTCTTCTAATAATATAAGAGAACGGTCGTAAATATTGTGCTTTAATAGCATTGTTGTAATATTTTGATTTGAGGAAATCAATTCTTGGGGATATATTTCGTAATATTCTTTTATGTAGTTGTTTATAGAATTATTCAATTTAGTAAAGAAAATAAAATAATATATTTCTGGATTTTTAAATGAGTAATGACAAAAGCATTCCCATACTGATAGTGTTTTATCTAATGCATTTTTTGAGTCTTTAATATAATTAGATAAATTTTCTGTATATGGTCTGATAAATTTCATTGAAGCTAAAAATATTAAGTGATTTAGATTTTCAAAATAATTGTATATAGTCGCACTATTATAACCAGATATACTTGCAACTTTTCTAATAGTAACTCCATTAATTCCTTCTTTTTCGATGATTTCAGTTGCTGCATCTATAAAACAAGTCAACATTCTATTTCTTTTTAGTTTTTTACCTTCCATTATCATTTCACCTCATTAAAATAATACTATAATAGATAATAATATGCAAAAATAATAAGTTGCAACAAAAATATACAATATTAATAAAAATTAAACAAAATAAACAGTTGAAATATAATATAATTATAAAAATTCATAAAAGGTATAAATATATTTTATAATGTCGAAAAGTTTTATAAATAAAATTTATAATCATGATTGAAAAGTAATCATGATTATGTTATCATGATTACAAGTTAATCAATTAACATATTATTGAATATTCTGAACGGTATTATTAAAATGAAAGGAGTGTTAAGTGGTGAAATTAGAAATAGGTAATTTTTATGTTAAAGATATTGTATTTGGAGATAAAACTTTTTATGAAAATGGAATTTTGACAATTAATAAAGAAGAGGCATTGGCTTTTGTCAAGGAAGATGAACATATTATTGAAGCAGATATAAAAATTGTTAAACCTGGGGAAAACGTTCGCTTAGTTCCGGTTAAAGAAGCAATTGAACCGAGAGTTAAACTAAATGGAGATCCTTTATTTCCAGGAGTTACAGGTGATGTTGTAAAAGCTGGCAATGGAAGAACGCATGCATTGAAAGGATGTAGTGTATTAGTTGTTGGAAAACATTGGGGTGGTTTTCAAGATGGATTAATAGATATGAGTGGTGAAGGAGCTAAATATACTTATTTTTCACAACTTAAAAATATAGTTTTAGTTGCAGATACTGATGAAGATTTTGAAAAAAGAGAACAACAAAAGAAAAATCGTGCTTTAAGATGGGCGGGTATGAGACTTGCTGAATACATAGGTAATGCAGTGAAAGAATTAGAGCCAGAAGAAATAGAAACGTATGAATTAGAACCAATAACTAAGCGTGCAAAAGAGGTAAACGATTTACCAAGTGTAGTATTTGTTATGCAATGTCAATCTCAAATGGAAGAAATGGGATATAATGATTTGGTTTACGGATGGGATATGAATCATTTTGTACCGACTTTTATGCATCCAAATGAAGTACTAGATGGAGCATTTATTTCTGGAAGTTTTATGCCTTCTTCATCTAAGTGGTCAACATATGATTTTCAAAACTTCCCAGTTATTAAAAGGTTATACAAAGAACATGGAAAAACAATTAATTTTTTAGGAATAATAGCATCGAATTTAAATGTTGCCCTAGATCAAAAAGAGAGATCGGCTTTATTTGTATCTCAAATTGCAAAATCATTAGGTGCAGATGCGGCGATAGTTGCTGAAGAAGGGTACGGAAATCCAGATGCAGATTTTATAGCTTGTATAGTAGCGCTTGAGAATGAAGGAATTAAAACAGTTGGACTTACAAATGAGTGTACAGGTAGAGATGGGCAATCTCAACCTTTAGTTACACTTGATGAGAAAGCCGATGCTATAGTTTCTTGTGGTAATGTGTCAGAATTAATAGAGCTTTCTCCAATGGAAACTGTAATAGGAGAACTTAAGTCTTTAGCAAGAGATGGATTATCTGGTGGATGGGCGCATGATGAAGTATTAGGACCATCTGTGAGGGAAGATGGATCTATAATAATGGAAAACAACTCGATGTTTTGTGGTGATCAAGTTGTTGGGTGGTCTCCAAAGACAATGAAAGAATTTTAGGGGGGTATAAAGATGAAGAAAGCTATAATTTATGTAAATCAGTTTTTTGGGCAAATTGGTGGAGAAGATAAAGCTGATTTTGCCCCTGAAATTAGAGAGGGTTTAGTGGGACCTGCTATGGAATTTAATAAACAATTAGATGCACAGGTTACACATACTATTATATGTGGAGATAATTTTATGGGATCTAATGAAGAAGAAGCGGTAAATACAATATTAGGATTTTTAGAAGATAAAGAATTCGATATATTTATTGCTGGGCCGGCATTTCAAGCGGGTAGATACGGAAATGCTTGTGGGGTTATATGTAAAGCCGTAAAAGAGAAATTTAACGTTCCTGTCATATCTTCTATGCATATAGAAAATCCAGGAGTTGAAATGTTTAAAAAGGATGTAATAATATTCCCAGGCGGAAAAAGTGCTGCTGCGATGAGAAAAGATATAAAGAAAATAGCTACATATGCAAATAAGATATTAAACGGTGAAAAATTAGGGACAGCTGAAGAAGAAGGATATTTTTTAAGGGGAATTAGACATCAATATTGGTTAGAAGATGCTAAGCCTGCTTATGAGCGTGTTGTTGAAATGCTTCTTAAAAAAATAAACGGAGAAAAGTTTAAAACTGAGTTACCTATTCCTAAATTAGATAGAGTAAAAATAGCAGAACCAATAAAAGATTTAAGTAAGGCGACTATAGCTTTTGCAACTACTGGTGGTATAGTACCAGTTGATAATCCAGATAAAATACAATCTGCTTCTGCAACTAGATGGGGAAGATATAGTATAAAAGGGATGGAAAGATTAGAAGCTGGAGTATTTAAAACAATACATGCGGGATTTGATCCAGCTGCTGCTGATGCTGATCCTAATATTATAGTTCCGATAGATGTATTGAGAGCTTATGAGAGAGAAGGAAAAATTGGCAAACTTCATGAGTTTTTCTATACAACTGTTGGTACTGGAACTACTCAAGCAGAGGCTTCGAGAATGGGGAAAGAAATGGTAGAATATTTTAAAAAAGAAGGTGTAGATGCAGTTATATTATCTTCTACATGAGGTACTTGTACACGTTGCGGTGCAACAATAGTAAAGGAAATAGAAAGAGCTGGAATACCAGTTGTTCAAATGGCTAATTTAATACCAGTTGCTAAAACTGTGGGATCAAATAAGATAGTGCCAACAATTTCAATACCTTATCCATTGGGAGATCCATCTACAAGCAAAGAAGAACAATGGAAATTGAGATATCATAGGGTTGGGGTTGCTTTAGATGCATTAACTGATGATGCTAAAGATCAAACTGTTTATAAAGTTAAAATATAAATAAAAAATAAACAAAGAAAGGGTGTATGATTATGGGATTATATGATGGTAAAAAAGTCATCATTATTGGTGACCGAGATGGGATACCAGGTCCAGCAATAGAAGAATGCCTTAAAGGTACTGGAGCTGAAGTAGTTTTTTCATCAACAGAGTGTTTTGTCTGAACTGCTGCAGGAGCTATGGACCTAGAAAATCAACAAAGAGTTAAAGATTTAACTGAAAAATATGGAGCTGAAAATGTAGTTGTTATTCTAGGTGCCGCTGAAGCTGAAGCTGCAGGTCTTGCAGCAGAAACAGTAACTGCAGGAGATCCAACTTTTGCAGGTCCGCTTGCAGGTGTTGAACTTGGACTTAGAGTATATCATGCAGTAGAACCAGAATTTAAGGGGGAAGTAGATGAATCTGTTTATGAAGATCAGATTGGAATGATGGAAATGGTTCTTGATGTAGATGAAATCATAGAAGAAATGAAAAATATAAGGGAAGAATTCTGTAAATTTAACAATTAAAAAGCAAAGGAGTGATAGAAACTATCACTCCTTTTTAAAAAAGCGTTTGTTAAATATATATCACTGCGACGAAATAAAAATTCCAAAGAGTTAATATATAAGATTAAAGAAGGAAATTAACTTACAAATGTAGAAAAATTTATAAATGGAAATGGAGATTTGATAGCGGAGTTGTAATTATATGAGTTAAGTATAGAGGGGGAGTAATTTTGGGTGATGGGAATACTTATATCAAAGAAAAAAAGAACGATAAAGTATTTTATATATCGTTAATTATTGTATTTGCGATAGTTATTTGGGGATTGGTTTCTCTAGATGGATTTAGAAAAGCGTCAAATGGATTGTATGTATTTTTGCGTGATACTTTTGGGTGGATGTACCTTTTATCAATGTTTTTCTTTGTAGTATTTGTAATAGCATTAGCTTGCAGTAAATACGGAAAAATTAGGCTTGGAGCAGATGATTCACAGCCTGAATACAGTTATGTTTCGTGGTTTGCAATGTTATTTAGTGCAGGTATGGGTATAGGACTTGTTTTTTGGGGAGTTGCAGAACCTCTTAATCATTTTATAAATCCGCCTATGGGAATGGCTGAGGGGGGTACTTCTCAGGCAGCTAATCTTGCCATTAAAACTTCTTTTTTTCACTGGGGATTTCATCCTTGGGCAAATTACAGTATTTTGGCATTGGCTCTTGCTTATTTTCAATTTAGGAAGAACACTTCAGGGCTTATTAGCAATATTTTTATTCCTATATTAGGCAAAAAAGGAGTAAATGGACCTATAGGAAAATGTATAGACATATTAGCAATATTTGCAACTGTTGCAGGTGTTGCAACTTCTCTTGGACTTGGGACAATTCAAATAAATAGTGGTCTTAACTATCTTTTTGGCATTTCAATTAATACGGTTTCTAAAATTACTATTATAGTTATAGTTACATTTTTATTTATATTTACAGCAGTTACAGGTCTTGACAAGGGGATTAAGTTCTTATCAAATCTCAATTTAGGTATAGCGTTTATGTTGATGGTTTTAGCGTTTTTTTTGGGACCTACCGTAAAAATAATAAATTTTTTCATCAATGGAGTTGGACTTTATTTAGATAACTTTATAGTGGATAGTTTTAGAATTGAGGCCTTTGGGGATAATTCATGGTTAGGAACTTGGACATTGTTTTATTGGGCATGGTGGATTGCTTGGGCTCCGTTTGTTGGGACATTTATAGCCCGTATTTCAAAAGGTAGGACTATAAGAGAGTTTGTCATAGGAGTTCTTTTGGTTCCAACACTTGGAAGTTTTTTGTGGTTTGCTGTGTTTGGAACTTTAGGTATAAATCTTGGTGAAGAAATAGCTAAAGAAGCAATTAAAGTTACAGAAACTGCATTTTTTGTTGTAATGAATAAATACCCTTTGGGAATGACAATATCATTTATAGCAGTAATATTATTGTGTACATTTTTTGTTACATCTGCAAATTCAGCGACATTTGTTCTTGGAATGATGTCCTCAAATGGAGACTTAAATCCAAGTACAAGAAAAAAAGTAATTTGGGGTATTGTTCAATCTCTTATGGCTATTGTATTGCTTCTTGGAGGGGGACTAAAAACACTGCAAACAGCATCAATAGCTGCAGCTTTTCCATTTGCGATAATAATGATTTTGGGGTGTTTTTCATTACTTAAAGAGCTTAAAAAAGAAAAAATTTAACATAGAAAAGGGGTAGATAATATGGAATATGATTTAATAGTAATAGGAGCAGGTCCAGCAGGACTTTCAGCAGGGCTCTATGGAGCTAGAGCAAAAATGAACACTCTTATAATAGAAAAGGATAAGACAGGGGGACAAATAGTTACTACAGATGAGGTAGCAAATTATCCAGGCTCAATTCAAAATGCTACTGGACCGAGTTTAATTGCTAGAATGGTTGAACAATGTGATGAATTTGGAGCAAAAAGAATAAAGGATAAAATTACAAAAATTGAATTAGATGAAAAAATAAAAATTTTAAAAGGAGAAAAGGGAGAATACAAGGCAAAAGCTGTAATTATAGCAACTGGAGCAAGTCCTAGAAAACTAAATGTTCCTGGAGAAAAAGAACTTACAGGAAAAGGAGTATCTTATTGTGCTACTTGTGATGGATCATTTTTTACAGATTTAGAAGTATTTGTAGTTGGCGGAGGAGATTCTGCATGTGAAGAAGCTATGTTTTTAACGAAATTTGCCAGAAAGGTAACTATACTATCGAGAAGTTCTCAACTTACTGCAGCTAAGTCTATACAAGAAAAAGTATTAAATCATGAAAAAGTTGAAATAATGTGGAATGTAGAAATAAAAGAGTTAAAAGGTGATGGAATATTAGAATCTATGGTTCTTCTAAACAATAAAACTGGTGAAATAACAGAATATTTTGCAGATGAAGATGATGGAACTTTTGGAGTATTTATATTCATAGGATTTGCTCCTCAGACAAAATTATTTGAAGATAAACTAGAAATGAAACATGGATATATTGTTACAGATTCTAATATGAGAACAAATATACCTGGTGTATTTGCAGCAGGAGATTGCAGAGATAAAATTTTAAGACAAGTTGTTACTGCAGCTGGAGATGGGGCTATAGCTTCGGTAATGGCAGAAAAATACATAGAAAATGAATTTAAAACAGCTGATAATGTATAGTTGATATAGAAGGCTTGTAATAGTTAATATTTAACTGTTACAAGCCTTATTGTATAATTATTTTTGTTTTTTTTCATTTAGCATATTAGTTTTTAGTTCCCAAAGTTTTTTTGAGAGGTCGACTTTGTATTCTTCGGGAGAATCTATTCTTCTATATTGAGGCCATAAAGTATTGAGTTCATTTTTAGTGTATTCTCTAATATCCATTACACTTTTTCTTTCGTGTAAGCATTTGCCATTTAAGAATAAAGGTTTTAATAGTTCTTTAACATAGTACTCTTTAAATGTTTTTTTCTTCCATGTATATATTGGATGGAATACAGTGAGATTTTTATTTGTATCTATAACTTCATCGTGTAGTAGTATTAAATCAGCTTCGGCTTTATTGTGTTTATTGTATATTCTTATTACTTTTTTATATCCTGGATTTGTTATTTTTTCAGGATCTTCTGATATTTTTATTTTAGGAACTAATTTTCCGTTTTCTTCAGATGCGCATAGTTTGTAAACACCGCCTAAAGCTGGACAATCGCTTGAAGTAATAAGTTTTGTTCCAACTCCCCAGCTATTTATTTTTGCACCTAAGCTTTTGAGATTTAATATTTTGTATTCATCTAAATCATTAGATGCAACAATGGATACATCTTCAAAACCAGCATTATCTAGCATTTTTCTAGCTTCTTTTGAAACGTATTCAAGATCACCTGAATCTATTCTAATTCCCAATGGTTTGTATCCTTTTTCTTTGAGTTCATTGAAAACTTTAATAGCATTTGGAACACCACTGTTTAAAACATCATATGTGTCGACTAATAAAAGAGCTTTATTTGGATATACATTAGCGTATGCTCTAAAACTTTCTATTTCAGAATCAAATTTTTGAACCCAACTGTGAGCGTGAGTTCCAACTATAGGTATATTAAACATTTTACCTGCAAGCACATTTGCAGTTCCGCTGCATCCTCCTATAATAGCAGCTCTAGCTCCGTAAATTCCAGCATCAGGTCCTTGAGCTCGTCTTAATCCAAATTCAAGAACAGGATTTCCTTGTGCTGCAAAACACACACGAGAAGCTTTAGTTGCAATTAAAGATTGAAAATTTATTATATTTAAAAGTGTAGTTTCTATAAGTTGTGCTTGATAAAGAGGAGCTTTAACTCTTATTATAGGTTCATTTGGAAACATTACAGATCCTTCTTCTACAGAATATATATCTCCTGTAAATTTAAAATCTCTTAAGAAATCTAAAAAATTTTTTGAAAACAAGTTAAGGCTTTCGAGGTATTTTATATCTTCATCTTTAAATTTTAAGTTATTTATATAATCTACCAGTTGTTCTATTCCACATACAATAGTATATCCGCCATTACAAGGATTTTTTCTAAAAAACATATCAAATACAACAATATCTTCGTGGATATTTTCTTGAAAATAACCGTTCATCATGGTCAATTGATATAAATCAGTAAGTAAAGTTAAATTTCTCATAGTTTACCATCCTTTTCTCTGTATTTCCTTTTTAAATTGTATCAGTATTTTGAACACTTAACAATAATATTATAAATATTAAAAATTTAACAATGTTTTTAAAATTATTTTAATTAAATCTATTTTTTGATATAATTAATGCAAAAATGTAAAGCAACTAAAAAAACTAGGGGGTGAAATTTGTTGACTTATAAAGAAGCTTTGCAATAGGTTTTATTAGATTTAAGTCAACGGAGAAATCGTGGAATACATTATAATATGTGATTTTGATGGAACTATAACATTAAATGATACTGTCAACGCCATGGCAGATGAGTTTTCAGTAGGGGATTGGAGAAAACTTGACGAAATGTGGATTTGTGGAAAATGCAGTGGATCAGAAGTAAGTCAAAAAATACTTGAAATGATAGATACAGATGAACATAAATTAAGAGAATTTATAAAAAATATAAAAATAGACCCTTATTTTAAAGAATTTATGGAGTATATAAAAGAGAAAGTGATAGAATTCTATATAGTAAGTGATGGATTTGATTTTAATATAGAAACCATACTGGAAGAAAATGAAATAATAGGGGTTATTTGCTTTTCGAATATGCTTCAATTTGAAGGAAAAAAATTGATGGGATTTTATCCAAATGTAAATGAAGATTGTAAAAAATGTGGTAACTGTAAACGCAATATAATAACTAATGTAAATATAGAAAATAAAAAGATTATATATATAGGAGATGGATATTCAGATAGATGTGCAGCAAAACTTGGGGATTATATATTTGCAAAAGGAGAACTAGCAAATCACTTAAAAGAAGAAAATATAGATTTTATAGAGTTTAATAACTTTAAAGATATACTTTTAAAAATAAAAGAAATTATATAATATTAGATAAACCCTTCTCATAAAATTAATGAGGAGGGTTTTTTATGAATAAAATATGGTTTTATATGCTATCTATTGGAATAATAAATAGTATATTTATGGGAAGACTTGATGAATTAAATAAAGTGATAATGACTGAAACATCAAAAGGAGTAGAATTTGTAATAAGTCTTATAGGAATAATGACACTTTGGATGGGAATTATGAACATAGCAAAAGAATCAGGACTTGTCGATAGAATAGGGAAATATTTATATGGAGTTATGAAAATAATATTTCCTTCTATTCCTAAAAATAGCAAAGCACTTTCTTATATTTTAATGAATATGTCTCTTAATATATTAGGAGCTTCTAATGGAGCTACGGCATTTGGACTTAAAGCCATGGAAGAACTTCAAAAAATCAATAAACAAAAAAATACTGCAACAAATGATATGATTATGTTTTTAGTTATAAATATGTCCTCAGTTCAATTAGTGCCATTTACAGTACTTAAGATAAGAATGGATGAAGGAGCTACAAATCCAAATGAAATAATAATTACAACTCTATTTGCAACAGCTATATCTACTATAATAGGTGTAATTTCTTGTAAGTTATTAGAAAGGAGATTTTGATTTGGATATATTTTCTAATATACTGATACCAATTATTATATTGACAATAATTACATATGGAAAATTAAAAGGAATAGATATATACGAAAGCTTTATAAGAGGAGCATTTGATGGAATAAAAACTACTTATAAAATAGCACCGTACATATTTGGAATATTTTTAGCAATTGGAATATTTAAAGTTGGTTATGGCATAGAGATATTAGAAGGACTTTTTTACCCTGTACTTAAAATATTTAGTATACCCAAAGAATTATTATCCCTAATAATAATTAAACCACTATCTGGAAGTGGAACGCTTGCTATATATAAAGATATAATATCGAGAGTAGGAATAGACAGTATAAAAGAGAAGATGGGAGCAACAATAGTAGGTTCTTCGGAGACCATATTTTATACAATGGCAATTTATTATGGAAATTTAAAAATAAAAAATATAAGATATACACTAGTATGTGCATTAATTAGTCATATGGCAGGAGTGATTGCATCTGTATTTATATGCAATATTATATTTAATTAAATATATTCCACTCATTTCCTAGAATTAAAATTAAACTTTTTCACAAAATAAAAATGAAAACTGAATAATGAAAAATAAAAAAAGGGGTAATTAAAATGGGTAAAAAGAAAAATGCAAAAAATAAAGCTAAAAAAATAGCACAAAAAATGGGATTTGAATTTGGTAGTGAATTTGAAGGAAAAAATAATTTAGAAGAAAGACAAAGTAACAGACAAAAACGCAATAGAAGTAAAAATGAAAGATAACAAAACAAGATAGGACTAAAGTCCTATCTTGTTTTGTTTGATTATAATAATATGAGAAGTGATATTGCTAAAATACATAATAAATATTAAAAAATTTAATAAAAAACATTTTCCAAGACCGATCTTAACAAAATATGTTAAATAAGGTATTATAAAAACTACAACTTTATCTAATGGTAGATATGATTATGATAAGGATAGTGTTTATAGGTTATTCAATAAGAATGTATAATAAAAGAAAAGGTAAAAGAATAAAGGCAATATTAGAAGAGAGAGAAAGTTAACGGCTTTATAAAAGAAAGAAAAAAAAGCAAGGTGAGAAAATGATAGTGCGAAGGGTAGAAAAGCATATTATTAGACAAAACAATAAGTATTATGATATGTTAGATAATTTTTGCTTTATGTCTAAGAATTTATATAATTTTGCAAATTATCAAATTAGACAACAATTTTGTAAAAATGGAGAATTTATAAATTATACTAAATTAGATAAACTATTAAAACAAGATGGAATGGATTATGATTATAGAAATATGCCAGTTGCACAGTCAGCTCAACAATGTTTAAGACTACTAGAAAAGAATTGGAAATCATTTTTTGAATCTATTAAAAAATGGAATAAAAATAAAGATAAGTATACTGGTAGACCTAAACTTCCAAAATATTTAAAGAAAAATGGAAGAAACATTCTTATATTAACTAACAACAATTGTAAAATAAAAGATGGTGTGATTAAATTTCCTAAGAGTTTCAACGGTTTTACCTTAAAAACTAAACTTAACAAATTGCAACAAGTAAGAATTTTACCTAGAAATAAACATTTTATAATAGAAGTGGTATATAGAATTGACATAAAAGAACCAAAAGTTGATAATAGAAGATATATAGGTATTGATATTGGAATAGATAATCTAGCAACCATTTGTAACAATGTAGGTGCTAAACCTATTATTGTCGATGGTAAGAGTCTAAAATCAATAAATCAATACTATAATAAAAAACTATCTCATTTTAAGAAAGTTGCAAAAAGAATGAATGGGATAGATTTAACTAATAGAATGAATAAACTAACTATTAAAAGAAATAACAAGGTCATAGACTATCTCCATAAAGCTAGTAAAATGGTGATTGATTATACTTTAAGTTTAAATTGTAACACTATTGTAATTGGTACTAATAAAGATTGGAAAAGAGAAAGTAAATTAAGTAAAAAAGTTAATCAGTCATTTGTAGGTATACCACATCAAAGATTTATAGAAATGATACAATATAAAGCTGAAAATGTTGGAATAAATGTTATTCTAACAGAAGAAAGTTATACAAGTGGTACTAGCTTTTTAGACAATGAATTACCTATAAAAGAAAATTACAATAAAAAAAGAAGGATTAAGAGAGGTTTGTTTAAATCAAATAAAGGGATATTAATTAATGCAGACTTAAATGGAGCTTATCAAATAGTAAAAAAAGTATTCCCCAAAGCATTTGCAGAGGGGATAGAGGGTGTAGGGTTACACCCGGTCAGAGTAGATGTTTAACATTGACTGATAAATAGTTTTATTAAAATTTTTAATGTAATTTATAAATTTTAATAAAACTAATAACCTAGTGAGATTTATAAAATGGGGGGGAGCGTATGATTTTTAATTTCAATGATTTTTTAATATCTATATCGACAGCTTTGGATTTTGTCGAAATGGATATGTTATCAGTGACGACTAATCATTCAAAGAGAGTTGGGTATATAGCTTTTAAATTAGCAAAAGAATTCAATTTAAATAATAAAGAACAAATAGATATTTTATCGCTATCCATACTTCACGATAATGGATTAACACAAACGCTGTTAGATAATAATGTCGAGTTTGGCAATTTTAAAAATTTTCACATAGAAGAATCATTTAAGGATCACTGTATTATTGGGGAAAATAATATAAAGAGCTTTCCATTTCTCACTAATCCTAAAAATATAATAAAATATCATCATGAAACATATGATGGAAAAGGGTTTTTTGGATTAAAAGGAGAAGAAATTCCTATTATGGCTCAATTAATAGGATTTGCAGATTACGTTGATTTTACTTTTAATTACGAAAATGTTGATATAAATAAGAAAAATAAAATAATAGAATATGTAAAAAGTGAAAAAGATAAAAGATTTTCTAAAGCTGTCGTAGATGCATTTTTGAAAATTGCCAATTCGGATTCTTTTTGGATATCATTAAAAAATGAAAACATAAAAAATCAACTTAAAAGAGAAATTCCTAATTATGAACAGGATTTGAGTTTCGATGAAATTCTCAGAATGATGAACATTTTTTCTAAAATTATAGATAGTAAATCTAAATTTACACAAAAACACAGCTGTGAACTTTCTCAAAAAGTGTCTATTATGGCTGATAACTATGAATTTTCACATGATGAAAAAATAAAGCTCATAATATCTGCTAAACTTCATGATATAGGAAAACTTGCAATATCCAATTCTATATTAGATAAACCTGGAAAGTTGAGCGATGAAGAATTTTCATTAATAAAAAAACACTCTTATTATACAAAAGTATGTTTAAAAGATATTAAAGGATTTGAGGAAATAACTAAATGGGCATCAAATCATCATGAAAAATTAAATGGAAAGGGATATCCTAATGGGCTTAACTATAAAGATTTAGATTTTAATTCGAGATTGATGACATGTCTTGATATATATCAAGCTCTAACAGAAGATAGACCGTATAGAAAACCTTTAAGTCATGAAAAAGCTATAAGTATTTTGAAAGAAATGGGAATTAATAAAGAGGTAGATTTAAGTATTGTAAATGACATAGATAAGGTATTTTCTCCTAAATATTAAATTTATATTTCCCCCCTGTTTTGCCTTGACATTGAAAGAATAATTATATAAAATTTTGGTTAAAATAGAATTAATATTTAAAGCTGTGAAGGGAAGAGTAGATAAAGTAATCTTCTACAGAGAGCTAGATTAGGTGAAAGCTAGCGTTGAGAGCTTTATTGAATATGGTCCTGGAGCTTTTCATTTGAGAGAGCATTCTTTAGAGTGAAACGTTTAGGCGCGTTATAGTCTACTAAGATACCTAATTTTTAGGTAAATTAGGGTGGTACCGCGAGATAATCTCGCCCCTATACTGGGGCGAGATTTTTATGTATTTACTTAAATAAGGAGAGAATTATATGAGAAAAATACCTATAGGCATAAGTGATTTTAAAGAATTAATAAGTGAAAATTATTATTATGTAGATAAGAGCCTATTTATAAAAGAGATACTAGATGACGGATCTAAGGTAATACTTATTCCAAGACCTAGACGCTTTGGTAAAACGCTTAATATGAGTATGCTCAAGTATTTTTTTGAGAAAAGTGATGAAGACAATAGGTATTTATTTGAAAAATTAAAAATAAATAATTATAAGGAAATAATGGATATGCAAGGAAAATATCCGGTAATATATATTACTTTTAAAGATATAAAATATTCTAATTGGGAAGATTGTCTTAGTGGATTAAAAAAAATAATAAGAAATGAATTTGTTAAACATAAATATCTTTTAGAAGAAGATATTTTAGATAAATATGAAAAAATAGAGTTTAAAAGTATCTTAGAAAGTGAAGCGGAATATGTAGATTTTTTAGAGAGTTTAAAAGTTTTAAGTAAGTATTTAGCTAAATATTACAAGCAAAAAACAGTTGTTTTGATAGATGAATACGATGTTCCAATTCAAAGTGGATATTTAAATAATTATTATGGAAAAGTAATAGAATTTATGAGAATTTTCTTAAGTGCAGTGCTTAAAGATAATGAATATTTGCAAAAGGGAGTTCTTACAGGAATTTTGAGAGTAGCAAAAGAAAGTATATTCTCAGGACTTAATAATTTAAAGGTATGTACAATATTAAAAAATCACTACAGCGATAAATTTGGATTTTTAGAAAATGAAGTAAAAGAAATATTAAAATACTATAATATAGAATCTGAAATGGATGAAGTTAGAAAATGGTACAATGGATATATATTTGGAAAAAATGTAATATACAATCCATGGTCGATATTAAATTATGTAGATAATTATGAGAAAGGATATAGACCTTACTGGGTAAATACAAGTAGTAATGATTTAGTTAAAATAATACTTACAAAATCGGGAGAATTTATAAAAAAAGATCTTGAGGATTTAATAAAAGGAAAAGACATAGTAAAAACTATAAATGAAGATATAGTTATGAAGGATATAGATAAGAGTTCAGAAAATGTGTGGAGTTTTTTGCTTTTTAGTGGATATTTAAAGGTAGTGAATGAAGAGTTTAAAAGAGGAAAAACTTATTGCAATTTAAAAATTCCAAATTTAGAAGTAGCATATTTGTATGAAGAAATAATTATGTCATGGTTTGATGAAAGTATAAATAACGATAAATTTAATATTATGCTTAAAAGCTTAGTAAATGGAGATATAAAAACATTTTCAAAGATACTAAAAGAATTTGTATTAAGCAGTATTAGTTATTTTGATACAGGTGGAAATGAAAGTGAAAAAGTGTATCATGCTTTTGTACTAGGAATGCTTGTAGCTCTTTGTGATGATTATGAGGTTAAGTCTAATAGAGAAAGTGGATATGGAAGATATGATGTAGCTTTAATTCCAAAGGATAAAAGTAAAATTGGTATAATTATGGAATTTAAAAAAGTAGATAAAGATGATAAAGAAAATTTAGAAATAGCAGCTCAAAATGCTATAAATCAGATAAAGAATAAAAATTATAAACTAGATTTATTGGATAGAGGAATAAAAAATATAATAGAGTTAGGAATAGCTTTTGAAGGAAAAGATGTTTTAGTTATGCAAAGTTAGAAAAAGATTAATAGATAATTGAAAAAATCATCAATTTATAAAACAAAAATAAAAGGAGGATTAAATTATGAGTAAAGGGACTTTTTATGTTACAACTCCAATTTATTATCCAAGTGGAAGACTTCATATAGGACATACTTATACAACTGTTGCAGCAGATGCTATTGCTAGATTTAAGCGTTTTTGTGGATATGATGTGAAATTTTTAACTGGAACTGATGAACATGGAGAAAAAATACAAAAAACAGCTAAAAAACAAGGATTAACTGAAAAAGAGTATTTAGACAATATAGTAGGTGAAATAAAAGAACTTTGGAAAACTATGAATATATCTTATGATGATTTTATAAGAACAACAGAAGATAGACATAAAGAAATAGTTAAAAAAATATTTAAAAAGCTTTACGATAAAGGAGATATATATAAAGGTTCTTACGAAGGATGGTATTGTACACCTTGTGAGAGCTTTTGGACTGAAACTCAATTATTAGAAGGAAATAAATGCCCAGATTGTAAGAGAGAAGTATATTTAGCCAAAGAAGAAGCTTATTTCTTTAAATTGTCTAAATATCAAGATAGACTTATAGAGTATTTTGAAGAAAATCCTGATTTTTGTTTTCCTGAATCCAGAAAAAATGAAATGCTTAATAACTTTTTAAAAGCAGGGCTTGAAGATTTATGTGTTTCACGTACAACTTTTGATTGGGGAATTAAGGTTCCATTTGACGATAAACATGTAGTATATGTTTGGCTTGATGCTCTTTGTAATTATATTACAGCTTTAGGATATTTAAGCGAAGATGATAGTCAGTACAAAAAATATTGGCCAGCTGATGTTCATATTGTTGGAAAAGAAATAGTAAGATTTCACACTATTATATGGCCTGCTATACTTATGGCACTTGATTTACCTTTACCTAAAAAAGTTTACGGCCATGGCTGGATATTATTTGCAGATGATAAAATGTCAAAATCAAAAGGAAATATAGTGTATCCAGAGCCTTTGATTGAAAGATATGGAATAGATGCACTTAAATATTTCTTACTTAGAGAATTTACATTTGGGCAAGATGGAAGCTATACTAATAAAAACTTTTTAACTAGAATAAATTCAGATCTTGCAAATGACTTAGGAAATTTAGTAAGTAGAACTGTGGCAATGATTGAAAAGTACAGAGATGGATTTATACCTTCTTCTAAATTTGCGGGTGGAGTTCACACTGAATTAATAGATGTAGCAAAAGAAGTACATAAAAAAGTAGAAGATGCAATGGATAGACTTCAATTTAGTGAAGCATTAGAGGAAATATTTAAAGTAGTTAGAAGAACTAATAAATATATAGATGAAACTATGCCATGGGCTTTAGCTAAAGATGAAACTAAAAAAGACGAATTAGATACAGTACTTTACAATTTATCTGAATCAATAAGAATAGTATCAGTTTTATTAAGTCCGTTTATGAATGAAACATCAAACAAAATATACAAGCAATTGGGAATAGATACAAATAGTGAAATTCTCACTTGGGAAAGCACTCATGAATTTGGAAAAATAAAAGAAAATACTAAAGTTTCAAAAGGAGAAGTTTTATTCCCTAGAATAGATATAGAAAAAGAAGTAAAGGAGCTTGAGGATATGTTTTCAAATAAAGAAACAGCAGAAGAAATAAAAATAAATCACAAAGAAGAAATAACAATAGATGAATTTGATAAAATAGAACTTAGAGTAGGTAAAATATTAACTGCTCAAAAACATCCTAAAGCAGACAAGCTTTTAGTGTTTAAAGTTCAAATAGGAAGTGAAGAAAGACAGATAGTTTCAGGAATAGCAAAACACTTCAAACCAGATGAATTAGTTGGAAAACAAGTAATAGTTGTTTGCAACTTAAAACCAGTTAAATTAAGAGGAGTAGAATCTCAGGGAATGATTTTATCAGCAGCAACAGACGATGATTCTTTATTAGTACTTCCAACTGTTGAAGGAATACCTAGTGGATCTGAAGTGAGATAGAGGTGAAAAATATGTTATTTGATACACATGCACATTTATGCGATGGCAGATTTAAAGAAGATAGAGAATACGTAATAAAAAAAATAAAGGAAGAAGGAATAAAATACGTACTAAATCCAGGAGCAGATATACCATCTTCTTTAAAAGCAGTAGAACTTTCTAAAAAATACGATTTTATATATTCAGCAGTTGGAGTTCATCCACATGATGTTAAGGATATGGATGAAGATACAATAAATGTTTTAAGAGAACTTGCACAAAATGAAAAAGTGGTGGCAATAGGAGAAATAGGACTTGATTATTATTACGATAATTCTCCAAGGGATTTGCAAAAAAAATGGTTTAAAAGACAAATTGAACTTGCAAATGAATTAAAACTTCCGATAATAGTTCACGATAGAGATGCACATCAAGATACATTTGATATAATAAAGAATACTAAAAACAAAGATATAGGATGTGTACTTCACTGTTATTCTGGAAATGTAGAACTCGCAAGAGAATATATAAAATTAGGATGTTTAATATCAATAGCAGGACCAGTTACATTTAAAAACAACAAAAAAACACAAGAAGTAGTAAGAGAAATTCCGCTAGAATATTTACTTATAGAAACGGATTCTCCGTATCTTACTCCTCATCCTCATAGAGGAAAGAGAAATGATCCATCTTTAGTGAGATATGTAGCAGAAAAAATAGCAATAGAGAAGGGAATTTCTTACGAAAAAGTTTGTGAAGTTACAATGGAAAATGGTAAAAGACTTTTTAATATAAAATAAAGGCAAGAAAATGAACTTGTCCTTAAAAAGTAGGTAACAATAAAAAGGCTATTTAGGCATGATTTCTAAATTCTATAGAAGTCATGCCTTTATTTTTGTTTGAGAAATTACTGCATATATACTAAAATATTGGGAAATAATAAAAAAAGTATTCCTATTAAGGAATTATTTACACTATTTTGTAATATATTTTTTTTGTGTGCTTTAAAAAAGGAGGATACCAAAAATGTAAAAAATTTTATTTGACAATAAAAAAAAAATAAAATATAATGTATCAAGTCTTTGCGGGGGGTCTTTTCTGAAATGAGGAGGGATCTTTATGGAACTATTAAAAATGAGAAAATTACACATCACAATAATATCTGTAGTAATATTTCTAGGGTGTGTTGGAATATACGATGCTTTAAATAGCAAGGTAATACTCACGGTCGATAATAAAAAAGAAAACATAAGTACTTTTTCAAAAACAGTTAAAGAGTTGTTAGAAGAAAAAAATATAAAATTAGGAAAAAATGATAAAGTTCTCCCCGGGCTAAATTCAAAATTAAAAGACAATATTAATGTAACAGTAAAAAGAGCTTTTGAAGTTAATTTAGTTCTAAATGGACAGACTAAAAAAGTAATAACAGCACAAGATACAGTAAGAGATTTATTGAAACAGGAAAATATAGCTATTTCAAAACTTGATAAATTGAATTTTCCTTTAGATCACAAACTAAAAAGAAATGATGAAATAAAAATAACCAAGGTAGAGGAAAAAATAGTAAAAAAAGTTGAAGAAATACCTTTTGAAGTTGAAGTTGTGTATGATGATAATTTGGAAATAGGCAAAATGGTTAAAATTCAAGAAGGACGTAATGGAAAAAGAGAAGCGGATTATAAGGTAGTATTTAATGATGGAAAAGAAGTCAGTAAAACTTTAGTTAAAGAAAATATAATAACTAGCCCTAAAAATGAAATAATAAAAAAAGGAACTAAAAACTTTATAGTTACTTCAAGGGGTGAAGTGAAGAGATTTAAAAAGGTTTTAATTGTTACAGCAACTGCTTATACAGCTGGATTTGAGAGTACAGGTAAAAGACCTAATGATCCTGGATACGCTAAAACGTATATGGGTACGACTGTGAGAAAAGGGGTAATTGCAGTAGACCCTAAAGTTATACCATTGGGAAGTAAAGTATACATACCGTATATGAAAATGGTTTGTACAGCAGAAGATATAGGAGGAGCTATAAAAGGGAACAAGATAGATATATATATGAATAGTTTGTCGAGGGCAAAAAAATTTGGAATGAAAAAACTTAAAGTGTATGTTTTAGAGTAAATTTTAGAAGGCATATATTGTTAAAAACAATAATATGCCTTTGTTTTTAGTAAATTTTGTAGTATATTAAGAATGTAATTTTATATTAGGGGTGATTAATCTGATAAAGGAAATAATAGTAGTTGAAGGAAGAGATGATATAACAGCAGTAAAAAAAGCAGTAGACGCTGAAATTATAGCTACAGGTGGCTTTGGGTTTCCTAAGGGAGTAATGAATAGAATAAAAGAAGCTCAAAGAAGAAGAGGAGTTATAATATTTACTGATCCTGATTTTGCTGGAGAAAAAATAAGAAAGAAAATAGCAAATGAAGTTAAAGGGTGTAAACATGCATTTTTGCCTAGAGAAGAAGCTATAAAAGGAGACGATATAGGTATAGAAAATGCGTCTGTGGAAAGCATTAGAGCAGCTTTGCTTAAAGTTAGAACTGAAAGTGTAAATAAGAGAAGTGAATTTTCTCAAAGGGATTTAATAAGAAATGGATTAATAGGAGGAGAAGATTCTTCTAAAAGAAGAGATAAAATAGGTAAAATTTTAGGAATAGGCTATGGAAACGCCAAGCAGTTTTTAAATAGACTTAACAATTATGGTGTAACTAGAGAAGAATTTGAAAACGCAGTTAAAAATATAAACAAATAGGAGACGATATTATGGAAAAACTTTCTTCGCCTAAAATTACAAAAGAGATTGTTCAAAAATACAATTTTAAATTTTCAAAATCGTTAGGGCAAAATTTTTTAATAGATGCTAATATAATAAATAGGATAATTGAAGGAGCGAGAATAAGTGATGGAGATTATGTAATAGAAGTAGGACCTGGTATTGGTACTTTAACAAGAGAGATATCGAATATAGCAAAAAAAGTAGTAGCTGTTGAAATAGATAAAAATTTAATACCAATACTTAAAGATACTTTAGGAGATCGGGATAATATAGAAGTTATAAATGAAGATATACTAAAGGTAGATGTAAATAAGCTAGTTGAAGAAAAATTAAACGGGGGACCTGTAAAGTTAGTTGCAAATCTTCCTTATTACATAACAACTCCTATAATTATGAAATTTTTAGAAGAAGATGTACCTGTAAGTGATATTGTAGTTATGGTTCAAAAAGAAGTAGCAGATAGAATGAAGGCAAATCCTTCAACTAAGGATTATGGAGCTTTGTCTGTTGCAGTTCAATACTACTGTGATGTTGATATAATAACTAAAGTTCCAAAAACTTTGTTTATACCTCAACCGAATGTAGAATCTACTGTAATAGCACTTAGAACACATAAAAGTCCAAAATACAATTTAAAAGATAAAAGTTTATTTTTTAAAGTAGTTAAAGCTTCTTTTGCAAAAAGAAGAAAAACTATTTTAAATGCATTGAGTTCATATGACCTTAAATTAAGTAAAGAAGAAATTAAAGATGTATTAAAAGAAGCTGGCATTGATGAAAAAAGAAGAGGAGAAACACTTTCAATAGATGAATTTGCACACTTATCTAATATAATTTACGAAAAAGTACTTCCTTAAGTTTAATAGGAAGTACTTTTTTTTTGCTTAATGACATATATGTTATAATATAGATTTATTTTAAATGGGGGGGTAATAATGAAAAGAAGGTATAGAAGAGATTATATTATTTTAGAATCAAAAGATTCATCTTTTAAATTAAAAGAAAAAACTTCACCTAAAGCATTTGCAAAAATAGAAATGAGAGATGATAGAGCAAATCTTATGCTTTATGTTGAAAATGTTAAATACATTAGGGGAGGATATAGGGTAGTAATAGTAGAAGATGATTTAACTGTTAAAGATGTGGGTAGAGTATTAGTAGATGAAAGCGGAAAAGGTGAATTTAAAATTAGCTTTAATGAACAAAATTTAGATATTAAGGCAGTGGCATTGACTTATGAGAAAAAAATACCTCTAATTGGATTTAAAGGGAAAAAAGTTCAAGATTATGAGAGTATAATATTTGCAGAAGAATACACAGCAGAAGAAAATGTAGAAGAAGAAAATATAGAAGATGATGTAGATGAATTGGAAATAGATGATGATTTATATCAAGAAGATATTATAGAAGATAATTTAGATGAGCCTGATTTGGAGATAGAGGAAGAATTGCCAAGAAAAGAAGAAGAAGTAATTGTGCTAAATATAGATAAAAAAGAGGAAAAAAAAAACGAAGAAAAAAAAGAAGAGGAATATTTAAAAGAAGAAAAAGAAGAAAAGATAAAAGTAGAAAATATACAAGAAGACATATCGAGAAATTACAATTATAATAAAGAGAAGATGTATTTTGTTCCACGAAAACTCAAAAAGTTTTTAAAGAGATATAGAGAGATAAAACCATTTATTGAGGAAATAGAATATACTAGATGGTGGAAAATAGATATAAGTCCTATTAGTATGTGTGGATATGTCATGCCTTATTTAGGATATGTAAATTATATAAATTGTATTTTATATTCTGATATTACGTCTTTATCTTATAAATACAGACACTATATATTTGGAATTAAATACGGTGAAGATGGAAAGAGAAAATATTATATATACGGAATACCTGGGAAAAAAAATGAACAGCCAGATGAAGGGGATACAGGATTTTGCCATTTTGTTCCTTGTAGTAATAGAAGGGATGATTATGGATATTGGCTTTGCTTTATAGACTGTAAAAGCAGATTAATAGCAGTAGCTGAAGAATAAAATTTTTAAACCTCATATTATTATAATATGGGGTTTTTGTTTTTTAGAATTGTAGAAAGAGTGGTATAATAATTTAAATGAAAATTAATAGGTAATTGCAAAACTCATTAAATTAAAAAGTTTTTAAAAGAAATATAAAAGAATGTTCATTTCAGATAACTTTTGAAAAAACTAAACTTTATGTAATGAAAAATCCTAAACCTTCAAAACTCACTTCGTTCAAACATTGAAGGTTTTTAACAAATTTTTCATTACATTTCAGTAAGTTTTTTTACAAAAGTTATCATAGGCATTCACTTATCTTTATATATTTCTTTTTTAGAAAAATAATGGATTTAGGGGTTTTGTAATTGATTATAAAAATTAATTTATGGAGGAGATATATGGAAAGATATGATGAGTCTACAAATGTAACAATAAAATCAATAATTATAAATGTTATTTTATCAATTATAAAGGTAATAGCAGGTATTGTAGGAAATTCAAGTGCTATGATTGCAGATGGTATTCATTCAGCATCTGATATTGTGACATCTTTGGGAGTGTTGATTGGAAATTTTATATCTAAAAAACCTCATGATAAAGAGCATAACTACGGTCATGAAAGAGCAGAGACACTGATGGCTTTTGTTTTGTCATTAGTACTTATTGTAGTTGGGTTTGAAATAGGGTTTAATTCTTTAAAGCTTTTATTTAATCTAGAAAAAGTAAAAACTCCAACGATTCTTCCTTTAATTATAGGTTTTGTATCTATAATATTCAAAGAATATCAGTACTATATAACTATTAAAGTTGCAAATAAAATAAATTCACCTTCTTTAAAAGCTGATGCGTGGCATCATAGGTCTGATTCACTTTCAACTGTAGGAGCTTTGATTGGTATTGCAGGATCTATGCTCGGATTTAAAATTTTAGACCCAATAGCGGGAACTTTGGTTTCTCTATTTGTATTAAAAGTAGGATTAGATATTTTAAAAATATCTGCAAATGAATTGATGGATTATTCAATAGAGAAAGAAGATGAACAGAAGTTGATTAATTTAGCTCTTAATACAAATGGAGTTTATAATGTAAAAAGTTTAAAAAGCAGACGCCATGGCGCAATGGCATATGTAGATTTAATAATATGTGTAGATAGTGAAATTAGCGTATATGAAGGACATGAAATAGCACATAATGTAGAGGAGAAGATAATTAGAGAAATAGAAAAGATAAAAGGTGTAACTGTTCACGTAGAGCCTAGAAATAATAACTGTAAAATATGTAAATCTAACAAAAAAAATATTGATTTTTAGCAGTAAATATTATAAATTAAAATCAGTAAGTTTCTTAAAAATAATTTTAAAGTTTACAAATGTGAAACAAGAGGAGATGAGAATATAATTGAAAAGATTAAATCAAAATATGACTCCTTTATTTACTGCTCTAAAAGAGTATCATAGCAAAAATGTGATACCTTTTGATGTTCCTGGACACAAGCATGGAGTTGGACTTTCTGAATTTAGAGATTTTGTTGGAAGTAGAGTTTTAGAAATAGATGTAAACTCTATGAAATGTCTAGATAACCTATGCAATCCAATAGGAGTAATAAAAGATGCTCAAGAGCTTGCAGCTGATGCTTATTGGGCAGACCATGCGTATTTTATAGTAAATGGAACGACAGCTGCCGTTCAAGCTATGATTATGAGTGCGTGTGAACCGGGAGATAAAATAATAATTCCTAGAAATGCTCATAAATCAGCTACATCTGCGATAATACTAAGTGGGGCAATACCAGTCTATATACAGCCTGAAATAAATGAGGAATTGGGAATTGCCATGGGAGTTTCAGTAGAAGAAGTAGAAAGAGCAATAGGAAAACATCCTGACGCTAAAGCTATATTTTTAATAAACCCAACTTACTACGGTGTAGCTTCAGATTTAGCTTCTATAGTTAAAATAGCTCATAGAAATGGAATTTCTGTTTTAGTAGACGAAGCACATGGAGCTCATATGAACTTCCATGAAGACATTCCAGATAGTGCTATGAAGGTAGGAGCTGATATGGCAGCAGTTAGTATGCATAAAACAGGTGGTTCACTAACTCAAAGCTCAATTCTCCTTTTGAGAGATGGGATAATAGATCATAATCATGTTAAAACTACAATAAATCTCACTCAATCCACATCAGCATCATACCTTTTAATGAGTTCTTTAGATGTAGCTAGAAAACAATTAGCTACAAAAGGAGAAGAAATACTAGATAATATATTGAATTTAACTAGAGAAGCTAGAAAAAAGATAAACGAAATAGAAGGATTATATGCTTTTTCTAAAGAACTTATAGGAACAAGTGGAGTTTATGATTTTGATGAAACAAAGTTAGGAGTAAATGTGAGAAAAATAGGTCTTACTGGATATGAAGTATACGATATATTAAGAGATGAATATAACATACAAATAGAACTTGCTGATATGTACAATATACTTGCAATAGTAAGTATTGGAGATACCAAGAAAAGCTTAGACGCACTAGTCGATGCATTAGCTGATATAGCTAAAAAATACAAAAGAGATGAAGAAATAAAACTCAAAAAGAGTATTCTTCAAAATCCTGATCTTATAGTATCTCCAAGAGATGCGTACTATTCAAGTAAACGTGTTGTTCCTTTAGATGAAGCTGTGGGAGAAATAAGTGGAGAATCAATAATGGTATATCCACCGGGAATACCATTAGTAGTTCCAGGAGAAAGAATAACAAAAGATATGGTAGAATATGTGAAGATTTTAAAAGAAGAAGAATGTCAACTTCAAGGAACTCAAGACCCTTATGTAGACTATATAAATGTATTGGGAAGTGCATAAAAAAAGGAGAAGAGTTATGCTTTATAGTATACTCTTTCTCCTTTTTCTATTTTAGTAATTACCAACCTTTCATCGACCATATTTTGCATCAATGTAGATGCAAATTTATCTATATTTTTTATATTTAAAACGCCTTTTATAGTTTTGATTTTTATAGATTTACATATATTTTTAACTTCGTAAAAAGATAGTTTTTTATTTTTTTCGAGGGATTTTAATACTTTATTTTTAGATTTCTTTAGAAGTTTCATTTGCCAATCATAAGGCAAATATTGAGCTCTTTTATATCCCCATAAAAATATAAATGAAAAAGATATAGTGAATAAAATAGTACCGATTAGAAATTTCATAGAACACACCTACTTTTTAAACGTTATAAAATCGTTATTATTTAGCATTTGAATGTATTTTGCAAGTCTTTCATATATAAAATCAGTATCATTTAAATGTTCTATTAATATATTTCCTATTTTTTCGATTGAATTTTTACCATTTATATTTTTCCATACTAAAGAGCCTATTTCATCTAAATCGACAGTTGTTTTTTTAGGAGTATTAAATGCTTTTTGCATAAGTTTATCAACAAATCCATCTCTTTTTATAATTATACTTATAAGACCATTTTCATTTTCTACCCATGTGTATTTTTCGTTTTTTACAGGTATAAAATCAAGTAAATTATTCAATATTTATTTCCTCCTTTAATTAATATACCATAAAAAAGAAATATACAAAGATAAGTGAATGACTCTGATAACTTTTGTAAAAAAACTTACTGAGATGTAATGAAAAATCTGTTAAAAACCTTCAATGTTTGAACGAAGTGAGTTTTGAAGGTTTAGGATTTTTCATTAACATAAAGTTTAGTTTTTTCAAAAGTTATCTGGAATGAATGTTCTTTTATATTTCTTTTTGAAGATTTTTTAATTTAATGAGTTTTATAATTGTTTCAAGAATTATACCCCTAATAATTATTAGGGGTACAATCTTATTCATCTATTTTAACTTTTCTAATTACAGCAGTGTAATACAGAAGTACTGCCATAAGCATGAACATAACAAGTGATAAAGTACTTCCACCTATTTGTGCTATATTTCCTCCTATAGCGATAATTTCAGAAAGTTTCTTTTCTCCAACTTTTATTACTGCAAATATAGCGAGAAGAACTCCCATTAAAGCATCTCCAGCAACCATACCAGATGATAATAATACTCCAGATTCTCTTCTTATATCTCCTTCATGTCCAGAGAATTTTTTATCTACAATACCTCTTATAAATCCTCCTATAATAGCAGGAGTTGATAAGTGTATAGGTAAATATAAACCTACTGCAAATGGAAGAACAGGAAGCCCTATCATTTCAGCCATGGCACCAATACCCATACCTATAAATATTAAATTCCAAGGAAGACTTCCTGTCATAACTCCCTTAACAACCATAGACATAAGGTTAGCTTGAGGAGCTGGAAGATCTTGTGAACCTATTTGATAAGCTGAAGTTAAAAGCTTGATAACAAATCCTATAGCAATAGCAGCTGCTACAGTACCTATTATTTCACCAATTTGTTGTTTTTTAGGAGTAGCACCAAGCAAATGACCAGTTTTTAAATCTTGTGCCATATCTCCTGTAACTGCTGCAGCTATACAAACAATGACACCGACAGATAAAGCTGCAACCATTCCTGCTTCTCCAGCGTATCCAACGCTTTTTAATATCAAACAAGTAGCTAAAAGAGTAGCTATTGTCATACCAGATACAGGGTTATTTGAAGTCATACCTGTCATTCTAGCAGCAACAGGTACAAAAAAGAATGAGAACACTATAGCAAGTGTGGCTCTTAAAATACCAAATTTAAGAGGTGGAACAAAAGCTATAAATACAAATATAATTGCAATCATTATAAATACTATACCCATATTCATATCTGTATCAGTTCTAAGTGATGAATTGTTTTTTGAAGTTTTAGTTAAATTAGCAAATCCTAAAGAGAAAGATTTAATCATAACAGGGAGTATTTTAATAAATCCCCAAATACCTCCAAATACAACTGCGCCAGCACCTATATATCTTATGTATGATGACCAAATATCCCAGTGATCCATTTGAGAAATTAAAACAGTTCCAGGATACAATGGAGCAGAAGCATTTGCACCTATTAATTTTATTAAAGGAATAAGTCCAATCCAACCAAGAACTGCACCAGCAAGCATTATAGCAGAAATTTTTGGACCCATTATAAATCCAAGTCCTAAAAGAGAAGGATAAGCGTCAATACCTACTACAGCACCGTCAAATCCAGGAATAGTCCACTCTGGTTCTTCGTGCCAAAGTTGAAGTCCTTTCATTAAAAATGCGTAAACAGCTGAAATACCTCCACCTACAAATAGAAGTTTAGCGTTTTCCCCTCCGGATTCACCAGCTACTATTACCTCAGCACAAGCTGTACCATCTGGAAATGGTAGATTACCATGTTCTTCAACAGTTAAATATCTTCTAAGAGGAAGTAAAAAACAAATACCTAAAAGTCCTCCACATAGAGCCATGGCAGAAACTTCAATTAAGCTAACTTCCATTCCCCAAACTATTAAAGCAGGAATTGTAAAAATAACACCAGCTGCTAAAGATTCTCCAGCAGAACCTATAGTTTGACACATGTTATTTTCAAGAACATTACCTCTTTGTAAAACTCCCCTTAGTATTGCCATGGAAGCAACTGCCGCAGGAACAGAAGCACCTACAGTTTGACCAAGTCTTAAACCCAAGTATGCATTTGCAGCACCAAATACAATAGATAAAACAATACCTATAATAATTGAAGTTAAGGTAAGTTCGGGCAGTACAGTAGATGCACTTATGTACGGTTTATATTCCGTTCCAGGTATTTTTTGATAGGCTCCTGGATCAAGCCCCTTTCTTTTTTTAGATTCGGCTAAATTTGTCGCTGATTGAGCCATAAAAATCCCCCTTTCGAAAAATGCAAACTATATAAAGTAATTTAATTATACATAAAAATTTTTTTTATAGCCATATAATACTGTATATTCATAAGATTGTGAATATTTAAAAAATAAATATTTGACAAAAAAAAGAAATTTTGCAAAAAACAAAAATCATATACAATTAATTACATGTCGTAAAAAGGACAAAAATTAAGATAAAAGCAAAAAAATTGAAGTATACAAAATTGATATGTTAACGTTTGCTAAAAATATTAAGAAAATTTAACATTTTTAAATTGAAATTCATCTGTGATATAATTTAGAACAAAGAGGTGATGATTATGGATAAAAAAGTTATCAAATCACTTATGGTAATTGGACTGTTGATTTTTATAATAAGCTTTTTTATAACGAGTTTTACGACAAAGGAATCGGATAAAGCAGAGGAAACTATAAGTACAAATACAAAAAAAATTTCATTAATCGATGAACTTAAAAGACAAGGAAATATACAAATATCTAATGAAAATCTAAAATACATAACTGTAGAAGATGAATTTTTGGATAATTTTAAGTATTATTTGCGAAAAGCTGAAAAATTAGATAAAAACGTAGATTTTAAATGTAAATTCAAAGGGAGAGCAAAAGATATAGAATTTTTTACAGATTTTAATTACTTAAAAATAAGTCAAAACAAGAGGAGTGAGTACTATAAATTTCCTTCTAATGATAAAAAAAATATAGAAAAATTATTCGATAAAGAGATATATACAGCATTTGATGCCGTTAAAAATTATGAAAATTGGAATACTGTAGTAGTAGAGTACAGTGGCAAGAAGAAAGAAATAAGCGATTTAAAGAAATTTAATGAACAAATAAATAAAAAAAGAAAAATAAGTCAGTATCAAGCAACTAAAATAGCAGATGAAGCAGAAGAAAATTTTTATATAACAGTTAAAACTGATAATTACGAATTTTATATTCAGACAATAGGAAGAAATGCAATTGGGGTGTACTACAAAGATTATAAATCTTACTATGAAATAGATAGAGATTTTTACAACTATTTATGCGATATATGTTTTGTAGCAAAGAAAAAAAATAAAGAAAAATCGGAGTATGATTGGGTAGAAAATATACAAGTAAAAGATATTGTAAACAATATAGAGGAAACTTTTGAAAAAGAACAAAAAGACGACATATTAAATTCCCTATTTAATGACGATATCAAGGAAGTAAAATTTGATAAATACGAAGTAAAAAGATACATATTGAGATTAAATGGAAAAGGCAATAGTGAAGAAATTGTAATCTATGAGAACTATGTAAAAAAGGGTGGTAAATACTACAAAATAAAAAATGCAGATTTAATAATAGATTCATTCTTAAATGTACCTTAATAAAAATGAGGCATAAATTTATGCCTCATTTAGTATTATATCTGCTATTTTAAATACGTTTCCAGCTCCAGCAGTTATAACTACATCGCTTTTATTTACATTGTCGCAGATGTATTTTGCTATATCGTTAAATGATTTGATGTATAGAGCATCTACATTATTTTCATTTAATTTATCTGCAAGTTGTGATGAATGAATTATTCCCGTATCTTTTTCTCTAGCAGCATAAATATCTGTGATTATAACTTTGTCTGCATCGAAGAATGAATTAGAAAATTCATCTAATAGTGCATAAGTTCTAGTGTAAGTATGAGGTTGAAATATACACCAAAGTTTTCCTTTGCATATATTTTTAGCAGCGGATAATGTAGCTTTGATTTCTGTTGGATGGTGAGCATAATCATCTATTATAACTGCATCTTTATATTTTCCTTTGTATTCAAATCTCCTTCCAACACCAGTATATCTACTTATATTGGATTTAATTTTATCAATAGGTATATTTGAAATTATACCAACAGTTATAGCTGCAGTTGCATTGTATATATTGTGGATACCGGGAATTGAAAGTTTAAATTCACCTAAATCTTTTCCTTTGAATTTAAGTGAAAAGATGCCATGGCCCATTTCGTTGAATTTGATATTTTTAATTACGACATCGTTATTTTCATTTTGACCGTATTTTATAATATTTGTGTTGATATCAGATATAATATCTAGACAGTTTTTATCATCTCCGTTTACAATAAAATATCCATCTTTAGGAAGGAGTTTTCCAAATTTATTAAAAGAACTTTTAATATCATCGAGATTTGAAAAATAATCTAGATGATCTGCTTCTATATTCAAAACCACCGAAATTTTTGGATTGAATTCTAAAAAACTATTTACGTATTCACAAGCTTCTGTAATAAAGTTTTCGGATTTTCCTATTTTTGTATTTCCGCCGATATCTTTTAAATGACCGCCTACAAGTATAGTAGGGTCAAGATTTGAAAGTTCGAATAACAGAGAAATCATAGAAGTAGTACTTGTTTTTCCGTGAGTTCCAGCAATAGCTATTGAGTTTTTATAGTCCTTCATGAGTTCACCCAAAAATTTTGCTCTAGACATGATTTTTATATTTTTATTTTTGGCTTCTACAAATTCTTCGTTATCTTCACTTATAGCTGCTGTATATACTATTAAATCTATATCATTCGTTATATTTTCTTTTTTATGACCGATATTAATATTGGCACCCTGTTTTTTTAGACTATCGATTACTTTAGAATATTGAACGTCTGAGCCTGATACTGTATATCCTTTACTTAGACATATTTTAGCCAGGGCACTCATATTTATTCCACCGATTCCTATAAAATATATGTGCATGTCAAAAATCTCTCCTTATTAATTAATATTGTGATATAATTAAATGATGTTTTAAATTTATTTGAAAATTTACACCTATTATAATTAATATGAATAAAATATAGACTTTATTATACCATAATAATAATTATTATTAAAACAGGAGGTTTAAAATGAAGTTTAAGAGAACTGAAAGAATGGGAGCTATAGTTAAGATACTTTCAGATAATCCCAATAAAGTATTTACTTTGAGTTTTTTTACACAAAAATTTAATGCTGCAAAATCAACTATAAGTGAAGATATATTAGTAGTAAAGAACGTATTTGAAAAATTGAATTTAGGTAAAGTAATTACAATAGCAGGAGCTGCTGGAGGAGTTAAGTATATTCCTAAAATATCTGATGAAGACAATGAAAATTTTTTAAAAGAGCTTTGTGAGAAAATAAATGATCCATCGAGAATACTACCGGGAGGATTTTTATATTTAATAGATTTAATATATAATCCAGAGATTTCTTTTAAAATAGGAAAAATATTTGCTTCATATATAGATTATAGCGAAGCTGATTATGTAGTTACAATAGAAACTAAGGGAATTCCAATGGCTTTAATGGCAGCAAAAGCAATGAACCTTCCGCTAGTTATAATAAGAAAGGATACTAAAGTATCTGAAGGATCATCACTCAATATAACTTATATGTCTGGAAGCAAAAAAACAGTTCAAACTATGACTTTACCTAGAAAAGCATTAAAGGAAGGATCTAAAGTTATATTGATAGATGATTTTATGAGAGGTGGGGGAACTCTTAAGGGAATGGAAGATTTAATGCGAGAATTCAATGCTCAAGTCATAGGTAAAGGAGTGTTGATTTCAACATCTACTCCTGAAGAAAAACTAGTTGAAGATTATATATATCTTTTAGATTTAAAAGAAGTAGATGAAAAGAAAAACACAATCAAAATAGAACCCAATAAAAATTTTATAGTAACGTAAAATCCACGATTTTAAAGATCGTGGATTTTTTTTTAAAACTTAGAAGGAAATTGAAATTTGTCATAGAATATATTACCATAGAATATATTAACATAATTACCAGCGGTATAAAGGAGTGTGAATATTTTGGAAATAACAGATGTTAGGGTGAGAAAGATTACAGAAGATGGTAAGATGAAAGGGATTGTTTCTGTAACTTTTGATAATTTATTTGTAGTACATGATATAAAAATAATAGAAGGTCAAAATGGACTTTTTATAGCTATGCCTAGCAGAAAAATATCAGAGGGAGAATTTAGAGATATAGCTCATCCTATAAATTCTCAAATGAGACAAATGCTTCAAGATCAAATATTAAAAGCATATGAAGAAGCTTTAATGCATATGGAAGTTGCCATGGAATAAAATAGGAATGACGATTTTAACACGATTAGCAGAAGTCTCCCATCCTCTATAGGTGGGAGATGAATGCGTAAACACAACTTGCTTCTATTATTTTTTTGTGCTAAAATAAAGTTGGTAGTAAATAATAGAAATGAGTGATAGTAATGAAATTAGATACAAACAATCATTCAGTATTCTTATTACATTATCATCTTGTATTAGTTATAAAATACAGAAGAGAAGTAATAAATGATGATATAAGCAATAGACTAAAAGATATATTTGAGAAAATAAGTCCAAATTATAATATAACTATCCAAGAATGGGAACATGACAAAAACCATGTTCATGTATTATTCAAAGCACATCCAAATAGTGAATTATCAAAATTTATAAATGCTTATAAAAGTGCGAGTAGTAGACTTATAAAAAAAGAGTTTCCTCAAATAAAGAAAAAGTTATGGAAAGAATATTTTTGGTCAAGAAGTTACTGCTTACTTACAACAGGTGGTGCACCTATAGAAGTAATAAAGAAATATATTCAGAGTCAAGGTGA
>NZ_FQXH01000011.1 GCF_900129915.1 Tepidibacter thalassicus DSM 15285
GTTTATAAGTGTACGTGTGGTATGACACTAGATAGGGATATTAATTCAAGTATTAATATTTTTAATAAACACAATAAAAATAAAACATTGAATTATAAAAATATAAATCAAGTAACTACTCTACATTTTCATTTTGGAAAATTAGTTGCTTGATAAAAAAAAGAGAGGTGAATAAAAGTACCGTTGGCTTGCGGTATAGCATTGTAGAGATATGCTATTATGTACACTAATATTTGTAAAAATATTGAGTGTATGAATAAAATCTATAATTTTTATATATTTATTTAGATTTTTATAGATTTTATAAAGCTGATTCTATGAAAAAAACTGTGATTATAGTATTATCATTATTATTACTTTTAAACGGATGTACTAAAACCGAACAAAAAAAATCTGAAAACACTACACCTAAAGAACCCGAAGTTTTATCAACACTTCAAAAAGATATACTTACTTTAATGGCAAAAATAGACTTAATACCAAGTGTAAATAAGGCATTAGAAGAAAAGAAAAAATTAGACCAAATAGCTTATCAAAAGGAAAAAGAATTATCAGATGTAAGTAATGATAGACTTTCAGAAAAAGATAGAAAAAAAACAGAAGAAGAAATAGAAAAAGAAAAAGTAAAAATATCTTCATTTATAGAAAATACAAATATCTATACAGCTCTAAAAGCAGAAGATATTAAAGAGATAAACAAACTCGATCAAGAAGATTTAAAATATAAATTAGAGGACTATTGGCTAGATATAAAAAAAGACCTCTTTAATATTCACAGGGAATGGAATAATCTTCAAGCAAAAATGAACGAAGTTCCAATAGAAAAAGAATATATAGAAAACTTCGAAAACAATTTAAACCTCTTAACAACATCTATTTCTAACTACGATATATTTAACTCATTGATATACTCTAACAACTTAACAAAATATATATCAGACTTTAAAAATTACTTTAAAACTCTTAAAAATAATGATATTGATAAAATGAAATATTCCATTAGAAAAGCAATACTATTAGCTAATATGAATAACTTCGATGAATCCATAAAAACTTTAACCAACACCTCAGAAATACTCAATTCCAAAGCAGATATGTATTCAAAAGATAAAGAAAAATTTTTAAAACTTAAATTTTCACTACAAGACTTAAAAAAATCAATAGAAAATAAAGACTTAAAATTAATGAAAATAAAAGCACCTATTGCAATAGAGAATATAAATCAAATAATTGATAAAAAAGAATAAAAAAAAGAAGGGCTAGATTACATCTAGTCCTTCTTTTGAGCAACTTTAATTCTATTCAATGCTTTTTTTAGTTTAAACTCTACTAATCTCAAATCCTTTTCATTAGTAGTTTTCAACTTGCTTTCTGCCTTTTCTTTTGCCCTTTGAGCTCTCTGTAAATCTATTTCATGTGCCCACTCAGCAGTTTCTGTTAATATAGTAGTTTTTTCTTTATCAACTTGTATGAAACCACCTGCAATAGCAGCTTCTTTAAATACGCCTTCTTTTTTTACTCTTAATACTCCTACATCAAGTGGTGCTACATAACTTGCATGATTTTTAAGTATACCAACATCACCTTCTGTAGTTCTAACAACTACCATTTCTGCAGTTCCTTCAAAAAACTTTTTATCGGGAGTAACTATTTCTAGAGCAAATTCACCTGCCACTTTTACCTACGCTCCCTTCTTAGCTTTTTCAACTGCCTCATCTATTGTACCTACATAAAGGAATGCTGATTCTGGTAAATCATCATGTTTACCTTCAAGTATTTCCTTAAATCCTCTTATAGTTTCTTTAAGTGGTACATACTTTCCAGCCATACCTGTAAACTGCTCTGCAACACTAAATGGTTGTGATAAGAAGTTTTGTATTTTTCTTGCACGAGCAACTGTTAATTTATCTTCATCAGATAACTCATCCATACCAAGTATTGCTATTATATCTTGAAGTTCTTTATATCTTTGAAGTACTGATTGCACTCCACGAGCTACCTCATAATGATCATTTCCAACTATATTTGGATCTAATATTCTAGATGTAGAATCTAGTGGATCCACCGCTGGATATATACCAAGTGATGCTATTTGTCTTGATAAAACTGTTTTTGCATCAAGGTGAGCAAATGTTGTAGCTGGTGCTGGGTCAGTTAAGTCGTCTGCTGGAACATAAACTGCCTGTACTGATGTAATAGACCCCTTCTTAGTAGATGTAATTCTCTCTTGAAGAGCACCCATCTCAGTAGCTAATGTTGGCTGATATCCAACCGCAGATGGCATACGTCCAAGAAGTGCAGAAACCTCTGAACCTGCTTGTGTAAAACGGAATATATTATCTACGAATAATAAAACGTCTTGTCCTTCTTGATCTCTGAAGTACTCAGCCATTGTAAGCCCAGTTAATGCAACTCTCATTCTCGCTCCTGGAGGCTCATTCATCTGTCCATAAACAAGAGCTGTTTTATCAATAACTCCAGATTCAATCATTTCATTATAAAGGTCATTTCCTTCTCTAGTTCTCTCTCCAACTCCAGCGAATACTGAAAGACCACCATGTTGCTTAGCTATATTATTTATAAGCTCCATTATTAAAACTGTTTTACCAACTCCAGCTCCCCCAAATAAACCTATCTTACCACCTTTTGCATAAGGTGCTATAAGGTCAACTACCTTAATTCCTGTTTCCAAAATTTCAGTAGCTGTTTCTTGTTCTTCAAAAGAAGGAGCTTCTCTATGTATTGGCATCTTTGGTGCATTTTCAGGAGCTGGCTTATTATCAACAACCTCTCCTAAAACATTAAATATTCTTCCTAATGTATCTTTTCCTACAGGAACAGATATAGGTGCTCCTGTATCCACAGCATCGATACCTCTAATAAGTCCATCAGTTGAACTCATAGCGATACATCTTACAGTATCATCTCCTATGTGTTGAGCTACCTCTGCTATTATTCTTTTTCCTTCATGATTTATTTCAATTGCATTTAAAAGATTTGGTAAACTTTCATTGCTAAATTTAATGTCTAGTACTGGTCCAATTATTTGAACCACTTTACCTACATTTTTTTCTGGCATTTTCATACCTCCTTATTTTAACGCCTCTGCTCCTGCAACAATTTCTGATATTTCTTGAGTAATAGAAGCTTGTCTTGCTCTATTATAACTTAACTCAAGTTTAGCTAACATATCATCAGCATTATCCGTAGCTGATTCCATAGCTGTTCTTCTAGCTCCTTGTTCTGAAGCTGAAGACTCAACAATTCCTCCATATATAGAGCCCGATATGAATTTAGGAACTATAAAATCAAGTACAACTTCTTCAGAAGGCTCAAATTCTATTACTTCTCCCTTTTTACTTTCCTTTTCTTCCTCAAAAGAAAGCGGAAGTAATTTTAAAACTTTAGGTTCTTGAGTTAAAGTAGACACAAACTTTGTATATACAAGATATACTTCATCTATCTCTTTATTTTCATATGCATCTATTGCAATATCTGCAATCTTACGAGCATCTGAATAACTTAAATCTTCAACTCCAGTAATTTCTCCTAATAATTTGTATCCTCTTTTATTAAAGAAATCTATTGACTTTTTACCAACAGCTATAATATTTTCTTTACTACCGTTCATATGATTTACTGCTGTTTTTAAGACGTTTGAATTATAACCACCTGCAAGCCCTCTATCTCCTGCTATAACAATATAACACTTGTTTTTAGATTCTCTTTTTTCTAAATATATACTTTGAACTCCCTTTGTATTTTGAGCTATTTTCTTTATAGTAGCATAAAGAGTTTCAAAATAAGGTCTAGAAGCTTCTGCTTTTTCTTTTGCTCTTTTAAGTTTAGCAGAAGCTACAAGTTCCATGGCCTTAGTGATTTGCTTAGTGTTAGTAACACTTTTCATACGTCTTTTTATATCTTTCATTCCAACGCCTGCCATATTATTCACCTCCTACAAAGAGGATTACTCTTCAATTTTAAATCTCTTTTTGAATTCCTCTATGGCATTTTTCAATCCTTCTTCATAATCTTTACCTTCAAGTATCGCTTTACCAACTTCTGGATGAACTTCGTCCATAAACTTATAGAATTCTTGTTCAAATCTCTTAATTTCTTTTACAGGAATATCTACTAAATACTTATTAGTTACAGCGTATATAATCATAACTTGCTTTTCAACAGGTATAGGATCATTTTCTCCTTGTTTTAGTATTTCAACTATTCTTTCCCCTTGAGCAAGTCTTGCCTTTGTATCTTCATCAAGATCAGAACCAAATTGAGCAAATGCTTGAAGCTCTCTATATTGTGCATAAGCAAGTTTTAATGTTCCTGCAACTTTCTTCATAGGTTTAATTTGAGCACTACCTCCAACCCTTGATACTGAAATACCAGGGTTAACAGCAGGTCTTACCCCTGAGTAGAATAATTCTGACTCTAGGAATATCTGTCCATCTGTTATAGATATAACGTTAGTTGGTATATACGCAGAAACGTCTCCTGCTTGAGTTTCAATTATCGGTAAAGCAGTTATAGATCCTCCACCTAATTCATCTGATAATTTAGCTGATCTTTCAAGTAATCTTGAATGTAAGTAGAATACATCCCCTGGATACGCTTCACGTCCTGGTGGTCTTCTAAGAAGTAATGACATTGCACGATAAGCAACAGCATGCTTAGATAAGTCATCATATACAATAAGTACATGCTTTCCATTGTACATAAACTCTTCACCCATAGCACATCCTGAGTATGGAGCCATGTATTGAAGTGGTGCAAGTTCTGATGCAGTAGCTGATACTACTATTGTATAATCCATTGCACCATTTGCTTCTAATCTATCAACTATTTGTGCAACTGTTGAACGCTTTTGTCCTATAGCAACGTATATACATATAACATCTTTACCTTTTTGATTTATTATTGTATCAATTGCAATAGAAGTTTTACCTGTTTGTCTATCTCCTATTATAAGTTCCCTTTGTCCTCTACCTATAGGTATCATAGAGTCAATTGCCTTAATACCTGTTTGTAATGGTTCATGAACTGACTTTCTCGCAATTATACCTGAAGCTTCTGCTTCAATAGGTCTAAATTTATCAGTATCTATAGGTCCTTTGCCATCTATAGGCTGACCTAATGCATTTACAACTCTTCCAAGTAAAGCTTCACCTACAGGAACCTCAACTATTCTACCTGTTCTCTTTACAGTATCGCCTTCTTTAATATTTTCATCAGAACCAAGTAAAACGGCTCCTACGAAATCCTCCTCAAGGTTTAATGCCATTCCATAAACTTGACCTGGAAACTCTAAAAGCTCTCCTGCCATACATTTTTCAAGTCCATGAACTCTAGCTATACCGTCTCCAACTTGAATAACTGTACCAACATCTGTAAGCTCTAATTTGTTTTCGTATTTTTTTATTTGTTCTTTTATAATTGAGCTAATTTCTTCCGGTCTTAAATTCATGGGTTTCACCGCCCTCCTAAGCTATTATTTGAGATAATTTATCTTGTAATTTTTCTAAACGAGTTTTTAACGTGCCGTCTATTTCTTCGTTACCCATTTTTACAAGCACTCCACCTAAAACACTTTTATCAACTTCATTCTTAAGTAGTATGTTTTTACCTTTGATTTTAGAAAGTTTTTCTTGTAACTGTTTTAACATATCTTCATTCATAGGAACAGCAGTAACGGCAACTGCTTCTAATACATTGTTTTTCTCGTTCATTAAAACTTTAAACTCGTCAAATATTTCATATATTATTCCTATTCTACCTTTATCTATTAATACTTTTAAAAAATTCAACATCTCTAAAGAAGCTCTATCTTTATAAACATTTTCAACTAATACCTTTTTTTCTTCCTTAGAAACTAAAGGAGCTTTAAGTATATTTAAAAAATCTTCATTTTCTTTAAATATATCAACTACAGCTTTTAACTCTTCATTTAAAATATCTAATTTATCTCCTTCAATTCCAACTTCAAATAGGGCATTAGCATATCTACTAGCAACTAATTTTGCCATTTAGCTTCCCCTACCTCTTTTATAAAGTTATCAATTAATTTTGTATGCTTAGCTTCATCAATATCACTTTCTATAATTTTAGAAGCTGCAAGTATTGCTAAAGATGATATATCATCTTTAATTTCATTCATAACTTTTTGTCTTTCTCTTTCTATGTCTTTATGAGCTCTTTCCTTCAATCTCACTGCTTCTTCTTGAGCAGCTTTGATTATTTCTTCAGCTCTCTCTTCAGCTCTCTTAGAAGCTTGCCTTATAATTTCTTGAGCCTCTTGTTTAGCAGAATTTATCTTAGCTTCATATTCTGCTTTAAATTCTTCTCCTTTTTTAACTGCTTCTTCAGCTTCTTCATAAGATTTCGCTATATCAGCAGTTCTTTTCGCCATAAATTCTGTTACTGGCTTAAATAAAAGTTTTTTCAAAATTAAATACATTATAATTGTATTTGCAATTTGAAGCACTGCTTGCCAATCTAAATTAACAACATTTTGAAATCCCATTATAATCCTCCCTTCTGTCAACCACTAATCATTATAATTAGGAGATGGATCCCATCTCCTAATATTACATAAAGTATTTAATAAATGGGTTAACAAATAAAAGGATTATAGCAATAACTAGACCATAAATACCTGTTGACTCTGCAACAGCTGCTCCAAGAAGCATAGTTTTTATTATATCTCCTTGTGCTTCTGGTTGTTTCCCAACAGCTTCTGCACCTTTACCAGCTGCAAAACCTTGTCCAATACCAGCTCCTATACCTGCTATCATTGCTAAACCTGCTCCTATAGCTGAACCTGCTAATACTATCGCTTTTTCCATTTTAAATTCCTCCTTAAATATTATTTTATGTATTTTTTTATTTATTTAATTTTAAATTTTTGCTTTTTTACTCATCAATTGCACTCGAAACAAAAACCATTGTAAGCATTATAAATATAAATGCTTGAAGTACTCCAGAAAATAAATCAAAATAAATATGAAGTACTGCTGGAATACCAACTGCAAATATCGGTATACCCACCATCTTTGTACTTAAATACGAAAGCAGTTGATATAAAAGAGCCATTATAACTGATCCACCTAGTATATTACCAAATGGACGGAAACTTAACGAAATTGGATTGGCTAATTCTCCAATTATATTAAGAGGTAATAATGCAGGTACTGGTTGTAAAAATCCTTTTAAGTACCCTACAATCCCTTTGCTCTTAATCCCATTGTACTGAATCATAAAGAATGTTATTAAAGCCCATGCAAGTGTTGTATTAAGATCTGTTGTAGGTGATTTTCCAAAAATACCTGTTAAAGTTATTAAGTTTGAACACGCAAAGAATAAAAACAAACTTCCTATATATGGGGCGAATCTCATTTTCTTTTCTCCCATAGTTTGTCTTACTATTGAATATAATCCATCTACTAGTAATTCCACAAAATTTTGAAATCCCCTTGGGATTTTTTCAAGTCTTCTTGTTCCAAAGTAAGCAAACAATGTAAGTCCAAGCATAATAGCCCAAGTTGTTGTTATAGTTTCACTTATAGTTACCGGGATATTAAGACCTGGAATAGTAAAATTAAATATAATCTTAGGACCGAGATTCATTTTATGCCTCCTTTCCTCTAAATATTTTATCTATCCCAAATAGATTTGCAAAAATTATGCTAATTTTGGGCATAAGCAAACCTATTATGGTTGCCAATGGATTTATATAAGGCGCTTTAAATGATACTACTAAAACTATAGCAGATAAAATTAACCTTATAATATACCTTGAAAAAACGTATCCTTGTGCACTCCCTGGACTCATAGTGACAGCCTTTTCAATTGTCAAAGATAAAAGCCTTAAATTTAAAATTGAAATAATACTCCCAAATACAAGTCCATATAAAAATTCAATTGAAAAACTAGACGTTAAAAACAAAAAAATAACAATCAATATATCTAACACTACAATGATTTTACTTATATTCAAAACAGTATTCAAAGTTGATTTCAAAGGATCACTTCCTTTTTTTAAAAACCGAAATAGATATCTTGTATAAATTAGTAAATGCAGCTCCTATTCCTAAAATTATAAATACTACGAAAAAAAGTGGTCCTGTACTAAACTTCTCATCTAATATTCCTCCTATGTATCCACAAACAACTATGGGTATAACCATCGAAAAACCTATTTGTGATACCAAACCCAAATAACTCAAAGCCTCAAACCACTTATTGTTTTTACTCATAAAGCATCTCCATTTACTTTTTATGTATTATATTACAAATGTATGTATCTTGTTAATTTTATAATAAACTTTTTTAAAAAATGAGCATAATTTTATTATATATTTCAGTTTTTTAAAAATCAAATCTGAGGAAAACATTTTCAGATGTCATTTTTTGTTGTTTTTGACTATTAACTCAAAAATCCTTTTAATTTTCTACTTTTTCGTTGAAATACTTTATTAAATACTCAACTATTCTCTCGCAAGCTCTTCCATCACCATAAGGATTTATAGCTTGTGCCATTTTTAAATATTCTTCCTTATTATTTAATAAAATATTCATAGATGTATATACATCTTCTTCATTTACACCAATAACTTTTACAGTCCCAGCTCTAACCGCCTCTGGTCTTTCAGTTTCAGTTCTGAGAACTAAGACTGGCTTTCCAAGAGAAGGAGCTTCTTCTTGTATACCACCTGAATCGGTTAACACTAAGTCCACCTTGTTCATCAAATTCACAAAAGGTTCATAATCAAGAGGCTCTATTAAATGTATCCCATCTATATCTCCCATTATAGTTCTTGCAGTATCTCTAACCTTTGGGTTTAAATGCATAGGAAATATTACTTCTACATCTTCATTGTCAAGTACTACTCTTTTAACTGCCCTAAATATATCTTCCATAGGTTTACCCCAATTTTCTCTTCTGTGACAAGTTAAAAGTACTACCTTTTTATTTTCAAAATCTATATTCTCTATTTTTCTATCATTGAATTTATAATCATTATTTACCACAGATAAAAGTGCATCTATTACTGTATTTCCTGTAATAAATATTTTTTCATCTTCAATATTTTCTCTCAATAAATTTTCTTTATTTCCAACAGTTGGTGCAAAATGAATACTAGCTATAGTTCCTGTAAGCCTTCTATTCATTTCTTCTGGATATGGAGAATAAATATTTCCACTTCTAAGTCCCGCTTCTACATGACCTACCGGTACTTTATTATAAAAAGCAGCAAGAGATGCTGCAAAAGTTGTTGTAGTATCTCCATGTACAAGTAAAATATCCGGTTTTTCATTTATTATTACTCTTTCTAAATCCTTTAATACTCTATTAGTTATATCTGTTATTGTTTGTCCGTGTTTCATTATATTAAAATCGTATTTAGGATCTATATTAAACAAATCCAATACCATATCAAGCATTTCTCTATGTTGTGCTGTAACACATACTACCGATTCAAACCTATCATCTTTTTCTAATTTTTTCACAAGAGGAGCCATTTTTATCGCTTCAGGCCTTGTTCCAAATACCGTCATAACCTTTATATTACTCATTTTATCACCCTATTCCACTTCAGTATCATCTGAAAATAAAAGTCTCAACCTTATTATTCCATAATATATAAATACTACATCTAAAGCTAATATAAATACTGCTTTAAACAAACTACTTCCAGATATTAAAGCAGCACTAATACCTAAAAACAAACTTATCGAATACAATATAAGCACTGTTTGTCTTTGAGTTAATCCTCTATTTAAAAGCCTATGATGAAGATGTCCTTTATCAGCTTGCATAATAGGTTTTCCATTTAGTTTTCTCCTTATTATTGCAAATGTCGTATCAAATATAGGAAGCCCTAAAGCCAATATAGGTATAGTAATTGCAAGAGCTGCTGCCGATTTTATAACTCCTTCAATTGATATAACTGATAAAGCATACCCCAAAAACAACGATCCTGTATCTCCCATAAATATCTTTGCTGGGTTAAAATTATACGGTAAAAAACCTAAAGCTCCACCAGCTAAAGCTAAAAGCATAATGCAAATATAAAAACTATTTTCTCCACCATTTATATATGCAACAAATGCAAGAGTCATAGCTGATATTGCAGATACTCCTGCTGCAAGACCGTCAAGTCCATCTATTAAATTCACCGTATTTGTAATTCCCACTATCCAAAATATAGTAATAGGAACTGATAAAATACCTAAATAAGAAATTCCTTTAATAAATGGATTTGTTATAAACTCTATTTTCACTCCACATATAATAACTACAACAGCTGCTATTATTTGACCTACTAGTTTAATTTTTGGTTTTATTTCTTTTATATCATCAATTATACCCATACCCACGATCAAAAATGCTCCGAGAAATATTCCAATCATTTTAACATTTATTTTCACAAGAAAAATAGAAGCAATAAAAAAACCTAAAAATATAGCAATACCACCAAGTCTTGGAATTGGCTTTTTATGTACTCTTCTGTCATCCTTTGGTATATCTATAGCTCCTAATTTATGCGCTAATTTTATAGCTAAAGGAGTTGAAAAATAGGAAATGCCAAAAGATAAAACCAGCGCTATAATCATTCTATCCATTTTTTTCACCTCAAATTTAATTTATCAACGTAATTTTATATTAACGAACATCTACTGTCAATCGTCAAAAAATTACTAATACCCCATATTCTCTGTTAAAGAATCATCATTTTCTATCCAATCACTTACATTTATAATCCTAAACTCATCATTATTGTCCCTTATTATCACTTTTTCTATTCCTGCATTTATTATCATCCTTTTACACATAGCGCATGAATTTGCATTCTCAACAAACTCATTAGTTTTCATATCTTTTCCTACCAAATAAAGCGTAGAACCTATCATATCACGCCTACTTGCAGAAATTATACAATTCGCTTCTGCATGAACACTTCGACATTTTTCATAATTTTGCCCTCTTGGTATGTTCATCTTTTCCCTTATACAAAATCCCAAATCAGTACAGTTTTTTCTTCCCCTCGGAGCACCAGTATATCCCGTAGATATTATTTCATCATTTTTTACGATAATAGCTCCATAATTCCTCCTAAAACATGTACCTCTTTCTAAAACAGTCTGTGCTATATCTAAATAATAATTATGCTTATCTCTTCTCTGCACAAAAATTCCTCCTCATAATTAAGGTCACTACATTATTTATTATATTACCTTTAATATTTAATTACAATAAAAGAAAAAATAAGCGCATCAAAGATACGCTTATTTTCATTATTTAGTTCCGAATATCCTATCTCCAGCATCTCCAAGCCCTGGAACAATATATCCGTGTTCATTTAATTTTTCATCTATTGCAGCAACATATATATCAACATCTGGATGGTGTTTTTCAACTTCTTCAATACCTTCTGGACAAGCTACTAAATTTACAAGCTTAATATTTTTAGCTCCTCTTTGTTTTAAAACATCTATGGCTGCAACAGCCGACCCTCCAGTTGCAAGCATAGGATCTACAATAATAATATCTCTTTCATGTATGTCAGCAGGAAGCTTGCTGTAATATTCAACTGGTTTTAAAGTTTCTGGATCTCTATATAAACCTACATGTCCAACTTTTGCAGCAGGAACTAATTGAAGTATTCCATCTACCATACCTAATCCAGCTCTAAGTATTGGTATTATCCCTAATTTTTTACCAGATAGTACTTTTGATTTTGTCTTTACAACCGGAGTTTCTATTTCAATTTCTTCTAAAGTCAAATCTCTAGTTACTTCATATCCCATTAACATCGCAACTTCTTTTAGTAATTCTCTAAAATCCTTAGAACCAGTATTTTTATCTCTCAAAAGAGTTAATTTATGTTGAATTAACGGATGATTCATAATAACAACTTTTGACATATTGCAGCCTCCCTCATTTACTTTTATTTTAAATATTTATTTTCAATTTCAGTTAATTTATTAACTCTTCTTAAATGTCTATCTCCTTCAAATGATGTTTCAAGCCAAGCATCAACTATTTCAAGAGCAAGTCCTCTTCCAACTACTCTTTCTCCCAAAGATAACATATTTGCATTATTATGTGCTTTAGACATTTTAGCTGAAAACACATCAGAAACTACAGCACATCTTATTCCAGGGACTTTATTTGCAGCTAATGATATTCCTATTCCTGTTCCACAGCAAACTATTCCCAATTCAACTTTATTGTCGACAACAGCTTCAGCTACTGCCAAACCATAATCAGGATAATCAACTGATTCTATCGAATCAGTCCCAAAATCAACAACTTCATGCCCTTTAGATTCCAAATGCTTTTTTATTTCTTCTTTTAAGTTATATCCACCGTGATCGCTACCAATTCCTATTTTCAAAATGCTCACCTCCAAAATTTTTTTAAAAAATATAAACCTAATAATAATTCGACACTAAATCTAATTTTCCTTTTTTTCTTTTAAAATTTTTTCAACAAGTTTTTCAACATAATAATTAATTTCTTTAGCTGTATTTTTATATATATCTAAATCTCCTCCATAAGGATCAGCTATATCAAAATCTTTTTCTCCTAAAAATTCTTTTAAAGTAAATACTTTCCCTTCATAATCCGGTAAATACTTTAGTATTATTTCCTTATGAGTTTTTCCCATAGTGAGTATTAAATCTGCATCCTCAATTAAATCCTTTGTAAGAGCTCTGCTCTTATGTTCTCTTATATCTATATCATATTCACTCAATGCTACTATCGAATTCTCAGAAGCTTTTAGTCCATCAAGCGTTGAAATGCCCGCTGAAACAATAGAGTAATCTTCTATATTTTCTCCTTTTTTCTTTATAATATCCTTTAAAAAAGCTTCAGCCATAGGACTTCTACATGTATTACCTGTACATACAAATACTATTTTCATAATTATCCCCTCCTTAAGCCTGTATAAATTTATATCCAGCAGCTTTAGATAATCTATTCATTATAGCTTGTCCTATTCCAATTTTATCAAATGATTCAGAATATATAATATCAACATTTCTTTTATCCATTTCTCTTAAAACTTTAAATAAATTAAACGCTACTTCACCTAAATTTTCTCCTAATCCTATAACTTCACCTTTGTATTTAGATACATTTTCATCAATACACATCACTCCAATTTTTTGCCCTTTTTTAGTTCCCTCATCAACTAAAAAGTTTATTTTATCTATTACATTTTCTTTTTTTCCAAAAACTATACACAAAGACGCTTTTGGAGAATAATGCGTATATTTCATCCCCGGAGCTTTAGCTATTATATTTTCATTTTTTTCTAATATAGCAGGATCAATCTCAACTTTTCCTAAAGTCTTTTCTAAATCTTCAAGTGTCACTCCACCAGGTCTAAGTATCATAGGAATATCCCCAGTTAAATCTAATACTGTAGATTCCAAACCTATATTGCAATTTCCACCAAGTATTATACCATCAACTCTTTTGTTCATTTCCTCTAATACATTTTCTTCATCAGTCGGAGAAGGTCTTCCCGATATATTAGCAGAAGGAGCAGCAACAGCAACTCCACTTTCCTTTATCAAACTTAAAGCTATAGGATGAGAAGGCATTCTTATAGCAACAGTATCAAGTCCCCCACTAATTGTACTAGGTACTATGCTTTTTTTCTTCAAAACAACAGTTAATGGACCTGGCCAAAATTTATCCATAACAATTTTTGCTCTTTCATCTACATCTAAAGCTAACTTGTACACATCTTCTTTATCTGCAATATGTACTATTAAAGGATTATCACTAGGTCTCCCTTTAGCTTCATATATTTTTTTAGATGCTTCCTCATCTAATGCATTAGCTCCTAAACCATATACAGTTTCAGTTGGAAATATAACAGTTCCACCGTTTTTTAAAATATTAGCAAATTCCTTTATCTTTTCCATATCTATATTATCTTTATCTATCTTACAAACTAAAGTATTTTTCAATTCCATCACCTCTTTTTTTCTAAAACACTTTCACTATTACTATCCCCAATAAAAAACCAATTATAGAATAGATAGTTTTTGAATTTGGAAATATTTCTTCTAAAGTAATATAGAGCATTGTCCCAGCAGCCATGGCTAAAAAAACACCGACAACGCACTTAAAACTTTCTGCAAAATATGCACCAATACAACTTCCAATCCCCATAGGAATTCCTGCAAATACTGTAAGCAACATAACATTCAATATATTCATTTTCCCTTTTATAAGGCTCAAAGCCATGGCAATACCTTCAGGAATATTATGTATCCCAATTACTATTGCCAAAGTAAACCCCAAAGACTCTTTTAATAAAAAAGAAGACCCAATAGCTAAACCTTCTGGAAAATTGTGAAAAAGTATACCTAAAAATATCAAATAACCTGTTTTTAGCATACCATCAAAGCGAATAAAACTTTTAATCATCATACTAAATAATACACCTAAAAAAGTAAATATTACAGTCAATCCAACCCCTATTTCATCCATCGCCTCAAAAAGCAAATCAAATGTAACAACAGACAACATAATCCCACCAGCTATACCCATAAAAAAAAATAAATATTTATCCACTTTATTTCTAAATATAATAGATATAACCCCACCTAAAAAAGTACCTACTATACCAGATAAAAAACCTATCAATGCAATTTTTAACATACTTTCATCCCCCATAAAAAATTATCTATACTTTTTTATGAGAGACTTCAAAAAATTATACCTCAAAATAAATCATTTTGAAAAAGTCCCAATATTGCTTTAAAACAACATGGGACTTTAAAATAAATTAAGATTCAACAGCTTTTAATTTTTCTGCTTGATCTACAGTTATAAGAGAATCTATCATTTCATCTAAATCTCCATCTAAGAAGTTATCTAACTTATATAAAGTCAAGTTTATTCTATGATCAGTAATTCTTCCTTGAGGGAAATTGTAAGTTCTAATTCTTTCCGATCTATCTCCAGTTCCTACTTGGCTCTTTCTTTCAGCTGCTATTTCTTTATTTTGTTCAGCTAGTGCTTTATCATAAAGTCTAGCCTTTAATATTTTAAGCGCTTTTTCTTTATTCTTAAGCTGAGATTTTTCATCTTGACAAGATACAACCTCTCCAGTTGGAATATGAGTTATCCTAACAGCAGAATCTGTAGTATTAACACTTTGACCTCCATTTCCAGAAGAACGGAAAACATCTATTCTCAAATCATTTGGATTAATTTCAATTTCAACATCATCAGCTTCTGGAAGCACTGCAACAGTAGCAGTTGATGTGTGTATTCTACCTCCAGATTCCGTAGTTGGTATTCTTTGAACCCTGTGAACCCCAGACTCATATTTAAGTCTAGAATAAGCTCCTTTTCCCTTTATCATAAAAGAAACTTCCTTATATCCACCAACTCCCGTTTCACTAACACTCATAATTTCTACTTTCCATCTTCTTCTCTCTGCATATCTACTATACATCCTAAATAAATCTCCGGCAAACAGAGCAGCTTCATCTCCACCTGCTCCACCTCTTATTTCAACTATAACGTTCTTTTCATCATTAGGGTCTTTTGGAACAAGTAAACGCTTTAATTCCTCTTCTATAACAGGTAACTTATCTTCAAGTTCAGAAAGCTCCATCTTAGCAAGTTCTCTCAATTCATCATCAGATGACTCTTGAAGAATTTGCTTTGACTCACCAATTCCTTCTTTGACCTTTTTATACTCTCTATATTTTTCAACTATAGGCTCAAGCTCTGCATGTTCTTTTATATACTTTTGCCACTCACTTTGTTTATTTATTATTTCAGGATCTGCTATTTTTTCACTCAAATCTTTATACTTTTCTTCTATAACTTCTAATTTATCTAACATTTATTTTCACCTCTTTCAACATATCAATTTTTCATTATATCAAATTTTAAACCCTATAACAACCCTTTGTATACCAGATAAATCCTTTACTATTTTTATACTATCAAAACCATTATCTAACATAATTTTTTTAACATCATCAGCTTGATCATATCCAACTTCATACGCCAAAATTCCATTTTTCTTTAAAAATTTTAAAGACTCTCTAGTTATTCTTCTGTAAAAATCAAGCCCATCTTCTCCTCCATCTAAAGCCAGTAAAGGCTCATAATCCTTTACATCTCTATCTAAAGTATATATTTCACGTTTTCTTATATAAGGAGGATTAGAAACAACTATATCACTCTGTAAATTTAAATTCTCAACAGCAGAAAATAAATCGGATTTTAAAAATACAATACTATCTTCAACACCGTTATTTTTAGCATTTATTTTACCAACCTCAAGAGCTATATCTGAAATATCCAAAGAATAAACTTTTGAGCATTTTATAAACTTAGCTAAAGATACGCTTATCGCTCCAGACCCCGTTCCAATATCTATAATCAAAGGATTTTTTATATTTTTAGATAAATTTATAACCTCTTGTACTAATATTTCTGTATCTGATCTAGGTATTAAAACTCCTTCTTTAACAAAAAAATCCAATCCCATAAATTCCTTATTACCTAATATATACGCAATAGGTCTTCCTTCTTTTCTTTGGTTTAAAAAATACCTAAATCTCTCTTCTTCATCTCGAGTAAGATTTTTATCTAAATTAATGTGAATATAAATCCTATCAACACCTAAAACCTTACATAGAATAAGTTCAATGTCTAATTTAGGAGTAGTGCTATTATTCAGCTCTTTCATCGAATTGATTATCGCATCTCTTATATTCATCAAATTTCACCTCTTCATCTAAGACTGCCCTTAAAGCGCAAAGTGCAACCTCCAACTGCTCATCATCTGGTTCTTTTGTTGTAACTTTCTGAAGCATCATTCCCGGAAATACAACTATTCTCATAAACTTATTATCATACTTTCCAGCAAGTTTTATAATTTCATAAGATATTCCAGCGACAACAGGTAAACATATCAATCTATATACAACTCTCATTATTGGATTTGGCCATCCAAATAAAGAATATACAAGAAGGGAAATTATCATAACTATAAACATAAAATTAGTACCACATCTCGGATGAAGAGTCGAAAATTTTCTAGCATTTTCAACAGTCAAAGGAAGACCTTGTTCATAACAATAAATAGATTTATGTTCTGCCCCGTGATACTGAAAAACCCTTTTAATATCGTTATTTAACGATATTAAATAAACATACCCCAGAAATATACCTATCCTTATTAAACCTTCAAATAAATTTAAAATTATAATACTTTCAGTAAAGTGTTTTAATACTCCTCCTAAAAAAGTAGGCAAAAGTATAAATAAAAGCACTGAAAAAATCAAAGCTATAAAAAGAGAAATATATATCAATATATCACTTGCCTTTTCATTAAATACATTGTTCAAAAAATTTTCAAACTTAGATGGCTCCTCATCTTCTTCATCTTCAAAAAATTGAGCTGAAAAATTAAGCGATTTAATACCTTCAGCCATTGTTTCAAAAAGTATAAACCCACCTCTTAAAAAAGGTATCTTATTAAACCCCTTATCTTTTACCCAACTTTTTACGCTTTTTTTATCCAATTCAATATCTCCAGTTTGTTTTCTAACAGCCACAGCTATTTTTTCTTCATTTTTCATCATAACTCCTTCTATTACAGCTTGGCCCCCAACACTGTGTTTTTTCATATTCTCAACTCCTTCCTCTTTATATTACCACAAAAGCAAAATGAAGACTAATGAAAAAGCTGCTAAAAAGCAGCTTTTTTATTAATCTTCATCCTTTATTATCACATGACATTTCCTACATCTAGCTTCATAACTTTCTGTTGCTCCAACCAATATAATTGGATCATTATATTTAGCAGGTTTTCCATTTATAAGTCTTTGTGTTCTATGTGCAGGATTTCCACATACCATACATACAGCTTGAAGCTTATCTACAAACTCTGCTACAGCTAACAATTTAGGTGTTGGTCCAAAAGGCTCTCCCCTAAAATCCATATCAAGTCCTGCAGCTATAACTCTTATACCTCTATCAGCAAGCTCCATGGCTATATCTACAACTTCATCTTCAAAAAACTGAATCTCATCAATTCCTACAACTTCAGTATTTTCATCTATGTAATCGTAAATTTCCTTTGCACTTTTTATAGGTATAGCCTTTATTCTTACTCCACTATGAGATACAACATCTTCATCGCTATATCTATTGTCAATAGCAGGCTTAAATGCTACTACATTTTGTTTTGCAATTTTAGCTCTTTTAAGTCTTCTTATAAGTTCTTCACTTTTTCCACTATACATAGGTCCTATAACCACTTCTATGTAGCCATGGTGAATTGGTCTATACACGTCAAAAACCTCCCCTTAAAAGAAAATAGAGGTTGGAATTTCCAACCCCATATTACTAGTCAAGGTTAAATCTTTTCTTGAATTTGTCAATTCTTCCACCTTTTTCGATGTTCTTTTGTTTTCCAGTGAAGAATGGATGACAAGCTGAACAAATTTCTACTCTTATTTCTTCTTTAGTTGAACCAGCTTTAAATGTATTACCACATGCACAATGTACAGTTACTTCTTCGTATTTTGGCTGTATATCTTTTCTCATCATTTTCACCTCTTTCTATATATTTTTATATATTAATTTTCTTCTTATTAATATTCAACTTCTACATTATATCACAACAATTTTTTATCTTCAAGGCTAAATATTTTTATTTATCAATTCCACAAAATCCTTATTATTCTTAGTTTGAAGTAAAAATTGTATCATTTTTTCTGTAACTTCCTGTACGCTATTATTGCTCATTGCCTTTCTAATTCTCCAAAGAGCAGAAAGTTCTTCTGTTGAAAGAAGTAAATCTTCTCTTCTTGTTCCAGATTTATATACATCTATAGCTGGAAATATTCTCTTTTCTGCAAGTTTTCTATCAAGATGAAGCTCCATATTTCCTGTACCTTTAAACTCTTCAAATATAACATCATCCATTCTAGAACCAGTCTCTACAAGTGCTGTAGCAAGTATAGTAAGCGATCCTCCCTGCCTTATATTTCTAGCTGCTCCAAAAAACCTCTTAGGTCCATGAAGTGCTCCAGGGTCAAGACCCCCAGATAACGTCCTACCTGTCGGCGGAATAGTTAAATTATATGCTCTTGCAAGTCTTGTTATACTGTCGAGAAGTATCACTACATTTTTTCCATGCTCTACTAATCTTTGAGCTCTATTTAAAACCATTTCAGCTACTTTTATATGGTGACTTGGCAATTCATCAAAAGTAGAATATATAACTTCTCCATTTATAGATTCTTGCATATCTGTAACTTCTTCTGGTCTTTCATCTATCAAAAGTACAATAAGTTCAATATCGGGATAATTTTTAGATATACTATTTGCAATACTCTTAAGCAGAACAGTTTTTCCTGCCTTTGGCGGTGCAACGATAAGCCCTCTTTGACCCATACCTATAGGAGCAATTAAGTCTATAAGTCTAGTAGATATTTCTCTAGTATCTTTTTCTAAATTCAATCTAACATCAGGATAAATTGGAGTTAAATTTTCAAAGGAAGGTCTCTTAACAGCAATTTCAGGATCTTCATTGTTTATCTTTTGTACATACAAAAGAGCTCTAAATTTTTCTCCACTCTTTGGCGGCCTTGTAATTCCCATTACTTTATCCCCAGTCTTCATGTTAAATCGTCTTATTTGAGACGGAGAAATATACACATCTTCATCTGTAGAAAGATAATTAGACCCTCTTAAAAAACCGTATCCATCAGGTAATATCTCTAAAACACCATGTGCTATATCCTGATTTTCTTCATTTTTAATTTCTTCTTTTATTTTTTCAGGAATATTGCTAATCTTTTCATTATCTACAATGTTTAATATTTTATCTATAAGTTCATCTTTTTTATATTTAGTAAAAGATTTTATCCCCTTTTCTTTTGCAATTTCTCTAAGCTGTATTATTGTTTTGCTTTTTAACTCTTCATAATTCAAAAAATATCCCCTCCATGTTTCACTTTATTTAATAATGGGAAAATTAAGACAAGAAAAAGAAGTGCAAATCTAATAAAGTAATATTATCATTGATGATAAATAAGGTCAAGAAAAAAAAGAGAGATAATTTCTCTCTTTAATCTACTTTGCATAACTAGGTTTTTTATCTAGCTTATGTATCGTCTCTATAAATCTTATAGTTCCCGTTTCCGATCTCATAACAACAGAATGAGTTTGAACTGTTTTATTTCCCTTGTAAACAACTCCTTTTAAAAAATCACCCTCAGTTATTCCTGTAGCAGCAAAATAAACTTCATTTCCTTTCACCAAATCTTCCATTGTAAGAAGCTTATCAGGATCAATACCCATATCTATACATCTCTTTCTTTCTTCATCATTAGGAACAAGCCTTCCTTGAAAATCTCCTCCCATACATTTAATAGCTGCTGCTGCAAGTACACCTTCAGGAGCTCCACCAATCCCAATCATCATATCTATTCCAGTATGTTCAAAACAAGTCGCCATGGCAGCCCCTATATCTCCTTCATTAAAAAGCTTTATTCTAACTCCAGCATTCCTACATTCTCTAATCAACTTTTCATGTCTTTCCCTATCAAGCATAGTAACAGTTAAATCATCCATACTTTTATTGAGAACTTCCGAAAGTATTTTCAAATTTTCTATCACTGAATTGTCTAAATTTACAACCCCTTTAGCTTTTGGCCCTACTGCAATCTTATCCATATACATATCTGGCGCATTAAGCAAACACCCCTTCGGAGCAAGAGCTACTACTGCAATAGCATTTGGAAGCCCTTTTGCTACACAATTTGTTCCATCCAACGGATCTACAGCAATATCTACTTTAATAGCTCCTTTACAACAACTTCCAATACTTTCTCCAATATAAAGCATCGGAGCTTCATCCATTTCTCCTTCTCCAATAACAACAACTCCATCAATATCTATTGTATCGAACATTTTTCTCATTCCATCTACAGCAGCCTGATCTGCAATATTTTTATCTCCCCTACCTAAATACCTTGAAGCTCCCAAAGCTGCAGCTTCTGTTACCCTAACCAAATTTATAGCTAAATTTCTATCCATAAAACTCCCCCCTTAAGTATATCACATTTCTATAATATGATACACTATTTCTAAAGTCAATATATTTATATTATCAATAATAAAAAATATTCACATAAAAAAAAGCCCCTATATTTGGGACTTTTAAGTTTTTATACATTACTGTATTTTTTCATAAGCTCTATTAACACTTTACTCTTATCATACCTGTGAATTGCCTCAACAAATCTTATAGTTCCCGTTTTTGCTCTCATTACAACTGAATGAGTTTTAGCTCTGTTTTTATCATAAGAAACTACACCTTTTAACAAATCTCCATCCGTAATTCCTGTAGCTGCAAAGAATATTTCATCTCCCTTTGCCAAATCATCCAAATACAACACTTTATTAATGTCATCATCACTAAGTCCTAAATTATAACATCTTTCTCTTTCCTCTTCACTCATAGGGTAAATAATCCCCTGCATATCTCCCCCCATACATTTTACAGCCGCAGCAGTTATAACACCTTCTGGAGCTCCTCCAATGCCCATTAATATATCTACTCCCGTATCTTCAAAACAAGTTGCAATACCTGCCGCAACATCACCTTCTCCAAACATTTTTATTCTTGCTCCAATTTTTCTTATTTCATTTACTATCCCCTCATGTCTCTCTCTATCTTGTATTATTACAGTTAAATCAGATATATCTTTATTTAAAGCATCCGCAACTTTTTTTAAATTTTCCTCAACAGATGCATTTATATCTATACACCCTTTAGCTTTCGGCCCTACTATAATTTTTTTCATATATGTATCCGGTGCATGCAATAAGCACCCTTTTTTAGCCATGGCTATTACAGCAATAGCATTCGGAAGCCCCTTGGCTATAAGAGAAGTTCCATCTAAAGGATCTACAGCAATATCCACTTCCATATCCTCTATCTTTCCACATCCTACTCTTTCTCCTATATAAAGCATTGGAGCTTCATCAAGTTCTCCCTCTCCTATAACTACTTCTCCATTAACTTTCACACTCGAAAAAGCCTTTCTCATACCTTCTACAGCCGCTCCATCAGCCCCATTTTTATCTCCTCTTCCCATAAATCTCACAGACGCAAGTGCCGCCGTTTCAGTTACTCTAACAAGCTCTAATGCTAAATTCCTATCCACAATCAATTCCTCCCCGTAAAATAACCATATAAAGTATCATTTCCAAAATAATTATACGTCATATTTCGGTGTTTTGTAAAGATATATGTTATATTTTTTGTTATTTATGTTATATAATTCTCCTCAAAACAACATATATTACAAATATACAATTTAATCCAAAACAAAAAGCCGTAAACTATCAACTAGTTTACAGCTTTTTGTTTACCATATTAATAAAATACTCATGAAAAGTCGTATCATCTGTAAGTTCTGGATGAAAAGAAGTCGCAAGCATATTTTTTTGACGAACAGCTACTATATTCCCATCAACTCTATGAAGCAATTCAACATCATCACCCATATCGACAATATAAGGTGCTCTAATAAATACCATTGGAATTTCTTTTTCAGATACCCCTTTTACAACTTCTTTTACAATAAAGCTATCTAACTGAGAACCATATGCATTTCTCTTTACTTTTATATTCATAACCCTTAAATAAACATCTTCTTGATTATCTATTTCATTTGCAAGAAGAATCATTCCGGCACATGTTCCCCATACCGGCAAACCACATTTTATTTTATCTATCAAAGCTTCTTTAATTCCAAAATCATCAAGCAACTTTCCAATTACCGTACTTTCTCCCCCTGGCAAAATAATCCCATCAATATCTTCAAGTTGTTCAACTTTTCTTATTTCAATAGCTTCATGCCCCAATAATTCAACCATATTTATATGCTCTTTAAATGCACCTTGAAGTGCCAAAACACCAATTTTTTTCATTTTAATACCCTCTATTTGCCATTCTTTTTTCTTCATCTATTGAATATACATTTATTCCAACCATAGCTTCACCAAGATTCTCTGAAACTTGAGCTAATATATCCGGATCATCAAAATGCGTAACAGCTTTAACTATAGCACTAGCTCTTTTTTTAGGATCGCCAGACTTAAATATTCCAGAACCAACAAACACACCATCACAGCCAAGTTGCATCATCATAGCAGCATCAGCAGGAGTAGCAATACCTCCAGCAGCAAAATTTACAACAGGAAGTTTTCCATGTTCATGAACATATTCAACTAAGTGAATAGGAGCTTGCAATTCTTTAGCAGCATCCATTAATTCATCTTTAGACAAACCTTTAATCCTTCTAATTTCTGAATTCATCATTCTCATATGTTTTACAGCCTCAATAACATCTCCTGTTCCAGGTTCCCCTTTAGTTCTAATCATCGAAGCACCCTCAGCAATTCTCCTCAAAGCTTCACCTAAATTTTTAGCTCCACAAACAAAAGGAACTTTAAAAGCTTTTTTATCAATATGAAGTTTTGGATCAGCAGGTGTCAAAACTTCACTTTCATCTATATAGTCTATCTTTAAAGCCTCGAGTATCTGTGCTTCTACAAAATGTCCTATTCTTACTTTTGCCATAACCGGAATAGAAACAGCCTCTTGAATAGATTTTATAATTTTAGGATCTGAAGCTCTTGCAACCCCACCATAACGTCTTATATCAGCAGGAACTCTCTCCAATGCCATAACTGCACAAGCACCAGCTTCCTCGGCAATTTTTGCTTCTTCTGGATTTGTAACATCCATTATAACTCCACCTTTTAACATTTGAGCTAGATTTTTATTTAATTCATATCTACTCATAATAACCCCCCTCTATTGAACCAATACAATTATTGAATATTTTTCCTATTTAAGAATATTATCTCACATTTGCATTTATTTCATCAATACATTTAAATCAAAAACACGAATTGTATTAGTACATTTTTGAAGATGAGGAACACAAATAATCAACTTTAAATATAATAATACAAAAAATAATTATTTTAGGAGGAAAAAGTATGTTTATTAATCCATGTTTTATATCTCCTTTTGGCTTTCACATATACCGAGTACAAAAAGGAGATACTTTAGCTGAAATTGCAGAAAAATTCAATACAACTGTAGACATTATTTTAAAATTCAACTTTATTCCAAATCCAAATTTAATACCTGTAGGATTAGCTTTACGAATTCCAGTTTCACCTCCAGATTCTGTAATTCATACAGTAGAAAAAGGCGAAACAATAGCTTCTATTGCCGAAAAATACAATGTACCAATGATGTATATAATACGCTTTAATTACCTCAAAAATCCTAATTTAATTTATGAAGGACAACAACTTTTAATCCCATTTTACAAAAAATAAAAATAGAGCCAATTTGGCTCTATTTTTTTGTTACTCCTTCCCAATCCTTTAAAAACCTTTCTATACCAATATCTGTCATAGGATGTTTTACCATCTGCTTAAATACTTTATATGGAATTGTAGAAATATGAGCACCAGCAAGAGCTGATGATATTACATGTTCAGGATGTCTAATACTCGCAGAAATAACTTCTGTACTTATTCCATGAATATCAAATATTTCAACGATTTCCTTTATAAGCCCCATTCCCTGATGCCCTATATCATCAAGTCTTCCAACAAACGGACTAACATATGTGGCTCCTGCCTTCGCAGCAAGAAGTGCTTGATTCGCCGAAAAAACCAATGTTACATTAGTCTTTATTCCCTTTTTAGAAAGTTCTTTTACAGCCTTTAATCCTTCTTCAGTCATAGGAATTTTTATAACTATATTAGAATGTATTTTAGAGAGATTTAAAGCTTCCTCTATCATTTTATCTGCTTTTAAAGATATAACTTCAGCTGAAATAGGACCATCTACTATATCCGTTATCTCTTTTACAACCTCTTTAAAATCTCTTCCCTCTTTTGCAATTAATGAAGGATTAGTTGTAACTCCTTCAATTACTCCCCAATCATTTATTTCTTTTATCTCATCTACATTAGCTGTATCTATAAATAGTTTCATAAATCCACCCCTTTTGCAATTGTTTTCCTAATTATTTTACCACATATAAATCAATATTTTTAAAAATTATATTTGAAAAAAATATTTTTTGTATATAATATATTTATAATTAACAATTAAAACAATATAGGAGGTATTAAAATGATGAAAAAAATCACATTACTATTTATTGCTATACTTTTAAGTATTAGTCTTTTTGGATGTAATAAAAAAGATAAAGTTATCTACACAGAACCTGCTCCACCAAAAAAAGAAATTCAAGCTAAAAAAAGACCTGAAAACAAAACTGATACTATAAAAATAAACAATTCAGTTAAAGATATAAATTTAAAATTATACGATGACGAAAATTTAGAATTTACAACATATATTCCTGAAGATATGATAGCCAAATCTAAACAAGGTGATTTTTTATCTATTTATGCAAATTTTAATGGAAAACAAAATAAAGATGCAAAACTTCGCTTTTTCTCTCCAATTAAAACTGTTACATCTAATGTGAAAAATATGAAAGAAGTTGCAATAAACAATCTAAAAAAAGACGGTTTTGAAATACTAGATAACAAATCTTCAGACAAAAAACTAATAAATAATTCAGAATTAGAATTCGATATTATAAAGAAAAAAGATGGAAAAAACGATATTGTAGGAACAGTATCTATTTTCAATCACAACAATAGATTTTATTACGTAATAGTTCAATACCCTTTAGAATACAAAGAAAAGTTTATGCCTCGTGCAGAAAAAATACTTGAAAATATAATGTTTTACGATGAAAAAAACACAAAAAACAAATAAGCTGCTATTTTAGCAGCTTATTTCATTAATACATTCCTATATCATTCAAATACTTATCTCTAGCCAAATTATAATTAAATATAACTTCTACTACTTTTTCTTCTATATCAGCAAGTCTCTCTTGAGCAGCTATTACTTCTACAATAGTACCTGCTACATCTTCAAGATTTGCAGATTTTATAACACTAGTCTCAAATCCATATCCTTCTTTATATCTATATTCAGCTATTTCTAAAGATTCTTTTGCATTTTCAACGACATTTTCAATATATGACAACATATCTTTTGTCGCAATTAATGCTTCATAAGATTGTCTTATACTAGCCTCTACTTCTTTATATGATTTTTCTAACTCAACTTTTGATTTATCCATTTTCACTTTAGCTTCCTTATATTGATATGTGTTATCTGGATATTGTTTTGATGTAAGCTCAAAATTTAATTTATCCACTAAATACTGAGCTTGTGCTTTTCTTATTTCTATTCTTTTTTCTAGTCCTTGTTTTATTCCTTCTTTCAAGTTAAAATCTATTCCTTCTGTTGTAAAATCTTCAACTAAATTAATATCTGTATCAAGGTCTATATTGATTACTTTTTTAAGTTCTATTTCAGCTTTTTTTCTATTCAACACAGCATTTCTATAATCTACATTCATAAGCTTTACTTGTGCTTGTGAAAGCAACACATCGTCTTTTGCCTTCATACCTTCTTCATACGCATTTTTTGCCATTTCATATTGCTTATTAGCTCTATCAAGTGCTACTTTTTTAAGTTCCTCTATTTTCTTAGTTTTTATTACTTCATAATATTTTTGACGAGTAAGAAGTGCTATTTGTTTTTGAGCTATTTTATATCCATCTTTTGTTACTTCATTTTGAAGTTCTGCCATGGTAGTCATAAGTTCTGTAGTAGAATCAAGAGCAAGTACCCTCTCTACATCTATATTTAATTTTTCAGCTATAGCTGAGTTAACTTCTTCTACTCCTAAATCCAATCTATCTTCTCCTTCTTTTATAGCTCCCTGAATATCTTGTTTGCTATAACTTCCATACCCTTTACTTATAGCATAACTTAAATTATTAGATGCTTCTTGCAAAATAGATTTTTGAGCTTTTTGTTCATCAGAAAGCATATCATCTGGAACTTGATTTAATGTATCAAGAACTTTATCTACATTTTGTTTAATATCACTGACACTGCTTGATTCTGTTCCTAATCCACTTGATATGAGTTTGTCAAGTCCTTCAATCAAAGGTGCTGATTCTTCTTTTGCATCATCCAATTTATCTTTTCCTCTTTTTATCTTTTTTTCATTGTATTTTGCTCTATCTAAAGATAAATCAGTTGACTCAAGGTCAACTTCAAGAGATTTTAGTATATAATTGTTCTCCATGGCAATTTTTATAGCTTTATCAAGCGTCAAATTTAACGATTTATTTTCTTCTACTGCATTTTGATTTACTTCTTGAGAATATACATTAAAAGGTATTGCCACTGGAGATGATAATGCCAATGATGCACATAAAGCCATGGAAATTAATCTCCTTTTCATTTTTATTCCTCCTCACTAAAACAGTTCACTATATCACGTTGAAGTTTTTCCAATAAATTATTTAAACATTCCTTTTCATTTATATCTAAGCCTCTAGTCATTTGCTTACTAAAATCTATGTGTTTTTCTTTTACATCTTCAAACAATCCCTTCCCTTTATTTGTAAGATATGCTTTTACAGATCTTCTATCTTTTGGATTTACTCGTTTTTCTACTAATCCTTCTTTTTCCATTCTATCTATAAGCCCTGTTATATTAGCTCTTGTAACAAAAAGTTTTTCTCCAATTTCACAAAGAGCCATTCCATCTTTTGAATGATAAAGAAGAAGTAATACAGAAAACTTAGATTCTGAAATTCCATATTTTGCAAACAAATTATTGTATACAAATCTCATTATTTCAACACTTTTAAGCAAATTTATAATAGTTTTGCCAGACATATCTTCAATAAAATTATAACTTTCCAAAAAATCATACAATTTCTTCTTGTTCACTAAAATTCCCTCCATTTTTTTTATCAAAAGTATACTTAAACAAATTATAACCTATTATAAACCATACAATCCCAAATAACACAAGAGAAATAATCTCTTTTTTAAATATCTCTATAGGAGTATTTTTGATAATAATATCTCTAATAGGACTTATCGCATATATAAGAGGCCATATAACTTTTATAACATATAAAAGGTACTTTGGTATCTGCTCTATTGGCCAAGCATATCCAGCTGTTAAAAAAGTAGGCATAGATAAAAGCATCGTAAACTGAGTAACCTTTAATCTATCCTTAAACAAAGACGCTATTACCAAAGCAATTCCCAACAATGATAATACAAACAAATACACATAAACAAACGCAATTAACAAAGAACCTCTGATATTTATATTGAGAAAATGCTTTAAAATCAAAGCACAAAAAACATATGAAATTGCAGCTACAGTAGCATATACCCCTGACTTTATAAGTATATTTTCTCTATCCTCTAATATTTTAGGAATAAACGCTGATAAAAACAACTGCTGAACAAATACAAGTATTATACCTGGCATTAAATACCCTTTATAAGTAAACTTTGGATCATATAAAACTCTAGATTCAAAATTAAATATCTTAGCTAAATTATAAGATGTATTAGGATCTATCCCCTTAGCCTCAAGTATTTTTATGTTAATACCTGCATTTAGTGTAGCAAGTATTTCAGTTGCTGAAGCAAGTGCTGTATTTCCTATTGTTATATTACTTTCGTCTACAATAAGAGCTATATTAGATGATTTTTGCTTTTTTATATCCTTGTTAAATCCCTTTGGTATATATATCCCCAAATACGCTTTTTTAGAATCTATAATACTCTTAAGATCATTCAACGAATTAACTCTATAAGAAATACAATACCTTTCATTATTTTCAAATTGACTTATTACCATCCTCGAAGTAGATGTATTATCCATATCTAAAACTACAATAGGTATATCATTTATATAGTCCTTTAAATAAACTCCTCCTATAAGGAAAGTGAAAAGCATTGGTCCTAATAAAAGTATTACTATATTTTTAGGATCTTTGAAAAATTTCACTATTTCTTTAAGTATTCTCAACCATTTCACCTTCCTTCTTCTTTTTAGATAATATATTTTCTCTTAAAATCTCAATACCTACTGCTAAACCAATAAATAAAATCGAAACCATAAATAAATATTTTACATCTCCCAAAAAGTCAACAAAATACCCTTTAATCATAATTTCTCTTAAATTATCAGCATAGTGATAAAGAGGTATATATTTTCCAACTACTTGATAACCACTTGGCATTCCCATCAAAGGATAAGTATATCCAACCATTATAGTATTTGGTATAAAAAGCACCGCTGCTACTTGTGCCGCTTTTACTTTATCCCAAACTATAGTCGATATAAACATTCCTATAGCTGATACGGCAGTTGTAAAAGCAAATGTTAAAATCATCAACTCTTTTAAATTTCCCCTAAAAGGAATATCGAATATTTCAGTTTGAATATATATATTGATCATTAAAGATAAAAATCCAAGTACAGAATATACAAACATCTTAGAAGTCAAATAAGTAATCATAGACCTTCTTTTTTCTCTATTCACCGCTACTGCCGTTGCAATTACAAGCCCAACTTGAACCATGGCTGTCATAAATCCAGGCATCAAATAATTAGTATAATTTCTAGTAGGATTAAAAAGCAATCTAGTTTTTATTCCAATAGACGATACTATTTTTTTAGCCTGTTCAAATGGCAAATTAAGTTTTCCCTGTAATACCTTAATTAAAGCTCCACCTTTTAATGTCAAAAGAGTTTCTCCTGCCTGTATCTTTGCAAAAGAAGTAATTGAAAGCTGACTTCCATCATACACAGTTAAAATTGTAGGTGATTTATATGATTTTAAGTCCTTGTAAAAGTTAGTCGGAATCAACAATCCAAATCTAACCTTATTTTCTACTATTAGCTTTTCTATTTCATAAGGATTATCAACATAATACTTAACATCAAACGTATCACTGTCATCAAAATATTTGACCACACTTCTTGAAAACTGAGTATTATCTCCAAGATATACTGCTGTAGGTATCTCCTTTATTTGATGATCCGAAAACATATAACATAGCATAATATTTACTACAACAGGAATCACAAATATCAATACAAAAGGCATTATATATTTTTTAATTTTCTCCATTAACATCACCTACTTTATAAAATCGACAAACGCAGTCATTCCTGGTCTTAACAAACCTTCCTCATTTTCTATTTTTATTTTTACTCCATAAGATACAATATCGTAATTACCATTATCATTAGTCGCTTTTTTAACTGCAAAATCAGGTTTTCTATTAACCCTTACAACCTTTCCTTTGAATACCTTATCTTTAAAAGCAGGAACTGTTATTTTAGCCTCTTGACCTTCATAAACTTCATTTAATTTAGTTTCATCTACATTTACTTCTATCCATATATTATTAAGATCTGAAACTGTAGCTATGCTCATACCAGTAGACACTAACTCTCCCTTATCAACATTTATAAGCGTTACCGTTCCATTTATAGGAGATTTAATAAAAGTATCTTGTATATAAGCATTTACTTCTTCAAGGCCAGCTTTTGCCTGTTCATATTTACCCCTTGCAGCTTCAGCCATATTCATTGCAGAAGCAACTAAAGCCTGTGCACCTGATATATCTTCACTTCTCGCCCCTTCTTTTGCCATATTAAGTTTTTCTTTTGCTATATCAAGCTGTGCTTTCACTTCATCTCTTTTTTGAGCAGAAACAGCTCCTTTTTCATAAAGCTTTTCTACTCTATCATAAGTTTTTGCCATAAGATCATAATAAGCCTGAGCTTGAGCTATCTCTTGAGTTCTTGCTCCATTTTGAGCTTTTGTCAACTGAGAATTAGCAGCATTTACTTGAGATTGAGCAGCTTCATATTGAGCTTTAGCAGCACTAACTAGAGCTTCCATTTGCTCTTTTTTAGCCTTTAACTCTTTTGAATCTATAACAGCAATTACATCTCCCTCTTTAATTTCCTGTCCTTCTTCAAATTTTATTTCTCCTATCTTTCCTGGTATCTTAGAATTTATATCTACTTCTTGTGCTTCTATAACCCCTTGAAACTTTTCATCTTTTTTTACATCTTCAGTTGAAGAACATCCAAACAACAACAAACTAATTGACAGTAAAAAAATAAAAATAATACTTTTACTTTTCATACTACAACCCCTCCTATATAGTTAATATATTTATTATTTAGTTTATATGTTAATTATATTACCTTGAATAAATTTTGTAAATAGAATTTTTGCAAAAAATAAGAGTGGATAAAATATCCACTCTAAAACAGTACACTATCAACTTTTTCTTTTAACTCAAATATATCAAACGGTTTTTGAAGAATTCCCTCAATATTGAGTTCATATAACCTATTTACCTTTTTAGGATCTGTAAAAGCAGTCAATATAAATACCTTTACTTCTTTATCGTATTTTCTAATATTTTCTAATATCTCAAGGCCATCCATATTTTTAAATTTCATATCCAAAAGAACAACATCAACTCTATTCCCATTTACAATATCCAATGCTTTTTTTCCATCTTCAGCTAAATAAATCTCATAATCTCCCCTAAACAAACTACTAAGAAGGGATCTAAGACCTGACTCATCATCCACAATAAGCATTTTTTTCATTCTATATCCCCCTAGTTTTAATGATTCTCAATTAACATAATTGTCTTAGCTTCAATTGTCCCCAATTTATCTTCACCAACTACAGATATTATATCCCCTTCATCTAAATTAGATTCCCTTCTCTTATCTCCATCTGTATCCAAAATCGGAGTTACATCATCATCGTATTTAATGTATAAAGTTTTACCATCTGCACTGTTTTTAAGTTCTATTGTATCATTTTTTTCACTTATATCTATAATTTCCCCCACAAACGTAGATAAATTAACCTTTTGATCTCCTTCTATTTTAGTTACTTCTCCACTTTCTAAAGTAAGTTTTATTTTATAATTTACTCTAAGGTCATAAAGACCAGCAACTTCATCATCTATCTCCACTTCAAATCCCGGCAATAACTTATAAGTTTTAAGTTTGTCATCCTCATCTAATATAGTTATTTCTGGAGTTGATGACATTTTAATTTCTTTTAATACCCCTTTAACAGTTTCTCTAACACTATCTGCTTCTATATCTTTAACTACATTGTATTCCCCTTCAAGTCTTACTTTATCTCCTACACGAAGATCAGATATTTCTGCTTTTTTATCATTTCTTTCTATATCAACATCTTTATCTATATCGAATTTATAAGTTTTATCATCATCAACTATAGTTATTTCAGATTTTGATACTTTTTTTATTTTACCCCTTATTTTAAAATCTTTAGATATAGCTTCTATTTCCCTTACTATTCCATTTACTAATTTAATTTTCACTTTATCTTTTTTCTCTAATTTATATATACTAGACTTCTCACCATCTAATTCAACTTTAGTTAATCTATCTGTTTTATATTCTTCATACTTATCATCTATCTTAAATGTAACAGAATGATTTCCATTCGCATCAAATGAAGCACTTATAAAATACCCCTCTTTTTCTACTTCTATATCCTTTATTTTTACACTGTACACTTTTGAACCTGAAACAGTTAAAGAAACTTCTATCCCCTCTTTTAAATCAGAAATACTAGCACTTTTACTTCCCCATTTTATAGCTATATCATTTTTATTATTAGTAAATACTAATTTTTTATCTCTAGAATCCTTTATAGTTATACTCAACTTATCCCCATAAGTTGTAACATCGTATATCTTTCCTTCTAACGAAGTTAAAACTTCTTCTTTTTTATCTTCATTATTCTTATTATCATTATCAGTTAAATCTGTATCTCCATCCTTATGTATCAATTTATATCCTATAGATAACATCTTAGCCAGCTCTGCTCTAGTTACAGGATTATTAGGATTGAAATTTCCCCTATAATCACCTTTTCCATTTATTATACCTTTTTTAATAAGTACATCTATATACGGTCTTGCACTCGCTGGTATCTTATTTGAATCCTTAAATCCTAAAACCACTACTTTACTCAATTCATCTTCAAAACCTAATCCCCTAGCAAGATATACTGCTATTTCCCATCTTAGAGCATTTTGAGATTTTCCATTTTTCAAAAATGCAGAAAGCAATCTTTCATTATTTAAAATGCCTTTTTCAAGCGCAAATACAATTTCTTCCTTTGCCCAATTTGCATGAGTTAATATACCATAGTTTTTTAAAGCTTTTTCATACTTTGATTTGTTTTTTTCATATGCTGAATTTACATCTTTTGAGTCAAATAACCTAGTTATCATCACTATTGCTTCTATTCTAGATACAGACCTGTCGGGTTTAAAAGTAGCATCACCATATCCAGTTATTATTTTCTTAGAAGCCATATCTTCTACATACTTTTTAGCCCAATGTTTATCTGTAACATCTGTAAACATCTGAGCTCCAAAAGAATACATTATACTCGTCAAAACCAAAAATACTATTACCAATATAGCAAGCGTACTTTTGACCCATCTTTTCACTCGTAACTTTTTCATAACAACCCCCCATGTTAAAATATTTTTAAATTTTTTGTCGAATTTTATATATCATATATTACACAATTTAATTTTATCATATAATCAACTTTAATCCAAACAAAAAAGTCCCTGTATCATTCATTAATACGGGACTTTTTTTGTTTAATAATATTAATTCACACGACCTATATTTACAGCTTTATTATAATCAAGAACTGCTAAATTGTAATTTGATATTGCCGATGCTAAAGCTACATTTGCAGAGTATAATTGATTTGCAGATTGCTCTACCTCAAGCAAAGTTCCAACCCCAGCATTATAGGAAAGTTCTCTAAGCCTTAATCCTTCTTTTGCTTTTTCAACATTGGCCTTAGCCAATTCTATCTGTTTTTTTGCATTAATTACAGCATCGTATTTTGACTTAATATCAAATTCAACTGATTTTTTTAAATCATTTAAAAGACTTTCAATTTTGGCTAAATTTCTCTGTTTAGTTTTATATACATAAGTATTTTCTGTATATTTTATAGAATTTGTTTCAAAATCAAGTTTTACAATTTCATGATTATGATTCATCTGAATCATATCAAATCTCTGCTCATATGCTTTTTCTAAATCTTTATTCAAATTCACATCAAATTTCTGCTCATAAAAATTAGATGTAAGCTCAAGTTTTGTGTCCAATGGATAATTTAAAACCATATTCAATCTTCTATATGCATTTTCCAAATCTGTTTTCGCCTTTTCTACTTTTACAGTAGCTTCATTTAGCGATATATCAGCCATTATAAGGTCTGATTTTGAAGCAACCCCTAAATCTAACTTTTTCTTAACTTCATCTCTATTTCTTTTTACATTTTCTAAATTGTCTTTCGCTACTTTTAAATAATCTCTAGCTTGAAGTGCTGCATAATAAGAAGCTGTTACTTTATACTTCAAATCTTCTATTTTATAATTCTTTTTTATTTTTTCTTCTTCAAGAGCATATTCAGCTGCTTTTGACATCATATTAGAATCCAATTGAAATCCCTCTACTGTTCCAAGAGAAAAACCTCTATCTTTTAAATCATCGTATTTTTTCTCACTGTATTTTGCCTTATCTAATTCTATTTCCTTTATCTCAATATCTAATTCACTTACTTTAATATCAGTAGAATTTTTTATAGCTTCATTTATTGCCTGATCTAGTGAAAGTTTTTTTATATTTTCTTTTCCTGAATTATCTGCATATGTCAGTATCGAAGTTAATAATGTCACAAATACAAGCAATATGCTAATTACTACCTTCCTCACTTAAACCACTCTCTTTCTTTTTTATAAATTTAGTTTTAAATCTTATAATCAAATCATCAAATATAGTATACACAACAGGTATAAAAGCTAAAGTTAAAAGTGTAGAAAGTGTAAGCCCTCCTATAACCACAGTTGCCATTGGAGCTTGAGTTGACGCTCCTTCTCCAATTCCAAGTGCTAAAGGCATAAGCCCAAGTACTGTCGTTAAAGTAGTCATAAGTATAGGTCTAAATCTAGTAAATCCAGCTTTGATTATGGCTTCTTCTCTATCCATTCCACTTTCTCTCAATTGATTTATATAGTCAACTAAAACTATAGCATTATTTACAACTATACCCGAAAGCATTATTATCCCTATAAGCGCAGGTACAGACAATGCTCTTTTTGTTATAAATAATCCTATAAACCCTCCAGATAATGCAAAAGGAACTGAAAGCATTACTGTAAACGGATGTATTAATGATTCAAATTGAGATGCAAGTACCATATATACTATTATTATGGATAATAGTAAAGCAAGCCCTAAACTCGAAAAAGCCTCCATCATATCTTCCTGCTGTCCTGTAAAATTATAACTATATCCAGATGGAAGATTATACTCCTCTAATTTTTTCTTTATATCATTAGTTACAGATTTTAAATCTCTTCCATAAAGCTGCGATCCCACTGTTACAGTTCTAGTTTGATTTATTCTCGTAATTTGAGTTGGCGAATTTCCATACTCTATATAAGCTATCTCTCCTAAAGGAACAGTTTTACCTATAGGAGATTTTATCAGTATTTGTTTCATATCTTCAATGGAATTTTTAACTGTATCATCAAGAGAAACATTTACATCTATTTCATCTCCATCAATTTTAAATGTCGTTGCTTTTGACCCATCTATTGAAGATTTAACAGTTCTTGCAACATCACTTGCAGTTATTCCGTAAAAAGAAGCTATTTTTCTATTTAAAATAATTCTCGCTTCTGGATCTCCTTCTTCTGTATCTGATGTAACTTCAGCTGTTCCAGGAACTGATTTTACTATATTTACAAAGTCATCACCTATTGTTTTAAGTGTCTTAAGATCATCTCCTTTTATTTCAATTTCAATTGCAGCTCTTGAAGGCCCTCCTCCTCTCATCGAAGATGCTTCTTCAACTGTTATTTTTGCTCCTGATATATTTTCGACCTTTTCTCTAATTTCATTTACTACATCTTCAGTAGATCTTTTTCTATCTTTTTGATCTACTAAAACTACACTTATCTCAGATTTATTAGATGCACTTCTTGAAAAACCTGAAGATCCTCCAACTTTAGAGAATACCTTATCTTTTTCAGGGATAGTATCAACTATTTTTTCAACTTCTCTTACTATTTTATCGCTATCCTCAAGAGTAGTTCCAAATGGAGTTTCTACTGTTATAGTGAACTTTCCTTCATCTTCTTTCGGGAAAAATTCCCCTCCAACCAATCCAACAAGTGCTATTGAAGATACAAATATAGATATCGCTATAAATACCGTTGTCTTTCTATGTCTTAAAACAAAATCCAGTATTTTACCGTAAATATCACTTAAAAATTCTATAAAATCACTAAATAAATCTAGTATTTTACCTAAAGAAAATCCTCTATGTCTTCTGTTTTTCACTTCCCCAACCTTTAATATCTTAGAACACATCATTGGAACTACAGTTATTGCTACAATTAAAGAGGCAAGCAGTGAAAATACTACAGCAAATGAAAGCTGTTTAAATACTATTGCTGTAAATCCTTTAACAAACACTATAGGTAAAAACACTGCTATAGTCGTCATGGTTGAAGCAAATACGGCCATGGTAACTTCTTTTGCTCCTTCAATAGCCGATTCCACTCTTGAAAGTCCTAATTCTCTATGTCTGTATATATTTTCAAGAACAACAATAGAGTTATCAACCAACATACCTATTCCAAGAGCAAGTCCACCAAGAGATATCAAGTTAATTGTCAATCCTCCAAAATACATGAGCGCAAAAGTAGCTATAATAGATACCGGTATTGCAGTACCAACTATAAATGTAGATCTTATATTTCTTAAAAATAAGAAAAGTACAACTACTGCAAGTATTCCTCCTGTTATAGCACTGTTTGTAACATTACTTATAGATTTATTAATAAATTCTGATTGGTCAAATCCAACTACAATCTCTAAATTAGGATAATCTTTTCTTATTTTAGCTACTTCTTCAAGTACATTTTTTGCAACCTTAACAGTATTAGCAGCAGACTGCTTTGTTATAGAAATACCTATACTATTTTTACCATTAACTCTCGATAAACTGTCCTTTTCTTTATAAGAAAGAGTTACATTTGCTATATCAGAAAGTCTTATTATATCTCCATTTTTAAGTACTAAAGGTATATCTTTTATCTCATCTAAATTTTTAAATTCGCCGACAGTTCTAACCAATAATTCTTTCTGTCCTTTATTTACATTACCACCAGGTAAATTCAAATTTTCAGCTCTTAAAATATTCTGTATTTGACCTAAAGATAAGCCATATCCCTCTAACTTCTCTTTGTTTATATTTATTTTAACTTCTTTTTCCTCTCCTCCTGATAAATCAACCGAAGCTACTCCTTCTATTCTCTCAAAACGAGATTGCAACTCATCTTCTACTAAAGACTGAAGTTTTCCAATCTCCATATTAGACGAAATACCGAGATTTATTATAGGTTCTGAATTTGGATCTATTTTAAGTACTATAGGAGTTGATGCATCTTCTGGGAGTACCCCTTTTACCAAATCCACTTTTTCTCTCATTTCCAAAGTTGCAAAATCCATATCCGTACCATATTCAAATTCAACAACGACTATGGAATTCCCCTCTCTTGAATAAGAAGTAATATTTTTCAAATTGCTCACTGTTGCTACAGACTTTTCTATAGGTTTTGTTATTAAAGTTTCTATTTCTTCAGGTGCAACCCCACTGTAATTCACCGAAACTATAGCCACAGGGATTTCCATTTCTGGATAAAGATCTATTGGTAAAAGTGTTAGTGAAACCATCCCTATTAATATGGCTATAAACATAAACATGAGGGTTGTAACCGGTCTTTTAACTGATATTTTCGATATGTTCATAAAATCCTCCCCTATTTTATAATTTTAACTTTACTTCCCTCATCTAAGTAATTTTGTCCTTTTACAACTACAATATCTCCTTCTTTAATTCCATTTTTAATCTCTACATACTCTCCATTATCTACACCAAGTAATACATTTTTCATATGTGCTTTATCTCCATTTACAGTAAACACTACATTATTTCCTTCTTTTACTATTACAGCTTCACTTGGCACTGTAATTACTTTTTCTTTTTTATCTGTAATTATATTAACTTCTGCAAACATTCCAGGTTTTATCAGTTTATTTTTATTATCTATTTCTATTTTTATAGGATATGTCATTGATCCCTGTGAAGTAGCAGGAGAAAGAGCTGTAATTTTACCCTTAAAATTATCTTTACCTGCTGATTTTATAGAAATATCAACAACATCTCCTATTCTCACTTTATTTATAAGGTTTTCTGATATATCCGTTTCAATTACTACCCTATCTAAATTTGCAATAGAAACTGCAGGCATAGCACTTGATGCCATCTCTCCTTCATTGATATTTACAGAAGTAATTACTCCCGATATAGGAGATGTAACTGTTGTATCATTGAGTTTTGATTTTGCATTTTCAAGTGCTACTTTTGCTTGTTCGACTTGTGCCTTTACAGCTTCTATATTTGTAGAAGAAGCTTGAAGCTCATACTGTTCAAACTGCTGTTTAGATATAGCTCCTTGTTCATACAATGATTTCATTCTCTCATAATTAACTTTTGCATTTTGTATTTGTTCTTCTCTCAGCTTTAAATTTGCAACTGCCATATTATAAGCTGCTTCAGCGTTTTTTACTGCATTTATCATATCTGTTTGATCAAGTGTAAAAAGCACATCCCCTTTATTTACAAATTTACCTATTTCCACATTGACTTTAGTAACCTTTCCCGGAATTTTAGGAACAACATTAGCTTCTTCTATAGGAGTTACTTTTGCCGACAATGTAGTTTTAATGCTTATATCATTTTTCTCTACTTTTTTAGTTTCAACACTTACAACTTTTTCCCCACGCACTTTTACTTCCTTTTTCTTTTTACATCCTGCAAGAGGCATAGTAAAAATTAAAACAAGTACAAGTAATAAACTAAATCTCCTTTTCATACATTCAACCTCCATCTACTTTTTCTTAATTCCATTGAAAAAAACATCTATCATAACATCTATTTCTTTTTCTATAGGAATAATATTATCTTTTTCCATTTCAGACCTTCTTTGAAAAAATACTCCAAACATCATACCTCTAAAAATCCTTGAAATCAGTTTATAATCTATATTTTTGTATTCTTCTTTATTTATTTTTATCTGTTTAAATATATAATTTGACATTTGATATTCTTTTTCTCTAATTTTTTCAATATACATACTTTTTATGTCCTCATGAAACTGCATTTCATAATGAATAACCTTCATTATATTATAATTTTTTTCAAACACTTTATATCTATCAAGTAATATTATCTTTAAAATTTCCTCTATAGATTTATCTTTATTTTCCCTTATAATTTTTTTTAATGATTCTAAATTTGCAAATTCTTCAAACCGTTCTACATACTCGAGCATTACCCCTCTTAAAATATCTTTTTTTGTTTTGTAATACCTAAATATTGTACCTTCAGCTACTCCTGCTTCTTTTGATATTTCACTAGTAGTAGCTCCCGAAAATCCTTTCTCCGAAAACACCTTTAATGCTGCATTAAATATCTTCTCTTGTGTGTTTTTAGATTTTTCACTTTTCATAAAATCCTCCTTTCAAAATTGAGTACTCACTCATTTTTTTCACGCAATTATTATACTACTTTTTCTAAAAATTTGCAAATAAAATAGGGTAGAATTTCTACCCTATTTTATTTGCAAATTTCTTTATAAGCTCTCTTACATATTCAGATTTATACACCTCATTGTTTTTCCAATAGTCTGGAGAGTTTATTACTCCTTTTTCTGCTAGTTTATTTATCGCATTCTTAAAATCATCGTCAACTGCTCTGTTCTCCCTCTTTAATTCATTTAAAAGCCAATTATAAGGAAATTTTTTTCCTGGACAAGTTTTATAACTCGCAAATTGATTATGCATATATACAGGTAATTGTCCATATCTACCCCATATATCTTTTATAAGCTCAATCAATTTGTACAATTGTGCCTTTGGTGGTTCATCTATATCAAAATTTCCAACTAAACATATCCCTATACTGCTTGAATTTTGTCCCTTTGTATGTGCTCCTACTTCATTTTCATTTCTTCCCTTGAGAATTTCATATTCTTCTCCTACAAGCTCTATTCCCCAATGATAACCTATATCTCTCCAACCTTTACTTCTATGATAATTTCTTATAGCTTTCCAACTTACAGTTTTCCCATCTTTCGTAAGTGAATGATGTATTATTATTTTATCCGGTTTATTCATCTCTATCTCCCCTTCAAAATTAATTGCCCTTTGGCAATAATAATATATGTTTTTTATCTATAAATGTATACATCTTATTTTTTATCGTATTTTTTAACTACTTTATGTAAATAATTTAAAAACTCATCTCTTAAATTATCACGCTTTAGAGCAAAATCAACTGTTGCTTGTAAAAATCCTAATTTATCCCCAACATCATATCTTCTTCCTTCAAAGTTATAAGCATACATAGCTTCTCGTTTTGAAAGCTCTTTTAAACCATCTGTAAGCTGAATTTCTCCACCTTTTCCCGCAGGTAAATTTTCTAATATCTCAAATATACTAGGTGTTATTATATATCTTCCAAGTATTGCAATATTTGAAGGAGCTTTATCTGGATTTGGCTTTTCCACTAAATCCTTTACTTTATATATTCTATCTTCTATGTGTTTTCCAGCTACTATTCCATACTTATCTACATCTTCCTTTGAAACGTTTTGAACTCCAAGTATAGTAGTTCTGTATTCCTGATAAGCATTTATAAGCTGTTTTAAACAAGGGGTTTTAGAGTCAACAATATCATCTCCAAGCATTACTGCAAAAGGTTCATTTCCAATGAAATGTTTTGCACAATAAATCGCATGTCCAAGTCCTTTAGGCTCTTTTTGTCTTATATAGTGAATGTTGATCATATTAGATATATTTCTAACAATTTCAAGTAAATCTTTTTTCCCTTTGTTCTCAAGCTCTAACTCTAATTCTACAGATTTATCAAAGTGATCTTCTATTGATTTTTTATTTCTACCTGTAATTATCAATATTTCTTCTATTCCAGATTCAACAGCTTCCTCTATTATATATTGAAGTGTCGGCTTATCAACTATTGGAAGCATCTCCTTTGGTTGAGCTTTTGTCGCCGGTAAAAATCTAGTTCCTAATCCTGCCGCTGGTATTATAGCTTTTCTAACCTCATTCATTTTCATCTTCCTCCTGATACTTTTTGCATATGATACTATAATTCAACTCATTCGCTATTTTTCCTCTATTTATTTATACATCTTTACATTTTCTCCTTTTACACGATTTCATACAACATCCTTTCATCTGTATACATGCAATTTTTTCCGAATCACATTCTGGACAGGTTGTAATATTTTTTTCATAAGCTCTATCAAACTCTTTCCCACAATCTATACATTTATATCTGCAAATATTAAATGTATAATTTCCACCTTGTATATTTATAGCCTTTCCACTAGTTAAAGCCATGGCTACCTTTTTCCTAGCCTCATCTATAATAAGCTGAAAAGTCTGCCTTGATACATTCATTTTTTTAGCACATTCTTCTTGGGAGAGATTTTCTATATCCTTAAGTCTCATAGCTTCTAATTCTTCAATTTTTAATTCTATTTCCTCAATTTCTCGTTTTCCATGAGGAACAAAATACCTAATTTTAGGAACAAAAGAAATCTTTCTAGGTTTTATAGGTCTTGCCAAAAAAATACCTCCTATCTCTGATAAAAAAAACCTACTGAATTTTAACAGTAGGCTTTTTTACATTTATCACATATTCCAACAAGCATAATATCTATATCGTAAATATCTACATTATTTTTATTCTCAATTTCTCTACATATTTTTAGATATTGTAAATTGAGATTATTATCATCTATATCTATTATACTATTACATTTTACACATTGAAAATGAATATGTAAAGGCTTTTTACTATACATTTTCAATTCATAATAACTTACACCATCAATATTTATCTCTTTAACTATACCTATTTCACTAAACAAACTCAAAGTTCTATATACAGTTGCAAGCCCTATCTTTCTATCTTTTACTTTATCGTAAATTTGCTTGCTGTTTAAATGAGTATTAGATTTAATCAATTCTTCCAATATTACTCTTTTCTGCTTAGTAAATTTATAACCTTTTCTCTCTATGAGATTTTTTATTGATAAAACCTTATCATCCATTAGTGACTACCACAATCCCCTTCATGTTGATGTTCTCTACAAACACTTCCTGTTGATTTAAGTTCTCCTTTTATAAATTTATCAATTACATCATCTAAAGTTCCCTCAACTCCAACTATTACATCAATTCCATTTTCTCTAAATAATACCTGTGCTGTTTCTCCCATTCCACCAGAAATAATAACATTTGCTCCTTTTTCTGCTAAAAATCTAGGTAAAAATCCTGGTCTATGTCCTGGGTTTTCTATAAATTCTCTTTTTACTACAGCATTATCTTCAACAGTAAAAAATTCAAATCCTTCACAATGTCCAAAATGACCTGATACCATAGTTCCCTCTTTTGCAATTGCTACTCTCATTTAATTTACCTCCTTTAACTTTTCATTCAATATTTTCCACATATTTTTTATTTCCTCTGCAGCCTTGCTGTTTTCATAAGCTACAATAGGCTTTAACTCATTTATTGACTTTTTAACAACCTCGTCAAAAGGAATTTTACCAATCACATCTATATTTTCAGATTTACATACTTCTTCTATTTCCTTAGATATATCTTCATTAATATCGTATTTATTTATACATACAAAAGATTTTAAATTAAACATCTTAGCTACAGAAAGTACTCTTAAAAAATCTTCAACTCCAGATTGAGTAGGCTCTACTACTATTAAAGCCATATCACATCCTGTTACTGATGCCATAACAGAACACCCAACACCAGGCGAACCATCTAAAATTATTAATTCTTCACCTTTTTTATACTTTTGAGCATTTTTCCTAACCTCTGTAACTAATTTCCCTGAACCTTCTGCTCCTGCAATCATCTCTGCTCTCGATAAAATACCCTTATCAGTCTCAGTTATAATAGTTTCTCCAGTTACTTCATCTTCAAGCTTTACTGCATCATGCCTACAAACAACAACACAAGCTCCACAGCCTTCACATTTCAAAGGATCTACTTTAAAATCATCTATAGCATCAAACCTACAAGCTCTTATACACTTTCCACACTCTACACATTTTTCACTATCTATATGAGCAACCTTAGCTCCAATAAAATCATTTTTTTCTACATCTTCTCCACCAAGCAATATGTGAAGATTTGACGCATCAACATCACAATCCACCTTTAAACTATTATTGCTCAAATAGGAAAAAGCTCCTGCAACCGTAGTTTTTCCTGTTCCTCCTTTTCCACTTATAACAACTAACTGCACTAGCTCACCCCCTCAAGCTCTTTTATTATTTCTTCAAATACACTTTCATATTCCTCATCTTCAACTATTAACTTCCCTTGAGAGTAAAGCTGTGCTACCTTTTTTGAAAAAGGAATTTTTCCAATAATCTTTATATTTTCAGATTTACAATAATCTTCTATTAAATTTTTATTCTCATCAGCCCTATTTATTATTATCCCAAATGGAATATTCATATCTCTTACAAGTTTTACAGCTATCTTTAAATCGTGAAGTCCAAATTTTGTAGGCTCAGTTACAAGTATCGCATAATCTGAACCATAAAGTCCTTTTACAACATTACAAGAACTTCCAGGTGCACAATCTAATATAGTAATTTTCTCGTCATCAATTTTCTTCTTAAGTTGACTTATTATAGGTCCTGCCATAGGCTCTCCTATATCTAATATTCCCATTAAACACTCTAAATTACCGCTTTTTCCTCTGTGAATTTTTCCTATACTTCTTTCCTTTTCTGAAATTGCACCAGTAGGACACGAAAGCATACAAGCTCCACAGCCATGGCACAACTTATCAAATAAAACAACCTCATTTACAAATGCAAGTGCATTAAACTGACACGCATTAATACATTTCTTACAAGATACACATTTATCCTTGTCTATCGTAGGAACAGGTACAAAAACATCTTCAGTTTCCTCAACATCAGGTTTTAAAAATATAAAACCATTAGGTTCTTCAACATCACAATCTACATACATTCCTCCCATTAATTTAGCGAGATTAGTAGAGATTGTAGTTTTCCCTGTTCCTCCCTTTCCACTCAATACTGCTATTTGCACTTTATCATCTCCTTCTATTTCTGCATACCTAAATGAGAAGGTCCAGCCTTTTCTATTGTAGATAACTCATTATCCATAAAAAACTTAACTGCATCACTTACAGTTTCACCTTTTATTTCATATCCCTTTATTCCAGCAGCATCTAATATTCTCTTAGCATTAGGACCTAAGCTACCACTAATAACAGCTTCAACCTTTTTATCTACTACCTGCTGTGCTGCTGCAATTCCTGCTCCTTGAGCTGATTTAACTCCATCATTTTCCACAAATTCAAAAGTATTACTTTCTGTATCGTATATTGCAAAATATAAACATCTTCCAAATCTTAAATCAACCTTAGCATTCTCATTATTTCCTGTACTAGTAACACATATTCTCATCGTATTAACCTCCTATTTTTTCTGATATTTTTTTAGAAAAATTTTCTTCAAAATCCAAGTTAATCTTTTCGTATAACTCAATTCTACCTTCATCACAAAGCTCTACAAACTGTGGATCTATAGGAAGCTTTGCAATTACATCTATATCCATATTTTTAGCTATTTCTTCAATATTACTCTTACCAAATATATTAAATTTTTTATTACAATCTGGACACTCAAAATAACTCATATTCTCAACTATTCCAACTATTGGAGTATTCATCATTTTAGCCATATTTATTGACTTTTTCACAATCAAACTCACTAAATCCTGAGGCGATGTAACCACTACTATTCCATCAACCGGAAGTGATTGCATTATTGTAAGAGGTACATCTCCCGTTCCAGGAGGAAGATCTATCAATAAATAATCAAGTTCTCCCCATGCTGTATCTGTATAAAACTGTTTTACACTATTTGCAATTATAGGTCCTCTCCATACAACCGGAGAATCTTCCTTTTCTATAAGTAAATTTATAGACATTACTTTAATACCAGTAGATGTAGTTACAGGATATATATGCATTCCATCACTCTCAGCTCTTTTTTTATTAATTCCAAAGACCTTTGGAATACTAGGTCCTGTAATATCAGCATCTAAAATCCCTACATTATAACCCTTATTTCTCAAAGCTACTGCAATTAAAGAAGTTACAGAGGACTTTCCAACTCCTCCCTTCCCACTCATAACTGCTATTATTTTTTTTATGTCCGTAAGATCATTAGTTTTTTCTTTTTGAAATTCCAAAATTACCCCTCCTAATTTTCATATGTAACTTTATAATTAGCATATGCTAATTATAATTATAGTATTCATTTCAATTATTGTCAAATGCCAATTATAATTATTTACAAATATTTTTAATTTATACATTTATATATACAAAAAGTTCCGATATTGTTTCAAAACAACATCGGAACTTTCATTCTAGTTCATTATTGAATTATATAGTCTATAAAGCATCACACCAGCTTGTGCTCTTGTTGCCTTTTGCTTTGGAGCAAAAGATTTTTCATCTACACCATTAATTATCCCTTCTCTTACCGCCAAAGCAACTCCTTCTTTTGCCCAAGAAGCTATTTTTTCTTTGTCTTTAAATACATTTAATTCTTCAATTTTTGCCCTTTTATATCCTTTTCTCTCAAGAACACTAGCTATAATTTTTGACATTTCTTCTCTAGTTATATCTCCATTTGGATCAAATACAGTATCCCCTTTGCCATTTATTAATCCATTAGAATAAGCAGCTAATACAGCTTTATAGTACCAATCGTCTTTATTTACATCTTCAAATGGAATTTCACTATCACAATCTACACATTTTAACATTCTAGTAATTAAAACTGCAAATTCCGCTCTTGTTATATTATCATTTGGATTAAATTTATCATTTTCTTTTCCATTTACCATTCCCTTACTTGCCATTATTTCTACTGCATCTTTTGCCCATTTAATATTTTCTAAATCACTAAATTTTTTAGTGTATTCTTTAGCAAAATACTTACTAAAATGATTTGTAATAAACTTTACAGTTTTAGTCTCACTATTATACATTCCACCCATAGGCTCTAAATATCCATTTTCATTTATATAAAACACTGTAATATTTTCTTTGTTTTTAACATCACCTTTATAAGGAATGCTCACTTCAATAGGCTCTTTAAACTCAGTTATATTTTTATCTCCAACTTTTGCTTCAAAATCTACTACTACACTATCACTTGGTATGTGAATGCTTATATTTTTAGATAAATCTGAAGCATTTATCTTTTTGACTTTTAAAGTTATTTCCTTTTCCTCATCAAATGTATTTGGTTTTATGCTAAACGATGCCATATTTGTATTTACTTCTATTTTATCTAATCCACATTCCATAACTTTTGGATCTAAACTAATTTGTGCTTCTTTTTCACCTTTAGATGCAACATTTAATATTAATTTCTTTTCTAAAACCCTATTAACTTCTATGTTATTTTTCTCCAACTTTTGTTCCATGTCTTTAACTTTGTTTAATATCTTCTGAGCTATATCTTTTATTTCATCTGCTTTTATTTCATTATTTTCAACATTTTTAATAGTTACTTTATTGATTAATCCTTGCACTAATTTAACTACTTTTTCATTTAATTCTTTTGTATTTTCTTTTCCTAATTTTTCAATTAAATCCCCAGTAGATTCTATCATATCATTTACAATATTATCTCTATATTTTTCACTTTCCATTTTATCTATTAAATCTACTGCTAAATCTATATTTTCTTCTGTAATAGCACTTATTTCTTTCTTAACATTTTCATCTGATATTTTTTCAACTGATTTAATAAGAGATTTTATCAATACTTTACTTTTATCAGCTATATTTTTTATTTCATATTGAGAATCTACTTTCTTTAACGCTTTGTTTATTATTTTCGATACATCTTTTACATTATCTATTAACTTTTTAGCATCTTTTTCCTTGTCTATATCACTTGCCTTTTCATTTAATATATCAATTGCATCTTCTACAGCATTTACAATTTCACTTTCACTTGAAAATTTATCAATTACAACTTTGTATAAATTTTTGTATTCATCATTTGAAATTACATCGTCTACATTCTTTTCTTTTTTACTCTCTTTATTGTTCATACTAGTATTTCTATCATCTTTTGTGTAATCAACTGTATAATACCACTCTATTTTTTGACCTTTTCTCACTTCAATAGAATCAGCACCGACATCAGGTGTCTTTCCGTCTACATTGTACAACCAACCACTTTTTGCACCCTTATCTCCATTTGCCAATCCATCTATACTCTCTACAAATCCTCCACTTATATCATAATCTATACTATTTTTATTCAATATCCTTTTAGTAATATCGAGTACTGTGTCATTTTCCTCTATTTCAACTTTTGTTTTTCTTATAATATATCCTTTATATCCCTTTATAGAAATATACACTGTATCTTTTTTATCAACTGGAACATCTTCATCATCAGAATTTCCTATAGATATACTCTTTGTTCCTTTATCATTTCCCACATTTACAGAACAATCATAAGTTTTTCCTTTTTCTAATTGTACATTAAACTCTATTTTTCCAGCTAAATCAGTTACTCCTTGATCTATATAATACTTTCTATTAGAATCACTTATAGTTATAGTAACTGGTTTGTTTTTTTCTCCACAAATATTAATTTTTGCAACATTATCATCAACAGTATAATCAATACTAACTTGTGCAAAAGAAGGAAAAACTAAAGATAAAGACAGTACTAATGATATAAATAACTTTTTCATCTGTTCCCTCCTTCTACTCAACATCTACTTTTATTTCCTTTGCCAGAGGAGTTTTATTATCAAAATTATCCCAAAGCATACCTTTTACTTCAAATTCCCCTGAATTTGGAATTAAAAAACCACCTGCAAATTCTTCAGTAGCACCTGCATTGATAGTTTTAGTCATAAATGTATAAGTATACAGTTCCTTATTATTTCCATTTAATTTGTATAAAGCAACAATATAAGTTACTTTTTTATCAACATTTGTACTGTTCTTTACTTTTACATTTAATTGTGCTTCTCTTCCTTTTTTAAAACTCGAAGTTTCTTTTCTAATTAATTCAAAATCATAATCTGCTTCTTCATAAAATTTAGTATCATCTATTGAAATTCTTTGATACATAGATTTTCCTTTATATAAATCTGCAAGTGCCACAAATACTTTTTGTGTTATAAAATCAATGTCAGTCCCATATTCAGATTTAACTTCAAAATGATTTCCCTTTTTATACGATAATAAAAAGTCAAACATTGTTTTTCCATTTTTTATCCAATATTGTGATAATGGATCTTCTCCAACAGCAATTAAGCCCTGAATTACAGCTGCTGTAGTATATGGATTTTCTGAACCCGAAACCTTAAATGCTGCATTATCTGTCTGTTGAGATTTAATATATTTAACTGCTTTATCTATCGATTCTTCTACTCCACTTATGTTTTTATGATTTCCAAGTGCCATTATACACATAGCAGTATTATCAATACTATTAATCGTTCCAAAACTTCCATTTGATTTTTGTTGATTTAATAAAGCTTTTACTGATTTTTCTACATCGTAATCAGCATTAGCCATATCAAGAGCTATAATGCTCCATGCAGTTGTAGTTGGATACATTCCCTCATTTTTCACTTCAAATATTCCATTTTCTTTCTGCAACTTAACAAGTTCTTTAACGTAATTTTGACCTTTAAAATTTGTAGGATTTATTCCAGATGCTATTAACCCTATAATATTTGCTGCATAATCTGTAGCACTAGATAAATTTTCCCTCACTTTAAACTTCGACTGTATTAAATCCAAATCCTTTTCTATATTTTTACTCGTATAATTATATCCCATGGCTTCTTCAAAAGAAAATTTCTTATCATTTAAATAATAATCTCTTAAACATTCTACTTCTTTCTCTATTTTTTGTTCATCAGTTTCACTTTCACTTATTTCTTTTCCCACTTTTATTTCAAAACTACGTCTTATTAATTCTGGATAATTTTTACCTTTTTTCGATACTTTTACAATATGTTTTCCCGGCTCTAATGAAATTTCTACTTCTCCATTTTTATCAGTTGTATATTTTTTACCTTCTATTTCAAGAGTAGCTCCCTCTACCTTTTCTTCACTTTTAATAGGTTTCCAATTTTCATCATATTTTACAACTATCTTTTTCACTGTTAATTTATTTCCATCTTCAGCTACCTCTAATTTCGGTATACACGTAAGATCATTCCAAGAAGCATCAACAGCTTTAATATGTAATAATAATTCATCTACACCTTTTAATGCCAAAGTCGATATACCCACAGGCGAACTTTCTAACTCTCCATCTTTACCTACATACAACCCCCAACTTGTAGAATATCCTTCTTTATTTTCTCCTTTTTCTCCAAATATTCCTTCTATTAAAAAACCATATTCTCCATCTGTTCCTTCAATATTTTCCTCTCCTACAGCTTTCTTTAATATGTCTATTCCATATACTTCATCTGTAACTGTTACTTCTTTATCAAATAAAGTCTTATCTTTTCCTTCTACTCTTACCCTTACAGTATGAATATCACTATCTGCATAAACATTAAAATCAAATACAGGTGTAAAACTCAACACCATAGCAAATATTAACAATAAACTCAATAACCTTTTTTTCAAAAATATCCCTCCCTAAAATTTTTATTTTACTAATTTATATATAATTTCAGCACATTGTGCCCTTGTAGCATTTTTATTTGGATCAAAATTTTTGTAAAGTAAATTATTATCCTTTGCAACCTTTACATATCCATCATACCAATTCTTACCTTTAACAGATTTTGCCTTACTTTCAAGCCCTTTAGCTCTAACTATAATAGCTGCAACCTGTGCTCCTGTTATTTTTTCTTCTGGTGCAAACTTATTATTGCCAACTCCATTTATATATCCTCTTTTAACAGCTACATTGACAACTTTATTTGACCAGTGATTTTTAAGATCTACAAACTTATTAGTTTTAAATTTAGCTTGACTTTGAAGATTTAATCCATAAACTAAAAACTTTGCAAATTCTCCTCTTTTAACGCTATTATTAGGTCTAAATGTTTTATCAGAATACCCCGATACAACCCCTTTATCTACCAAATACATTATTTCCTTATATGCATAATCTGCCTTTTTTAAATCTTTAAATCCTTTAGTATTTAAATTATGTAATTTCTCAAACACAGAATATTTATTGTTATAATCACTAAGTGCTAAAACAGCATGATAAGTTGCCATATAATTACCTTTTTTGCTTTGTTTTAAATGCTTGAATGATCCATCACTAAGCTTATATTTTAAAAGCTTATCAATGTATTTTTTATCTACATTTAAACCAAACTTAATCTTTGCAAGTATATACCATGCTATAGTTTCACAACTTTCTTTTTTATCTATATTTTTCTCTATAAACTCAAATCCTTTTTTTACTTCTGGCGAATTTGAATTAAGTCCAAGCACATTATAAGCAACAAGCCCCATAGCAGTCATATCTAAATCTGAATTTTTATCTCCTATAAATACAGGAAATCCTCCATCACTATTTTGATTCGCCTTTAAATAACTCAAAGCCTTAGCTTTATTGTAATTTTCCTCATCGGCTACATATAAAGATATAACAGCCCATATATGTCCATTTAAAAGATCATTCCCAGTTCCATCTATACAGTCTGGAAATCTACCATTACTATTTTGAGAATTCACAATTTTTTGAGCAATTGATGATACATCTTTCCCAACAGCTCTTGCACCTAAAATGTACTTCTCATAATCAGTTATATCTTTTGAATTGACAGAAGATAAACTCTTCTTAGTTACATCTTTACCACTTGAGTAAAGTGCTAAAATACCCCATTCATCTAGTTTCTGTTTTCCTAAATACTGTGCTGATGAATTCACATCAACAGCAAAACAAAAATTAGTAAACGACATTAAAATAGCAATAGTTAAAGCTATAATCCTTTTCATAAAACCACCCCCAAATTTATTTGATTTTTTCAACAGGAATTTCAGTATAACTTATCCTGTCCTTAAATCTAGATAATACATTTATAAAATCCTTTCCAAGCAGATACATAAATGCAAAATTTCCTATAGAGTGCATCAAATCAAAATAAAATGCATTCGAAAAAGTAAATATAAAACTCTTAATCGTATGAACCCTCATAAAAAACAACCAATACCATATATTCATTATCCATCCAAATAAAAATCCCCATATAAAAGCAAATATACTCAAAAATAGTCTCGAAGGATTTTTCATAAACTTCCTTAAAACTCCTGCACTAGCTCCTGCAAGTCCCCAAGCCATCATTTGCCATGGCGTCCAAGGTCCTTGTCCCAAAAAACTATTAGAAACCAAAACAGCAATCCCACCTACCATAAATCCAAATGAAGATCCAAATACATACCCACTTATTATAACTAAAAAAGTAGTTGGCTGAATATTTGGAAGGGCTACAAAAGGAACTCTACCTACTCCTGCTAATGCCGATATGCTTGCTATTAACGAAATTTCCTTTACAGAAACTTTTTTTCTTTCATAAGATACAAAAACTAATACAAAAGAAATTACTAAAATAACTACGGATAATAATGAGTAATTCATTCTACATAGCCCCTTTTTCTAAATTAAGTGCATCCTCTAAAGTCAGCACATTGTCAACATATCCACTAAAAAGCTTGTTAATCTGTGTACAATAATATATACCCGAAGTTAAAACATCGTATTTCGATCCTATTTGTGCTATATTTCCATCAAATATAAGACAAGCTCTATCACAAAATTTACTAGTAAATTCAACATCATGAGTTACAAGTATTATTGTTTTTCCTTTTCTCTTTAAATCGAGTATTAGATTTCCCAACTTCTCCTTTAAATCCTTATCAAGCCCACGAGTTGGCTCATCAAGAATCAATATATCAGGCTCCATAACAAGTATAGATGCAATAGCTACTCTCTGTCTTTCTCCTCCACTCAAATCTCTAGGATTTATATCTTTATACCTATAAATATCTAAATCATTCAATATTTTTTCAATTATTCCATAATCTTTAATACCTTTATTATCGAGCGTATATTTTAATTCTTCATAAACAGAATCATTAAACAGATAATCATTTGGATTTTGAGATAAATATCCAACTTCTCCTTTTACAGACAATCTTCCATTTGTAGGCTTTAAAAGCCCACATATATTTTTGAGAAGTGTAGATTTTCCTCCTCCATTTTCTCCAAGTATTCCTAATACTTCTCCTTTATACACACTTAAATTTATTCCCTTTAAAGCATGTTTACCGTTTTCATAAACAAAATTAATATCTCTAGCAGTTATTACTTCTTCTTTATTAATTTCATCAAATTTAACTTCTCTTTTTAATGTATTATCCTTAAATAAACTTCTTAATTTCTTTCTTCCTTCCTTTACCGTAAAAGGTATATTTTCATAGCCTTTTTTAACAAAGTAATCCGAAACATAAGGTAAAAAATTCTTACCAGTTTTATTACTCCAAAACACAAACTCCTCAGGTTCTCCATCAAATACCAAACTTCCATTTTCCATAAACAACACTCTATCAGCTAAATGAAAACATCTATCTACTCTCTGCTCAATTAATATTATCGTATATCCAAGTTCTTCATTTAACCTCTTTAAAATATGTAGTATTTCTTCTGAAGATACTGGATCAAGCTGAGATGTAGGCTCATCTAAAACCAAAAACTTATACCCCATAGAAATTGTAGCCGCTATTGCAACTTTTTGCTTTTGACCACCTGATAATTCATAAGTTTTTTTATCTTTTATATCATATATATTAATAAAACTCAGTGCTTCCATTACTTTTTTCCTCATAACATCATAATCAGTACCTATATTTTCAAGTCCAAAAGCCAACTCTCTTTCAACCTTGTCCATTACAAGTTGTTTTTCCGGATCTTGAAAAACCATCCCGACATCAATATTACACTCTACACTTCCCTTTATTTTTCCACCGTAAAACTGAGGAACAATCTTATTAAACACTCTACCTAAAGTAGACTTTCCCGAACCAGAACTTCCAAGAAGCAACACAAACTCCCCTTCTTCTACAGATAAATTAATATCCTTTAGAGCAGGCTCATCTTTCCTTGGATAATAATAAGTTAAATCATGTATTTTAAAAACTTCCATTTCTTACACCCCCAAATCAAAAAAGAATGAATAATCAATATTAAGTCTATATAAATTAAAAAAATCATATCCTTATACTTTAAAAAGTTTAATTCATTATAAGGATCATAAATTCCTACCTTTAAGAATAATCCATAGAAAAATAAACATATCAAAACAAAAGTAATAAAATTAAATATGTAATCTACTCTTTTAATTTCCATTTGGGAGTAAGAAGTTCTTTTTCCTTTTCCATATCCTTTAGAGTACAAAGCCTCTGCTCTATCTAAAGATCCCTCAAGTGTAGATATTAAAATTACTTTTAAAAAAGGATAATAAACTTTGACTTTTTTAAATATATTTTTCTGATTGAAGTTTACCCCTCTTAAAATCATTACATCTCTTACTCTAACCATTTCAAGCCTCAATCTGTGAAGTATGTTAGTAGTCATAGACAAAGTCAATGTAAGTTTATGAGCAAATTTTGAAAAAAAACTAAATGAATCATCTCGTTCAACCATAACACTGTAAAGCAAAAATATCAAAACTATACAAATAAGTTTAAGTCCTTGATTTGCTCCAAATACTATAGACTCTAAAGTTATTCTTATCTTTCCTATAACAGGAATTCTAGGACTTTTATAAATTACAGTTCTGCCGTAATGTGTAACTAAAGGATTAATAATCATAATCCAAAATGCAGTATATAAACTGTATTTTATTGATTTTTTTAAATTCTTTCCTCCATCTAGCAAAAGTATATTAATAATTACAATAACAGATATAGACAATATATAAAGAGGATTAGAATACACTAATGTCAAAAAAAACAAAATAACCGTATAAAATATTACAGTAAACGGATGCATATTCAACATTCAAATCACCTAATTCTTCATTGGAATATTTATCACTTTATTTCCACTCAGAACAGCAGAAAACATTCCCTTGATTTTTTCTGGTGTTTTATAAAGAACAGCTACAGCATCTTTTATACTTTGTTCATCATTACCTGTTATAATCCATAAATTAGAACCTGTTCCATACCCCTTTGGTATAGCTGCAATTACTGCTCCCTTTTCATATTCTTTTGAAATTTCTTTATTGTAATTTAAAGCTTTTACTTTATCTCCTATTTTGAAAAACAACCCATTGTTTTTGCTATTGTAAACATCATTTATATAACTTAATTTAGAAATTTCATCCCATTTTCCAATAACTACAGTATTTATTTCTTCGTTTTCTATATCTTTTTCATCTAAAACCTTTTCTTCTATATTATTTAATCCTCTCTCTCTTAAAAATTCAGACAACTTCTCACTATCTTCTTTAAATTCCTTTGAATATCTTATTTCTCCTTTTAATACATTTCCTTCGTATCCTTTTGTGAAATTTGCAGGATAAGCACCTATTATGCTTGATATATACATTTCATTATCCCAATTATGATAATCCCATATAATAATATCTCCTGGATTTAAGTAGTAATCATCAGCTCCAATTTGTGCTAAATTCCCATTTACATAATAAAACCAATCTAATTTTTTCTTGTTTTTAGAACCTGTAAATCCAGATTTAATACCATTTATAGAGCTTACGAAACCTCCACCGTATGCAGTTTCTATATCCAAGTTTTCCTCCATAATTTCCATAATACTACTATCATTTTTAAAATCTAATTCTTGATTATACACTTCTTCATTTCCAAAATGTTTAGATACAATCAAATTAACTTTTTGATTGCTCGAAACGCTTTCATCTTTACAACCTATTAATGAAAACATTAATATTATACATATAAAAAATACAGATAATTTCCTCATACAAATCCCTCCAAAAAATAACCCTATCTAAAAGATAGGACTAATTGTCAAATTTCTACTTTATTTTAACATTTTTTTTCGTTGTTTGCTAACAATTCGTTCGACTTCAAAAATAATTTTTCGACAATAAAATAACAACTGATAGCATTTTGCTAGCAGTTGTTATTTTATTTCATAATTATTCAAGTTTATTAACTACATAAAAATATTGTTCTTAAATTTTATAATGCTTATACAACTGCAAGTATTCTAAATGATTTGTATAACACTCCAACAACACAAAGTGATATCAAAAGCTCAGGTAATAAATATCCTGAATTATAAAGTATAGAATATATCCAAGGATTCATTCCATCAGGTGCATAAGATGCCCATAATATAACACCTGATAAAACGTGTGATACAAACCTTCCAAAAATTCCTAAACAAGTTCCTAATAAAACTCCCTTAAAACTATTTCTAAATAGTCCTGCAAGACCTAAAAGACCAAAAGCTCCTACATAATCTAATATAATAGAAAGTACATGATAGGAATACTTAGGCCCCAAAATAAATTGAAGTAGTCCATAAACTGATGCTACAAATAGTCCAGGTGATACTCCCCATCTTATTGCATAAAGAATAATAGGAACCATACTTCCAGCTGTTACAGATCCTCCAAAAGGTCCTTCATATACTTTTATATAGCTTAGTATTTGAGCTAGTCCAATCATTACACCTGCTTCTACTAGCATTTTAGTAGACATTTTTTTCATATAAAATCCCCCTTTGCAACAAAAATGCTGCATTTATATAAATGCAGCATAGTATCCAAAATCATTCCCTACGCTGGCATTACCCAGATCAGGTATTAGGGTCGAAGTATCAATCGGAACTTCCTCTCAGCCAGACTCATCTAGCTCCCCTTTCTGTTATATTATCTTTTATTAATTATTTTAACAAATATATACTATAATATCAATAATTATTAAAATTCAGTTATTATGTTGTAAATTGCATGCCTTGGTAAATTGTGAGTTAAATCTCCAACTGTAAATCTAATAAGCGGTGAATTTTCTTCTTCAAACCATGTTAATATCTGTTTAACTTGATCTCTTGATAATTCATTTTTTTTTAGTATTAAACTTTTCCCATCAATAAAATGAATTTTCATTGACATCAAAATCTTCCCTTTCTATAAAATATTTTCTAAAAATCCTATATTATTTTTTATATTCAAATTTACATAAATGGTTCTTTAAATTTAATATTAACTTTATATAATTAATAAATTACAAAAATCTTATAAAAATTATTCCCATAAATAAAAAATTATATAAATGTTATTTTCTTATACTTATTGTATGTACTACTTTGTTAATTATAGAATAAATTTACTAAAAATAATAAACAAAAAAAACCTAGAATTTTCTAGGTTTTTTCATGTTCATTTAACTAAAATGTTTTACCTTTTATCTTTTATCTTTTCCATTTCAGCTTTTCTTTCTTCAACTTTTTTAGCATGGAATTCTCTCCATTTTACAGCTTCATCTTCTGTTATTATTCCTTCTTCTACTAATTTATTTATCCTATCTTCAAATCTTTGTTGATTTTCTTGTACTCTTATCTCATGAATTTTTTCTTGTATTTCATCAGCTCTTTCCTGTGAAATAACACCAGCTTCTACTAACTTAACCATTCCTTGTCCTCTATTTTTTCCTCTCATTCCAAATTGTCTTTTTCCTTGATTTTGATCATGAAACTCTTTCCACTTTATAGCTTCATCTTCTGTTATTATTCCTTCTTCTACTAATTTATTTATCCTATCTTCAAAATTATTTCTTTGTCCCCTAAAGTTCTGATGAACCATATTATTCATTCTTGAAGCATTTTTAAATTTTGCAGAATTACTACTATCTGCAAAAGCAGCTAAACCTAAAGATGATATTACTGTTCCTCCTATTAATACAGATGTAATTATTTTTTTCATTCTTGCATTTACTTTCATTTTCATTTCCCCTTTCGTTTTATTTGTTGATTTTATTCTATCCGAATTTTGTCACAATTTTGTTACAACTATTTCAAAGTTTTGTGTATTTTTCAAAAATAAAAAAACCCGCCATGGCAACCTTAATGAACAAATCCATCTAAATTATTTTTCTGCCAATTCCATGAATCCTTGCACATATCCTCAAGACTTTTTTCAGCTTTCCACCCCAACTCCTTATACGCTTTGGTAGAATCTGCATAACATTTATCTACATCTCCTAATCTTCTATCTGTAATTACATATGGAATATTTTTGCCTGTAACTTTCTCAAACGTTTTCACTACATCAAGAACACTATATCCTATTCCCGTTCCAATATTATACACATCTATCCCTTTAGTAACCATAATTTTTTCAAGAGCCTTTAAATGTCCTTTAGCTAAATCAACTACATGTATGTAATCCCTAACACCTGTACCATCATGTGTATCATAATCATTTCCAAAAATATAAAGTTTATCTCTTTTCCCAGCCGCCACCTGTGTTATATATGGCATTAAATTATTAGGTATACCTTTTGGATCTTCTCCAATCATACCACTCTCATGAGCTCCTATTGGATTAAAATATCTAAGCAAAACTATACTCCAATCATTATCAGAAATATATAAATCCCTCAACATCTCCTCTACAATTAACTTAGTACGCCCATAAGGATTTGTAGCATTAAGTGGAAAATCTTCCGTTATAGGTACAATTTTAACTTTTCCATACACAGTAGCAGATGAACTAAACACCATATTCTTTACAGAATATTTTTGCATAACTTCACAAAGCACAATAGTACCAGTAATATTATTATAATAATACTTAAGAGGGATTTTTACAGATTCACCTACTGCTTTAAATCCCGCAAAGTGTATAACCGCTTCAATATAATTTTCTAAAAATACCTTTTCAAGTCCTTCTTTATCTAAAATATCTATTTTACAAAATTTAAACTTTTTTCCTGTTATATCTTCTATGCGCTTTAAAACTTCACATTTACTATTTAAAAAATTATCAATCACAACAATATCATAACCTTTATTCAAAAGTTCTACACATGTATGACTTCCAATATATCCTGCTCCACCAGTTACTAATATAGACATTTTTATCTCCTACTTTTTTATATTTTTCTCAAACCCACTTATATTTTTTCCTAATTATTAAAAAAAATAAGCCTAGTTGTCATAACAACTAGGCTTTACATTTACCTAAAGTACATTATATTTTCTCTATAATCTCTTTGAAGATCTCTTTGTAAAAATTCCAAAAATCTAACCAACATAGCAGATGCTTCTGCTCTTGACATAACCTTATTAGGATTTATCCTATTAGCCTTATCTCCATAAACAAGACCTATTTCCCTTGCCATATATATACTATCCTTAGCCCAATAAGGAATATCTCTATCATCAGAAAAATTAGTGTAATAACCTGGATTTGGCGCTTTATTTTCAAATCCCAAAGCCCTTATAAGTATTGTGATTGCTTGAGCTCTTGTTAAACTATCATTTGGTTTAAATAAATCATTTTGTCCATTTATTATACCTTTTTCATATCCACTTTTTACATATTTATAATCTTTATCCTTAGTATCTAAATCCTTAAATACCGGTTTTTCTTCCGGCTCATTTCTTTTTCTCCTCTTAGGCTTAACATCATCAATAGAAGTTCTAATATCACAAGCTCTAATAACTGCTTTTGTAAATTCAATCCTACTCATAGGTATATCTGGCGAAAAGAAATCTCCATTTTCATCAAACACATCGAGAGAATATAGTTTTTCTATATATTCCTGTGCCCAATGACCTCCTAAATCTCTAAATTTAGGAATAATAAGTCTTTCAATTTTTGGAACCATCTTTTTAGAAAGCTTTATCGTTCCCTTTTCTCTTTTATCTTTTTGGACTTTTCCATCTTTTATTTTAGGAAGATTATATTCATATGAAGATACCATTTCTTGATTTGTAATCCTCATATGCCCTCCATTAAAACTCGAAAAATTCACCTCATTATCAGAATACTTTAAAGTCTTAGTAGTACTATCTGAAACAGAAACTTTAACAGTTCCTTCCCAAGAATTTGATTCATCAGAATCATCAGATTCTTTTCTAGTCGAAGTAATTATATAATCCAATATTTGAGTTTCGCTATTTCCCCAAAAATTTTTATATCCAACATCTGCACCTGTAATATCTACTACTACTTCTCCTTGATCTTTATTTACTTTATAGTATTTTCTTCCCTTTATATTTCCATTATAAAAATCAGCAGCAGGTCTATTGTCTATTACATCAGATTTAGAAAACTGAAAATCCTCCAGTTCGTATTTATCCTTTCCTATTTTTAACGTTTCACTGTATTTTGATATAGAAGTTTGAGCTATAGTTTGTCCCTTATCATCTCTTTTGTCTAGATTTATATCTAAATTTATTTTTCTATCGAGTTTCGCCTCCAAGTCCTTATTTTCAAGCTTAAATGTATAACTTATACTTTTTTTGTTGTCCTTTTCTCTTTCAGATACCTTAATCTCTCCTTTTAGCCTAATAGGTTCTCCAGTTATAAATACGACTTCTTCATACTCATATTCATTATTCACTCCACCCGAAAATCCAGGGGGAGTAGCCCATATAATATTAGGACTTATAATGAAGCTGACAATAACCATAAATGTCAAAATCCTTTTCACTCTTTTTCTTCTCCCCTCTCCAATATTATAGTTAAAGTTACTTAACTATAATTACCTTTCCGTAAATATCATCTCTTATCATATAAAGTCTGTCCCCAGTTTTTATATCTTCAAGGTTTATCGCTTTTCCATTTTTAACGAAAATAGCTTTATTTATACTTATGTTTATAGTTGTATTTTTAGGGATCCATTTCTCTTTTCTTCTACTCCAATCTTTAGCATCTTGAAGTTTTAAAGTCCATCCAATTTTTGAATCTTCGTATATTGATTCTACAATTCCATTTGTTACCCTTTGTTTTAAAAGAGAATCCATCTTTCTTTGTACATATACAGCACTTATCCTATCTCCATCAGTATAAAAATATCCATAGTAATTATTTTTCAAGCTCAATGAAGCAAACTCTTCAGTTGTAAGCTTTTTATCATTATCTAAATCGTATATATAAGTGTCTTCATCATAGTATAAATCTTTTTTCTTGTCAAAAGATTCCCATTCATTTTTATTTAAAACATAAAAATCTTCTATTTTGACAGAATACAAATCTATTTCATCAAGTTTACCAGAATAAATATAATTTTGTCCTATATTTGAATTATTAATATCCTCATTATATACATATATAAGGTCAGCCATTAAAGAGCCATTTCTTCCATCTGCAACTATATATGCATCTGATTTAGAATTTAAAGAATACTTATCGACTATTCTTCCACTTTTTATGATAATTGTTCCGTCATTAAATGATACATTCCTCTTGTTTTTAAGCTCAAATTTTTCACTATAAAAATTTATATCTTCTATCTTATCTGAAAAAACAGATTCATATTGATTTTTTATAACTAATTTTTCAATTTTATCACTTCCAAAGAAGTCTTTAATTACCATATATGCAGTTTTACCTTTATAGTACTTCAAATTTTTATACAAAACCTTTTGTCCCCCAATATAAATAGGAACTTCATTATTATAAGGAATTGACATTATATCCTTAAACTTTTCCCATTTTCCATTTTTAAAATACTGAACATTTTCCAAAGTAATAGAATCTTCTATATTATCAAAACCACCTATTTTTCCCTTATATAAATTTTTAATAATTACCGAATCACTTTGAATATATATCTTGCTGATAATATCACTGTCTACTTCATCAAAATAAAGTTTTACTCTATCTCCTACATAAAGAGTGCTTAAATCTACATTTTGTCCATCTTTTATAGCGATTGTTGCAGGAGATGTAAAAAAAGTTTGTTCATCTCCCGTAGAAAATTTCAACCTTATTTGATTCCTATCTATTTTGCTAACTATTCCAACTCTCAATTTACTTCCTTCTTTTATATATCCAGGATTTTGAGTTGAATAACCTTCCATATAATTTATTTTTCTACCTTCAAGTGTTGCATAAATCTCCATGCCAGGCTTAAAATCAACAAGTTTTACATCTCTATCATCTATTATCAATATAGCATCATCTGTAAAAGTTAAATTATGAAGAGTACCATCGTACTCTTCAATTTGAATCACATCTCCCAACTTATCTTTAATATATCCTTCTATATATCCATCTCTGTAAGGAGAATTTTTATCTGCATAAGCAAATGATGAAAAACACAGCATCAACACTGTTAATAGAGCTAATATCCTCCTCATATTTTACCTCCTCTTACCGATAATGGAGTAAATTCCAAGTCTATCTACTTTCGCATTAATAGCCGAAGAATAATCATCCATTCTCTGTTTTATATAAACCCATTCATCTCTATATACATCATATCTTCTAAGCGATATATTTTTCAATCTTCTCATATTCGCTTTATCGACATCAAAATCAAGCGAAATTTCTACTTTAGATTTTAAATAATCTATTTCCGTACTTTCCTGTCCAACAAAAGCACTTGCCGATAAAATATATTCATTTGATAATGAACTTGAATTCTTTTTACCATTTAAAGATACTTTAAATTTAACTCCTGCATTTGATTCTTTCCTATTATCATACATTTTAGAAACATTAAATGCTGTTGGATTAAATTTAATATAAAAATCACTTCCTATTATAGTTACATCCTTTGCTGAATAACTTGAAACTACTTTTGCAGGAATACTCACTACTACTTCTTTACTTCCTGCAAGCACACCCTTAGTCAAATCTATTACTGTTTCTTTTTCATCATAATCATCTGTTCCAATAACTACATTTGCAGTATCTCCTGATTTTTCCATGCTCGTATTTTCTGATATTTCTCCATCTTTATCTTCATAGCCAACATGTCTTTTTGTTGTAACTTCGTTACTTTCTTTAGAACCTTTTGAAAGTCCATATTCTCCAAGTGCTTTCACTATAAATCTATAATCAGTTCTTGGTTCTAAATCTCTATATACAAATGTTGTAAGGTTTGTAGTTCCTATAAGATACGGTGCTTTATCATCTTCTATTACATACACTTCATAAGAAGTAGCATCTTTAACTTCATCCCAACTTATTTTTATATATCTATCATCGTTTATAAGCTCAGCATTAACATTCGCCGGCGGTGAAATTTTTGAAGTCACATAAATTATTCCATTATATACAGCTGTTGCTGCTCCATCTGGATTTATAACTATAACTCCCTTAGTTCCTAATTTTCCCTCTGGAGTTTTTACAATTATATTTTGAGAGTTTACGACATTAATATCACTTGCATCATTTCCCGATTTTAATATATATTTTTTTTCATTAATGATTATTACATCTCCTGAAATTTCATCACCTTTAACTTCCTCAATAACTGGAGCAAATACTACTCTAGCTCCTTGTGCAAAATCAGAACCTTTTATTTTTACTTCCTCTCCACCATTTATAGATATTTCACTTATCATTGTCTTATCATCAGACGTACTAACAACCCCAGTTATTCTCGGATTACTTACATAAGTAAATCCATCTTGAAGCTCTGCTATATTACCATCCGGGTTTTCTACTTTAATACTAACTACCCCTGGTGCATGTGGCGGTGTAGTAAGAACTATTTTATTAGGAGATACAGATATAATATTTGAATCAGGAACAAGTACTAAATTATCTCCTTCTCCAAAATAGATTTTTATTTTTCCTTTATATTCTTTCATCGTTTGTCTAAAATCTTTACCTATTATCTCAACTTTTGTTCCGCCTGTAGAAGGTCCTCTATCTGGAGTTATACTTTCTATAGCTAAATTAGGAGTTTCTCCTTTTGTAAACACAATATATATAGGATTTGGTTTAACATCTTTTGAATTTGCAGATGTACCACCAGTTGAAACAATTACTGCATAAGGCTTATCTACTTCCCATTCTCTCTCTGGCATCTTAAAAATAAGCTCTGTTGATGATTTTTTTTCTAATTCTGAAAAAGGAATTTCTTCATTTCCTATATATATTATTCCATCTTCAGCAAAGTCTTCTCCTTTAATAGTTATTGTATTTCCACCTTTATAATTTACTCTGATTACTTTTGCATCTTCTTCATCTACTTTTTCAATGCTACTCTCAGAAGGATTATTGTCTTTAATTATATCCGTAATTTTAGGATTAACTGTAGGGTTCGTATATTCAAATTCTCCTTTAGCTTCCCCTCCATCAGGATTAATCACAGTTACAGGAACTTTTCCTATTGTATAGTATGAAGGAGTTTTAACTTCTATTTGTCCACTATTAAGAAGATCTGCTTGTGGAGAATATCCTCTTTCAACAATTAATCTTCTATCCTTTACTTCTAGTTTAATAAGTTCATATCCATCATATTGCGAATTATTCTCACTATTTACTAATAAATCTAAAGGTACATATACTACTTCATCTTTATATTCGATTAATTCATTTGTATAAGTTTTATCTCCTTCTGCAACAGTTATTACTACTTTATCATTTAATCCATCATAAGAAACACTAAGTCCTCCTTCAAGATTTACAGTTGTTCTACTATTAGTTATTAAGCCAGAATTTGGTTGATCTCTCTCTATATTTCCATTAGTTATTTCTCCAAATTTAACTAAAACTTGTTTTTGAAAACTATCACTTGCTTTCAATTTTCCATCTGCTTGTTTTTGAGCTAATTTAATTTCACTTTTAGCAAAATCACTCCCTATTATCTCTATATTATCTTTCCCTTGCTTCTTGCCTTGACTAGGAGTTATTTTTTCTATATTAGGATTTGAAGATTCATAAGTATATTTCACTTTGTTTGATCTACCTGCATCATTATTTACAATATAAACATCAACAGTTTCAGCTTTATCTACACTAGGAGTTTTGACCTTAAGATATCCATTTGCAAATTCAATTATTTCAGCTTGTTTACCTCCAAAATAAACTTTAGGAAGTACCGGAATTATTCTTTCTTTAAATTTTTCTTCATTTAAAGTTCCATCTGGATTTTTATATAATTGCTTTAAATTATCAAATGTCTTATTAGAAAAATCATCTGGTCCCTTAGTATTACTTCCATCTTCAGCTTCATCTATTCCATCAAATTTTATTTTATATTTATTTAAATCTTTGTATTCTTCACCAATATCCCATGTTTGATTTCTATTTGCATCATTATAAGGCTCAAAGAATCTAAAATCCTTACCTAAAATCTCTACAATTTCATCTCCAGATGCTTTACCTTTTGAAGGCATCAATTTAGTTATCTCCGGATGAGATGAAGGAACTACATAAATAAAACCATCTTCAACACTATAACTTCCCCCATCTGGATTTACTACCACTACAGGAACAGTAAGTCTATCTGTATTGTATTTATCTCTTAAATCTATATCAAGTTTTGGAACTACCACTTCAATACTCAATCCATCTGTACTTACTTTTACATTATCTTTTTCTACCTCTATACCATTTATAAATACTTTTGTTTTCTCATTTCCATTATCTACAAAACATTCTTTTCCTTCTGTTTTTTTACCTTTTATAGTAATTGTATACCCTCCATCTACTGAACCTTGATTTGGATAAATAGATTCTATAACAGGTTTAGTAGAAGGTTGAGTATAATAATAAAAACCACTTTCATCTACTTTACTATCCTTTTTAGTATCAGGATTTTCTATAGTAACATCATAATATCCATCTGCTTCAAGTATAGGGACTTTAAAGTAAAGAGTTTCACTATTTACAACTTTTACATTATCCCCTACTATCTTATTTCCTTCAATTTTAAATGGAGTTTTAAATTGAAGTGTAATTGGTGTACCTTCATTTATAACTATAGAATTATTATTAACAGTTACATTATATACTCCACCTGTATCTTTATACGCTTTTATATTGTTTCCTTCATGTTTTATAGTATATTTTTTATCTAACCCATTAGATAAAATAGGATTTCCTTTAACATCTAAATCTATAGTATAAAATTTATTTGTATCTTCATCTTTAAGTATTATACTGTGATAGTACTCAGCTATAATTAAATTATTATCTTCTACTTTAAATAATTTATCATTATCTGCAGATGTATAATCTTGAAGTTTTATTTCCTTAGTATTAGGATCTCTATTATACTCATTAATATCTTTTCCTTCAAGTAACACTCTTGTTCCTACTAACTTAAATATATCCTTTTCAAGAGCTGTAGGATCTGGAGGTATTAAGTTTTCACCTTTTACAACAACAAGTGTACCTGTTTTACCTTTTTTAGGTGAAAAATCAATAATTTCAGGTTGAGTATATGTCTCTACGTATTTAAATGGATATGTTGCTATACCTCCATTAGAAGGATTTATTACATATATTAAAGTATCTCCAGCTCTCCCCTTAGGTGCTGTAAATGTTATCTTTTTTCCATCTCCTTGACGCTTTATTCCTGTAACTTCTTCTCCATCAATAAATACTTTTACTCCATCCTTATAGTTACTTCCTATAATTTCAACTTCTTCTCCTCCATTTACTGTAACTACATTTGGTCTAACATTTTCAATTACAGGAACATCTTCTGTTGCTACAAACTTGATTGCATCACTTTTAAGAGTTAAAGGTACATGATTTTGAGATTTTCTTATAGGATTTCCAACGCCTATAGCTTGAGAAGATACATTAACTTTTTGACTAGATATTTTTAGCCCTGAAGGTATTTTTACAATTATCTTATTTCCCGTTTCTCTTCCAAAAGAACCATCTATTTCTTTACCTTGACTATCTAAAACATCTAGCATTGCATTAGTATATATCTTATAGTCATTAGTATCTTTGTCATAAATATAAACATCATTTCCTACTTTTTTCATAACTATCTCATTATTGCCATCAACATTTTCATCATTTACTCCAATAACAATTTTAGGATAATTTATTATTTCTTTACCTGTATCATCTGTATATTTATAAACATTAAAATCTTTTCCTTTGATACTAAGTACAACATCATTAGATGTTTTAAATACTCCGCCTTCCTCTTTTACTAAAATCGTATCTGGTGTTACAGTATCAATAGTTGGAACTACAAAACTTTTTATATATTCATAAGCATCCTTTTTTAATGCACTTTCATATATCTTATATTCCTTTCCTTCTGCCATTATTCTTGTTTCTATATTCACTTGTACATCTTTTATAGTATCTTTATCGCTTGTTTCTAAAGGCTTTGCTATAACAGACAATGAATCAAATTCATTTGCTCCATGTTTAAAATCTTGTTTAGTTTTATCTTCAAAATCAGCGACATACCCTATAATAACAGATATTCGCCTTTCTACACTATCCACTTGCTTTCCATCATATTTTGTAGCCGAAGTAACAGGATATGTTATTTTAAGCTTTTTAATTTTATCTTCATTATCATAAATTATTTCTAAATTATCAGACGTAATATTACTATCATCTGCATTTATCAATCCATCTATATTAAGTTCTTCAAAATATTTACCATATATTTTTACCTCTGAACCTGAATCTGGACCTGCTGATGGACTTACACTCTGAACTTCAGGCAAAAATTTCCCATCTACTATAGTAAATTTACCTATATCTTTTTGCTTTATAATTTGATTTGTAAGATTAGTCTCAGGATCTACCCCTGATGTATTTATAGGATTTGTTAAAATTACTTCATACGTTCCTGTAGGTAAATTCGGAACTTTAAATGTAATAGTATCATCATTAGTCGGATGTTGATATGTTTGTATATCAATTGCTAAGTTTTTACCCAACAACGGATCAATTTCTTGTTTTAATAAAAATACAGAATATGAACTTTCAGGTAGAGTTTCTGTTTTGATAGTAACTTTATCTCCTACTTTAGCTTTATTTGGAAATATTTTTATTTCTGAATCTATATTTATATCATCATATATTCTAAATGCGTCTAAATATCTATATTGTATTTTTACATCAACAGTTCCTTCTTTATATGATTTTACAACTTCCATATGTTGAGATCCAACAATTCCTGTTGGTGCTGTTATTTCCTTTGTTTGTAAACTATCATCTGTATGTTTTAATTCATTAGAAATATCTTGTCGATTAGTTCCTCTAAAATATTCAACTTTTATAGTTTTATTATCATCATCTGGATTTGTATCTATATTATTTAATTTTTCTGCTAATATACCAATTTTTTCTCCTGCTTTTACAAGAGTTTTTGTAACCCCTTTTATTCTAGGCATATCTCCTTCCGATAAATTGTATATACTACCATTAATTTCAAATACCGAACCCTCTTTTTCTAAAGGAATTTCATACTGAACTGATGTATTTCCACTTTCACTAGGTGTTAACTTACTCAATTGTCCGGTATCATCTTGAAGCTTTACTTCTAATGTATTTAAATCTGTTCCATATATAGTCAAATAATATAATGAAGCTGTATTATAACCTTCTTTATATATTTTCATAATTTCTATTCTATTTACAACAGGGCTTACCGCATACGATTTTATTTCACCCCATGGCATCATCCCAAACACCATGAAAAATATTAGAACAAGGGAAGTCAATTTTTTGATACTTCCCTTAATTAATTTACTTTTCATTTTCTCCCTCCTTAATCTACAACTACAAATATTCCTTTATTTTTAGAATTTACATTGACATACTTATCTACCTTATCTACTGTAAAAGGTACTTCATACCAATTTCTCAATTCTTCATCATATCTTAAAACATTTATATTATCTCCTGAACTATTTAAAAAAGGTATTTTAAGTTCTATTCTGCCAACATTAAAATTATCTCCTGTTACTTGTATAAAATCAGAAACTACATTAGCTCCTCCCAATTTTCGTTTAATAGTTTTAACAACTAAAGGTTCAACCCTTCCAACATTTACAACTATATCTTTATCCTCATCATAATCATCAGGAGTCAAATTATAAATATTTATATCTGCATATTTTGATTTTGTGTACAAAGTAGAATATATTCCACTTTTACTTCCCTCATATTTAATTTTTCTAACAAGAGTATCTTCTCCCATAAGTTTATCTAAATCGAGTTCTACATAACTTTTCTTTTTATATTTAGAATTCAATACAATAATATCCTCACTTACTTTAATGTTCTCCCAAACTTCTCCTTTTTTGTTATCATCTTTTATCCTATGATCTTCCTCTGGAACATAATCTCCTTCTTTTACTACACTCAACACTCCATACTTTATTATTTCATGATTATCATCATTTAAAATTCTTATATTATAAAGACCTGGATCAAGTCTATCCCTTCCATCAGGAAGATAAACATAAAGATATTTCTCTACAACATTACCATCGCTATCTTTTATTTCCTTTACATAATGATCATCTGCTTTTACATCATTAAAATAAACCTCTGTATCCTCATTAAAGAAATTACCTTTTAATATAATTTTAGTATTATCATCATAATCTTCAGGAACACTTCCAACAATAATATCGCCGACATAAGGAATTAATTGCGTTTTAAATTGCCACGTTATTGCATCACTTTCTCCTACGCTATTTTTAACTATTCCTGCTTTTAATGTAACAGTATAAGATAAACTGAAATCCAATAGTTTTATAGGAATATATAAGTACGCTTCTTTTTTCTCTTCATTTTTTACAAAAATATATTTCCTTATATAAACTTTTCTATCATAATCACCTTTACTTTTTATAATATTTATAAATTCTTTATCAATCATAGAAGCTGCACCAGGATCTGATTTTACAGAAGAATTTAATAACTTATCAAATACCAAATCTTCATTCACATCAAGCTCTCCATCCAAATCTTTAAAAGTCAACTTCAAAAAATATCTATCTTTTGTAAAATCATCTTGAACAACATGCTTTAACCCTCTCTCATCATATATACCAGTTTCATCTGGATATTTTGAAATAGGCGTTGGTTTTGACATACTTGTAATTTCAATATCTACTGGTGAATTCACTGGATTTTTATCCTTAAATTTTAAGATCAATTTATATTTTTGAGATTTTGCATTTATAATTTTTTCTTTTACATCACCTCTTATGGCAACTTTTATTTCATCAACCCCCATAAAGTATATATCTTTTTTATCTATCATTATCTTACTGTCTGGATTATCTACTCTTTCAAGTTCAATACCCTCTATTTTTTCATTAAAATTATAACCATATATCTCAAACCACTCATCATTAGCCAATAAATCATCTATGCTAAAACTCGTTTTATTTATTTTTTCTATTCCTATAGGTTGATTAGTATCTCCACTTACTACAAATTTAATATCAAGAGAAGGAAGCTTATTTTTAGACCTTGCTTCAAATACACCTTGTGGAATATACAAATTATAGCTTTTACCACTATCTAGAGTGTTATTAAGATATAAATATAATTTTGTATTTTTAACACCATTTTCATAGTAATACTCAATTTTAATTTTTTCTATATTTAATTCTGTATCTTTAACAGTTACATTTATCGTAGCTACTGTTTCACCATCTTTTACTGCATAAATTTTAGTTGTCCCTTTTGTTATCCCTTTTATACTATTTTTATCAACCGATACTATTTCTGGATTTTCTGAATAAAGCTCAACTCCATCATCTTTTAATAATAATTTAACTTTCTGCCCTAATCCTACATCAATATTTTCTTCCTCATTATTTATAGTTGCATTAACTTCATTACTATAAGTAGGGTTTAAAATTACTTTTTCTAAAGCTTTATTCTTTAACAATTCTCCTTTTATTTCAAAATCTTTTGCAGAAGGTATAACCTCTCCTTTTACATTTATAATTATAGGAGTATCAGGTGAATATTTTGGAGTACCATATATCTTATAACTTTTGTGTGGTACATTTTCATACTCTTTTATCTCAGATGCATCTATACTATATACATCCCACGAAGGACTTGTACTTTCACTTGAAGGTTTAGTCCAAAATCTAAAATTCAAATTTTCTCTAATGTTATATCCATTTTTATCTTCAATTAATTCTTTATCTATAATAACTTCATATTCATTTCTATTTAATAATTTATATTTTGGCTTTATTTTTATAGTATTTCCATTTACTATTTCCACGCTTTCAACTGGCACTTCTTCTTTAATTCTTTCATTTTCCTTTTCTAATAAAGTTCCATCTTCTTTATGATGTCTTAAAAAAATTCCATCATTATCCCTTTGATAAAAATACTCTTTATCGTAAAGTTCTCCCTTTGAAGAATACTCTCTTTTATCAGCTACAGGAATTTTATATAAATGTGTAGCTCCAATTGATGATAAATTCTCATTTTCTTTATCCCACTGTATATCTCTATTAAACTTAATATATATACATCCATCATCCGAAAGATTTGTTTTATCCATATCTCTTATATCATCAATAAAGCTTGTACTTGAAGAATAATTAGTTGGTTCAGGAGCTTCTCCTTTATCTGTAGTTATAAAATAAAATAATATTTCATCATTTTCAACCGAAGGATAATCCTTAAAAGTAACTCCACCTTTTCCAATAACAACTTTATATATAGTATGTCTTCTTAAAAGATATTTTTCCTTTGAATCGTTATCATTAACTTTTATATACAGTGTTTTTTTATCAGAAGATAAGTGTATATCTGTAGGAATTTCCACTGCTAAATCACTAGCATTATCTTCTACAAAACTTATCTTATTAAAATCAACATCTACTGGATACTTAAATTTAAACTCTATAGTAGGTTCAACACTTACATTTTCGGCATTATTTGAAGGATTAGTACTTTCAATCATATTATCTGTTTTAAACTTTACAACTTCAAATTCTCCATCAATATTTTTTTCAGCTTTATTATATATATATGAACTCCCTTTCAAATAAACAGTTTTATCTTTTAACTTAACAGTATACTCAGCAAAATCACTTAATTTACCATCTTTAGATTGAAGTATTAATTTGTTTCCCTCTATCTTTACATTATAATTATCTATAGAATCTTCTTTATAAGAAGGTATATTAATATCAATAGGTGTTGTCGATATTTTAATATAATCCTCTAAATGACCTATAACATCTGAATTTAATTCAATATCATCTATAAATTCAAATGTAATAATGCCCTTATTACAATCTACTGAACTTTCATTATCTCCTGGAGTTATACTTTTTAATATATCTTTTTTGTACATACCACTATCAGTATTAGTTACAAAGGTAAAATTTTCTGCTTTGTTAATTTGACTTGCACTTTCATTTATAAAAACCCCTTCTGGTATGTATATATTATATAAAGTGTGTTTTCTAAACTGATAAGGATGCATACTCCCGCCATTAGATGGTGCATTTTTAAGATTTAATGTTAAAGCACCATTTACTGCACCTATATCAAATTTATACGTTTCATCATCCCCACCTGCATAAACTTTAATATCTTTTAATTTACTCTCTGAGCTAATTTTAAAAGTCGGATCAAATAAAATATTTATATATGAAATATCAAAATCTACATTTTTTTGTCCTTTTGTAATATCTTTACCATTTGAATCAACAGCCTTAAAGCTAATATCGACTTTACTAGTATTAGCCCACACATATTGCACAGGAATACTCATTAAAATCATACAAAAAACAATTATAAAAGCTGTAATTTTTCTAATCAAAATATTTGCCCCCCTTACAATTTAACCATTATATATTTTATATCGGCATTATTTTAAATTTATGTACAATCTATTTTTCTTCTTCTGCAATTATTTCTAAAAAATACTTGCTAAAATCAAAATCAGAAACTTCTTCCTTATAACTTCCTTTTTCTTTAATTCCTACATTTTTAAAAATATATTTTTTATTAGTATTTTTATCAACTTTTATAAACTGAATATTACACTTAGCATTGACGTCGTATTCAATAACATCTATATTATTTTCTCTAAGAACAACAAGATTTTTATTTACATAAAAATTAAAAGGTTTATCGTATATTACTTTATCATTAACATCTTTAAAAATAACTTTATATTCTCCATTTAATTCTTTTGTATTTATAAAAAAATTATTTTCTCCTTTTTGACAAGGTAAAAATTTTATCATATCTGGTTTATTTGCATCTTTTTTATAAAATTCACATTTTACCAAACCTTTACCATTTAACCTTATCTTAAAATCCACATAATTTCTATCAGTTAAATCATCTCTATTTTCTATTTTAAAATTTACAGCTTTTATATCATCTTTTATATTTTCATTAAATGCACTCTTTTTTATAGTTACTTTTATATCTCCATAATCCTTACTTAAATTAATAGGATAATTATAATATTTTTTCGGAATAAAAGTAAAATAAATTTCATTCATAGATTTTCTAATTACATATGGTTTATATCCTAAAGGTATATTATCTACATCTACATCTTCCTCAGAAACATTTCTTTTAAAAGTCCCTCTATCTATTTTTATAACCGGAAATTCATCAAAACCTTCTAGTAATTGTTTTTCACTTATTTTATTTATTTTTAAACTCACATTAGGAAGTCCTTTTTTTATTTTTATTTTTACATATTCATTATTTAATTTTATCTCATTTCCATTAATACTTTGTTCATTAAAAGCTTTTTTATTAAATCTTATTATCACCTCTTCATCATCAGAAAGCGGTTTAAATCCTCCTAATCTTAATTTTAAAATATACGGATTCATCCTATTTACATAATCAACTTTACATCCTTCAGGTGCTTTTTCTATTTTAAAATAATTTTCATAATTGTCTTTGTCAATATCTTTTCTAAATGTAGCTCCTACAACTTGAATCAATATATCCTCTGTTTCTCCTTGCGTTACTTTTTCATAAACTTCTTCAAGAACAGATTTTATAAATATGCTTTCTTCTTGAGCATATACTAAGCTTGTCATATTAATAGTCAAAAAAAACACACCTAATAAAATTATCTTAATATACTTATTTAAAAATTTCATAATACCACTCCTTAACTAAAAACTTTCAAATATTACTCAATTAGACAAAACTATACTTTCTTATTTTACCAAATTTAAATTTATCATTCTATATTTTTGATAAATTATCAAAAAATACAAAAGTCGATGAATTACTCCACCGACTTTTGTATTATACAATTTACAAGTTCTTTTTTTCTATGATAATCTTTTCTATATCCTATTACTTCTATTGTATCGTTTAATTCAAAAGAATCTCCTTTTGTTGTTCCGTATAACATTATATCTCCTGTATCATCTTTAATTATAACTTCTTTTCCAGATATTTTTACAACTTCTCCCTTTGTATATACTTTTTCTCCTACAGACATATTTTTAGCATCGGCTATTGTAACTAATTGAAGCTCTTTATATTTAAATGTTTTTACTTCACTTTGTTTATCTCCTTTTACCGCCATGGCTTTTAAAACAGTATCCCCATTTATTTTCAAATTAATAGGTTCATTATATTCTTTACTTTCACTTGTAGGTTCTGATCCATCAATTGTATAATAAATTTTTGCATCTTTTGTATCAGTAGAAAGTATTACTTTTACATCTTCACCTTGTCTAAATATTCCTCCTCCTGGAAAAGCTTTAACAGGTTGTACCTTTACTTTACTAGAATCTCCTATATTATTTATTTGAATTATAACTGGATCATGGTCAGAAGCTCTGTAATCTTTTGGGAAACCTGCATTTATATTTACTATATCTATTACTGTATCTTTTACCATGTCTTTTGTTACTAATATATTATCAAGTACTTGAGCATTACCTTTATATTCATAAGTATACTGCTTATTTTTCGGAAGTGTATTTATCATATTCACCATATTATCTCCCGCTAATTTTACAACTGCATTTGAAAACTGATAATCATTCATATCTCCTAAAGCTACTATTTTAGCATTAGGTATAGTCTTTTGTATTTTCTTTATAAAATTGTTCACAACTTCAGCTTGTTTAATTCTCTTTATTTCACTATTTAATCTAGCTGGCTGAACATTTCCGTATAAAGAGTCATCTCCTCTTTTTGAATTGAAATGATTTGCTATAACAAATATTTTTTCTCCATTAAATTCAAATTCTGCAGCTAAAGATTTTCTACATCCGCCTTCTTCACCCTCAAAAGCTGGATTATTTGGATCTATTCTTCCCGGATTTAATGTAAGTCCATCTTTATTCACATCTACAGCAGTCGTAGAATCTCCTTTTTTACCTTTATCAACAAAAGTTACTCTATCTGGATTGTATAAAAATCCAACTCTAATATTTCCTCCCGGAGCTCCTCCATCATGGTCATTTATAGGATTTATATTTGTATATTTATAAGTTACTCCACCTTGATTTACTATCTCATTTATCAATCCTTCAAAAGTTTTAGTAGCATCTACTACACCATCGTCTTTTCTTCCACTATCATCTTGCACCTCTATAAGTCCTATTATATCTGGACATTTTAAATTCTTAACTATAGATTTAGCCACTTTTTGTGTCTTTAGCTTATCTGATTGAACACTGTAATTTTCTATATTATAGGATGCTATAGTTAGTTTTCCTTCTTCTTTTTCTATATCAGTTACTTCTGTTAATTCTCTTCTATTAGAATATTTTAGTTTCGGAAGTTCCTTATAGAACACTTTGTAATTTCCATCTTCATAGTCCATAATACCTTGTATATTTCCGTCAAATTTATCTCCTAATTTCGCATGCAAATATGTCTTATTTGATATGCGATCTACTAAATACATTATTTCTGGGTTAAAATTATTTTTAGATATTACAAGTGCTCCATTTTCATCCCTATATTTTTCATATTTTTGTCTAGTTACCTCTCCATTGTCAACTATTACTGGTATTAAGTGTTTATTTATACCTACTACTTCTGGATTATTTAACTGAACAAGCATTCCTTCTAAACTTTCATAAAAATCTATACTATCTTCTTCTGGATCAAACACTTTAAATCCATCATTATCTATAACATTTATAGGTTGTTTTCTATCTTTTCCTATAACTACAGGCTTTGGTAAATTACCTGTTCCCTCTTTTTCCACATTTGATAATACAATTTCAGTTGTAGTCAATTCTTTATCCAATCTCTCTTTAATATATTTACCACTTTTAGCATGTTCAGCTACTTTACCAGTTACTACTACTATATCTCCTTCTTTTATTTCTTTTACTTCTTTATCTGTTCTTACAAATATACCTTCTGATGTCTTTTCATCGTTATCTACATCTGATTGTAAAGATTGAATATAAAATCCTTTTATAGATTCGTTATATGGTGTTCCTTTATAGTTTATTACAGCTGTAACTATACCTTTAACAGTTACATTTTTATTTAATAAAGGAGATTTATGAGTTGCTCCTTGTATTTCACTTATTTTTGTATATTTTGCTTCGTTGTTATTTTTATCTTCTTTATAAACTGCATAACCACTTAATATTCCTCTACTTACTAAGCTATTAATCTGTTTTTCTGCCCAATGATTTTTGACATCTGAAAAATTGGCAGCAAAAGATATTCCCATAGAACTTATTAACATAGCTATTGTCAATAAAGTTGCCATGGCACGCCTTATAAAACCTTTTTTCCTCTTCATATTTTCCCTCCTATTTTTCGAAATCGTTTTCTTTTCATCTAAAACCCAAGAAATCGGTTCCATCAAAAGAAATTAATGGGTCGATATTAATTATATATCTTTTTTGTAATATTTTTCAACAAGAAGTATATAAATTTTTTCATTTATATTAAATTTCTTACATTTTTGACAAAATAAAAAGTCGATGGATTTCTCCATCGACTTTTTGCTATTGATTCAATTACTTAATTTCTATTACTCTAGCTTCTTTTCCGTCTTCTACTATTATATCAACAGCAGTTCCTTTTGTTATATTAGATAATCTCTTCTTATCATCTTCTTCGTAGATTACAGTATCACTATTTACTCTATAGAAAGTATCTCCTACTGTTTCTCCTGCATCCCACTTACCATTAGAGTTTGTATCAACAAATAGTTTGATGTAATCTCCATCTTTTTCGTACACTGAACCGCTTACTATTTCAAAGTCATCAGTTGCTCCTACTTCTTTTGATACTAATTCTAATTTTCCATTTGACTTGATTTTTACTAC
>NZ_FQXH01000054.1 GCF_900129915.1 Tepidibacter thalassicus DSM 15285
CTCTAATAGCTTCTTTTAAAGTTGCATTGGATACTTCATAAAGCCATTTATATCCTTCTGTTTTTTTTAATTTAGTAAGTTCTTTTCCCAATTCTACAACTGATAATCTTTTACCATATTTCTTATAATTTTCTATTTGCTTTGCTAATGCCCAATTATAAACGAATCTCATTGAACCTATATGTTTATACATTAAAACTTCTTGTTGTTTTGTTGGATATAATCTTATAATTAATCCTCTAATCATCTTTAGTCAACTCCATAATCATCTTCTTGACTTTGTTAGCTCTTTTACCTTGAAGTTTAGCACTAATTCTTGCTCATATTTTATCCCAATTTCTTAAAGTTTACTCTATTTTCCCAATTAATTTAGCAAATAAAATCACCTCTTGATACTATTACAATCTATAAATTATTAAAAACCAAGTGGTTTTTATAATATTTTATAATGTTTTCTTAACTGTTTTACTTCCCCTTTAAATTATTATTGCATATTATTATTGTATTTTTGAAAAAATAAAATTAAATAATAATAAGGTGGTGTATTCTTATGAACGATAAACTAAATCACTTAAAAAAATTATATGAAGACGGATATAGATGTATATATTATGATTCTAACAAAAATGAAGTATTTACAGTTTACTTAAAAAATTTTGAACAAGAAAAAAGTGAAGTGATAGAAATAGAAAACCCTCAAGAATTCAATGAATTCAAATCATATATTGATGATTTAAAAATTCAATAACAACACCTTCATATATATAATTTCCCACTTGTAAATAAAAAAATCTTTTTCAATAAAAATATTTAAGGAGCCTAAAGGCTCCTATATTTTTTTATAGCACTTTTTCTTTTCTTATACTATTTACAACTTTTTTTATAAGGTCCATCAATTCTTTTCTTTGTATTTCATCTTTATTTATTTTAGATATATAATTATTAAAATATAATATTTTCTTATTATTCATTTCATCACATCCCATAATAAATATGTATTTTTATATTTCTATTTTTTATCTTTATTTCCTTCTTTATTTAACTAAAATTTTAGTTAGTTAAATAAAAAAATAAACAGGATATGACTTTAAATAAAAAAAGATTACGTGGCTACGTCCTACTCTCCCAGGAGGTCTCCCTCCAAGTACCATCGGCGCTGAGGAGCTTAACTTCTGTGTTCGGAA
>NZ_FQXH01000019.1 GCF_900129915.1 Tepidibacter thalassicus DSM 15285
CATCAGAAAGATCAAAACTTGGAGCTACTCAAAATAGACTTGAGCATACTATTGCTAACTTAGACAACACTACTGAAAACTTAACAGCAGCTATGTCGAGAATAGAAGATACTGATATGGCACTTGAAATGGCTAATTATCAAAAATTAAATGTACTTCAACAGGCTGGAGTATCTATGCTTGCTCAAGCTAATCAACAACCACAAGCAATTCTTAAATTACTAGGCTAAAAAGTGGGGGATAATGTATGATAGAAAAGGAGTATTTGGCATCTAGAGTAGCAACTGCCAATGAAGCACAGCTTGTAGCTATACTTTATGAGGGATTAATAGATACATTAAAAGAGAGTATTGATTATATTGGTGATAAACAAAATTTTAATAAATCAATAAATAAATGCAGAGATATAATAGCGGAATTTATAGCTACATTAAAAGGAGATTCTGAAATAGCAAATAATTATAGAAGTCTGTATTTATATATAAATAAACTTATAACAGATGCCGACATAAAAAAAGATAAAACAAAGCTTGAAGAAGCGATAAAAATAGTTACTCCTCTTTATGAAGGATGGAATGAACTCGGTGAAAAAATGTATAGAGAAAATATAGATAAAAATAAAGGACCTAGAGTAGTAGCTGGAATGACATATGGCAAGGGATATATTAATGATTATGTAGTAAATAGTGAAAATAGGTGGGAAAAAGGGTAAACTGAAAAAGTCTCGTATTGTCAATAATACGAGGCTTTTTTTGTGTTATAATATTCAAGAAAATTCAAAAAAAGTATTATATTGGCGAAAAATTGTTTTTTAACGTGTATTTTTTTTTGATATAATTTTTGTGTAAGTTACTTAAAAGGAGAGATGTTATGAATATAGAAAAAATACTTCAAGAAGAATTGAATTTAAAAGAATTTCAAGTTGTAAATACAATAAAGCTTATAGATGATGGGAACACTATTCCGTTTATTGCTAGATATAGAAAAGAAATGACAGGGAATATGAGTGATGTCATTTTAAGAGAATTTTACGATAGGCTTAATTATCTTAGAAATTTAAAAAATAGAAAAGAAGATGTATTAAGGCTTATAGATGAGATGGGAAAACTAAGCGATGAAATAAAAATAGGTATAAAAAAAGCTAAAACAATTCAAGAAGTAGAAGATATATACGCTCCATTTAAGCCTAAAAAAAGAACTAGAGCAACTATAGCTAAAGAGAAAGGGCTTGAAAGTTTAGCGATAGATATATTAAATTACAGAATAAAAGATGTAAAAATAGATGCTAGAAGATATATAAATGAAGAAAAAGGAGTAAATAGCGAAGATGAAGCAATAAAGGGAGCTCTTGATATAATTGCAGAAATTATATCAGAAGATGCTCATATTAGAAAGATTATAAGAAGAATAGCTTTAAATGAAGGATTAATAATATCTAGAGGGGTTAAAGATGAAAAATCAGTATATGAGATGTATTATTCGTATAGTGAAAATATAAAAACCATGGCTCCTCATAGAATACTTGCTGTAAATAGAGGAGAAAAAGAAAAGTATTTAAAGGTAAAAATAGAACTTCCAGATGAAAATATATTAGAAAAGATAAAGAGTAAATATATAAAAGAAGCAAATAGTGAAGTATCTAGATATATAGAAGAAAGTATAGAAGATGCTTATAAAAGACTTATATTTCCTTCGATAGAAAGAGAAATAAGAAATAATTTGACAGAAAAAGCACATGAAAGAGCTATAAAAGTATTTGGAGAAAATATTAAAAAGCTTCTTTTACAGCCTCCTGTAAAAGATAGTGTAGTTATGGGATTTGATCCTGCATATAGAACAGGATGCAAAATAGCTGTGGTTGATAAAAATGGAAAGCTATTAGATACAGCAACTATCTATCCAACAGAACCTCAAAATGATATACAAGGATCGAAGAAGGTATTAATTGAACTTATAAATAAGTATGGAGTAGATATAATTGCAATAGGAAATGGAACAGCGTCAAGAGAATCTGAAATATTTGTAGCGTCTTTAATTAAAGAAATTGACAAAGAAGTGAAATACATTATTGTAAATGAAGCAGGAGCTTCTGTTTATTCAGCGTCTTCTCTTGCGAATGAAGAACATCCTAATGTAAATGTATCTTTAAGAGGGGCAATATCCATAGCTAGAAGGCTTCAAGATCCTCTTGCTGAGCTTGTAAAAATTGAGCCTAAGCATATAGGGGTTGGGCAATATCAACATGATGTAAATCAAAAAAGACTTAGTGAAGTTTTAAATGGAGTAGTAGAGGATAGTGTAAATAGTGTTGGAGTTGATCTTAATAGTGCGTCTTATTCGCTTTTAGAATATGTATCAGGAATAAGTAAGTCTATTGCCAAGAATATAGTTTTATATAGAGAAGAAATAGGAAATTTTAAATCTCGTGAAGAACTTAAAAAAGTAAAAAGGTTAGGACCTGCTACTTTTGTTCAATGTGCAGGGTTTTTGAGGATTTCTGATTCACAAAATCCGTTGGATAATACTGGGGTACATCCAGAAAGTTATGATGTTTGCAGGAAATTATTAGAAAAACTAGAATATACTTTAAATGACGTTAAATGTAGAAATATAAAAGATATAGATGATAAAGTAAAAGAAATTGGAATAGATAATTTGAGTAAAGAGCTAAATGTTGGAATACCTACGTTGATTGATATAATAAATGAGATAAAAAAGCCGGGAAGAGATCCTAGAGAAGAGAATATGAAACCTATATTTAGAAGTGATGTCTTAAAAATAGAGGATATTAAAGAAGGGATGATACTTAAGGGTACAGTTAGAAATGTAGTTGATTTTGGAGCGTTTGTGGATATAGGAATTAAGAATGATGGGCTTGTACATAAATCGCAGATGAGCGATAAATTCGTTAAAGATCCTATGGAAATAGTATCCGTGGGAGATATTGTTGATGTTGTAGTAATAGGTATTGATATTGAAAAGAAAAAAGTATCGCTTTCTATGAAGGGGATTTGAAAGATATGAGTATATGTAGAAGATTAAAATTTGCAACTGAACTTCAGAATATTATGATATTAAGTACAAAGTTAGAGAGAGATTTTTCTGTAATATCGAGATATTTGAATTTGATTTTAAAAAAAGAAGGAAGGATAGTTGTAGTAGTAGATAAAATTTATTTAGATAGTATTTTAAAAAATTTTAAAAATTACGTATTTCGTTTAAATGAGCATATAAACTCAAATAAACTGGTTATAGTTGAGTGTGAAAAATTTATAGAAAATATTGAATTGTTTTCTATATTAAAAAAGGAAAGCTTGGATTTGGGATATGAAAAGGTAAGGATAGTTGGTATTTGTACAAGGGAATTAAATACGAAAGTTGAATTGATAAAGAAAGCAGTTAAGGAAAATTATGAATATCTCTGTTATTACAATGTTTTAGATTTATCCATAGATGATTTATTAAAACTTTCTTCTTATTACAACGGGATTTTGTTTGAAGATGAGGAGACTGTTGAAATTTATAGTAATAAGAGAATAAAAGAGTTGAGTTTAATTCTTGAAAGTATACAATCTTCTGTAAAAGCTAAAAAAAATACTTATGATAATATAAAAGATCTTGAAAAATTAAACTCTTTTTTGACTAATGTAAGTAAAATAAATAGTTTGGATGATTTTCTAAAAAATTTTTTAGAACTTGTAATTAATATAACTGATGCTTGTGGTGGGGGAATTTTGACGAAATCAGAGGGAGAAAATTTTTATATATCTCATAAAGTAGGAGAGTTTTGTAGATGTATTGAGAGTAATATAAATTTAAAATTAAATGAAAATGAATTTGTTGAAAAAATCAATTTAGAAGATAAGACGATGTTATTTTTGAATATTAATGAATTTACAATTATATATTTGTGTTTTAATGAAAACAAACCTTACTACAAGAATAAGGATATATTAGAAATATATGTATCTTCTGCTAGGAATATAGTCAATGCATTTTTAGAAAAAATAAAAAATGATAGCATAATAAGTCAAAATGAAAAGTTAAAAGCATTAGGAGAGATATACAATGGAGTAGCTCATGATTTTAATAATATACTTGCTACAATATCTGGGTATGTGGATTTAGCTTTGGTGAAAAATCAAGATAAAACAGTTAGAAATTATTTAGAGATTATAAAAAGAGCTTCTCTTGATGGAGCTGAAATGTTAAGGCGTATTCAAGAATTTACTAAAGATATAAAAGAAGGAGATAAGCAGTTTTTTGATTTAGATAGAATAATCAAAATAGCTTTAAATATGTTATCTCCTAAAATAGAAGAAAAATGTATGTCGGGAATTAGTATAACTGTAAATAAGGATTTAAAAGGAATTGGAAATATAAAAGGCAGAGAATTTGAAATAAGAGAAGTAATAATAAATATATTAAATAATGCTGTTGATGCAATGCCAAATGGCGGAGAGATATATGTTAGAACTTATAATGTAGAAAATAATATATTTGTAGAGATAGAAGATACAGGAGAAGGAATACCTAAAAGTATACTTCCTAGAATATTTGACCCGTTTTTTAGCACTAAGGGGGTAAATGGAAATGGCATAGGACTTTCAGTTTCGTATAAGATAATAAAAGACCATGGCGGAACTATAGAGGTTGAAAGTGAAGAAGGAAAAGGAACGAGATTTGTATTTTCTCTCCCTGTAGAATTGGAGGAATTTTCGAGTTTTGATTTGATTGATGAGGAATGTGAACATATTGATTGTAAAATTTTAGTTGTAGATGATAAGATTCCTGTAGCTAAAGCTACTGGTGAAATACTAAAAAGTATGGGAAAAGAAGTTGATATATGTTTTAGCGGAACTGAGGCACTTAGAAAACTCAATGAAAAAAAATACGATTTAATTATAAGTGATTTAGCGATGCCCAATTTGAATGGAATAGAGCTTGCACAAAAAATAAAAGAAGTTTACAAAGATATAAGATTTGTTCTTATGACAGGATGGCTTGGAGATATAGGTGATTATAATAGTGATACCATAGATTATATACTGGAAAAACCTTTTGGAATAGAAGAAATAAAGAAAATACTACAAATGTTTAATTAGGAGGCTAAAATGGAAAATTGGGGGAATATAGGTGTAATAGGTTCTAGTGAATTATTTGGAATGGATTTGATGGAACATTGTATTAATGAGTCTTTAGAAAGAGGAATTTTATGTGTATTTTTAGGGGATGAATATTTATTTGAAAAGTTGAATGTTAGAGATAAAGAAAAAGTATTTGTCTTTGAAACATGTAAATTTTTATTACAAGATTTTGAAAAAAAATCAGATAAAATACTTGTTGTAGTAACTTCGGATTGGATATTGAAAAATTTAGATAATATAAGAGGTTATGAAAGTGAAAAGATAAAATTACTAACTGATGATAGATATAGAATAGTTACATTTTGTAATATAGTAGATTTTGAGTTGGATGTAATAGAAGATTTTCTCTTGCTTTATAATTATGACAAGCTTATACTAGATGATCAAAATAAAAGACAAATAATAAATATAAAAGAAATGAATAATGTGAAATTTTTGTTAAAATCTATTCGAAAAGCAAAACTTGATAATTTGAATTTGGAAAAAAATAAAAAAAATTTACAAATACTCAATGATTCTATAATTAGTCTCAGTTTTGAAAATGACTTGGATAAAATTATCAAAAAAACTATAGAAACAGTATTGAGTATAACTCATGCAGATTATGGAGCTATAACAGTTCTTTTTAATAATAAAAAAATAGAAAAGGAATATTCATATTCTAATATAGATATGACTTATAGTTACAGGATATATGCTCATGGTCAAATAGTAGGAATATTAACTCTTGGATATAAAGAAAATTTTTATAAAGGAAAAACAGATGATTATGTAATAGATGTTATATGCACAAGTCTTGGAGATATTATATACGGTTTTAAAGAGAGAGAAGAAGGAAAAATACTTAAAAATAGTAGTAATAAAATAAGATATATGGGAGAATTTGCAGGAGGTATAGTTCACGATTTAAATAATGTATTTTCTATAATAAAAGGATATACTCAGCTTCTAAGTATAAATAAACAAGCATATGATATAAAGGAATACATAAATATAATATATGAGGGAACAAATGAAGCTATAAATAAAGTGAAAAATATACAAGATTTTTCGAGAAATATAAAAGAAGATAAAAAACATTTATGTATAAATGATATAATAATAAAGGCTATAGAAACTACTAGACCTAAATGGGAAAATATGACTCACATAAGAGGGCGGAATATTGACATAGTTTTAAATTTAAATAGTGTACATAATATATTCGTTCATGAATCGGATATAAGGGAAGCTATAGTTAATATGATTTTAAATTCTGTGGATTCTATGGAAGATGGTGGCAATATATATATAAATAGCTATGATGAAGAAGATGAAGTTGTAGTAGAAATAATAGATGAAGGAAAAGGAATAGATGAAGAAATAATAGATGTTATATTTGATCCTTTTTTTACGACCAAAGAAAAAAGTACAGGATTGGGACTTAGTATAGTGAAGAAGAATATAGAAGCTAATAAAGGTCAAATACAAGTCCAATCAATCAAAGGTAAAATGTCAAAATTTACAATAAAATTACCTATAAGAGAGGAGAATGCGGAATGTTGTGTATAAAAAATGCTAAAATATACACCATGGCAAATGAGGGGGTAATAGATGGAGATATATTGATTAAAGATGGCAAAATAGAAGAAATAGGTAAAAATTTAGTTGTTCCTTTAGATGTCAAAGTAATAGATGCGAAAGGTAACTTAGTGTTTCCTGGGTTTATAGATGCACATACACATCTTGGAATTTGGGAAGATGGTATGGGGTATGAAGGTGCAGATGGAAATGAAGAGACAGATCCTATAACCCCACATTTAAATGCTATAGATGGAATAAATCCTATGGATAGAAATTTTAAAGAAGCATTACAAGGTGGGATTACAACAGTAGCAAGTGGTCCAGGAAGTGCAAATGTAATAGGAGGACAGTTTGTCGCTATTAAGACTTGGGGAGATAGAATTGATGATATGCTTATAAAGACAATAGGAGTTAAGATTGCATTTGGAGAAAATCCGAAATCTGCTTATGGAAAAGAGGATAAAACTCCTCAAACTAGAATGGCTACAGCATCACTTCTCAGAGAAACTTTAAGAAAAGCACAATTTTATTTAGAAGATATGATTGAATATGAAGGAAATGAAGATGCAGATAGACCTGAATATGATATAAAAATGGAAGCTTTATTGCCAGTTATAAAAAAAGAGATACCTCTAAAAGCTCATGCTCATAGAGCGGATGATATATTTACAGCAATAAGAATTGCCAAAGAATTTGGTTTAAATCTTACAATAGATCATTGTACAGAAGGTCATTTAATAGTAAAGCATTTGGTTAAAGAAAATTATCCGGTAATAGTTGGACCTTCTCTTTCGGAAAGAAGTAAAATAGAGCTTAGAAATTTGACATTTGAAACACCAGGGATTTTATCAAATGCAGGACTTAAAGTATGTCTTATGACGGATCATCCTGTTGTCCCTATTCAATATTTACCTCTTTGTGCAGGGCTTGCAGTAAAAGCTGGAATGGATAAAACTAAAGCATTAGAGGCTATTACTATAAATCCAGCACAAGTTCTTGGTATAAGTGATAGGGTAGGATCTATTGAAGTTGGAAAAGATGCTGATATAGTAATATGGGATGCAGATCCACTTGAGATTCAAAGCAAGGTTTTATATACAATAGTTAATGGAGAAGTAGTTTATAAAGCTTAAAAAAATTTTTGACATTGATCTTAAAAAGTATTATTATTAAATTAAATAAAAAATTAATAAAGTTTGAAGATAATCTTCAGGGCAGGGTGAAATTCCCGACCGGCGGTTATAGCCCGCGAGCCGTTTTGGCAGACTTGGTGTAATTCCAAGGCCGACAGTAAAGTCTGGATGGAAGAAGATTAGGTATATTGTGTATTCATATATTTAGATTGTAAAGCCTGAAGTATATCTTCAGGCTTTAATTATTTATTAGGAGGGTATGGATATGTATAATCAAGTTTCTGCAAAAAAAAGTATTTTTAGTACTTCTTCAATGGTAAAAATATCTATTCTTTCAATTTTATCTTACTTAATTATGTTTATAGAATTTCCAGTAATGTTTTTTCCAGCGTTTTTAAAATTAGATTTTTCTGATATTCCAGCGATAATATGCGGTTTTTCTCTAGGACCGGTGGCTGGTATATTTGTAGAACTTATTAAAAACTTACTGCATTTTGTAACTAAAAGTAGTACTGGTGGAGTTGGAGAATTTGCAAATTTTTTAGTGGGTGGAGGATTTGTGTTTGTATCATCGGGAATATATTATATAAACAAAAATAAGAAAAATGCAATACTTGGATGTATAGCTGGAACAGTTGCCATGGCTGTTATTGGAGGTATTGCAAATTACTATATACTTATTCCTTTTTATTCTAATATGTTTCCGATAGAGGCTATTGTTAAGATGGGAAGTGTAGTAAATAGTGCTATTGTCGATGTTAAAACTTTAATTTACTATGCAGTAATTCCTTTTAATTTAATAAAAGGGATTGTAGTATCGTTTATAACAGCAGTTTTATATAAAAAGGTTTCTATGGTATTAAAATAATTTGTATAATAATTTTAAAAGTGTAGTAAAATTTACTGCACTTTTAATTTTTTTGTTATAATTAATTAGGAAATTATGTAGATAGGAGTAATAAAAAATGGAAAAAATATATTTAAAAAATGAAGAAGAGACTAAAGAAATTGGATATAAATTAGGAAAATTATTAAATAAAGGAAATGTAGTTTGTTTAATAGGGGATTTGGGAGCAGGAAAAACTACTATTACTCAAAGTATAGCAAAAGGACTTGGGGTAGATGATTATATTACAAGTCCTACATTTACTATAGTTAATGAATATGAAGGAAGAGTTCCTCTATATCATTTTGATGTTTATAGAATATCTTCTAGTGAAGAAATGTATGAAATAGGATTTGAAGAGTATATATATGGACAAGGTGTTTGTATAATAGAATGGGCGAATTTAATCGAAGATATTCTTCCGGATAATTATTTGAAATTAGAACTTAATTATAAAGAAGATGGAAGAGAGATGATATTGATACCTTTTGGGCAAGAGTATGAAAAAATAGTTAAGGAGTTGTTGAAATAATGAAAATACTTGGAATAGATACATCTTCTCAAGTTGGAACTGTTGCAATTATGGAAGATGATAAATTAATAGGAGAGTATATAATAAATACTAAAAAAACTCATTCTCAAAAGCTTATGCCGATGATTGATGAAATATTTAAGTTATGTGAAATCAGTATAGAAGATATAGACTTAATTGGATTGTGTATAGGACCGGGATCTTTTACGGGACTTAGAATAGGAGCTGCTACTGCAAAGGCCTTAGCTCATGTAAGAAATATATCTGTGGCTACGATTAATTCGCTAGAGAGTTTAGCTTTTAATATGAATTTTTCAAAAGGAATAATATGTCCTATAATGGATGCTCAAAGAAATCAAGTTTATACATGTAAATATATATGGGAAAATAATACTCTTGTAAGTGTTGAGGATATAACTGTAAAAAATATTGATAGTTTAGTAGAAGAAATAAAAGAAAGATATGAAGAAGTAGTATTGCTTGGAGAAGCTGTTGATTTATATAAAGATAAGTTAATTGATTTAGATAATGTTTATATAGCTCCTAATTCTCATAAAATATCTAGAGCATCTAGTATATGTGAATTGGCTTTTGAAAAATATAAAAAAGGTGATGTTAAAAATCATTATGATGTAGTTCCGTATTATATAAGAAAATCTCAAGCAGAAGTTCAATATGAGGAGAGATTAAAGAGGATGGGCGAAAATGGGAAATAATATTGATGTAAGATATTTAACTAAAAACGATATAGATAAAATAGTTGAATTAGAAAAATTATGTTTTGTTACGCCATGGACAAAAGGAGCATTTGAACAAGAGCTAAAAAACAAGTTAGCTAGATATATAGTGATTGAAAAAGATAATACTATAGTAGCTTATGGAGGAATATGGCTTATAGTAGATGAAGGACATATAACTAATATAGCAGTTCATCCAGATTATAGAGGAATTGGACTTGGAAATAAAATAGTAAATGCTTTAATAGATGAGTGCATAAAAAATGATGTAACTTCTATGACACTTGAAGTTAGAAAATCAAATATTACTGCTCAAAATTTATATAAAAAACATGGTTTTGAAATAGCAGGTATTAGACCAGATTATTATAAAGATACACATGAAGATGCGCTTATTATGTGGAAAGAGATAAATAAAGGAGTGTAGTTAATGAAGGATATAATAACTTTAGCGATAGAGAGCAGTTGTGATGAAACTTCAGCAGCTGTTCTTAAAAATGGAAGAGAGGTTTTGGCTAATATAGTTGCAACTCAAATAGACCTTCATAAAAAATTTGGAGGAGTAGTTCCAGAAGTTGCTTCAAGGAAACATGTAGAAAATATAGATGCTGTAATTCAAACTGCTTTAGATGAAGCTGATATAAAATTTGATGATATAGATTTAATAGGAGTTACATATGGACCAGGGCTTGTTGGAGCGCTACTTGTAGGATTATCAACTGCGAAGGCATTATCTTTTGCATTAAATAAGCCGTTAGTAGGGGTTAATCATATAGAAGGGCATATCTGTGCAAATTTTATAGAGGATAAAAATTTAGAACCTCCTTTTATATGTTTAATAGTTTCAGGTGGACATACTCATCTTGTTGAAGTTAAAGATTATGGTGAGTATGAAATATTGGGAAGAACAAGAGATGATGCTGCAGGAGAAGCTTTTGATAAAATAGCGAGAGCATTAAAACTTGGATATCCAGGAGGGCCTATAATTGATAAATTAGCTAAAATAGGAAATAAAAATGCAATAGATTTTCCAAGGGTTTATTTAGATGAAGATAGTTTTGATTTTAGTTTTAGTGGGCTTAAATCGGCAGTTCTTAATTATTTGAATAGTAAGAGGATGAGGAATGAAGACGTAGTTGTGGAAGATATAGCTGCATCTTTTCAGGAAGCAGTAGTTGAAGTTTTGGTTAATAAATCTATAAAAGCAGCTAAAGTGAAGGGATATAATAAAATAGTACTTGCAGGAGGAGTTGCTGCAAATTCAGGACTTAGAGAAAAGTTAATTCAAAAATGTAGTGAAAATAATATAACTGTAAAATATCCATCGATTGAGTTGTGTACAGATAATGCAGCGATGATAGGATGTGCAGCTTATTATGATTATATAAAAGGAAAAATATCAAATCTTACATTAAATGCAGTTCCTAATTTAAAGTTAGGGCAAAAATAAAAGCTAGGAAAAACCTAGCTTTTTTAAGCTTTTTGAAAAACATTACTTCTTTTAAGAATTGTATTTACAATAAAGCTTGCTATAATTAATTTGATTAAATCTAGAATTAAAAAAGGTGCAACTCCTACCATAAAAGCTTTTTGTAAAGATAAATTTAATATAAATTTAAGTTGAAGCATACCCAATATGTATATAATAATAAGTCCAAGAATCATACCTATACTGATGTTTACAATACCTTCTTTTTCGCTAAAATAACCAGTAATATATGCGGCTAAAGGATATGCTAATAAATATCCACCTGTTGGGCCAGCGATTATATTAAGTCCACCTTTAAATTCAGCAAATACAGGTATGCCGATTGCTCCAAGTAGCAAAAATACAATTTGAGATATAAAACCGTATTTTTTTCCAAGTAAAGCACCTGCTAAAGCAACAGCTAGTACTTGAAAAGTAATAGGTACAGGTTGAATTGGTATAGTTATTTGTGAAGTTATTGCTGTTATTGCTGCGAATAAAGATGATAAAACTAGATTTTTAGTATTCATAATCTCCTCCTTTTGTAAACAAATGTTTTTTTTGAGGTTTACAATTATATTTTACAGTTAAAATTGGATATAGTCAACTATGTTTAATGGTAAAGTTAACAAAAAAAGAAGAGCTGTTAGTCTATAAGCTCTTCCCATTCTTTGTATAAATTTTCAAGTTTGATTTCGAGTTCGTATTTATTTTTATTAATTTCTTTTGATTTTTCAGGATTTGAGTATATTTCTTCAAGGCACATTAATTCATTTAATTCTTCAATTTTAGATTCAATACTCATTATTTCTTTTTCTATATTTTGTCTTTTTATTCTGAGTTTTTTTTCGCGTTCTTTTTTTTCTTTTTCTTTTCTTTTTTCTTCTTTTATTTGTGTTTTAGTCTTTTCTTGTGTATTTTCAGTTGTTTGTTCGGTTTGTCTTCTTTTTTCTAAATAATAATCGTAATTGCCATGGTATTCTTTAATTCCATCTGGACTGAGTAATAATATTTTATCTACAACTTTATTTAAAAAGTATCTATCATGGGAAATTATAAATAAAGTACCTTCGTAATTTGAAAGTGCAGTTTCTAGTACTTCTTTAGAATCTATATCTAAGTGGTTAGTAGGTTCATCAAGTAATAAGAAGTTAGATTTTGAGAGCATTAATTTAAGTAAAGCTACTCTTGCTCTTTCTCCACCGCTTAATGTTGATATTTTTTTGAATACTTCTTCTCCTTCAAATAAAAAAGATGCAAGCATTGTTCTTATAGTGGTTTGGTTTAAATTGGTATTTTCATTCCAAATTTCATCTATTATTGTATTATTTAAATTGAGAGTTTTTTGTTCTTGATGAAAATATCCTATGTTTACATTAGTTCCAAGGTTAAAATTTCCATGTACAGGGTTTAATTCTTTCATTAATATTTTAAATAATGTAGATTTACCAATTCCATTAGGGCCAATTAATGCAACTTTTTCACCTTTATATATATTGAAACTGACATTTTTAAATAATATGTTTTCATCATATGCCATGGATAGAGAATTGACACTTAATACATCGTGTCCACTAGCAACAGATGGTTCGAATCGTATTTTTGCTTTTTTTCTAAATGCTTCAGGTTTTTCCATAATATCTATTTTATTTAAAGCTTTTTCTCTACTTCTTGCTCTTTTTAGATGTTTTTCTCTTCCAAATGCTTTTAATTTATCTATCACTTCTTCTTGTTTTTTTATTTCTCTTTGTTGTTCTTCGTATTTTTTTATTTCGAGTTCTTTTTCTATTTTTGATTTTTCAATAAATGTAGAATAATTTCCGTTGTATGATTTTAACTTTTTATTAGAAAGTTCAAAGACTTTGTTTACTATTTGATCCAGGAAATATCTATCGTGTGAAATTATAAAAACAGTTCCTTTGTATTGTTTTAGAAAAACTTCTAGCCATTCTACGGCATCTGTGTCTAAGTGGTTAGTAGGTTCGTCTAGTAAAAGTAAATTAGGCTTTTTAAGGAGGAGTTTTGCAAGTAAAACTCTGGTTTTTTCTCCACCAGATAGTATGTTTATATTTTTATTGAAATCTTCATCGCTAAAACCTAAACCTTTTAAAACTCCTTTGGCTTCAGATTTGTAGCCATATCCATTGTTGTTTGAAAAGTATTCCAATTTCTTAGAGTATTCATTCATTAAGTTTTGAAGAATTTTGGAATTGCCTTTTTTACTTTCTTCAGCTATTTGTATTTCTAAATTTCTTAAGTATTTTTCCATTTCAATTAAATCGTTAAATACTGTTAAGACTTCATCGAGTATACTGTTATTAGATTCAAAATTGGTATTTTGCTTTAAATATCCTATTTTTGTATTTTTAGATATATATATTTCGCCACTATCATATTCATATTCTCCTGAGATTATTTTGAATAAAGTGGTTTTTCCTGTTCCGTTTACACCGACTAATCCTATTTTATCTCCTTCATTTATGGTAAAGCTTATATTTTCTAATATAAGATCTATTCCGAAACTTTTATTTATGTTATTACATGAGAGTATAATCATTTTTATCTACGTCCTTTCTTTTTTAGACACATTTAATAAAATTATAAAATGTTAGTGGCATATAATCAAGTTTTAGAATATGTTTAGCAGTATTAAAAAAGTTAAATAATTATGTTATAATGTTTAATGTGAAAATTGACATTGACTTGATACTTTGTTACAATTATATCAAAAATACCAAAAATTTATACAAAATGGGAAAAGTAGGTGAATATATGGCTAAACACATTTCTATGGCTGTAATAAGAAGGTTACCAAAATATCATAGATATTTAAAGGATTTATTAGAAAGAGATATACATAGAATTTCATCTAAAGAATTAAGTGAAATAATAGGATTTACAGCTTCTCAAATAAGGCAAGATTTAAATAATTTTGGAGGCTTTGGGCAGCAAGGATATGGATATAATGTTGAAGAACTTTATAATGAAATAGGTAAAATATTAGGACTTAACAATGTATATAAAACAATAATAGTAGGTGCTGGAAATTTAGGTCAAGCTATTGCGAATTATAGTGGGTTCCAAAAATCAGGATTTGAAATAAAGGCTTTGTTTGAAGCTAATCCTAGATTTATAGGGCTTAAAATAAGAGAGCTTGAGATATTAGATGTAGAAATAATGGAAGATTATATAAAAGAAAATGATATAAAAATAGCGGTTATATGTACACCAAAAGAAAGTGCTCAAGATGTTGCTGATAAATTGGTTAGAGCAGGAATAAATGGAATATGGAATTTTGCTCCAGTTGATTTGGAATTGCCAGAAGATGTAGTTGTAGAAAATGTCCATCTTACAGAGAGTTTATTTACATTATCTTATTTACTTAATGAAAAAAATAAAGCTACCAAGTAAATTGGTAGCTTATTGTATGTATTACTCAGCAACAGGTGCATCTACTGGACAAACTCCAGCACAAGCTCCACAATCGATGCAAGTATCAGCATCTATAACGTATTTATCGTCTCCAGCACTTATAGCGTTAACTGGACATTCTGCTTCACAAGCTCCACAGCTTATGCAAGCGTCAGTGATTTTGTAAGCCATTTAAAACTCCTCCTTTAAATTAAAGTTATAAATTTTAATTAAATTATAGCAGATATAGTTAAAAAGAACAACTGCTAACAATTATATTATACACATATAATTGTTTTTTAAACAATTTTTTTTGTTGAAAAAATAAAAAGGTTTATTAATTATAAAATTTACTTGAAAAATTATATTTTATGTTATAATATATAATTGATGGTGATGGAGTTCACCGAAAGTGCTTAAATGCTGATGACTCCTATAGATAATTTTGTTTATATTATCTATAGGAGTTTTTTTGTTTATATAGAGGAAATTAAATCAAAATAAGGAGGAGGTTTTATGTCAACTAGTTTAGCTATTATTATATTATTAGGGTTATTGGCAAATCAGTTTTTTAAAAAATTAAAATTACCTGGGTTGTTAGGAATGTTAATTTTAGGTGTAATAATTGGGCCTTATGGATTAAATTTGATTGCTCCAGAGATATTAAATATATCTTCAGATTTAAGAAAGATTGCATTAATTATAATTTTATTAAGAGCCGGTTTTGGAATAAGTAGAAATGAATTAAAAAGAGTTGGAAATACTGCCTTAAAATTAGGTTGCATTCCTGGCATAATAGAGGGATTTACTATTGCTGTTGTTTCTACAAAAGTTTTAGGATTCTCATTTATTGAAGGAGGAATACTTGGATTTATAATTGCAGCTGTTTCTCCTGCTGTAGTGGTTCCTCAAATGCTTGATTTAATTCAAAAAGGGATAGGTTCTAAAAAAGGAGTTCCGACATTAATGCTTGCAGGATCATCTATTGATGATGTTTTTGCTATTACAATATTTGGGACTTTTATGGGGTTGTATAGTGGTAAAAATATTAATATTGCTATACAGATTTTAGGCATACCATTATCGATAATTTTAGGAGTAATTTTAGGGCTAATTACAGCTTTAGTGATTATAAAAATTTTTAATAAATATCATATTAACGATACTCAAAAGGTACTAGTTGTACTTAGTGGAGCAATACTTCTTACTTCGATAGAAGTTTTATTAGAAGATAAAATTGAAATAGCATCATTATTAGGTGTTATGACTATTGGATTTATTATGAGAGAAAAAACACAAGAAATGTATAAAAAATTAGCTGATAGTTTTAATAAAATATGGGTATTTGCACAAATATTACTTTTTGTATTGGTAGGGGCACAGGTTAATATTTCGGTTGCATTTGAATCTGGAACTAAAGGGCTTATTATAATACTTATTGGACTTGTAGCAAGAAGTATAGGAGTATTTTTGTCTGTTTTAGGAACTGATTTAAATTATAAAGAAAGATTATTTTGTATAATTTCATATATTCCAAAAGCAACAGTACAAGCTGCAATTGGAGCGGTACCTTTAGCTGTAGGAGTAGTATCTGGAGATATTATTTTAGCGATAGCAGTCTTGTCAATATTGATTACAGCACCTGTAGGAGCGTTACTTATAAGTGTATCATCAAAGAAATTATTAGATACAGAAGAATGTGATGTTTATAAGTAAGATAATAATATAAAATTAGATGATGGAGCAAGAAAAGATAAAAAGAATCCTTAAATTAAGGATTCTTTTTGCTATAAATAGTGATAGTTTGTAGTGTAGTTGTAGTATTATATAATAAAGTATAAAAATAATAGGGGGTTAACTATATTGAGAAAATTATTAGAATATAATCCTATAATTGCTGCGATAAAAAATGATAAGGGGTTGGAAGATGTAGTAAAATCAGATTGTAATATTGTATTTTTATTATATGGAGATATAATGAGTTTGAAAGAGAAAGTAGAATTTTTGAATAATCATAATAAAAAAGTGTTTATACATTTAGATATGATTACAGGAATTGCTTCAAATCCTATAGTTATAGATTATATATGTGAAAATTTAAATATAGAAGGAGTAATAACTACTAAAGTAAATATAGTAAAAAGGGCAATAGATAAAAATGTAAATGTAGTTCAAAGGTTTTTTTTGTTAGATTCTATGTCTTTGGAGAGTGCTTTGGATGGTTTAAAGAAGGTTAGACCTCAAGCCATAGAAATAATGCCAGGAATAATGCCTAAGGTTATAAAACGAGTGAGTGAAAAGATTAATGTACCTATAATAGCAGGAGGGCTTGTAGAAAAAAAAGAAGAAGTAATAGAAGTGTTAAAAAATGGAGCTATATCGGTATCTACAAGTAATGAAAAACTTTGGGAAGAATGATGAGTTAGTAAACATATATTTATTGGCGATTATAATTGCCAATAAATATATGTTTTTTTATTGACAAAAAGTTGAAAAACGCATAATATATAAGTGTATTAGAAAATACTAATATAATAATATAGTTTTAGGAGGATTAAGCCATGGCTGTAAATTTAGAAAATATGGAAACTAAGATATTTAAAGCATTAGCACATCCGATAAGATTAAAAATTATAAAAAAGTTAAGTGATAAAAAATTATGTGTATGTGAATTGAATAAAGATGTAGAATTTAGCCAATCAAATTTATCACAGCATTTAAAGATATTAAAAGATGCGGGAATTTTAAATGCGCAAAAAAATGGACTATGGATGCATTACAGTATTAAAAATATTGAAATACTTGATGTTATAGAGATTATAGAGAAAATGGTAGTTAAGAATATAAAAGAAATAAATGAAAAGTTAGGAGATGATTAAAATGTTAAAATGGTTTAATGGAATTCTCCAATTTAAGTGGCTTGATAATTTGGTGAAATTACTTGTTGAAAATGTATTTGGAGTTTCCATGGCATCGAGACTTGGATCGAGTATTCACTTTTTTATTTATGACACCATAAAGATAATAATACTTTTAGGAATAATGATATTTGCAATATCTTATATTAGAAGTTATTTTCCGCCAGAAAAAACAAAGAAGAAGTTAGAAAAATTTAGTGGAATTACAGGGAATATAATGGCTTCGCTTTTAGGTATTGTAACTCCGTTTTGTTCTTGTTCATCTGTTCCACTTTTTATAGGATTTGTTGAAGCTGGAATTCCGCTTGGAGTAACTTTTTCGTTTTTGATTACTTCTCCAATTGTAAATGAGGCTGCTTTTGCAATATTATTAGCTTCGTTTGGATGGAAAATAGCTATAACTTATGTTTTAACAGGAGTAGTTGTTGGAGTATTTGGAGGAATATTGATTGGAAGTCTTAAATTGGAAAAGGAAGTAGAGGAGTATGTATATGAAATAAAAATGGGGGAATCTGAAATTGAGGAGTTAACAAGAAAGCAAAGAATAGATTTTGCTATTCAAAATGTAAAAGATATTATAAAGAGAATATGGATTTATTTAATAATTGGTATAGGAATAGGAGCATTGATACATGGGTGGGCACCAGCACCGCTTCTTGCAAAATATGCAGGACCACAAAATCCACTTGCAGTAATTGTTGCAGTTGTATTTGCAATACCACTTTATTCTAATGCTCTTGGAACAATACCTATTGCAGAAGCTTTAATTCTCAAGGGAGTAGGGATAGGAACAGCACTTTCTTTTATGATGGCAACAACAGCATTATCACTTCCTGAAATGATTTTATTGAGAAAAGTAATAAAACCTAAATTAATAGCTATATTTGTAGGAATTACAGGAGTTGCAATTGTTTTGGTTGGTTATATGTTTAATGCCATAGCGCATTTATTAATATAAAAAAATAAATTAAAGGAGGGATTTGTATGGTGATTAAAATTTTAGGTGGAGGATGTAAAAATTGTAAGGTGTTATATGAAAACACACAAAAAGCTTTAGAGGAATTAGGAGTAGAGGCTACTATTGAAAAAGTTGAAGATTTTAAAGAAATAATGAAATATGGGGTTATGAAGACACCAGCTCTTGTTGTAGATGAGAAGGTAAAAATATCTGGAAGGGTTGCAAAGCCTGAAGAAATTAAAAAAGTTATTCAATAGTAAAAATATTAAAAAGGTAGACTTAGATTTAAATAAGTCTACTTTTTTAAAGTGAAATATACATTTGTATTAGTTAGAAAAAGAAAGAAGTGATAAAAATGAATTCAATAGTATTAATGAGTGTTATAATATTAATTATAGCTATTTCAATGTCGATGGTGGGAAAGGGCGGAGGCAATTTTTATGTATTGACAATGGTATTAGCTGGCATTTCGATACATAATGCAGCTACTACTTCACAGTTGATAATGATGGGAACTTCAATTGCTTCAATGATTATTTTTAATAAACATAAAAAAGTCGATTGGAAGTTAGCATTGATTATTGATCCACCTACAGATATTATGGCTTTTGTTGGAGGGTATTTTGCTGGAAATATTGAAGCAACTATTTTAAAATGGATGTTTGCTATACTATTAATAGTAATATCAATTTTTATGCTTATTTCAGTAAAAGAAAAAACCATAGAGCAAACTGATAAATTGGGTTATTGGAATAGAACTTTTGGAGAATACAAATATACAGTTAATTTATGGCTTGCTTTGCCAATTACAGCTATAGTAGGTTTTTTTGCTGGTGCTATTGGAATATCGGGGGGTGCGTTTAAGATACCTCTTATGGTTATATTATGTGGTATACCTATGGAAATAGCGGTTGGAACTTCATCTGCAATGGTTGCAGTTACAGCTTTAATGGGTTTTATAGGACATAGTATTAATGGTGATTTTAGTCCTCAACTTGCTATACCGCTTACTGTTGTTGCTGTAATTGGTGGATTAATAGGAAGTAAATATGCAATTAAAAGTAAACCTAAAAACTTGAAAAAAGTTTTTGCTTTGACAAATTTATTAGCGGCAATAATTATGATAATTAATATTGTTAAATAAACGGTATAAGGTTAAAATTGTTTTAAAAGGGGGATTTAGTTGTGGGAATATATTTAGATAATGCGGCGACTTCTTTTCCGAAGCCAAAACAGGTATCTGATGCAGTATACAATTTTATGGTTAATATTGGTGCAACATCTGGAAGAGGAGCTTATGAAAGGGCCATGGAATCAGATAGATTAGTTTATGAAACAAGAAAACATATTGCGTCTTTATTTAATCATGATGACCCTAAAAAAGTTATTTTTACATCAAATGTAACAGAAGCTTTGAACTTAGCTATAAAAGGAATATTAAAAAGAGGAGATCATGTAATAACAAGTTCTCTTGAACATAATGCAGTATGGAGATGTCTTAAAACTTTAGAAAGAGATATTGGGATAAGTATTTCTACAGTACCTTGTACTGAAATGGGATATACAAATGTAGATGATGTGGAAAAATATATAAAAGAAAATACAGCGCTTATTGTATTTACACATGCTTCTAATGTACTTGGAACAATACAGCCAATAAGAGAAATAGGAGCTATTGCTAGAAAATATAAAATTCCTTTTCTAGTAGATGCTGCTCAAACAGCAGGAGTATACCCTATTGATGTAAAAAAAGATAATATTGATTTACTGGCATTTACGGGACATAAAAGCTTACTTGGACCTATGGGGACAGGAGGACTTGTTTTGAATTGGGATAAAGACATAAATCCTTTGAAATCTGGAGGAACAGGTGGAGATTCATCTTATGAATATCAACCAAATTATTTTCCAAATAGATTAGAAACTGGAACGCTCAATGTTAGTGGTATAGTAGGGCTTTTGGAAGCTATAAAATTTATACAAAAAAAGGGTATAGATAAAATTTTAAATAAAGAAAAACAAGTACTGTCGTATGCTCTTAAAAGATTAAAAGAAGTAAAAAATATATCTATTTATGGGCCTAAAGATGTTGAAAAAATAATAGGTGTGATTTCGTTTAATTTAAAAAATAAATCAGCTGAAGAAGTAGCTTATGAGCTTGATCAAAATTATGGTATTATGATCAGAGCAGGTCTTCATTGTGCACCAAGTGCTCATAAAGTAATAGGAACGCAAAAAATAGGGACGGCAAGAATAGGAATAGGTTATTTTAATGAAAGGGAAGATATTGATTTATTGATAGATGCCCTTAAAAAAATAAATGGCTAAAAATAAAGAAAAAAACCGAAAGGACTTACAGTAACTTGTGTTACAAATTGGGTAATAAAACCATTTATTATGTACTTAATAGTTGGATTTTTCTTGAAAATAGTTTTTAGAAATTTGATTCCAGCAGATTTAGTAGCTGATTATCTAGCTGGAGCAGTTTTTTTAGGAGCAGCACTTGCAACTGTTGTTGGAGTATTAGTTGAAGTTCCACTTATGCTTACTCTTGTTAAAATAGCAAATAATACAAGGCATTGGTTTGGAAAAAAGGAATAAGGAGGAGTAATATGAAAAAAAAAGTAGCATTTGTTTGTGTTCATAATTCATGTCGTTCACAAATGGCAGAAGCTTGGGCAAAACAATTAGGAAGTGAAGTGCTTGAAGTTTATTCAGCAGGAACAGAAAAATATCATGAAGTAAAGCAAGGGGCAGTTCAGGTTATGGAAGAGGTGGGAATAAATATGAGTAAACACTATCCAAAACTTTTAACTGATATTCCTAAAGAAATAGATATATTAATAACTATGGGATGTAATGTTGTATGTCCTTTTGTACCATGTAAATATTTAGAAGACTGGGGACTTGAAGACCCATCAGGAGGACCTATTGAAGATTTTAGAAATACAAGAGATATAATAAAGGAAAAAGTAGAAGATTTAATAGAGAAAGTTAAAAAAGGAGAATATAAATAAGTTTTCGGAAAATTAAAAGAATTTCAAAAAATGATTGCTATTTTTAACTATATATATTATAATGGTATTAAGAAAAAGGCGAGAGAAGGGAGAGCCATTACTTAAGGCTCTCTCTTTTTTTTTGTGTATGAAATTTTATTAGAGGAGGTATAGTGATGAGGAAAACGTTTTTAGGAGAGTGTATTTCAGAATTTATAGGATCATGGATTTTACTATTTATAGGATCAGGTTGTGTAGCATCATTAGTTTTAAATGGAGCACCAGCAACTCAATGGGAGATAAGTATTGTATGGGGACTTGCTGTTACAATGGCTATATATATAACTGGAGCAGTATCAGGAACCCATATAAATCCAGCAGTAACTTTAGCTTTAGCTGCATATAGGAATTTTCCAAAAAATAAAATATTAGGATATATAATAGCTCAATTTTTAGGTACATTTTCAGGAGCCGCAACTACATACTTATTATATAAAGATGCATTTTTTGAATTTGAGAAATCAAATAATATTATAAGGGGAAGTATTGAAAGTTTAGCAGATGCAGGAATATTTTCTACTTATCCAAAACCGTATTTAAATAATTTTGAAGCAATGCTTGTAGAAATTGTTATAACAATGTTTTTAGTTATGGTAATATTTGCTGTTGGAGATGATAAAAATTCAGGTTCACCTAAATCAAATTTAGCCCCTATTATGATAGGTTTAACTATTGCAATAATAGGTGGATCTTTTGGTAGTTTGACAGGATTTGCAATGAATCCAGCTAGAGATTTTGGACCAAAATTATTTGCTATGATGTCTGGATGGGGTAAAATTGCATTAGGTGTAAATAATTATTTTTGGGTTCCAATTGTAGGACCAATTATTGGAGGATTAATTGGTGGCTTTGTATATGATAAAGGAGTAAGAGTTTATTTAGAAAATAGTGAAGAATTAGAAAAAAATATATAGGGGGGATAATTATGGAGAAGAAATATATAATGTCTTTAGACCAAGGGACTACAAGTTCTAGAGCTATATTATTTAATAGAGAAGGAAAAATAGTTGGGGTTGCTCAAAAAGAATTTACTCAAATATATCCAAAGGCAGGATGGGTGGAACATGATGCTATGGAAATATGGGGAACTCAAAGTGGTGTTGCAAGAGAAGTTTTAGAGAAAACGGGAATAAGGCCAGAAGAAGTTGCAGCGATAGGAATAACTAATCAAAGAGAAACAACAGTTGTTTGGGATAAAAATACAGGAAAACCAATTTATAATGCGATTGTTTGGCAATGTAGAAGAACTGCTTCTATATGTGATGAATTAAAGGAAAAAGGACTTGAAAGTAGTATAAGAGAAAAGACAGGACTTGTAGTTGATGCTTATTTTTCTGGTACAAAAATAAAATGGATATTAGACAATGTAGAGGGAGCTAGAGAAAAAGCTGAAAAAGGAGAATTGTTATTTGGTAATATAGATACTTGGTTAATATGGAATTTAACTAGGGGAAAAGTTCATGTAACTGATTATTCTAATGCATCGAGAACTATGATTTACAATATAAAAGAATTAAAATGGGATGATGAGATACTTAAAGAGCTTGATATACCAAAATCTATGCTTCCAGAAGTTAAACCATCAAGTTGTGTATATGGAGTTACTGATGAACATACATTTGGAGGAGCAAAAATACCTATTGCAGGAGTTGCTGGAGATCAACAAGCAGCATTGTTTGGTCAGGCTTGTTTTGAAAAAGGTATGGCTAAAAATACTTATGGAACAGGATGTTTTATGCTTATGAATACAGGGGAAAAACCTGTTGAATCTAAAAATGGACTTTTAACTACTATAGCTTGGGGATTAGATGGAAAGGTTGAATATGCACTTGAAGGAAGTATATTTATTGGTGGTGCATCAGTTCAGTGGCTTAGAGATGAACTAAAACTTATATATAATGCTAGTGAATCAGAATTTTATGCAAACTCTGTAGAGGATACTAATGGAGTTTATGTAGTTCCAGCATTTACAGGTCTTGGGGCTCCATATTGGGATATGTATGCAAGAGGTGTTATTGTTGGGCTTACTCGAGGAGCGAAGAGGGAACATTTAGTTAGAGCAACACTTGAATCTATTGCATATCAAACTAAAGACGTTTTAAATGCTATGCAAGATGATTCAGGAATAGAGCTTAAGGGACTTAAAGTAGATGGTGGGGCTTGTGCAAATAATTTTTTAATGCAGTTTCAGGGAGATATATTAAATGTTGTAGTTCATAGACCGGAAGTTATAGAAACGACTGCATTAGGAGCAGCATATCTTGCAGGTCTTGCAGTTGGATTTTGGAAAGATAAAGAAGAGATAAAACAAAAATGGGCAATTGACAGAGAATTTATTCCAAAAATGGATGACAAAAGGAGAAAAATATTGTATAATGGATGGAAGAAAGCTGTAAAAAGAGCTTTGGAATGGGAAAAGGAAGACTTGAAAGAAGCTGAAATGGAAGTTTAAAAATATATAATAATTTATTTGAATTTTGAGGCATGGAGAAGGGAGAGCCTAATTATAGGCTCTCTTTTTGTATTTTTGATTTTAGAATAAGGAGGAGTAATTATGTTTGATGTAGCCGTAATTGGGGCTGGAGTTGTAGGTGCTAGTATTGCTAGAGAACTTTCAAGTTATAAATTAAGCACAGTAATATTAGAAAAAGGAGTTGAAGTTTGCCAAGGAACTACAAAGGCAAATAGTGCAATAGTTCACGGAGGATACGATGCAGTACCAGGAACTTTAAAAGCAAAATTAAATGTAGAAGGTAATAAGATGTATGAAAAGCTTTGTTGTGATTTAGATGTTCAATTTAAAAAAATAGGATCATTAGTACTTGCGTTTAATGATGAAGAAGTAAAAATACTCGATGAACTTTATCAAAGAGGTATTGTTAATGAAGTTGATGGGCTTAAGATATTAAACAAACAAGAGATAAAAGAAATAGAACCTAATATAAGCGATGAAGTAGTAGCTGCTCTTTATTGTTCTAGTGCGGGTATTGTTTGTCCGTTTAATTTAACTGTTGCTCTTGTGGAAAACGCTATCGTCAATGGGGTAGAGTTTAAATCAGAATCTGAAGTTTTGGATATAGATAAAGAGGGAGATTATTTTAATATAAAAACTAAAAAAGGATATGTTAAAGCGAAATATGTAATAAATGCTGCTGGTTTGTATGCTGATAAGATAAATAATATGATTGGCGGAGATGAGTATTATATAATCCCTAGAAAGGGAGAATACAGAGTTCTTGATAGATCAGAAGGAACAATGGCAAAGCATGTTTTGTTTCAGTGTCCAACTAAAAAAGGAAAAGGAGTACTTGTAACTCCAACAGTTCATGGAAATTTACTTTTAGGGCCAACTGCTAATGAAGTTGAAGATAGAGAAGATGTATCTATAACATACGATGGATTAGATTTTTTAACAAAATTAGCTAAAAAGACTATGCCTAATGTAGATACTTCTAAAACTATAACTTCATTTGCTGGAGTTAGAGCTACTCCAAATACTAAGGATTTTATGATATTTGCATCAAATAAAGCAAAGGGATTTATAAATGTAGGAGGAATAGAGTCGCCAGGACTTACAGCTGCTCCTGCGATTGCAAAATACGTTATTGATATATTAAAAAAAGAGGGACTTAATCTTGATAAGAAAGAAGATTTTAATCCTTATAGAAAAAGAGAAAAAGCATTTGCTCATATGAGTAAAGAAGAAAGAATAGAGGCTATAGCTAAAGACAGTAGACACAGTAAAATAATATGTAGATGTGAAACAGTAACAGAAGCTGAAATAATAGATGCAATTCATAGACCTGCTGGAGCTAGAACAGTAGATGGGGTTAAAAGAAGAGTAAGACCTGGAATGGGTAGATGTCAAGGAGGTTTTTGTGGACCTAGAGTAGTTGAAATACTTGCAAGAGAGCTTAATATGGATATGCAGGAAGTTTTAAAAGATTATGAAAATTCTAAGATGATATTAGGAAAAGTAAAAGAATCAAGGGGTGAGAAGGTTGAAATATGATGTAGTTGTAGTTGGAGGAGGCCCAGCAGGACTTGGTGCTGCTATTGAAGCCAAAAAAACAGGTTTAGAAAAGGTTTTGATAATTGAAAGAGATAGAGAATTGGGTGGAATATTAAATCAATGTATTCATAATGGGTTTGGTCTTCATGAATTTAAAGAAGAACTTACTGGACCTGAATATGCCACTAGGTTTATAGAAATGGCAAAAGAGTTTAATATAGATTATATGTTAAATACTATGGTTTTGAGTATAGATAAAGATAAAAATATAATTGCTTTAGGGGAAAGTGGACTTATTGATATTAACTCAAAAGCAGTAGTTCTCGCTATGGGTTGTAGAGAAAGAACAAGAGGAGCAATAGATCTTCCAGGATATAGACCTTCAGGAGTATATACGGCAGGAGCTGCTCAAAGATTTATGAATATGGAAGGTTATATGGTTGGTAAAAAAGTTGTTATATATGGTTCAGGAGATATAGGGTTAATAATGGCTAGAAGAATGACTTTAGAAGGTGCTAAGGTAGAAGCTGTAATAGAGAGAAAACCTCATTCAAGTGGACTTACTAGAAATATAGTGCAATGTCTTGATGATTTTGATATTCCTCTTTTGTTAGAGCATTGTATAACTTATGTTCATGGAAAAGATAGAGTAAAGGGAGTAACTATTGCGAAAACAGGTAAAGATAAACGTCCAGTAGAAGGAACTGAGAGATTTATAGAATGCGATACGCTTTTGTTATCTGTAGGATTAATTCCTGAAAATGAACTTTCTATGGATACAGGTATAAATTTAGATAGAAGAACTAATGGTCCTATTGTAGATAATAGAATGCAAACTAATATTGAAGGAATATTTGCTTGTGGTAATGTTGTGCATGTTCATGATTTGGTTGATTTTGTAACTAGAGAAAGTAGAATTGCAGGTAGAAATGCAGCTTTATATGCCATGGATAGATCTAGGAAAGATAAGTCCGTAGAAACTAAGGCAGGTAATGGAGTAAGTTATATTGTTCCACAACATATAGATTTGGGAAGTGACGAAGAAGTAAATTTATTTATGAGAGTTAGAGATATTTATAAAAACAAAAAATTAGTTGTAAAATGTGGAGAAAATGTAATATTAGAAAAGAAAAGAGTGCATATGATACCTTCTGAAATGGAAAGTTTAAAATTAAATTTAGATATTATTAAAAATTTAAGCGGAAATATTGAGGTTTGTGTAGAGGGGGTGTAATGTATGGAGAAAAATATTACATGTATAGTATGTCCTATGGGATGTAGAATGAAAGTTATAAAACATGAAGATGGGAATTATACTGTAGAAGGAAATACTTGTAAAAGAGGAGAAAAGTACGCTATAGAGGAAATGACTTGTCCAAAAAGGGTAGTTACTACTACTGTTAAAATAAAAGATGGTGTATTGAATTTATTGCCTGTAAAAACTAATGGACCTATACCAAAAGAACTTATATTTGATTTAATGGAGTTTTTAGATGAAGTAAAAATCAGTGCACCTGTAAAAGTTGGAGATATAGTAGTTGAAAATGTATTAAATACAGGGGTTAATATAGTTGCAAGTAGAAATATGGATAAAGTATCTTAACTTAAGGAGGGCGTTTTAGCCCTCTTTTTAGTTTTTGTATATATGTATAAGTGGTATAATAAATAATATTAATGAAGAAAGGAATGTATTTATGAAGGTATATGCATTGTTTGGACCTAGTGGAACAGGTAAAAGTTATAGAGCTTTGAAAGTTGCTTATGAAAATGACATAGATTATATAATTGACGATGGAATACTAATATACAAAAATAAAATAATTGCTGGAACCTCAGCTAAGAATGCATCTACAAAAATGAAGGCTGTAAAACTAGCTATATTTGAGGATATAAATCATAGAAATTCTGTAAGAGAAGTTATAGAAAAAAATAAAATAGATAAAATACTTGTTATAGGTACATCTAAAAAAATGATAAATATAATATCTCAAAGGTTAAATCTTGGAAATATATATAAAGAGATAAGTATATACGATATAGCTACGAAAGAAGAAATAGAAGAAGCGAAAAAAAGTAGACTAGAAAAGGGTATACATATTGTTCCGCTTCCTACTTTTGAAGTTAAAAGGCATTTTTCTGGACTTTTAACTAATCCTATAAAGTTATTATTTAAGAATAAGTATAGTGAAATAAAAGAGGTAGAGAAAACTCTTATTAGACCTACATTTAGTTATATGGGAAAGTATTTTATATCAGAAAAGGCTATAAAACAAATTGTGCGTTATGAGATATCCAAATTTGATAGTGTTTGTGAATTGGTTTGTGTATATATAAAACACAGTAAGTCTGGAATTGAAGTGAATATAGAAATTGAGATTAAAACATTCGAAATATTGAGAAAATGTATGGAAATACAGGAAAAAGTGTTAAATATACTAGAAAAAATGACGTTATTGAATATTATAAGAATAAATATACATGTTATTGGATTTGTCAAAAAATAAATAAGTTTTAATATGTTTACAAATCAAAAATAACTATGTTATAATTCAATTAGGGAGTGGGAAAACATTTTCCTCTGATTTCGACAAGCTTTATGAAAAGTTTGGATAAAAAATATTATTATTTGAGGGGGGTTCCTGTAATGGCAAAGCAAATTTTAGATCCTAAAGAGTACATAAAAAATGTTCTTGAAAATGTTAAAAAGAGAAATGCTAGTGAACCTGAATTTATACAAGCTGTTGAAGAGGTGTTAAATACTCTAGCGCCGGTTTTAGAAAGACATCCAGAGTACATAAAAGCAAATCTTTTAGAGAGAATAACTGAGCCTGAAAGACAAATAATATTTAGAGTGCCATGGGTTGATGATGAAGGAAATATACAAGTTAATCGTGGTATGAGAGTTCAATTTAATGGGGCGATTGGTCCTTATAAAGGTGGACTTAGATTTCATCCATCAGTTTACATAGGTATAATTAAGTTTTTAGGTTTTGAACAAATATTCAAAAATTCATTAACTGGACTTCCAATAGGCGGAGGTAAAGGTGGTTCTGATTTTGATCCAAGAGGAAAATCAGATGAAGAAATAATGAGATTTTGTCAAAGTTTTATGACAGAACTTTATAGACATATAGGACCAGATGTTGATGTTCCTGCTGGAGATATTGGTGTTGGCGGTAGAGAAATAGGATATCTTTATGGACAGTATAGAAGAATTAAAGGAGCATTTGAAAATGGAGTTCTTACAGGAAAAGGATTGCAATACGGGGGTAGTTTAATTAGACCTGAAGCTACAGGTTTTGGGGTAACGTATTTCTGTAATGAAATGTTAAAACATGAAGGGGAAACTTTTGAAGGTAAAACAGTAGCTGTTTCAGGATTTGGTAATGTTGCTTGGGGAGCGTGTCAAAAGGTTAGAGATCTTGGAGGAAAGGTTGTTACACTTTCTGGACCAGATGGTTATATATATGATCCAGATGGAGTGGTAACTGATGAGAAGATAAATTTCTTAGTTGAAATGTTAAAAGAAAATAAAGGTGCTAGAGTTAAAGATTATGCAGATAAGTTTGGGGTAGAATTCTTCCCAGGAGAAAAGCCATGGGGACAAAAAGTTGATATAATAATGCCATGTGCTATTCAAAATGATATTTCATTAGAACATGCTAAACAAATAGTTGCAAATGGAATTAAATTTGTTTGCGAAGGTGCTAATATGCCATGTACTAATGAAGCTGTTGAATATTTCTTAGAAAATGGAGTGATTGTTGGACCTGCTAAAGCTGCAAATGCTGGTGGGGTTGCAGTTTCTGCTCTTGAGATGTCTCAAAATAGTATGAGACTTGCTTGGAGTAGAGAAGAAGTTGATTCTAAGCTTCATGATATAATGAAAAATATTCATAACAATGCTATGAAAGCTGCTGAAGAATATGGATTTGGTTATAATTTAGTTGCAGGAGCTAATATAGCTGGATTTTTAAAAGTAGCAGAAGCTATGATGGCACAAGGAAATTATTAAATATAAATTAAGAGGCTGTTTTTAGGGAAAACGGCCTCTATTATATTAATTTAATATAAATAATCTTTTTTAATGAAAATTATAATACTAATAGAAATAGTTATGATGATTATTAATGAGCTATATATAAAGACGTAATTATTTGTATTTGAAAGCATATCAAAAATTGATGGAGTACTAAATAATAAAAAAGATAATTTATCAGATAAATATAATAATCCAATACAAACTCCTATACTACCTAGGAAAGCTAATGTAGAGTTTTTGTTTGTTAGAGATGTCAGACAGCTTATTCCTAGAAATGATAATATAATTAAATATTCTAATAAGTAAAATTTGAAGTTGTAAAAAAAACTTTCTAATGAAGAAAATGTGTTATTTATATTAAAAAAATTAGTATATTCAACTTTGGGAAGGAATATATATCCATATATAGTAGATAATACAAATATACTGAATATAAATAAGGCTGATATTAAAGAGCAACTTATAATTTTAGATATAAAAAATTCAAATTTACTAAAAGGTCTTAGCATTATATTTCTATAACACCCAGAAGTGTTTTCATGATTAAAACTTTCAATAAAAATTGTAGGACATAATACTAATATGATAAATAAATGGTATTCTCTAAGTAAAAATGGTGGGAAATTTAATGAATTAAGAGGCATAGTAGTTATTTGGTCATAAAATCCAACTTGAAATAATTTTATAAAAAAAGCTGATATAAAAAACACTATTATAGATATAATGAGAAGAATTTTATTTTTTTTTCTATTTATAATTCTATTTAATTCACTTAAAATCAAATTTTTCATATTATCAAACTCCTTTTTAAATGTAATAGTCTTTTTTTGAATATATATAGTAGCAAAGAGAGAAGAAAGTGAAGAAATAAACAAATAAAATGGTAAATACATATGATGAGTAGTTTTTACTTCCCAATATTCTTGCAATGCCTTCAAATTGGATTTGAGTTATCGATAACATTTTTAGTTTAATTAGATTTAGATTAATTGGTGTTTTAATAAATCTAAAAAATATTTCGATAAATGTAGGATATATTATAAAAAACATTAAAATTCCTATACTAGTTCCTGAGGCTATTACTACTGATTTACTAATAGTAGATATAAAAAATATTATAGTAGACATTGTACACAGTGTTAAAAAAGAAATAGAATAATATTTTATGGTATATAAAAGCATTTGATTTGCATTAAGTGTATTATTACAATAAAAAATTTTTATTTTATTGATTTTAGAAAATAATATGTATCCTATAAAATAACTGCAAAGTAAATATGTAATTAAAAATAAAAATACAATTATAATTATTGTGATATACTTTACTATAAAAATATCAGATAGATTTATTGGTCTTATAAGAATCATTCTGATTTGTTTGCTTTTATATTCTTCGGTTACTGATAAAACTATTAAAAAAATAACTAATATATTAAAGGAAAATAGTAGTTGTTCTTGAATTGCAGCTACAGGAAAATTATAAAATGATGTAAATTCTGGATTAGTTGGTTTTAGTATAGTGTTTGTTTTTAAATAGTATTGTGCAGTGAAAAATATTATTAATGGTATACACAAAAAACACAGTAGTGTTGATTTTTTATTCCATAGTTTTTGCCATTCGCATAAAAAAAGTTTATACATTTTATAACCCCCTTAGCTGTTTATAAGATTTACAAATACTTTTTCTAAGTTTGTGTGAGAATTAAATAAGTCTTTGCTTTTACCGTTCCATATTAATTCGCCTTTTTTTATTATTAGTATTTTGTTGCAAATTTTTTGTAATTCATCTAGTAAGTGACTAGAAATAAAAAATGTTATATTGTTTTCTTTGTTTAGTTTTAAAATGAGTTTTCTGAGTTCAATTATTCCTATTGGATCTAAACCGTTTGAAGGTTCATCTAGTAATATTATTTTGGGATTATTTAAAAGTGCTTGAGCTATACCTAATCTTTGTTTCATTCCTAAAGAATATGTAGATATTTTATACTTGCTTTGATCTTGTAAATTAACTATTTTGAGAACTTTTTTTACTTGTTTTTTTCTATCTTTTGAGTTTAAGTTTGTAAGCATAACTAGGTTTAATAAGGCTTTTTCTCCGGTGAAATAAGGAAAAAATACAGGGGTTTCTACTATTGCTCCTATATTTTGGAGTGCTTTTTTTCTATTTTTGTTGACATTTATATTGTTTAAATAGATTTCTCCAGAGGTAGGTGTTATCAAATTAGTTAATAGTCTCATTATTGTGGTTTTACCTGAACCATTAGGGCCTATAAAACCACAGATATCACCTTTTTCTATTGAAAAACTTACATTATTAATAATTGTGCGTTTTTTTATTTTTTTGGATAAGTTTTTTACTTTGATTATTTCATTCATTGTAAATGTCCTCCTTTAAAAATTATTTTCTATATTTTGTATGTTAAAATAAAATTATAAGGAATTTGTAAACATATGGGTAAATATTACAAAAAAATTATAGAAATATTATATATTGAAATTATAATATTTAATGAACGGAGCAAAATGTTTGATTGGGGGATGCTTGAATATGAAAAAAAAATATATATTGGTAGTAGATGATGAAGAACAAATTTGTAGTATGATTAAGGAATATCTTGAGGAATATGATTATTCTGTTAAAGTTGCTAAAAGTGGACAAGAAGCTTTAGAGATTATCAGTAATAATTTTGAATTAATTATATTAGATATTATGATGCCTGATTTAGATGGAATGAAATTATGTAAAATTATTCGAGATAAAATTTATTCGCCAATTATATTTTTAAGTGCAAAAACTTTGGAGGAAGATAAGATACAAGCTTTATATATAGGGGGAGATGATTATATTACTAAACCTTTTAGTTTAAAAGAATTAAGGGCAAAAATTGAATCTCATATAAGACGAGATAAAAGAGTAAGAGTTAGTAAATTTAATATATTTACATCGGGTAATATTACAATTGATATTTCTTCTAAAAAAGTTTTTTGTAAAGGTAATCTTTTGAAGTTAACAAAAAAAGAATATTTGATTATAGAGTGTATGTTATTAAATAAAAGTAAAGTATTCGCTAGAGAAGAAATATTTGATATTGTTTGGGGTTATGACTCTGAAAGTAATTTAAATACAGTTACAGAAGTTATAAAAAATATTCGAAAGAAAATAAAGCAATTTGATGATACAAATACATATATAAAAACAGTATATGGATTGGGGTATGTATGGGATTTGAGCCGTTGAAATAGCTTTATTTAAGGAAAGGTGAAATAGTGTTTGAAAAATATTCTTTGAAAAAACAGTTTATATTAACATTTATATTGATACTCATAAGTAGTATACTGAGTATGGTATTTATAAGTGTAATTGCTTTTTTTATATTAAGTAGTCCATGGATTTATCCGGCTAATTATTATGAAAAACAGATGCCTAGAATAGAAAAGTATGTAAAAGAAAATAATACCAAGTTGTTAGATGTATCTTTTAAAAAAAATTTAGAAAAAATAATTCCTTTATCGGGAATTGAATATAAGGTTGTAAATTTTAAAACAGATACAAATTATGGGAATTTAGAATATTCTATTTGTGAAAAAAATGATCTAATAGATAAAATAAATACTAGTATTCTTAATAAAAATGAAGTTTTAAAATTTATACCTATAATAGATGATAAATTTAATATTAATGGGGTAATAATATTTAAGTACATTTTAAAAGTACAACCTATTTCTAAATATAAAACAATATTTTTTTTAGGTAGTATAGTATATTTAATATCGCCGTTTTTATTTATAATAATTTATTCTATAATATTCGGTAAGAAATTTAGTAAAAATATAAATATTCCATTGAAACAATTAATAGATGCTTCTAATAAAATAAAGAATTATGATTTGGATTTTAAATTAAATTATTCTTATAATAATGAACTTGGAAAATTAATACAAGCTTTTGAATCAATGCGGTGTGAACTTAAAGAAACATTGACAAAACAGTGGGTTGCTGAAAAAGAAAAAAGAGATATAGTTTCATCTCTTTCACATGATTTGAGAACGCCTCTTACTATAATAAAGGGTCATGTAGAAATGTTAAAAGAAGGTTTTTATAAAGATGAAAGAAGGTTGAAAAAATATTTGGATATAATTGAAACATCGACAAATAGAGCTGTTTTGTTAGTTGAAGATTTAAATGTTTTATCTAAATTTGAAAATCCGAAATTCAAGTTAAATATACGAAAAACGAATGTTTTAGATTTTATAAAAGAAAAATTAGAAGAGTATAAGTTATTAGCTGAAAAAAATGGGATATTGTTAAGTATTATAACTGAAAATATAGACAATAATACTATTTTTTATATGGATAAATTAAGGATATGTCAAGTTATAGATAATATTTTGATAAACAGTTTTAGGTATACAAATAACAAAGATTCTATTTGTATAAAGATAAGTTTGGTTAAAAATAAATTAAAATTCATAATAAGTGATACAGGAAAAGGGTTTAGTGAAGAAGATTTAAAATATGCTTTTAGAAAATTTTATAAAGGAGATAAATCTCGTTCAAAAGATATAGGAAGTTATGGATTAGGTTTATATATAGCTAAAACTATAGTAGAAAAACATGGTGGTAAAATACGTATTTATAATGATAAAGGAGCAACAGTGGAATTTTTTATTGTGATGCGTGAAAAGTTATAACTAAGTATATTAAAAAATCCTTAAATTTTAATTGATTTAGGGATTTGGCAATTGATTATAAATAAAAATATAAGGAGGTTTTTTTATGAAAGCTACTTTTTTAAAGGTTGAAGATGTAAACAGATTTGTGGAGTTTGTTTCTAAATTAAAAGGAAAGGTTTATTTAAAGTCAGGAGAATATTCAGTAAATGCAAAATCTATAATAGGAGCAATGTATATAGTTAATGAAAATCCAAATGATATCGTTGTAGAAGTTGAAGATCCTGCTGAAGCTAAACAAGTGTTAACATTTTTAATGCAGGGTTCGCATTTAAAGGAAGAATAAATTTAAAATCTGCCTATAATTATAGGCAGATTTTTTGTAAAAAATATGGATATAATTAAATTAATACAATTCTTTAATTAATAAATCACAAAAACATCATCTATAATTTCACCAGATAAATCATAAATTAATTTATACATTCCTACTTCATTACCATTAAATGTTATCGGAGAATAAGCAATAATATTTTCATTGCCTATATCTGGCCATTCATTAATCTGTAATGCTAGTCTATATAAGCCAACATTTATTAGATTTTTTTTATAATTAGGAAAGAACTCAAGAAATTCTTCTTTTTTGGAATTTTGATAATTTTCAAAACATTTCCAGAATCTATTAACTATTTCTTTTTCTATTTTATGTTGTTTTGCAAACTTTCTTAAATCACTTAATCCTGTCATAATATTGAAAACCTTCCTTTTGATATTTTTTATTTCAATATATGTAAATATCAAATGCTTCTTTTTTATTGACAAAGAGCTAAAATTAATTTTGTAACTATCTTTTCAACCCTCATTTAAGAAAAACATTTATTTATAATCAATACTATTTTTTACCTTCATGTATTCATCATAAGCTTCTTTAATTTTGTTTTTACATATATTTTCCCAAATAGCTAATAATTTTTTTCTTTGCTCTTTATCATAATTAGTAGGTTCCATCTCCCCACCAAATCCTATATCAGTTTTTACCTCACTTAATTCTCCCACATAAGAAATTTGATGTGAAACATTTGTATAACTTATAAATTCACATTCGTTTTCAAAACAATGATATCCAGGTTTTCCTATTCCTTTTTTACAAAAACTGGGCATATGATTGTTTTTATATTTTTTATAATCGTAAGCACAATAAACTTCTAACATTACATGAGAATAATAACTCATTCCTTACACCTCTTTTAGTAATCGTGTTTTGTTAGTATTTCAACAACTTCAATGCTACCATCTTTAAGTTTTTTATAAATAAGTCTCCTTTGTCCTCGATCACTACCTAAACCTTTTATATCCACAGCTCTGTATCCACTCCATTTATCTTTCAACGCATGATCATTTAACTCTCGTAAATCTCCAGATATTAAAAGTTAAAGAGACTATGTATCAAATTAACAAATTCAATTTATCTAAAATGATTTGTAATAGTCAATAAGAAATTCATCAGAAAACTCTCCAGAATTATTGTACTCTACTTCATAAATGTATAAAGGGTCTTCAGTGATAGGATTTATTAGCTTAAATACTAATCTAAATGATGGTTTTGCTTTACAATCTTTATTTAAAATTATTTCTGTACGATTATATTCTATATCTAAATCTTTAAATAGCATATCTTCAGGCAAATCATCAATACACTCTATTAAAAAAGTATCTTTATAATTTTCTAATAAATTTTTAATGTAATTTATAGTATTTTGTTTTAACTCATTAAAATTGATTTCCTCATTAAATAAATTTTCAATTTTAGTTAAGTCCATATAGTTATTCTCCTATTTTATATAGAATTTCATCACTACTTAAATCAATTATACCATCTGTACCAGGTTATTAATTTTATTAAAATTTATAAGTTACATTAAAAATTTTAATAAAACTATTTATCAGTCAATATTAAACATCTACTCTGACCGGGTGTAACCCTACACCCTCTATCCCCTCTGCAAATGCTTTGGGGAATACTTTTTTTACTATTTGATAAGCTCAACCTCTCTTAATCCTTATTGCTTTAACATATTAATTTGATTATCTAAATCAGCTTTTTGCTTAGGAGTAGATACCCTGGCATAAATGTATGTTTTTCTATCTACTCCCTTATTGAATAACTTATAAACATTATCCTTATCATAATCATATCTACACATTTTCTTATTTTAATTTTATATAATAATTATAATATAATTTTAAGAATATATAAAAATTTTTTATTAAATTTTTTGATATTTATTATGTATTTTAGCAATATCACTTCTCATATCTTCTAATAATTCATCTATTGATATATCTAATTTTTTTCCAGCAAAATATGCATTAATAACTGTATCTAATATAGATATATATCCATATAAATTTTTCACAGGATAATTGCTCATTTTATATAAATCATTTTTATTTAAATGATTTATAAATGATTTTAATATATATCCGTAAGTATAATTAATCATTTTTGAAATTTTTCTATCTATGTTTTTATGATTATATCTTTTAAAATTTTCTTCAGTTATTTTTATTATAGCTTTACAGTATTCAATAAAACTATTTTCGTTAAAAATATTTTTTTCATGTAAATAATAAATAAAACTATCGTTTTTTCCTTTATAATTATTAAAAAGTATTTGAACATGATTATTCATTCTATCAACCTCCTTGATATAATTAAGTTAAAACATTTATATAAAAAATTTATAAATTTAAAATTGTAATAGATAAATTCCATATAATTCTGAACTAAAAGCTTCATACAACCTTTATCAAAGTATTTTATATGCTATTAAAACAAAAAATTATCAATTACTTGAGAGTATTCTTAACAATAATCATTCAGATATATCTGATTACATGAAAACATCTATTAAATCTATTAAAAAGTATAAAGACTATATAAAAAAGTCTTCATTCTAAAGATTTTAAATGTAGATTTTTTTAAAATTTCATGGCGCCAACGAATTCTAACAAATTCCGTTGCTTAAAACTCATAACGGAATTTATATTTATCCACAATTTAAATAGGAATATAATTTCCTATTCGTTATAAAAAATACATTTGAATGTGATTATACAAACGGATTAATTGAAGGAATTAATAATAAAATTAAAGTAATAAAAAGGATTGCATTTGGCTACAAAAGCTTTTTTCATTTCAAGAATAGAATACTTATAAGCCAAAATTTACTAAAGTTAAAAGCCGTCTAAAACCTATTCGGTTTTAAACGGCCAACAATTAACTTTGTGATTTCTTTACCAACACTATTTGACAAAGAACCTAAATCTACTATATACGGTCTTTATTATTTATTTAATCAGCTATACTAACAATTGTTTTATTTGTTTTTAATGCAAGTTCACACATGTTTTTAAGATCAATAGCAAATTTTATAAATTCATCTTTATTAACATTTTGTTTAGTAAACTCATTTTCTAAAAAAGCTATAGTTTCCTTTTTTAATAAAAACTCACTTTCTATTAATAGTTTCTTTATTTCCTTATGTGTAAATAATTTATGGTTATAAGGATCTATTTTAATTAGGATATCTATATCAGATTCTAAAATGCTTCTATTTTTCCATAAAAAATCGCTAATATATTCTTCTAATTGAACTGAAGTATCTATTTTTTTTCCTTCATCAATATTTTTTGCTATAACAAAATCTATACTCATAATAAAGTTTATACCCGTTACCAAAAGCTTATAAAACTTTATAAGAAGATTTCAAAAGTTTATAGCTTTTGTTTCTTTCCTACTTCATAGTGTCCCATTTTGCCGTAGCTACTTTGGTGTTTATAACACTCCATAGGCTTTGCTACATCTATCGATGTAGTAGGGTGTAACGAATCCCCAATTTAGAAAATCTTTTAAATTGATTTTTCTAAA
>NZ_FQXH01000022.1 GCF_900129915.1 Tepidibacter thalassicus DSM 15285
GTATAAAATTATTATGAGACATGAGAAATCACTCCTTTTATGATTTTTTTGTGGTGATTAAATTATAACTAAGTGATTCTCTCTTGTCTCGTTTTTTTATACAAAAAATTAGTGTTAGTTTTCACCAACACTAAATATTATAGACCCTAATTTTAAAGGTATAAGCTTGAGCTTATACCTTTAATTGTATAATTATGACAAAAAAGGTTTACATCTAGGATAATATGTGGTAATATTTAGCTGGGAAATAAATAACAAGGTATTAATCATGAAGGTTTTTATCTTGATGAATGTCAGCCATGAAGGCATTAAGTCTATTTAGAGACTGTGCTTTTGTGGCTTTTTTTATTAATTACAAAAGGGAAAGGGAGATGAACTTATGAAAAAGAGATTTTTAGTTTTAGTTCTTTCAATTGCGATGATTGTTGCATTAACTACAGGATGCAGTAGCACTAATAATAAAGCTGAAGAAAAAGAAGGAACTAAAGAAAAAACGTTAATTTATGGAAGTGCAGCAGATTATACGAGAATAAATCCTGCACTTGATGAGCATGCAGAAATACATAAATTGATATTTACAGGTCTTACAAAGCATAATGAAAAAAATGAAGTAGTTCCGGATCTTGCTGAAAGCTGGAATTTTGATGAAAGTACTAATACATATACTTTTAAACTTAAAAAAGGGGTAAAATGGCATGATGGAAAGGAATTTACAGCTGATGATGTGAAATTTACAATAGAGGCTATTAAAGATCCTAAAAATAATTCGGAAATTGCTACAAACTACGAAGAGATAAAAGATGTAGAAGTAGTTGATAAATATACTGTAAAACTTCATTTAGATAAGCCGTGTGTACCTATACTTGATTATTTAAGTGTTGGAATGCTTCCAAAACATTTATTAGAAGGAAAGGATTTAAATAATGATTCATTTAATCAAAATCCAATAGGGACAGGACCTTATAAATTGGATAAATGGGAAATGGGACAATATATACAGTTAAAAGCAAATGAAGATTATTACAATGGAAAGCCGAAAATAGATAAAGTAGTATTTAAAATAATATTAGATGAAAAAACGAGAGCTATGCAGTTGAAATCTGGAGAAATAGATTTAGCTCAGCTTGAACCAAAAGATATTAGTGTATTTGATGATGTAGAGGGAATAAAGTTGTACAAAGAAAAAACTGCAGATTACAGGGGAGTAATGTATAATTTTAGAAAAGATTTATTTAAAGATAAAGCTGTTATAAAAGCTTTAAGTTATGCAGTTAACAGACAAGAGATAGTTGATAGTGTGCTTAATGGAATGGGTAAAGTAGCTTATTCTCCACTTCAAATGGGACCTTACAATAATGAAAATGTTGAAAAGTATAAATTTAATATTGAAAAAGCAAAGCAAATATTAACTGAAGATGGATGGAAATTAGGAACTGATGGAATACTTGAGAAAAATGGTAAAAAGTTATCTTTTAAGTTGACGTGTTTTGAAGGGGATCCAGTCAGAATAAATATGGCTAATGTAGTAAGTCAGCAGTTTAAACAAATAGGAGTAGATGCTAAAGTAGATATACAATCTGAAATTGATTGGGATAATTTGGATGCTTTCTTAATAGGATGGGGTAGTCCATTTGATCCAGATGATCATACATATAAAGTATTTCACAGTTCTCAAATAGAAACTGGAATGAATTTAAATGCATATTCAAATTCAAAAGTTGATGAACTTTTATATAAAGCGAGAACTACACTTAAAGATGAAGAAAGAAAAGTATATTATATGGAATTTCAAAAAGAATTGGCGTTAGATCCTCCATTTACATTTTTAGCATATATAGATGCTGTATATGGAGCTAAAGAAAATATAGTTGGAATTAAAGATACTGTATTAGGTCATCACGGTGTAGGTTTCTTATGGAATATAGAAGAGTGGGATATTCAATAATGAGTAGATTTATTGTAAAAAAAATTAAACAAACTGTAATAACAATTTTTATATTATCCCTTGGAGTGTTTATGATTTCCCATTTAGCTCCAGGGGATCCTCTTGTTTCTGTATATGGAGATGGAGTTGAAAGGCTTTCAAGTGAAGCGAGAATGAATGTTATTAAAAATTTAGGTCTTGATAAGCCTTTAATTTACCAATATGCTATTTGGATTAAAAATGCTTTAAAAGGGGATTTAGGATATTCATATAAATATAAAATGCCTGTTAAAGATGTGATAAAAATTCATTTTTTTAATACATTTTGTTTAATGGGGTTTTCTATTTTATTTATATTATTATTATCTGTAAGTTTAGGATTAATTACTGCATTAAATGAAGGTAAATTATTGGATAGGATTATAACTAGATTTAGTACTCTGCTTTATTGTATACCTGGTTTTTGGATTAGTTTAATTTTGATATTGGTATTTTGTACTAATCTAAAGATTTTTCCATCTTCTGGAGTATACGATATAGGAAAGGAAGATGATATTTTAAATAGGCTATATCATTTAATACTTCCGTTAACAGTTATAGTAATAGGACATTTAGGATATTATTCAAATTTTGTAAGAAATAAAATTTTAGAGGAATTAAAAGAGGATTATATAATACTTGCTAGAGCCAAGGGGCTTTCTAAATTTGAAATAATATTGAAACATCCTTTAAAAAAAGTGATGCCGTCAATTATTATATTAATGTCTTTATCTCTTAGTCATTTAATTGCGGGAGGTTTTGTAGTAGAGTATATATTTTCGTATTCTGGGATTGGAAAATTAGTGTTTGAATCTGCAAAATATCACGATTATCCATTGCTTATGGGTACTGTAATTTTAACTGGAATTATAGTTGTATTGGGAAGTTTAATATCGGATATTCTTTCAAGTTTAATAGACCCAAGATTAAAAGAGAAGGGGATGGATTAAAATGGATTTTACTCCTATAGGTGTTTTGAGAGAAAATAAGAAAGAAGACAAAAAAATATGGTCTTTTAAAAAACTAAATTTAAAACAAAATATATTTATCTCTCCACTTGTTTTATTTATAATAACACTTTTATGTATATTAGCACCTTTAATTACTCATGTAGATCCAACGTATATGGAGTTGTCTAAGGTGTTTGTATCTCCATGTAGAGAAAATATATTTGGAACAGATCATCTAGGAAGAGATATATTTTCGAGAGTTTTATATGGAGGAAGAATATCTATTACTATAGGAGTATTGTCTATGATTATATCTACAGTGTTTGGAGTAATTTATGGAAGTGTAAGTGGATATTTTGGAGGAATTATAGATGATTATATGATGAGATTTATAGATATTATGATTAGTATTCCTTCGTTGCTTGTTATGACATTAATTCAATCTATACTTCAAAGTAATAAAGTAGGCAGTATAGTGCTTGTAATAGCTGTAACTAGTTGGATGAATATAGCTAAAATTGTGAGAAGTGAAGTGTTAGAATTAAAACAAAGAGAATTTGTACTTGCGTCTAAGGTTATGGGAGCTGATTTTATTCATATAACAAAAAAACATCTTATACCTAATTTTATTCCAGCTATTATTTATATGTCTACTGTGAATTCTGCAAATGCAATTATGGCAGAAACTACATTGAGTTTTTTAGGGTTAGGACTTCCGGTAGAAGTTCCTTCTTGGGGAAGTATGTTAATGGATGCGCAAAATAGTATTCTTTTAAATAAATGGTGGGTAGCGTTATTTCCTGGAGTGTTTATGGTAGCTACAATATTTGGTATAACGAATGTAGGAGAGTATATAAGAGTTAAAAATAATAAGAAATTTAATAATATATAAAATATTAAAATCAGTATAAAACACTTGATTATTCTGAAAATATATGATATTATATTAACGAAAATAAAAATAATAATTTAAAATAAAGCCATGAAGGTTTTTGAGAATTGAATTCTCGATGCTTCATGGTTTATTTTATTTGTAACCCCTTATCAGTATATTTATGATACCTCTAAAATATAGATTTTAAATAAACTCATAATTCTCAATGGCCCTCCAAAAATAGGGCTTATTTTTTTGTAGTTATTTAGAGTTTAATTTTGACTCTATTGAATTGTTTATTTCTTCAAATACTCTATACATCATGTCGTTGAAATCTTTTGTCGATTTTAAAAATATATTTACTTCTTTTATTTGAGATAGATTTTGAAATTTTCTATTGAGTTCGTTAAGTTTAAATTGAATATCTTTTTGAGTTTTTTTTGAACTGTATATTTCCATTTGTTTTTTTCTAAAATCATCTACTTTTTTCTTTAAATCTTTATTTTTATCAATAGCTGCTTTGGCTTTTTTTAGCTGTTTAAATTCACTTGTGTTTATAATAGAATCGATAAATTCTTTGGTTTTTATTTTCCCACTCATTAAAAACACTCCTTTAAAATAATATACAATATTATATTCGAGAAAATTTTATATGTTACTGATTTTTATATTTTTTTCTTCTAATGTTAAGTAAGTGTTCATATAATTAATGTATAAAGATTGGGAGGTGATACTGTTTGAATATCAAATGGAATACTAAAGCTGTGCTGTATAGTATAATAGCATTAATACTTGTAATTGGGGGATTTTTAGTAGTACCTAAATTTCTAGGAGAAAAAGGAGAACCTGTTGAATTTACGCTGGTTGAAAGAGATGAGATACCTGAAAAAATTTTAGATGTAATGCAAAAATATGTGGATGAAGAAAGGGCATTAGCGTGTAAAATACAGGATAAAATATATGTAATAGCAACAAGAGGAGAGAGAAAAGATTATGGAGTAGAAATAGAAAAAATAGAGATGGTAAAAGATGAAGATAAAGTTACAATGAAGGTTTATTCTGTCTATAAAAAACCTGAAAATTCTCATCCGTACATAGTCGTAGAAACTAACTTAAAAGAACTTCCTGATAGAGTAGAATTAATAAGTAGAGTTGAAGAAGAATAACATAAAAGGCTGCTGATAAGATATGTCAGCAGCTTTTATGTTTGGGTATAAGGTTATTTTATATTTTTTTGGGTAAAATAAAATATAAAATAATTAAAGGGGGATAATTATGGATTTTAAAGTTTCTATTGATAATTTGAAAAAAAGGTGTAATTTAGATAATTTTGACTTTAATACAACAGAAGATTTAAATCCGTTAAAAGGAATTATTGGACAAGAAAGAGCAGTTCATGCCATGGATTTTGGTCTTAAGATGAAAAAAAGGGGATACAACATATATGTTTCAGGACTTAGTGGAACAGGAAGAAGAAGTTATACTTATTCTTTAATTGAAAAAATAGCAAAGTATAAAAGAGATAATAAAGATTTTGTATATGTGTATAATTTTAAAATTCCAAATGAGCCAATAGCTTTAGTGTTTGAAGCTGGAGATGGAAAAGAGTTTAAAAAAGATGTAGAAGAAATGGTGGAAAAGCTCAAGGGAGAAATTCCTAAGATCTTTGAATCAAAAGAATATGAGGAAAAAAATGCATATATAGTAGAACGATATGAACAAATGACTCAAAGGGTAATAAAGGAATTAAATGAATTTGCAGAAAAGAGGGGATTTACTTTTCAAATAACTCAAAGAGGGTTAGTGAGTATTCCGCTAAAAGAAGATAATACTCCTATGCTTGATGAAGAATATAAAAATCTTTCATCTCAACAACTCAGTGATATAAGAGAAAAAGCAAATGAATTGAATAAGGATATAACTGATTATATAAATAAGATGAAGGGATTAGAAGAAGAGTTTAAAAATAAGTTATCTGATTTGGATAAACAAGTGGGGGAAGCTGTTGTAGATTTTTATGTACAGTACTTGATAGATAAATATGGATATAATGAAAAAATATTAACTTATCTTCATGATATGAAAGAAGATATTGTTGAACATATATCTAAATTTAAAAAAAATGAAAGTGAAGAAAAAAATATGTTCTCTTTTTTGCAAAAAGACGATAATAAATTTTTTTTAAGGTATAAAGTGAATTTGTTTATAGATAATAGTGAATTAAAAGGGGCTAGTGTTGTAAATGAAACTAATCCTACTTATTATAATTTGACAGGAATGATAGAGTACAAAAATGAAATAGGTGTTCTTACTACTAGTTTTTTAGAGATAAAGCCTGGAGCTATTCATAAAGCTAATGGAGGTTTTTTGATATTAAATGTTAATGACTTGTTTTCTCATCCATTTGCTTGGCAGGCTCTTAAAAGGACATTAAAAACAGGAAAAGTAACAATAGAAACATTAAATAAGCAATACGGTTATATAGTTACATCTTCATTAAAACCTGAACCTATAGATATAGATGTAAAAGTTATATTAATAGGAGATAGTTATACTTATAATTTTTTGTATTCATTTGATGAAGATTTTAGAAAATTATTTAAGATAATGGCTGATTTTGATGTTGAAATAAATAGAGATGAAGAAAATTTGTATAAAATAGCTAGATTTATAGCAACTCATTGTGAAAAAGAAGGATTAAAGCATTTTGATAAAGGTGCAATTGAAAAAGTAATAGAGTACAGTTCTAGGATTTGCGAAAACAAAGAAAAATTGAGTGCTAGGTTTAATCAAATAGTTGATATATTATATGAAGCAGATGCATTGAGTGATGAAAATTCAAAATATGTAACAAGTGTAGATGTTCAAAAGGCGATAGAAGGAAAAAGATATAGGAATAATAAATATGAAGAGAAATTAAATGAAATGTTTAAGGATGGAACTTTAATTATTGATATAGAAGGAGAAAAAGTTGGACAAATAAATGGACTTGCTGTAATGGGAACTGGTGAATATTCATTTGGAAAGCCATCTAGAATAACGGCATCGACATATAAAGGAAAAAAAGGGATTATAAATATAGAAAGGGAGATAAAACAAAGTGGAAATATTCACGATAAGGGAGTTTTGATATTAAGTGGGTATTTAGGTGAAAGATATGGTAAAGAAAGGGCTCTTTCTTTAAATACTTCTATAACTTTTGAACAAAATTATTCTGGTGTAGATGGAGATAGTGCATCGAGCACGGAATTATATGCAATAATTTCGAGTATTGCCAATATTCCTATAAAGCAGTATATAGCAGTTACAGGTTCGGTAAGTCAAAAGGGAGAAATACAACCAATTGGTGGAGTTAATGAAAAAATAGAAGGATTTTTTGATGTTTGCAAATTAAAAGGGCTTACGGGAAAGCAAGGGGTTATGATTCCAAGTCAAAATGTGAAAAATTTGATGCTTAAAGATGAAGTTATTAAAGCTGTTGAGAAAGGTGAATTTCATATATATGCAATATCACGAATAGAAGAAGGGCTTGAAATTTTAACAGGACTTTCCATAAGTGAGATTGATAAAAGGGTAAATGATTCTTTAGAAAAGTTAACTAAGGATGATGATAAGAAGGATAATTAAGTTAAATCTTAATTATCCTTTTTTCTGTTACTATGTAATTTAGTTTTGCATCATGTTCTTCTTTTGGTATATTATTAAATACTTGGAGTTCAAATGCTATTCCAATTGTTTTAGCATCTTTTCTTAAGGTTTTTAAAAATCTATCGTAGTATCCTCCTCCGTATCCTAATCTATAACCGTTTATATCATAGGCAACTGCAGGAACTATAACAATATCTATTTCGTTGTTATTTACAGGTCTTATGTATTCTTGTTTTGGTTCTCTTATACCGTATGTTCCTATTTTTACTTCTTTTTGTATGTCTTTTATTTCGGATAATAAAAGTTTTTTTTCTGATACTACACTTATGGGAACGACGACTTTTTTTCCATTTGATATTAAATAATTAATAATATCATCTGTTTTTACTTCATTATTGAAATCGAGGTATGCCATAATGGTATTGGCATTTTTTATTTCGTTTAATGATATTAGATTTTCGAATATTTTTTTTGATTTTTTCAATATTAAATCGTTATTTTGTTCTTTTCTTATTTTTAGTACATTTTTCCTAAATTCTTTTTTCACTGTATTTATCTCCTTTCTCATTTTTGTTTAATTTAGACAAAACAAGATAAAAATCCTTTAATTTGGATTTTGTTCTGTTAATTGAAGTTTGGGTATATTTCTTGTTATAATATAGTAGTCGGATTTTAAATATATGACTGGAGTTGATATAGTGATAGAATTTAAGGATGTAAATAAGAGTTATAAAAATGGTAAAGTAGCGCTTTCTAATATAAATTTAAAAATAGATAAAGGGGAGTTTGTGTTTTTAGTAGGATCTTCTGGAGCTGGAAAATCTACATTTATTAAATTACTGTTAAAAGAGAAAGAAGTAACTACTGGAAAGATAATAATAGAAGGGCAAGATATTACGAAAATTCCTAGAAGAAAAATTCCTCAATTTAGAAGAAATATAGGAGTTGTATTTCAAGATTTTAGATTGCTTCCAAATAAAACTGTTTATGAAAATGTAGCATTTGCCATGGAGATAATAGGTCAAAGCAGTAAAAATATAAGAAGGAGAGTTCCTTTTATACTTGGTATGGTAGGTTTAAGTGATAAAGCTAAATTTTATCCGCATGAGCTTTCTGGAGGAGAACAGCAAAGGGTAAGTATAGCTAGAGCCATAGTTAATAAACCTTCTCTTTTAATTGCAGATGAACCTACTGGAAATTTAGATCCATCTACTGCAAAGGAAATAATGAATCTTCTTATGGATATAAATAGAAGAGGGACAACTATAATAATGGCTACCCATGCAAAAGATTTAGTCGATAAAATGAGAAAAAGGGTTATTGCACTTGATAAAGGAAAAGTAGTAAAGGATGAAGAAAGGGGAACTTATAATTATGATAAATAGCATAATGTACAATATAAAGGAAGGTGTTAAAGGGGTAGTTAGAAATCCCACCATGGCAGTTGTATCAATAGGGTCTGTTGCTGCATCTTTATTTATACTTGGAATTATATTTAGTATAGTTTTAAATGTGAATAATTTTACTATGCTTATTCAAAATCAATTTGATAAGGTACAGGTTTATTTAGAAAAAGATTTGTCTTCGCAGGATATATTTAATTTAAAAAATCAAATTGAGGAAATTGATGGTGTGAAGGATGTAACTTTTGAATCTAAAGAAGATGCACTGAATAAAATGAAAAAAAGATGGGGTAAAGAATCTTATCTTTTAGAGGGATTAGATAATCCTCTTCAAAATTCTTATATAATAGAAGTTGAGGAGTTGGAAGATATAGGTAAGGTTGCAGAAAAATTGAAAAAATTTAACGGAATAGAAGACGTAAGATATTATAGAGATGTAGTTAAAAAACTTATGAAGTTTTCTGATTTAGTAAAAACTTCGGGTATTTTTATAATTGTATTGCTTGCTTCTTTATCTTTGTTTATAATTTCAAATACAATAAAATTAGCACTTCATTCTAGAAAAAAAGAGATAAATATAATGAAATATATAGGGGCTACAGATTGGTTTATAAGAGGACCTTTTATAATAGAAGGTATAATACTTGGAGGTTTAGGAGCTTTACTTGCATTATGTGTTACTTATTTTGGATATGATTATTTTTATAATAAATTTAGTGTACCTTCTTACTCTGTATTTTCGATTTATATTTTGCCTATTTCTAGTATAGTAGATAGTTTGTTTTTAATATTTATGGTAATGGGAATAGGTATAGGAATAATAGGTAGTATTATATCTTTAAGAAGGTATTTAAAAGTTTAATTTTTTTTAAAGCTGAGGCAAAGGAGGGAAGGGATGAGGAAAATAGTTTTTGTTTTGTCAGTTTTAATGGTATTTACTTCATTTAATGTATTTGCAGATAATTTATCTGATTATCAAAAGAAATTGAATGATGCAAAAAAAAGCATGAATAATATAAATAAGGCGTTAAATGAAAATAAACAAGCTCAAAAAAGTGTTCAACAAAAGATTAATAAATTAAGTACTCAAATAGGTGAAAAAGAAAATAGTATTAAAAAACTTCAATCGGAATTAAACAAAACTAAAAGTGAAATACAAAAAACTACGAAAGAAATAGAAAAATTAGAAAATAAAATTAAAGAAAATGAAGAACTTTTAGGAAAAAGACTTAGAGTAATGTATAAGACATCTAATATCAGCTATATTGAGATTTTATTGAATTCAAAAGATATATCGGAATTTCTTTCAAATTTGGATATGATTAAAAAAATTGTAAATTACGATAAAAATTTATTGGCAGAACTTGAAGAAGATAAAAAAGTTGTAGAGTATAAAAAGCAAGAACTTGTAAATAAGGAAAATAGAATGGTTTCTTTAAAAAGAGAAATAGAATTTGAAAAGGGTAGACTTGTTGTTTCAAGAGGAGAGAAAATCAGGTTAAAACAACAATTAAAATTAGATCAAATTAAAATGGAAAGGGATATAGATGAACTTAACAGGTATGCTAAATCTTTAGAAACTCAAATTAAAAAATTACAATCAAAAGGTGATTATATAGGTGGAATAATGGCTTGGCCAGTTCCAGGAAGAACTAGGATTTCATCTCCTTTTGGTATGAGGTATCACCCTATTTTAAAGAAAAAGAAAATGCATACAGGTATAGATATTCCAGCACCAGTGGGAACGAATATAGTAGCTGCTAATGATGGTAAAGTTATTAGTGCTGGGTGGCTTGGTGGATATGGAAAAGCTGTTATTATTGACCATGGCGGTGGAATAGTAACTCTTTATGGCCATAATTCTAAGCTTTTAGTTTCTGAAGGGGACAAAGTAAAAAGAGGACAAGTTATAGCAAAAGCTGGTTCTACGGGAAATTCAACTGGTCCACATCTTCATTTTGAAGTTAGAAAAGATGGAAAATACGTTAATCCTTTGCCATGGGTTAAATCAAAAAAAAGGTAACAATTCTTTATTCGTTATAAAAAGTATATATTAAACATATAATATTTATAGATTTTTCAAAAGGAGATGTAGTTTATGATATCTAAAAAAAAGGCTATTATTTGGGGGAGTATATTGGTTTTAATTACCTCTCTTATAACTGTAAATGTTCAATTGGTATTAGGAGATAGGGTATTAGTTTCAAGAGAAGTTTTTGATGAATATAACAAATTTTCTAAAATGTATTCATTAAAAAAAGTAATAGAAAAAAACTATTATACAAAAGTAAAAGAGGAAGATTTGGTAAATGGAGCTATTAAAGGATTATTTGAAGGTCTTAATGATCCATATTCTCAGTATATGACAAAAGAAGAATTTAAAGATTTAATGGAATATACTGAGGGATCTTATAGTGGAATAGGTGTAATTGTTACACCTGGAGAAGATGGATTTATTACAGTGGTATCTGCTATAGAAGATACACCGGGATTTAGAGCAGGTATTAAACCTGGAGATAAAATAGTAAAGGTCAACGGAAAAAATGTTACAGCTAAAGAGATGGATAAAGCTGTATCTATGATGAAGGGTAAAGCTAAAACAAAAGTTACACTAACTATTGCAAGAGAAAATAAAAAAACTTTTGATTTGACTATAAAAAGAGAAAAAATAAGACTTAAAACAGTTAAGTCTCAAGTTCTTGAAGATAATATAGGATATATAAGAATAACAATGTTTGATAAAAAAACTGCCGATGATTTTAAACAAAATTTAAAAGAGTTACAGTCTAAGAATATCAAAGGATTGATTATAGATTTAAGAGATAATCCTGGAGGACTTTTAGATCAATGTAAAGAAATAGCAGACGAATTGTTAGGTGAAGGGATTATAGTTTATACAAAGGATAATAAGGGAAATAAGGAATATTTAAAATCTGATTCTAATAAAATAGATATTCCTCTTGCGTTGCTTGTAAACGAAGGTTCTGCTTCAGCATCTGAAATTTTATCTGGAGCTGTAAGAGATAATAAAGCTGGAGTTCTTATTGGAACTACTACATTTGGCAAAGGATTAGTTCAAACCGTAAAAGATCTTAGAGATGGAACAGGATTTAAATTGACAATAGCTCAGTATTTTACTCCAAATGGAGAATATATACATGGAAAAGGAATAAAGCCTGATATAGTAGTTGAAAAAGTGGAAGATCAACTTCCAAAAGCAATAGAATATATTAAAAGTAAAATAGGACAATAAAAAATGGCTGTAGCACAGCCATTTTTTATTGTCTTAACATGGATTAGAGTGAAAATATTCTATGTGTTTTATATTTTTCTTTTTAACTTCTTTATACTGCCATCTTCTTTCACAAGGATCCCATCTACATAAATAACAATATTCTCTATCGTATTTTTTTATATATGCTAAATAATTGAAACCATTTTTATGATATACATATGCAAATTTGTTAATTTTTTTTCTGTAAGTATAGTCTTCAGCTTCTATTGTATTTGAAAAATAATCATACATATAATTCACTCCTTAGAATAATTAAATTTTCTTGCAATATATTTTATTAAAAATCATATTAAATGTGATTTTTGAAATGAAAATTTTTAAAATAAAAAAAAGACTTCCAGGGTGATGGATGGAAGTCTTTGAAATGAGGTGTTGCGTAATTGTCTGTTCATTAATATTATCGGATATTTATATAGGATATTTAATGTAATTTTTAGAATTTATTCAAATGAGCAAGCTACATTTAGATTACTCCATTTACCACATTTATCTCCCCATCTAGCAACTAATTCATCATCTCTATAAATTCCAATAATTTCGCATACATTTGGGCAGTTATCACATTCAAACCCTTTTACTTTAAAGTTTTTGTCTGTTATATTAAATCCTAAAAAATTACTTTTTTCTTTGTTTTTTACTTTTTCTTTGGCAAGTAGAGCTGCTCCAATGGCGCCCATGACATTATGATATTTAGGAACGTGTATTTCATATCCAAGAGCTTTTTCAAAAGCTTTTTTTATTCCGATATTAGCTGCAACTCCTCCTTGAAATACTATAGGAGGTTGTATATCTTTTCCTTTTGCTAAATTGTTCAAATAATTTCTAACTAATGCTTCGCATAATCCATTTATTATATCCTCTTGACTATATCCGAGTTGTTGTTTATGGATCATATCGGATTCTGCAAATACAGCACATCTTCCTGCTATTCTAACTTGAGTAGTAGAATTAAGTGCTAATTTACCAAATTCTTCTATAGGGATTCCAAGTCTTGATGCTTGTCGATCTAAAAAAGAACCTGTTCCAGCGGCACATACTGTATTCATTGCAAAATCACTTATAACGTTATTTCTTAATAGTATAATTTTTGAATCTTGTCCACCTATTTCTAAAATGGTTTTAACACCTGGAACGAAGTTTAATGCAGCAATTGCATGAGCGGTAATTTCATTTTTTACAATATCTGCTCCTACCATAACACTAGCGAGTTCTCTTCCACTTCCAGTTGTTCCAACTCCAGAGATTTGTATATTATCTAGATTTTTTAGAGATTTTTTTATTTTTCCTAAACCTTCTTTTAATACGTTAATCGGGTTTCCCATAGTTCTTATATATAGTTTTTCTAATAAATTATTATTTTCATCTATAATTACTATATTGGTACTTACTGAGCCTACATCAATTCCAAGATAAACATTTTTCATTGTTAATAAACTCCTTTCTTCTTGAAAGTAAATCTATAAAAGCCTCTATTCGAGTTAAATATCCAGCTTCACCTGTCATTTCATCTAATATTAGAGATAGAATAGGAATACTTTTTTCGTTTTCTATAGTTGGAAGAATGCTTTGTGCTACAATTTCGGGCATACATGTAAATGGCAGTAGGTGAATGACGCCATCATAGTTTTTTTGACTATATCTAACTGTATTTCCTATAGTTTGTTTAGCGTGGCCTCCTATTTGTTTACTTAAATATGGTTTTGCAGCTTTGTGAATGTCTTTTTTTTCAGAATGTATAAATGGAAGAAAGTCCATTTGCTCTTTTAAAAATTCACTGGAGTTTATAGATTTGTGTACTTCAATTCCCATATTACCTAATTTTTTTTCAATATTGAAATTTACGAAAGGTTCTACAATTGTGTATATTTCTCCTACAATTCCTATTTTTAGGACATTTTTGTTTTTGTCAATTTTTATTTTTTTTAGTTTTTCTTTATTTTTTTCTATAATTTTGATAGTTTCTTTAAATCCTTTTGAGTTATTTATATCTCTTTCGAATTGAGAGTATATTTTATCTACTTCTCCTTTGATTATTTCTCTTGGTCTTATTGTATTTACAATATTGTCAAATTCATCAACTTCAAATAGTATTTTTATGCCTTTTTTAAAAGCAGATAAAATTTTAAAGTAATTATTCGTGTTGGATACTTTTTTTAGTTTTTGAAGAAAATCTTTTATTTCTTCTAGTGTTCTAAAAGGTTCTACGGAAATCATTTCAACATTGTAACCTAAATCGTTTAATATTTCTCTTTGAAGTGTACTGTATAGTCCTAATCTGCAAGGTCCACATCCGCTTATCATAAAAATAGTGTCTGCTCCTTTTTTAATTCCTTCTATATAATTTCCCATATTAATTTTAAAAGGCATACAAATAAGTTCTGGTGAATATTTTGTACCAATCTCGAGAGTATTTTTACTGCATTTTGGAGGAGTTATTACCTCGACATTTAATTCTTCAAACATAACTTTGATAGCTATGTATGTATTACCCATGTGTGGGAACGTTACTTTCATTTTTATCCCTCCATTTAATCATATCTATAAAAGCTTCAATTCTTGTATTTAAACCTCCTTCTCCTGTGTGTTCATCTAAAGTTAGAAGCATAAAAGGAATATCACTTTCTCTTTTTATATATCTTTCTATTGTGTCTGCTACAACAGAATCAATTCCACATCCAAAAGATGATACATAGATAATTCCATTGACAATTTTATTCTCGATTAAATAAAGTGTAGTTCCGATGAGTTTTCTAGCAAATGTCCAAAATATTTTTCCTTTATATTTTTTGGCATATTCATTGATATAAATATCGTCTATCATTTGAGGAGTTAATACATCAATTTCATTTAAATTTATTTTGTTTATTGTATTCATATTTACGTAAGTATCGTATAAGTTATATGTATGTCCCATAAGCATAATTTTTTTATTATTTTTATTGGGGATATTATTTAACATATTTTTTTTATATTCTTCAAATTTTAAATATGCTATATCGTAGGCACGTGATATAGTATTAAAATCAGTTGAGAAATATTTTCCTATTTCATAAATAGTTTCATTTAAATTGTCTTTTGATTTTATAAAATTAATTTCAGTATTAATGATTTCTGGTAAATCTTTTATTGAATTTTTAATCATTTCTGGTAGACCGCAAAATTTTGGACAAATATGTTCACCTTTAAATAAACTCATTATTCTAGGTATAAAAATATAATCAACTTTATCTTTTAAATTTAATACATGTCCGTGAAATAATTTAACGGGTAAACATGCATCATCTACTGTATTTTGTACTCCTTCGTTGAGAATTTTTTTATTTGTATTTTCAGATATTATAACTTGAGCACCTAATTCCTCGAAGAAAGTTGTCCATAAAGGAGCGTATTCATGAAAAAGAAGTGCTCTAGGTATTCCTATTTTCATAAATTCATCCTCCTAATCTATTATCAGTTTGATATTATTGACAAATATTATAAATTTATTCATTTTAAAATATTAGATTAAATCTTTTTTTCTGTGGTATTATTAGATAAGTAACTAAAATTAAGGAGTGAAAAAATGATTGATTTAACTAAGCTTTTAAGTAAAACTGATATAGAAAAGGATTGTATAAGATATTCAAAGGATTGTAGTAAAGCTAAAAGTGGAGTACGAAAAGGCATGGGTCCTGTTGTGGTATGGAATATAACTAATATATGTAATTTTAAATGCAAGCACTGCTACTCAAATGCAGTTTCGTATAAAAGTGAAGAAGAGTTAAGCACTAAAGAAGTAAAAAAGGTTATAGATGATTTAGCTAGTATAAATGTGCCAGTAATATTATTATCTGGAGGAGAGCCTCTTATGAGGAATGATATATTTGAGATTATAAAATACATAAAATATAAAGGTATTAGAGTGAGTCTTTCAACTAATGGAAGTCTTATAACACAGGATACTGCTAGAATATTAAAAGATTTAGGTATTGGTTATGTGGGCATTAGTTTGGATGGGACTTCTAAAACTAATGATTATTTTAGAGGAGTTAATGGAGCATATGATAGGGTTGTGAATGCCATAAAAAATTGTAAAGAAGTAGACCAAAAGGTGGGTCTTAGATTTACTATTCAAAAGAAAAACTATAAAGAGGTAAAAGATATTTTAAAATTAGTAGATGAAATGGATATTCCAAGAATTTGCTTTTATCATTTAGTTCCTAGTGGAAGAGGTCAAAGTATAATTGATGATATGTTATCTCATGATGAAATTAAATATGTTATAGATGTTTTATATTATTATGTAAAAAATATGGTGAATGAAAATAAAAATATTAAAGAGATATTAACAGTTGCAAATTTTACAGATGGTGTATATGTGTATCTAAAGGAAAAAGATGCTAATCAAAAAGAAAGGATATTAGAGCTTTTAAAAAGAAATGGTGGAAATAGATCAGGAAGTGCAATTGCAAATATTGACTATAGGGGAAATGTATATCCAGATCAATTTTTTAAAAGCCATATATTAGGAAATGTAAAAGAGAACTCTTTTTCTGAAATATGGAATGGAGAAAATATATTTTTAAGTGAACTGAGGAATAAAAAAGAAAAAGTAAAGGGAAGATGTAAAAGCTGTAAATATCTTGATATATGTAAAGGGAATTTAAGAGCTAGAGCTTATGGATATTACGGTGATATTTGGGCTGAGGATCCTAGCTGCTATCTTACAGATAAAGAAATTGGGGTGAAAAATAATGATTATATCATGGAACATGACTAAAAACTGTAATTTATATTGCAAGCATTGCTATAGAGATGCAGGTCCTAATGAAAAGCAAAAGGATGAATTAGATACTAAGGAAAGTAAGGAATTGATTAAAGGAATAGCTAAAGCAGGATTTAAAATATTAATTTTTAGTGGAGGAGAGCCACTTCTTAGAGAAGATTTGTTTGAGTTGACAGAATACGCTCACTCATTAGGTCTTATAGTTGGACTTGGAACTAATGGAACTTTGATTACAAAAGAAATTGCGAAAAAATTAAAGGAAAGTAAAGTTCGTGCAGTAGCAATAAGCTTAGATAGTTTAGATGAAAATAAACATGATGAATTTAGACAAGTTAAAGGTAGCTTTAAGGATTGTATAAGAGGAATTAAAGAAAGTATAAATGCAGGACTTAAAGTTCAAATAAATACTACTGTAACTAAATCTAATTATGAAGAGATAACTAAAATTACTGATTATATTTCATCTCTTGGTGGACATTCTCATCATCCATTTTTTCTTGTAGAAGTAGGACGCGGGAAAAATATAGGGAAAGAAGGTTTAAATAAAAAAGAATATAAAGAAATTATAAATAGAATACTTGATAAGCAGAAAAATACTCATATAGAATTAAAGCCAACTTGTGCTCCACAGTTTATGGTAGAGGCTAAAGAAAAAGGGATGGATATGAGGTTTAGCAGAGGATGTATTGCTGGAATTAAATACTGCTGTATACTACCTAATGGAGATGTTCATATTTGTCCATATCTGCCTATAAAGGTTGGAAGTGTTAGAGAAAAGCCTTTTGATGTTATATGGGAACAAAGTGAAATTTTTAATAAGCTTAGAGATTATAAAAATTATAAAGGTAATTGTGGATCTTGTAAAAATATAAATATTTGTGGAGGGTGTAGAGCTAGAGCTTTTAGTAAAACTGGAGATTATCTTCAAGAGGATACTTTTTGCTTAAAGGGGGACGATTAAAATGGATTGTATAGATTGTAAAATTTTAAATGAAGTTCAAAATGGAATATCTATTCAAAAAAGACCTTTTAAAAAAATAGCAGATAATTTAGGTATAAGTGAAGATGAGGTTGTAAATAGAATTAATAACTTAAAGGAAAAAGGATATATAAGGAGGTTTGGAGGAATATTTGACAGCCAAAATTTAGGAGTTGCAAGTACGCTTGTTGCTATGAAGATTGAAAAAGATATAGATTATGTAGCAAATATTGTGAGTGAATATAGTGGAGTAACTCATAATTATCAAAGAGAGGATGAGTACAATCTTTGGTTTACATTAATGGCTTCATCTAATGGAGAGCTTGAGAATATATTGAAAGAAATAAAAGAGAGAACAGGAGTACAGGATATTTTAAATCTTCCTTCAGTTAATAAGCATAAGGTTCATGTACATCTTAATTTTGACAATAAAGGGTGATTTTATTTGATGGATAATATAGATAAAGATATTATAGTTTATTTATCTCAAGATATAGAAGTAACTAAGGATATTTATGAGGATTTGAGTAAAAAATTTAATATATCTGAAGAAGATCTTATTAAAAGGTTAAAAAGATTAAATGAAAGTGGTTATTTAAAACGTATTGCTCCCGTTATGATTCATCAAAAAAGTGGTTATAACAGTAACGCCATGGCAGTTTGGAATATACCAAAAGATAATTTAAAAAAATTTATAGACATAATTAAGGGTATTAATAATATAAGTCATATTTATGAAAGAAGAACAGATGAGAAATGGCCTTATAATTTATATACAATGATTCATGGAAGAAATAAAAAAGAAGTAGAGAATATAATAAATTATTTATTGCAAAAAATAGAAGTTAAAGATTTTAAGGTGTTATATACAATTAAGGAATGGAAAAAAACGAGTCCGAATTTATCAAAACTAATAAAAAAATAGTTATTTCTCGGGAAATATATTAGAATACATGGAAATTATATTTTGTATTTAATATTTTGCTGATTATTGAAAAATGAATTTGACATAATTAAGACAAAAAAATACTTTATTTTTACCAATTAATAGTATAAAATGGATATGTAACCAATAAAAAGTGAATATAAATTATAGGTTCTTTATGATTAAAAGGGAAGAACGGTGAAAATCCGTCACAGCCCCCGCTACTGTGATCATCAACGAAACCTCAATTGTCCACTAGTTAAAAACTGGGAAGGTGAGGGAGTAGATAGGATGTAAGTCAGGAGACCTGCCTATAATTTTTCAATTGCTATTTCGGAGGGAAATATGCATGGATATAGGTAATTACTACCTATTCATAATGCAATTAAGACTCCGTTAGGAGTCTTTTTTTTAGAAAAAAGAGGGGTGTTATGGAAAATAGAGTTGACGTAATTAGTAATTTTAACGATAAAAAAAAGAAATTGATTGTAGTGGGTAGTGTTTTGTTTACATTTATAGTATTTTTGCTTGTATTGTCGGTTAATTTAGGAAGAGCTGATATTAGTATAAGTGAAGTAATAAAAATAATTTATGGAAAAATTACGTTTGATGAAAAAATTTTAGGTGATATAAGTAAATCGAAAATTGCTATAGTTTGGAATATAAGGCTTCCAAGAATTTTAATAGCGATATTTGTTGGATGGGGTCTTGCGGTTTCTGGAACTGTTTTTCAATCTTTATTAATGAATCCATTGGCAGATCCTTATACAATAGGGGTTTCAACAGGGGCAGCATTTGGAGCAGTTATTGCTATATATATAAATATATTTATATTAGAAAACCCTATACCCATAACTCCTTTTGCATTTTTAGGAGCAATATTTACACTTTTTCTTGTAATAAAAATTGCAAATAAGAATGGATATATGAGTTCATCAAATTTAATAATTTCAGGAATTATTGTAAGCTCTATATTATCTGCTGGTATAAGTTTTTTAAAAAGTGCATCTGGGGAGCAGGTTTCAGCTATAATATATTGGCTTATGGGAAGTTTAGATTCGAGATCTTGGAATCAGGTGATTTTGAGTTTTCCTGTGATTATGATTTTGACATTTGTATGTATATATTTTTCAGAGGATTTAAATATACTTGCTTTAGGAGAATGCCAAGCTAGATCTCTTGGAGTAAATACAAAAAAAATTAGAAGTATATTTTTGATAAGTGCATCATTGATTACTGCAGTTTGTGTTTCTGTAAGTGGAATAATAGGATTTATAGGTCTTATAGTTCCCCACATGTTGAGATTTTCTTTAACATCAGATAATAAATCGCTTATTCCATTATCAGCACTTTTGGGTTCACTTTTACTTTTATTTGCTGATAATATATCAAGGGTTTTGTTTAATGTTGAAATTCCCGTGGGAGTTATAACAACGTTGTTTGGAGGACCTTTTTTTATATATATATTTATTAGCAAGAATAAAAGTATACAATGATTTTAGAAGGTGGTTAGATGCTTAAGGTCCAAAATGTTAGTTTTAGTTATAAAGATAAAGTTGTTCTTGATGATATAAGTTTTTCAATGGGGAAGGGAAAATTTTTATCTATAATAGGACCAAATGGTTCAGGAAAAACTACTCTTTTGAATTTATTGACTGGATATTTAGAAAAGAAAACTGGAAGTATAAAATTTTTGGGTAAAGAAATAAAAAATTATTCAGTTGAAGAACTTTCAAGAAATTTTGCAATAATAAATCAAAATACAAATATAAGGTTTCCCTTTACATGTCTTGAAATAGTGATGATGGGAAGAAATCCATTTAGAGAAAGAATGAAAAAGTTAAGTGAAAATGATATGGAGATAGTTTATAAATCTATGGAAATTACTGATACTTTAAAATTTTCAGATTCACTTATAACTCAAATAAGTGGAGGAGAATTTCAAAGGGTTATGCTTGCTAGAGCTTTAAGTCAAAAACCAAGTATTTTATTTTTAGACGAGGCTTTTTCTGCCATGGATATTTCGCAGAGAATTAAATCTTTAAAGTTAATTAAGGGTTTAGTAATAAAAGAGGGTTTAACTGTTGTATCAATAATACATGATTTAAATCTTGCTTATATGTTTAGCGATGAAGTTTGTGTTTTAAAAGAAGGAAAGATGGTAGCGTTTGGAAAGTGCAGTGATATAATGACTGCAGATTTTATCAACGAAGTATTTGATATAAATGTAGATAGAATTGATAATAGAGGATTTTTAATAATGCTTTAAAACTCTTTGAAGAGTTTGTTATATAAATTTTATTAAAATATAAACAAGGGAGGAGATTTACTATGAAAATTAAAAAAAGCTTAACTTTATTGTTGAGTTTGTTGTTGTTAGGGGGGATTTTAGCAGGATGTTCTAGTGCTGGAGCTGCTGAAGAAGAGGTTAAAAAGGATCCAAATAAAAAAGCTGTTCTCGTAGTAAGTTTTGGTACGAGCTATGCAGATACTCGTAAAGTTACAATTGAGGCTTGTGAAAGCAAAATAGACAAAGCTTTTCCTGATTATGAGATGAGAAGAGCTTTTACTTCAGATATTATAATCAAAAAACTTAAAGAAAGAGATAAAATAAAAGTTGATACTCCAAAAGAAGCTTTAACTAAATTAAAAAAAGAAGGTTTTTCAGAAGTTATAGTTCAACCTCTTCATGTTATTAATGGAGCAGAATATGATGATTTAATTGCAGAAGTTAATAATTTTAAAAATGATTTTGATAAATTAGTTGTTGGAAATCCATTGCTTACAAGTATTGAAGATTATAAAAATTTAGTTGAGGCTTTAAAAACTCAAATGCCAGAGCTTAAGGATAATGAAGCTGTTGTATTTATGGGTCATGGAACTCATCATTATTCAAATTCTGCTTATGCATGTCTTGATTATATGTTTGAAGATATGGGAATAAGAGCTTATGTAGGTACAGTTGAGGGATATCCAACACTTGACAATGTAATTAAAAAATTAAAGAGAGATAATGTAGAAAAAGTAATATTGATGCCATTAATGCTTGTTGCAGGAGACCATGCTAATAATGATATGGCAGGAGATGAAGAGGATTCTTGGAAAAGCGTACTTAAAAAAGAAGGATTTGTGGTTGAAGCTTATTTACATGGTTTAGGTGAGAATGAAAAAGTACAAGATATGTATGTTCAGCATGCAAAAGAAGCAGTAAATTCTCAAGAGAAAACTGAAAAATAATAAATATTAATACAAATAATCATCAGTTATTTCGCTGATGATTATTTGTATGTTGGAGGAATGAATATGAAAAAAATGGAAAATAAATTAGTTCTATTGTTTACTATATTAATTTCCTTAGTAGTATTTACAGGATGTAGTAGTGTATCTGATAGTGAGAAAGCTGGTAATAAAGAGTATTCTATAAATTTTGTAGATGATTCAGGAAATGAAATAAATATGAACGAGCCTGCAAAAAAGATAATATCTCTTTATTCTGCTCATACAGAAAATTTATTTGCACTTGGGCTTGATGATGAAATAATAGGTGTTGGAACCAGTGATATATATCCAGCTAAAGCACTAGAAAAAGAAAAGTATGATTATAGATCAGATCCTGAAAAAGTTATAGCAGCAGAACCTGATTTAGTTTTAATTAGACCTTTTATAAAAAGGTCAAAACCAGAGTTTGTAGATGCTCTTGAAAAGGCTGGTTTAAATGTAGTTTCACTATATCCTGAAAGCTTTGATAAATTTGATGATTACATAAAAAAATTAGGTATGCTTACTGGGAAAACAGATAGAGCTGAGCAATTGCTAGAGGATTTTTATAAACAAATTGAAGAAATAAAAAGTATAACAAAAGATATAAGTCCAAAAGTTAATGTTTATTTTGAATCATCTGAAAATGGATATAAGACTGTAACAGTTGATTCTATGCCTGCTAAAGCAATAGAAATAGCAGGAGGATTAAATATAGCAACAGATGCAAAACCTAAAAAAGAAGGAAGTTCAATAGCTGTTTATGGAGCAGAAAGAATACTTGAAAAAGCTGATAAAATTGATGTGTTTGTTTCTCAAAATGGAGTTATGAATGCAGGAGGTAATAAGCATTCAATAGTTATAAGACCGGGATTTGATTCTATTAAAGCAATTAAGAATAATAGAGTTTATATTATAAATCAAAAAATCATATCAAGTCCTACATTTAGATACTTAGAGGGGGTAAAAGAGCTTTGTAGAATGTTTTATCCTGAGGTGTTTGATGATATATCAAAATTTAGTTTGGATGAAGAAATTACAAGAGATAAGATGGCAGAGATTATAGTTAGATTTAAAAACAAGGGTATATTTGTTCCTACTTCAAAATACTATAGAAAAGAGCATAAGGGACATACTTATGGATTGTTTAAAGATGTAGATATAGACAATGAATATTTTAATTTTATAGAAACAGCAGTGACTTCTGGTTATATGAAAGGATTTAAGGAAAATGATGAAGAATATTTTTATCCTAAAAATAAAATTTCACGAGAAGAGTTTGCGAGTATATTATTTATGATAGGAGATTTAGAAAAGAAAGAGAATAACAATGTGCATATTAAAGATTTAGATAAAGTAAAAAATGCAAAAATAGTTCAAATTGTTGTAGACAATAAATTGATGGAACTTGAGAATGGGAATTTTAATCCAGAGAGAAATGTTACAGGGAAAGAAGTAGTTAAATCTCTCGAAAAATTGAGAGAAAAAACAAAATAAATGGGTGAAAAAATGAGTGAAATTATAAATATAGAAAATGTTACTAAAAAATACGGGGATTTTATTGCAGTTGACAAACTCAATTTGAATATAAAAAAGGGAAGTTTTATTGGTTTGCTGGGGCCAAATGGAGCAGGCAAGACTACTCTTATAAGTATATTGATAGGTCTTTTAAAACCAAGTGATGGTAAAGTTTTTATAATGGGTCAAGAAATGAGTAGAAATAATGTTTTTTTAAAAAAACAAATAGGCATAGTTCCCCAGCATATAAATTTGGATAAAGATCTTACTGTTAAAGAAAATCTTATATTAGCTGCTAAATTATTTAGGATAAAGGGAAAGGAGAGGGAGATACAAATAGAAAAACTTCTTGATTATATGGATCTTAAGAAAGTAGAAAATCGGATAAGTAGAAATTTATCTGGTGGAATGAAAAGAAAATTAATGATAGCTAAAGCTTTAATTCACGATCCTGAAATATTATTTTTAGATGAACCAACTGTTGGAGTAGATTTAAATGCTAGAAGAAAAATATGGGATACATTGAAGGTTATGAAAAATATGGGAAAAACAATAATACTTACTACTCATTATATAGAAGAAGCAGAACATCTTTGTGAAAAAATAGCTTTAATGGATAAAGGAAGAATATTTTACAATGATACAAGTGAAAATCTTAAAAGTAGTTTAGGAAAATATACTGTAGAGTATTTTGATGAACATAAAATTACAAAGTATAAATATTTTAAAAATATAGAGGATGCTAAAATTTTTTCAAGTTCTATTGAAGAAAATTTTATATTAAGAGAAGTAAGTCTTGAAGATGTTTTTTATAATTTTACAAATAGAAAGGTAACTTAAAATGGAAGTAGGAACTATACTTTGGAGGGAGTTTATATTTTTTAAAAGAAAAGCGTTTAAAATAACTGCAGGTGCAATTATGAGTCCTCTTTTGTATTTAATAGCTTTTGGGTGGGGGCTTGGTGATGGAGTTGTTGTAGAAGGACATAGTTATATATATTTTATTATACCTGGTATAATTGCGCTTTCTACCATGAATACAAGTTTTAATGCTGTGGCTATAAGAATTACTGTTGCAAAGCTTCATGAAAAAAGTTTTGAATATTATATGACAGCACCCGTTAAGATGTATCTTTTAACATTGGGATACATTTTAGCGGGAGCTTTAAGAGGGTTATATGCAGGATTTATAATACTTGCAGTTTCTTGTGTGTTTGGTGTATATATTCACTTTAATATAGCTTTTATATTGGTGTGTTTTTTAAATAGTATGTTGTTTGCTGCATTTGGTTATACAGCTGCAATGATAATAGATAATCATTATGATATGAACAGGTTTGCTACTTTTGTAATAACTCCTATGACTTTTTTGTGTGGGACATTTTTTTCACTAAATAAAATGCCAATTACAGTAAAAAAAATAATAATGTTATTACCACTTACTCATGTGACACAGAGTCTTAGAGAAATAGCATTAGCTGATAAGGTTAATTATGTTTCTATATTAGTTTTAATTATATATTTTGTTATTTTATTTGCCATGGGGGTTTATGTAAGTTATAAAGAAATAAAGTAAAGGGAGGAAAATAGATGGGAAAATTTTATGGAATAGGAACTGGACCAGGAGATAGTTCTCTGCTTACAATTAAAGCTGTTGATGTATTAAAAAAATTAGATATACTTTATACGCCTGAACCAAAAAAAGATGGAAAAAGCTTAGCTTTATCCATAGTCAAGGATTATATCAGAGAAAATATAGAAATAAAGCAAAGACATTTTCCTATGAATTTTAATAGTATAGAAAAAACTAAAGCTTGGGATGCTATTGCTGTTGAGATAGAAAAGGATGTTAAGAGAGGAAAAAATGTAGGATTTGTAACATTGGGAGATCCGATGATATATAGTACATATGTATATATGCTTGAAAGAATAAAAGATAAAGTTGAAGTAGAGACAATACCTGGAATTTCTTCATTTTCAAATATAGCTTCAAATCAAAATTTTCCTTTAGTAATGGATAAAGAGCCATTAGTTGTTATACCTTGTACTACAGATGAAGAAAGAATAGATTATGCACTTAAAAATTATAATTCTATAGTTTTAATGAAAGTATATAAAAATTTTAAAGAGATTATACAAAAAATCAAAGATAATGATTTGTTGAATTATGCAATACTTGTTAGTAATTCTTCATTAAATGAAGAGAAAGTGTATACAAATTTGGAAGAATTAGATGGTGATAAAATATCGTATTTTTCTACGATATTAATTAATAAATATACCTCCTGAATTCAGGAGGTATTAATTTATCTTCTTTTATTGCGTTTATTTAAAACCGATTGACGTTCATCTGATTCTTTTAACCAGTTTTTTAATTTATCTTCAAGAGAACTTGTTTGTTTAAGTTTTTTTTGAGTTTTATGTTTAGGTGCATCTTTAGTTTTAGATGTATTTTTGTAGTTAGAATTATTAGGGATTGTTGCTTTGATTGAAAGAGAAATTTTTTTAGAATTTTCATCAATATTGATAATTTTTACTTTTACTTTATCACCAACAGAAATATGTTCATTTATATCGTCTATAAAATTGTGACTAATTTGTGAGATATGAACTAATCCTTTGGTTTTTTCATCTAGTGCTACAAAAGCACCAAAAGGTTTAATATCTGTTACAGTACCTTCAATAATGTTATTAATTTCAAATTTGCTAGACATACACACACTCCTAAAAAATTTTATTGTATATATAATAATATAACATATAATTATGTAAAAAAACAAAATTTATAAAAACTTTTTTTTAGTATAGGAATTTATAAATTTTTTTTATTCAAAAATTCGACATAATACTGTAAAGTTTAACTTTTTATGTTAATATATATGTTGCAAAGTTAAATGATATTTTTGGATTTATATTATAATTTAATGGAAGGAGATGTAAATACATGGAAGGGACGAGTAATTCTTCAGTAAAAAAAGTGCTTATTATTATGCTTATTGTAGGTATTTTAACTCCGCTTATGGTTTTATCTTTTGTATCTTACAATAAAGCTCATGGAGTTCTTAGTGAAAGACTTAACAAAAATTCAAAAGAGATGGCAGAGGAAATAGATTTAAATTTAGAAGAATTTTTTGAAGGACTTGAAAGTGTTTTAAATATGATATCTAATAATCAAAATTTTGTAGATTTAGTAAAAATAGAAGAAGGAACTGTTGAAGGAAAAATAACAGATAAAGTACAAATAGAGCATATTGCAAAGGAAATTTTAGATGATATTATTGAAAGCAATCCAAAAATACTTTCAGTATATATGGGGACTAAATACAAAAGGATGTTTGCAGATTCTAATAATCCAATGTCAGATAATGCTTCTTATGATCCAACATCTAGAATTTGGTATAAAGAAGCTGTAAAAAATCCTGGAAAGATAGTGTATACAGATCCTTATATAGATGCGAGCACTAATAAGCTTAATTTTACTATTTCTAAGACTGTAGTCGATTCAAGTGGAGATATAATAGGGGTTATGGGGATTGATATAAGTTTAGATGGATTTTCAAATAAATATAAATCTTTAAAATTAGGAAAAGCGGGATATGTTTTTATAATTAGTAAAGATAGAACGGTAGTAGTATGTAATGATGATAAATTTATAGGAAAAGATTTGAAGAATGTAAAGAGTTTTGAAAGATTTGAAAAAGAGTTATTTTCTAAAGGAGAAGGACATATAAATACTAAAAATAATCATGTGTATTTTTTAACTAATAAAAGAACTGGCTGGAAAGTTGGTGTGAATTTTGATAAAAGTGAAATTAGTGATGAAGTAAATTCTATGAAATTTATGAGTATTTTTACTTTAATAATAGCTATTATTGTTGCAGTAGTTTTAGCTGTTATTATTACAGGGATGATAACAAAACCATTAAAAGAACTTGAAGAAGGAATAAATATTGCTGCTAAGGGAGATTTTAGAAATGAAATAAATATAAATTCTAAAAATGAGTTTGGCAATATAGGAGATTCATTTAATGAAATGATAAATAGCGTAAAATATCTGTTAAATGAAATAAAAAAATCTTCTAATTCTGTATATAAAAGTTCGGGTAATTTAAAAGAAATATCTGATACAACTAAATTTACTATAAATCAGATAGCTAAAGCTATTGAGGAGATAGCAACTGCTAATAATGAGCAGGCAAAAGATACAGAAATAGGGATTCAGAAGGCAAATGATTTAGCAAAAAGTATAGAATTAATATCAAGTGCCATGGATAAAATAAGATTTAAATTTGATGAAGCTATAACTTTTAATAAAGAGGGTATAAATATAGTATACGATTTAACTGATAAAACTAAAGAAACTTTACAGAATAGCGAACAGCTTAATTTAGCAATAAAAGAAATGGAAGAAAGTTCTGCAGAAATAGAGAATATAATAGAAACTATTAATAACATAGCAAGTCAAACAAATCTTTTAGCGTTAAATGCATCTATTGAAGCAGCAAGAGCAGGAGAGGCTGGAAAGGGATTTGCAGTAGTTGCTGATGAAATTAGAAAGCTTTCAGAAGATACTACAAATGCATCTTATAAAATAAGTGAGCTTATAAAGAAAATACAAGAGAAGTCGAGTATTTCAGTAGAAAGTATAAAAAATACTAATACTACTTTATTATCTCAAGAAGAATCTGTTATTAAGACTAAGGATATATTTAATAAAATATCGACATCTATATTAGATGTATCAAAAGATATGGAAAATATTAAAAAATTAAATGAAGATATGCTTCAAAATAAAGAGGAAATAGTAACTACTATAACAAACATTTCAGCATCAGCTCAAGAAACTTCTGCTTCTACAGAGGAAGTTGCAGCAAGTACACAACAGACACTTGCTACTATTGAAAGTATGGCTGAAAGTTCGGATGAGCTTAAAAATTTAGCTGATACATTGATGAATGAAGTAAATAGGTTTAAAACTGAATAATATTTGTACTGTTTTTTAGCCCATGATATTCTAAATGGATATTATGGGTTTTTGTTTTGAAAAATATATTGCAAAATACAGTGTATAAGAATATAATATAATTAAACATATGAATAAATGTTCATATATAAAAGGTAGGAGGTTTTTTATTGTGAGTATTGAAAATTGTGGTTGCAATTTAATACATGAAGATATAGTTAAAAAAGTAAAAAAATATATGCCAAGAGAAGAAAAATTATATGATTTGGCTGAATTTTTTAAAGTGTTTGGGGATACAACTAGAATAAAAATAATTTGTGCTTTATTTGTATCGGAGATGTGTGTTTGTGATATAGCAGTACTTCTTGGAATGAGTCATTCTGCTGTATCTCATCAATTGAGAGTGTTAAAGCAAGCTAGGCTTGTGAAATATAGAAAAGAGGGGAAATTGGTTTATTATTCGCTTGATGATGAACACATAAAACAGATATTTGATACGGGACTTACTCATATAAATCATAAGTGAATTTTTGAAAGGGGGAATAAATATGAATAATGTCGTGAAAAGGGTATTTATTTTAAAAAATTTAGATTGTGCTCATTGTGCTAGTGAAATAGAGAGAGAAATAAGAGGTTTGAGTAATATAAAAGAAGCTAATTTAGATTTTGTATCGACGAAGTTAACTGTAATGGTAGAAAGTAAATATAATTTGGAAGAGATTATTTCAAATATAGTTAATATAGTAAAAAAGAAGGAACCTCATGTAGAAGTTTTAGATGAAAAGTCTATTAGTAAAAATACAAGTAATTTGAAATATAAAAGCAATAAAAAAGAGTTGATTAAAATAGGATTGGGAGCTTTATTATTTGGACTTGGTATTAGTTTTAAATTGTCATTTTGGGTTGAATTTACATTGTTTTTTATAAGTTATGTATTAGTAGGTGGAGATGTTTTATTAAAGGCTTATAAAAATATATTAAGAGGACAAGTATTTGATGAAAATTTTTTAATGTGTATAGCAACTATTGGGGCTTTTGCTATAAAGAATTTTCCAGAAGCTGTAGGAGTTATGCTTTTTTATCAAATAGGAGAGTTTTTTCAAGATTTAGCGGTTAATCGTTCAAGAAAATCTATAGAGGATCTTATGAAAATAAAACCTGATTTTGCAAATGTAAAAATAGGTGATGAAATAAAGAGAGTATCGCCTGATGAAGTTAAAGTTAAAGATGTAATAGTAGTAAAACCAGGTGAAAAAATACCTTTAGATGGAAAAATTATAAGTGGAAGTTCAATTGTTGATACATCAAATTTAACCGGAGAATCACTTCCTAGAGAGGTAGGTGTAGGTGATGATGTTTTAGGTGGGTTTATAAATAAAAATGGTTTGTTAGATATTGAGGTAACTAGAGAGTTTTCTGAAGGAACGGTAGCTAAAATATTAGATTTAGTTCAAAATGCAAGTAGTAAAAAAGCAAAAACGGAGAATTTTATAACTAAATTTGCAAGGTATTATACACCAGCAGTAGTATTTTTATCTGTTTTTATAGCTGTTGTTCCTCCATTGCTGATAAAAGATACTACATTTTTGCAGTGGTTTTATAGGGCTTTGATATTTTTAGTAATTTCTTGTCCTTGTGCGCTCGTATTATCTATACCACTTAGTTTTTTTGGTGGAATAGGTGGAGCATCTAGAAATGGTATATTAATAAAAGGAAGTAATTATTTGGAAGCTTTAAATAATGTCGATACAGTTGTATTTGATAAGACAGGAACTTTAAGTAAGGGTATATTTAAAGTTACAAAAATTAATTCTGTTAATATGTCTAGTGAAGATTTGTTGGAATATGTAGCGTATGCAGAAAGTTATTCAAATCATCCTATAGCACTTTCTATACTTAAAGCTTATGGAAAAGATATTGATAAAAATAGAATAAAAAGTTATGAGGAAATATCAGGGTATGGAGTGAAAGTAGTTTTAAATAATAAGGAAATATTAGTTGGAAATCGCAAATTAATGGATAAAGAAAATATTAAATATGATAAAGTTGAAGAAATAGGAAGTGTAGTGTATGTTGCTGTAGATAAAAAATATTCTGGATATATTTTAATATCAGATGAAATAAAAGAAGATTCAAAGAATTTGGCAAAAGAATTAAAAAATATTGGTGTTAATAAAATTGTAATGCTTACAGGGGATAGTAAATTAGTTGCAAATAAAGTTAAAGAATATTTGGGAATAGATGAATTTTATGCAGAACTCCTTCCTCATGAAAAAGTAGAGAAGTTAGAGATGATAAAAAGTAAAAGACAACGTAGAGGAAATATTGTATTTGTTGGAGATGGTATTAATGATGCTCCGGTTTTGGCTAGAGCTGATATAGGTGTTGCCATGGGAGGAATTGGATCTGATGCTGCTATTGAAGCTGCTGATGTAGTGTTAATGACTGATGAACCGTCTAAATTAGTTGATGCTATTAAAATAGCAAAAAGGACGAGAGGAATAGTATTTCAAAATATAGTGTTTGCATTAGGTGTTAAGTTAATAGTTCTTTTATTAGGGGCTGGAGGATTGGCTACAATGTGGGAGGCTGTATTTGCAGATGTAGGAGTAGCTTTAATAGCTGTTTTAAATTCAATGAGAGTAATGAAAGTAAATAGATAGTGCATGGTTGCACTATCTTAATTTTTTTTTGATGTCATTGTTATTTTTTTCTTTATCGTTTAAGATAAAAGGTTTGTATTCGCTAAATTTCATGGGATCTATATAGTCAAAATCTTTTTTCATATCGAGTGGCATAACAAATCCTGTTAACGATCTTTTGGGAGTTTTGAATTTTGTTGTATCATAGGTGTCTTCTATTATTTCTTTAGGATTTTTAGATTTCAAAAATATCGCCTCCTTTAGTTTATAGTTTTTCGCACTTATATAAAAAATACTCTTGGAAAAAATATATAATAAGTAAAAATATAAAGGAGTAGATATAATGATTAAAGTTGCTTTGATTGGATGTGGAGGAATGATGCCTCTTCCGAATAGATATTTGACATCGATGCTTTTTTCATATAATGGAAAAATGGTACTCGTTGATTGTGGAGAAGGAACACAAGTTAGCTTGAAACTTCTTAAATGGGGATTTAAAGCGATTGAAGTTATATGTTTTACTCATTATCATGCAGATCATATAGCAGGACTTCCAGGATTGTTATTGACTATTGGAAATTCTGGAAGAACAGCTCCTTTAACAATTATAGGACCAAAAGGATTGTTAGATGTTATAAGAGGATTAACTATTATATGTCCTAATATTCCTTTTGAATTGAGGTTGATGGAGATTTATGAAAAAGAGCAAGTGTTTGAAATAATGGAGGATTTTTATATATATACTATTGATGTAGAACATACAATTCCTTGTGTTGCTTATACTATAGAAATTAAAAGAAGAAGAAAATTTAATCCGGATAAAGCAAGGAAGCAAAATATACCAATGTTTTTATGGAATAGACTTCATAAAGGAGAAGAAGTTGTTTTTGAAGATAAGGTGTTTACTCCAAATATGGTTCTTGGAGAAAAAAGAAAGGGAATAAAAATTTCTTATTGTACAGATACTAGGCCTATAGAATGTTTAGTGGATTTTGTAAAAGAAGCAGATCTTTTTATTTGCGAAGGAATGTATGGAGAAGATGAAAGTATAGATAAAGCCATGGCAAATAAACATATGCTTTTTTCAGAAGCAGCTTTACTTGCTAAAAAAGCTAATGTTAAAGAGTTATGGCTTACTCATTATAGTCCAGCACTCAAAGAACCTGCAATTTTTTTAGAAAGGAGTAGAAATATTTTTAAAAATACACTATTAGGAGAAGATAGGATGATTAAAACTTTAAATTTCAAGTAAGATGGCTGTATTGTAGCCATCTTACTTAGTACGTAGTTGTTTAATTTGATTTACAAAATCTAATATTTCTTCTTTTGTGGTATCATAAGATGTAACCCATCTTACTAAATTTGATTCATCTTCAGATTTATAAAAATAATATTTACTTTGTAAAGGTTTAATCCATTTTTCTGGAATGCGTGCAAAAATAATATTCGATTCAATTGGTGAAAGTAATTTAATATCAGGTATGGTTTGGAGTTCTGTTGCTAATAGTTTTGCCATGGCGTTTGAATTTTTAGCATTCTCTTTCCACAATTCATTTTCGAAAAATGCCAAGAACTGTGCAGAAATATAGCGCATTTTTGAAATTACATTCATTCCCTGTTTTCTTAAGTATTTTAAATTTTCACTTAATTTTGGGTTGAATGAAATAATAGCTTCGCCATACATCATACCGTTTTTAGTTCCACCGAATGATAATAAATCTACACCTGTATCTGTAATCATTTCCTTAAAACTAACATCTAATGCTACTGCTGCGTTAGATATTCTTGCACCGTCAATATGTACCAGTAAATCATTTTTATGAGCGAATTCTACCAAATTTTTTATTTCATCTATAGTATAAACCGTTCCTATCTCAGTAACTTGACTGATTGAAATTATTTTAGGTTGAGTATGACGATCGACACCCCTATTGTTTAATGTTTTTTTTATATCGTCTATACATATTTTTCCGTCTTTATGAGGAAGTTGCAAAATTTTTGATCCAGTAAAACGTTCTAAAGCGCCACATTCATCTACAGTAATATGTGCAATATCAGTGCATATTACACTTTCAAAAGATCTTAATACACTACTTAAGCTGATTACATTAGCAGCAGTACCGTTTGATACAAAATATACATCGATTTTTTCTCCGAAAATTTCTTTGAATTTTTCTACAGCTTTTTTTGTATAATAATCATCTCCATAAGGAAAAGCATGTTTTTTATTGCAATCTATAATTGCTTGTAAAATTTTTGGATGAACTCCAGAATAATTATCACTTGCTAGTGTTTTCATAAAAAATAACCTCCTGTATTTTGTTTTATATGGTAGTTTATTTATAAAATCATTATATCACTATAATAGTAAATTAATTTTATTAGAGTAAATTAATTTTATTAGTTTTTATAAAAAATTTATAAAAAAGTGTTGACAATGAAAAACAAAGGTGATATATTATTACTTGTCGTTAAGACAACGCGAAAAAAGTTGAACTTTGAAAACTAAACAGTAGGTTAGATATAAATACGAAGCCAAAGTTTATTTTGAGCAACGGAAATTCGTTAGAATTTCGTTGGCGACATAAACGAATTTTATTTTGAGAGTTTGATCCTGGCTCAGGATGAACGCTGGCGGCGTGCCTAACACATGCAAGTCGAGCGAGGAGAAAAGAGCTTGCTCTTGGATCCTAGCGGCGGACGGGTGAGTAACGCGTGGGTAACCTGCCCTATACACACGGATAACATACCGAAAGGTATGCTAATACGGGATAAAGCTAAGATAAGGCATCTTATCATAGTCAAAGCGAAAGCGGTATA
>NZ_FQXH01000003.1 GCF_900129915.1 Tepidibacter thalassicus DSM 15285
ACAGGTCGAGCAAGGACGAAAGTCGGGCTTAGTGATCCGGTGGTTCCGAGTGGAAGGGCCATCGCTCAACGGATAAAAGCTACCCTGGGGATAACAGGCTTATCTCCCCCAAGAGTCCACATCGACGGGGAGGTTTGGCACCTCGATGTCGGCTCATCACATCCTGGGGCTGAAGTAGGTCCCAAGGGTTGGGCTGTTCGCCCATTAAAGTGGTACGCGAGCTGGGTTCAGAACGTCGTGAGACAGTTCGGTCCCTATCCGTCGCAGGCGTAGGAAATTTGAGAGGAGCTGTCCTTAGTACGAGAGGACCGGGATGGACATACCGCTGGTGCACCAGTTGTCACGCCAGTGGCACAGCTGGGTAGCTATGTATGGAATGGATAAGCGCTGAAAGCATCTAAGCGCGAAGCCACCCTCAAGATAAGATTTCCCACCGTAAGGGTAAGACCCCAGGAAGACTACCTGGTAGATAGGTCCAAGGTGTAAGCTCAGTAATGAGTTCAGCTGATGGATACTAATAGGTCGAGGACTTGACCAATAAATCTGTGCAGTTTTGAAAGTATGAAAAAA
>NZ_FQXH01000015.1 GCF_900129915.1 Tepidibacter thalassicus DSM 15285
CGGCTACCCATCGTCGCCTTGGTGAGCTTTTACCTCACCAACTAGCTAATGGGACGCGGGCCCATCCTATACCGCTTTCGCTTTGACTATGATAAGATGCCTTATCTTAGCTTTATCCCGTATTAGCATACCTTTCGGTATGTTATCCGTGTGTATAGGGCAGGTTACCCACGCGTTACTCACCCGTCCGCCGCTAGGTTCCAAGAGCAAGCTCTTTTCTCCTCGCTCGACTTGCATGTGTTAGGCACGCCGCCAGCGTTCATCCTGAGCCAGGATCAAACTCTCAAAACAAAATTTCGTTACTGGCTTTACCTACTGTTTAGTTTTCAAAGTTCAATTTTTTTGCCCTCTCATCGAGGACAAGTAATAATATATCATTTTTATTTTTCATTGTCAACACTTTTTTTATTTTTTTAGAGATTTCATATAAAAAGAATGCTTTTATATTGCAATTCCTTTTTATTTTATAAACCAAAGCTCTTCTACCTAAAAAACTTTTAAGTGCTAAACTTCTGTTATTTTTTAATATTATATTGATATTTGCAGCAAAGCAATATATTGAATTTTCAGAAGATTTATATTATAATATAAAAAATGTTTATTTATAATGACTAAATTTATTTTTTGGGGGGTATTATTTAATGTCAAAAGTAAAAAGAAAAGCCAATTTGCTCGAAGCTCTTATTCCTATTTTTTGTTTAATTTTATTTTTAGGCATTTCAGTATTTGTATACAAAGCATCACCTCACATTCCTTTAATATGTGGAGCAATAATTGCTGCTCTTATGGCTAATTTAAGACTTGGTTATTCATGGAATGAACTTGAAGAAGGTATTTTAAAAACAATTAACATGGCAATGCAAGCAATATTAATACTTATGATAGTAGGTACAATAATCGGAACTTGGATATTAAGCGGTGTAGTTCCTACTATGATTTTTTATGGACTAAAAATATTATCACCTGGAATATTTTTAATTGCTACTTGTTTAATATGTGCTATTGTTGCTCTTGCTACTGGATCTTCTTGGACTACAGCTGGCACTGTAGGTATTGCTCTTTTAGGTGTAGGCCAAGGTCTTGGTATTCCCAATTATATAGTTGCCGGTGCTATTATATCTGGTGCTTATTTTGGAGATAAAATGTCACCTCTATCTGATACTACAAATCTTGCTCCAGCCATGGCAGGTAGTAATCTATTTGACCATGTAAAACATATGTTATTCACAACCGCACCATCTTTAATAATATCATTGATTTTATATGGATTTATAGGTGCTAAATATTCAGGAAAAAATCTTGATCCCGCTTCTATAAATCAAATTCTAGAAACTCTATCATCTAACTTTAACATAAACCCACTACTTTTTATACCTCCACTTCTTGTAATTACAATAGTTATATTGAAAGTTCCTGCTATCCCTGGTCTTATTACAGGTTCAATTCTCGGAGGATTATTTGCATTTATATTTCAAAAATCTTCACTTGGAGATATAATAAATGCAGCTCATTACGGATTTACATCAAAAACAGGAATTGAATCAGTTGATGCTTTACTAAGTCAAGGTGGACTTGACGGAATGATGGGCACCGTATCACTTATACTATGTGCATTAGCTTTGGGAGGAATACTTGAAAAAACAGGTATGCTCGAAGTAATAGCAGAAAATATATTAAAACTAGCCAAAGGAACAGGATCTTTAATAGTTGCAACAATATTTTCATGTATATTTGTAAACTTAGTTACAGGAGAACAATACCTATCTATAGTTATACCAGGTAGAATGTATAAAAATGCTTATAGAAAAAAAGGGCTTCATCCTAAAAACTTATCAAGAGCACTCGAAGATTCTGGCACCTTAACTTCTCCACTTATTCCTTGGAATACATGTGGTGCATATATGTTTGCAACCCTTGGAGTTCATCCATTTTTATATTTAAAATTTGCTTTCTTAAATTTAATAAATCCTCTAATATCTATATTCTATGGATTTACAGGAATTACAATGGAAAAACTTCCACCAGAAGAAATATTAAAAGACGATGTTACTACAAAAAATTAGAGCCTTCTCGGCTCTTTTTTTATTTAAAATACCAAATATTAAGTAATTTCTTTAAATTTTAGTTATAATATTAATAGGGAGGTGTATCTTATGAAAATAAAATTTTTAGGTCACTCTACTTTTTTTATCCATACTGACAACTTTAATATTTTAATAGACCCATATATAAAAGATAATCCTAAATGCCCAATCCCCCTAAATGATATCCCTAAAATAGACTACATACTAGTAACCCACGGACATTCAGATCATCTAGGAGATACAGCACTACTATCCAAAAAATATAATAGCACCGTAATATGTAATTTTGAAATATACTTATACCTATCTAAATACAATATAAAATGTAAACCTATGCATATAGGGGGAAAAATATCACTAGAATTCGGAAAAGTAAAAATGACTCCTGCACTTCATGGATCTGGTATTTGCGAAGGTACTCATATAATATACGGTGGCAATCCATGTGGATTTTTACTCGAAATACAAAATAAAAAAATATACCACGCAGGAGATACAGGGCTTACAATGGATATGAATCTTTTAAAAGATGAAAATATAGATATAGCTCTACTTCCAATAGGAGGAACATTTACAATGGATATTGAAGATTGTTTAAAAGCTATAGATTTTATTAAACCAAAAATAGTAGTTCCTATGCACTACGATACATTTGAAGTTATAAAAGCAAATCCAAATGAATTAAAAGAAAAAAACACTTTTTGTATTACAAAAATACTAACTCCAGGAGAGGAATTAATATTTTAATCATATCAAAAAGACTGTTAACAACAAATTTGTTAACAGTCTAAAAATTTCTTTATTTCTGTAATAGCTCATCAATTCTATTTTTATCAAATCCTAATATTTCTTCCCCTTGTATCACAATAACAGGTACTGACATATATCCCATTTTCATTAATTTTTTTCTAGCATTAACATCTTCGGATATATTATGTTCTATATATTTCACATTTTTTTCATTAAGATAGTCCTTTGCCATATGACAATATCCACATGTATTACTTGTATATATTTCTACTGTTTTATCCATAAAAATCCTCCTTCAAGTTTTAAAATATATTTAATACATTTCCTAAAAAAACAATTTCAAACATATTTTTCAATTATAATAAGATTTTAATTTTTGGTTAGTATAATAGATAGTTTTTTTTTATTTATTATAATATAATTAGTATTACTTATACTCTATAAGTATAATATGCCCATTTTTTAAAATAGATATATATTTATTTTAAAAAGGTTATAGAATAGGGGGACTTTAATATGAAAAAAGTTTTAATACTTTCAGCATCTACAGGTGGTGGTCATAACAGAGCAGCTAAAGCAATTAAAGAAGAAATTTCAACTAAAAATATTCAATGTGAAATAATAGATAGTTTAAAATTCGTAAGTCCTACAATAGATAAAATCATTTCTAAAGGATATGAAAAATCAGCTATGTACACGCCTAAAGCATATGGCACTATCTATAAAATCTCAGATTTAAAAATAACAAAAAATGAAATAAAAAGCAATCTAATATTAAACTACATGATTAAAAAATTAAGAAAATTAATACACGAAAAAAAACCAGATGCTATAATAGGAACTCATCCATTTCCATTAATGGCTATATGTAATCTCAAAAAAAATAATATAATAAATATTCCTATAATATCCATATTAACTGATTATACAATTCATTCTACTTGGATTCAAAACGAAATAGATTGTTACATAGTTGGAGATGAATTTGTAAAATATCTTTTAATAGAAGAAGGAATAAATAAAAATACTATATATCCTTATGGAATTCCTATTGAAAAATCATTTTTAATTGACAATAAAAAAGAAATAAAAAAAGAACTCAATTTAGATGATAAATTTACAATTGTTTTAATGGGAGGAAGTTTTGGAGCCGGCAATATAAAAGAAGCTTTTTTAGATCTTTTAGAAATAAATAGAGATTTTCAAATTATAGTAATAACAGGAAAAAATATTTCTTTAAAAGAGAAAATAGAAAAAACATTATCTTCTTATAAGACAAATAAAAAAATTGTTGTCCTCCCTTTTACAAATAAAATGAATGATATTCTATCTATTTGCGACATACTTATTACAAAACCGGGAGGTCTTACAACTACTGAAGCTTTAATAAAAGAAGTTCCAATGATAATACCATATTATATTCCCGGACAAGAAGAAGAAAACCTAGATTTCCTTTTAAACAATGGAGTTGCACTAAAAACAACAGAAAAATACAACTTAAAAATGTTGATTAAACTTTTAATAGATAATCCAGATAGACTAAATAACTTAAAAAGTAATATACAAAAAATAAAAAAATTAAATTCAGCAGAAAATATAGCTAATTTAATAGAATTAAAATTAAACGAAACAAAATCACTAACTTAAAAGCCGGCAAATTGCCGGCTTTTAAACTAATCAAAATAATTATCTGGATCATAGAAATCTTCTTCATAATCATACTCAAAATTTTTATAATTATTTTTAAATACACTATTTCTCGTTTTTTGAACTTTTAATTTTTTTAATTTTGATTTCTTTTTCACGATAAACTCTATATCTTTTTCATAAACATTTTTTTCATTCATAAATTCAATACTATACCACAATCTAATGGTACTTTTATTCACTTCCTTTCTTTCAATAACCATTTACAACTCTCTTCTTCCCTCTAATGCTTTTAGGATAGTTACCTCATCTGCATATTCTAAATCTCCTCCAACAGGAAGTCCATGAGCTATTCTTGTAACTTTTATACCTAAAGGCTTTATAAGTCTAGCTAAATACATAGCCGTAGCTTCCCCTTCAATCGTTGGATTTGTTGCTAATATTATTTCTTTTACAGATTGATTACCTAATCTTTCAATAAGTTCCTTTATTTTTATCATATCAGGTCCTACTCCATCCATAGGAGATATAACTCCATGAAGAACGTGATACTTGCCTTTAAACTCTTTAGTTCTCTCCATGGCAGCTACATCTCTTGGATCTTCAACTACGCATATAACTTCTTCATCCCTATTTTTATTTGAACAAATACTGCAAGGATTTTTATCTGTTATATTGCAACATATGGAACAATATTTTATTTCTTTTTTTGCCTCAAGTATCGCATTAGAAAGCTTTTCAACATCTGAAATATTCATATTTATTACATGAAAAGCAAGCCTTTGAGCAGTTTTTTTTCCAATGCCAGGAAGCTTCGTGAATTCCTCTATAAGCCTTTCTATCGGTCCAGAGTAAATTTGCATATACTCAGCTTTGTAAAATCTATAAAAATCTAAATAAATATATAAAGATTATAGATTTTACTCATACACTCAATATTTTTACAAATATTAGTGTACATAATAGCATATCTCTACAATGCTATACCGCAAGCCAACGGTACTTTTGTTCACCTCTCTTTTTTTAATCAAGCAACTAATTTTCCATAATGAAAATGTAGAGTAGTTACTTGATTTATATTTTTATAATTAAGCATAAAGTTTTCTTTGTGTTTATTAAAAATAAGACTAAATATTTTGTTTTTGTTGGTATTTCATTAACATCTAGTTTTATTTAATAAAAACCTAATTTAATTCTATCTAAAACAATCCAGGTATATTAAGTCCACCTGTTAACTTAGCCATTTGTGAATTTACCATTTCATCTGCACTTCTCAACGCTTCATTTACAGCTGATAATACTAAATCTTGAAGCATTTCTATATCATCCGGATCCACAACTTCTGGTTTTATAATTATATCTAATATTTCTTTCTTTCCATTAGCTTTAACAATAACTGCTCCTCCACCAACAGAAGCTTCAACTTCTTTTTCTTCAAGTTCTGATTGCATTTTCTCCATTTGTTTTTGCATCTTTTGAACCTGTTTTAACATGTTATTCATATTACCAGGCATTCCTCCTGGAAATCCCTTTCTAGCCATAATCAATTAAACCTCCCTTTAAATTTAATCTAAGACATATTATAACATATAATTGTATATATTATATTTTAAACATCTGTAATAGAATTTTTAACTTCAATTATATCTTTTGGAAATACATTTTCTAAAATTTTTATTCCTTCATCTTCTTTACCTTCATCTCTAAAATCCATTAATTCAGATTTTAACGACATTTTTACTTTTAAACCTTGATTAGTTACCTCATTTATAACATTTTGTATGTAATTTTTATTTTCATCTCTATTCAATCTATCCTTAATAAATCTAAATTCATCATCAAATACTATAATAAGAGTATCATTTTCTATTTTAAAACTTTTCACCTCTCGAAGCATTGCTTGAACTGATACATTTTTATCTCTTTTTATACAATCTAAAACTTCAGGCCATAATTTTTCTATTTCTTCAACATTTGGATCCTTAACATCTTTTACTATATCTCTTCTTTTATTTTTAATTTCCTTATTTTCCTTACCCGAAATGCTAACTTGTCTTTCAATTTTAATTCCATTCCTAATTACACTTTCTATCTTTTGTATTCTCTTTAAAATAGATTCATTACTTTTGTCTAAAATTGGTTGAGACAATTTCATTATAGTTATTTCAACTAAAATTCTAGGATTAGATGAATATTTTATATTATTTTGAGCATCTGATAATATATTTATCACTCTTATTATATCATTTAAATCCAATCTTTCAGACTGACTTTTTAAAATACCTATTGTTTCAACAGGAAGATTTATTATCTCATACAATTCATCAGACACTTTACATATCATTAAATTTCTAAAATGATCCACTAAATCATCTAAAAAATGCTTTATATCTTTCCCCCAAATAATCAGTTCATTTAAAAGTTCAAGAGCCCTTTTAGCATCTTCATTTATAATATATTCACTCATCTTAAACAAAAAATCTATATTCACAGTCCCAAGCAAATTTACAACATCTTCATACTCAACTTTATTTTCACTATATGAAACACATTGATCAAGTATACTTAAAGCATCTCTTAAAGCTCCACCTGAATTTCTAGCAATTAAATTAAGAGCTTTTTCATCTATCTCTACATTAATATCTCTACATATATTTTTCATTCTCGCAATTATATCATCTACCCGTACCCTTTTAAAATCAAATTTTTGACATCTCGATAATATAGTTGCAGGTATTTTATGTGGTTCTGTTGTTGCTAATATAAATATTATATAAGAGGGAGGTTCTTCAAGAGTTTTCAAAAGAGCATTAAAAGCTCCCTGAGATAACATATGTACTTCATCTATTATGTATACCTTATATCTTCCCTTTGTAGGAGGATATTTAACATTTTCTCTTAATTCTCTTATATCATCTACCCCATTATTAGATGCTGCATCTATTTCTATTACATCCATAATACTATCTGAAAGAATACCCTTACAAACTTCACATTCATTACAAGGCTCTTCATTTTTCAAATTTAAGCAATTAACAGCTCTTGCAAATATTTTAGCAGTAGATGTTTTCCCCGTTCCTCTAGTTCCTGAAAATAAGTATGCATGAGCTATATTATTATTTTCTATCTGATTTTTTAATGTTTTTATTACATGTTCTTGCCCTATAACATCTTTAAAATTAAGCGGCCTATATATTCTGTATAATGCCTTGTTCATAAAATCACCTCTAAAATCAAAAATAAATATTGATATTGCTTATTAAAATTAATTAAAAAAAAGACTTCTGTGGGGGAAAGAAGTCTTCAAATTAGGGGAGAAATTAAAATATATATTTATTTTCATATATAATTATTCCCTTTTATCTTTATTTTTACACATAATATTTAAATAAATTTCAATCTATAAAAAAGTCTTTATTCTAAAGATTTTACAATGTAGACTTTTTTGCAACTCATAACGGAATTTATATTTATCCACAATTTAAATAGGAATATAATTTCCTATTCGTTATAAAAAAATCCCTAATCAAGGGATTAATTTTTATATTAAATGCTGTGCACCATCCTTCGTTCTAATCTCATAGACGTTACCTAAACAGTTAGCTCAATTTAGGCGCCCCTGCGACACATGAAAGTAATCACTTACCGTTGCTTCCTTCCGGACCTGGCGGGGTTCGTGAGCTTCCATTGCACAGGACCCAAACATCATCACCACTTATTTAGGTCAGCTCTACAAGAATTAGACCTCCAGATGGATTTAAACCCTGCTATAGCGGATTGCAGGTTACAAGGCACCGCTACCTCCCCGTCTAGCACAGCAAACTTATAAACTATATTAAATTCTGTTGGCGGAGAGAGCGGGATTCGAACCCGCGATACAGTTTCCTGTATACACGCTTTCCAGGCGTGCTCCTTAAACCAACTCGGACATCTCTCCTTATCGCTTTCTCAATTTTTTAAAAAATCTTTTCAATATTTTCGAAGATTTATCTTCTAATATTCCAAAAGTTACACTTATATTATCATTTAAATACTCTTTTTTAAAATTTGATTTATATTCACAATCTATAGATTTTGTATCTCTAGCTCCTATTATCAAATTTTCTATTCTTGATTGCACTATAGCTCCTAAACACATAATACAAGGCTCCATAGTTACGTATAAACTACACCCTATAAGCCTCCAACCTCCTAAAACTCGTGATGCATCCCTTATAGCAAGTATTTCTGCATGCGCCGTAGGATCTTTAAGAGTTTCTCTAAGGTTATGTGCTCTAGCTATTATTTCATTGTTTCTTACTACAACAGCTCCTACTGGTATTTCTTCTTTTAAATATGCTTTATATGCTTCTCTAAGAGCTTCTTTCATGTAAAAAGAATGATCCATTTTTCCTCCTAGACATTGTTTAGGAAAATTCATATATATTCAATATACATGACAACTTTTATAATATCATATTTGATATAATAATTCAACTCATTTATTATTGTAATAACAGTATTATTTGTTAATAAAATACAATTACAAAGGAACAAAATGAAAAAACATTTTGTTCCTTTGTAATTTTTATTATACTTCTTATTTTACAGTTATTTTTTCTATTCCACCCATGTAAGGTCTTAAAACCTCTGGAATTAAAACTGATCCATCGGCCTGCTGATAATTTTCAAGTATTGCTGCAACAGTTCTACCCACAGCAAGTCCAGACCCATTTAATGTATGAACATATTCAGCTTTAGATTTTTTATCTCTCTTAAATCTTATACCTGCTCTTCTCGCTTGGAAATCTTCAAAATTTGAACAAGAAGATATTTCTACATATCTATTATAACTTGGCATCCAAACTTCTATATCATATTTAAATGCAGCTGTAAATCCTAAATCACCAGTACATATTTTAACAACTCTATAAGGAAGTCCTAATTTTTGAAGAATTTTTTCTGCATTATTTGTAAGTTTTTCAAGCGTTTCATAAGAATCTTCTGGTTTTGTAAAATGAACTAATTCTACTTTATTAAATTGATGTTGTCTTATAATCCCTCTTGTATCTCTACCAGCTGATCCCGCTTCTGATCTAAAACACGGTGTATACGCACAGTATTGTATAGGAAGTTTATCTCCATCTATTATTTCATTTCTATGAATATTTGTAACTGGAACTTCTGCTGTTGGAATTAAAAAATACTCTTTTCCTTCAAGTTTAAACATATCTTCTTCAAATTTTGGAAGTTGCCCAGTTCCAGTAAAACTATCTCTATTTGCTATAAACGGAGGTAAAACCTCTGTATATCCATGTTCACTTGTATGAGTATCTATAAAAAAGTTTATTAATGATCTCTCAAGTCTAGCTCCTAAATCTCTATATAAAGTAAATCTTGATCCTGTTATTTTTCCTGCAGTTTCAAAATCTAATATATTCAAATTAGTTCCAATATCCCAGTGTGCTTTTGGTTCAAAGTCAAATTTTGTAGGTTCTCCCCATTTTCTTATTTCTACATTGTCATCATCTGTAGTTCCTTGTGGAACATTAGGATTAGGTACATTTGGTATTCTCATTAAATTGTATTTAATTTGCTCTTCTACTTCTTTAACTTTCTCATCAAGTTCCTTTATTTCATTTGACAATTTTTTCAATTTAACCATTGTTTCAGAAATATCTTTTCCTTCTTTTTTTAGTTTAGGTATTTCTTTAGATGCTACATTTTGTTCATTTTTCATTTGCTCAACTTTTTGAAGAAGCTCTCTCCTCTTATCATCAAGTTCTACTACTAAATCTAAATCAAAATCTTTTTCACCACGCCTTGCCATGGCTTTCTTTATTTCATCTAAATCTTTTCTTATTCTTTTTATATCTAACATCCGCTATACCTCCTTTAAATTTTTATACCAAAACAAAAAAGCCTTCATCCCTATAAAGGGACGAAAGCTATAATCTTCCGCGTTGCCACCCTGATTGGTTAATATCAAACCCTCTCAAAGTCTTTAACGGCGACTAAACCGATTAAACCTACTTAATTTCAGTTTAACAGCTCTGGAACGGATTCAAAAACAATTGCCATGAGTTCTCACCAACCACTCACTCTCTGAAGACAATTAATTTTTTACTATTTTCCTTCATAGCTTTTAGGGTTATTACTATCTATTTGTCCTATATTATACTCACTTTTAGAAATTATTTCAAGTATAAAATGTAAAAATTATTAATAATTCTCACAGTGCATTTCAAAATAGTACTGCTCTACTTTACAAGCTGGACACATTTTTGGAGCAGACTCCCCTTCGTGCACATATCCACAATTTCTACACTTCCATTCAACTTTATTGTCTTTTTTAAACACTTTATTCTCTTCAACATTTTTAGCAAGCTTTAAATATCTAGCTTCATGCTTGGCTTCAATTTTTGCTATCATCTTAAAAGATACTGCAATATCTTTAAATCCCTCTTCTTCAGCTATCTTAGCGAATTCTGGATATATCTTGTCCCATTCTTCATTTTCTCCCATAGCTGCCGCCTTTAAATTTTCTAAAGTAGTCCCCATGGCAACTGGATATGCAGTGCTAATATCTACTGTAGATGGAAAATCATCTCCTTCCAAGCCATCTCTTAAATGATTAAAAAATATTTCGGCATGAGCCTTTTCGTTATCCGCTGTTTCTAAAAACAATTCTGCTATCTGATCATATCCTTCTTCTATTGCTCTTTCAGCATAAAAAGTATATCTATTTCTAGCTTGTGATTCCCCAGCAAAAGCTTTCATTAAATTTTCCAATGTTTTTGTTCCCTTTAACTTCATTTAATACACCCCTTCAATTAATATTTATTACTTATTATTTTTCCACATTTAATGTAATTTAATCATTTTTTTCTTCTTTTATTTGTTTATGATATACAACTCTCTGAGGGTATGGAATTTCTATGCCATTTTTATCAAAATCATACTTTATTTTTTCCATTAAACTGTAATATACATCCCAATAATCTTCAGTTTTCACCCATGGTCTTGCAGCTATATTTACACAACTATCAGCAAATTCATAAACTCCTATTACAGGCTTTGGATCTTTTAAAACTCTTTCTTCTTCATTAAACACCTTTTCTATAATATTTTTTGCGGTTCTTATATCGCTATCATAAGATATTCCAAATACAAAATCTATTCTTCTTTTATCTTGAAAAGTAAAATTAATTATATTATCTGATGTAAGTTTAGAATTAGGCACTATTATTGTTTTATTATCAGGCGTTTTAAGTATTGTATTAAATATCTGCATTTCAACTACTGTACCTTCTGTACCTGCTCCTTGTATATAATCATTTGTCCTAAAAGGTTTAAATATCAATATCAAAATACCCGATGCAAAATTAGAAAGAGAATCTTGAAAAGCAAGACCTATAGCAAATCCAGAAGCTCCAAGAACTGCTACAAAAGATGTTGTAGACATACCAAGCTTATTTAAAGCAGATACTCCAACAAACACAAGACAAAGAACATAAACAAGTTGAGATATAAACGCCACTAAAGAAACATCTATATTTGATTTTTGAAGAAACTTTTTTGTTAAATTCTTTACTTTTTTAGAAATATAAAAACCAATAACGATTATAAAAATAGAACCCAAAATATTAAATCCATAATCTGCAACATATTTTATAAAATCAACTTGAATGTCTTGAAATATCTTTAATGTCTTCATAAACCATACTCCTTTTTATATATTTAAAAAGTCCCAATATTATTTTAAACTAATATGGGACTTTTAATTTAACTACTTAACAGGTTCTTTAAGTTTTTTTAGAATTTCACCTAATTCATTTATATATTGACCATATTTTGAAAAATCACCATTTTTAATAGATTGTTGAGCTTTTTCGTAAATATCATTTGCCTTTTTAATTAATTCATCTTTATTTAAATTAATTATATCCTTATCAGTTGCATCTGGTAAAGTAATTTCTTGATTTCCTTTAAACATAGCATTTAATGCATCTTCTAAAGTATCTCTCATAACAACCCTATCTTTATATGCTACAAATATTTTTTCTACAGCAGGTATACTATTTTTAGAATCTGATTTTATATAAAGAGGTTCAACATATAAAATTGAATTTTCAATAGGTATAGTTAAAAGATTTCCCCTTATAACTTTAGAACCTCCTGTATTCCACTGTGTTAAATCTTTAGATATTTCTGGGTCTTTATCAATCTTTGCTTCTACTTGCTCAGGTCCTAATATATTCTTTTCTTTAGGAAACTTATATACTATAAGTTCTCCATATTTATTTTTATCATTTCTTGCGACAAATAAAGCTGTCATATTTTGTTTTCCTCTTGGAGTATACGGTATTGTCAATAAAAACTCTGCTTCTTTTTCTTTTGGAAGTTTAAATGTAATGTAGTTTGATTCCATATCTTCCGATTCTTTTCCTTCTTTTCTAGCCTCTTTTGCAACTTCCCACTTATCTTCCTTGTTATAAAATACTCCAGTATCTTTCATATGATAAGTTTCATATACTTTAGCTTGTATATCAAATAATGTTTGAGGATATCTTATATGTTCTTTTATATCTTTTGGCATCTTATCTATTGACTTAAACAAATCCGGAAAAATTTTTGAATATGTTTTTATTATAGGATCATTTTTATCTATTAAATAAAAATCAGTATCCCCATTATAAGCATCTATAACCACTTTAAATGAATTTCTTATATAATTTATCCCATTATCTGAATAAGGTTGAGAATATGGATATTTAGAAGTATATGTATATCCATCTATAATCCAATAAAGTTTTCCATTTACTAAAACAATATACGGGTCTTGATCAAAAGATAAAAAAGGAGCTATTTTTTTAACTCTATCATTTATATTTCTATTTAATATTATTTTACTATTTGAATTTAAACTTCCAGCTACTAAAAGCTTAAAACTTTTTTGATCTATTGCATATAAAAGTCTATTAAAAGGATTTAATTTTATTCCAGCTTTTCCTTTATATTCTGTAAAAGCATTTGTTTCTCCTTTTGGATAATCAAATTCTTTTTCTGAAGTATTAGTAATTATATAATCATTTGTAAGTTCTCCAAAATATATTTCAGGTCTTGTAATTTTTAAACTATCTACATTTGATACTGGTGGTATATTTTTTATTATCATGTTAGGTTCTCCACCAGGAGTTACTTCATTAACAGGAGACATTGTTATACCATATCCATGTGTATACTTTATATGTTGATTAAGCCATGTTTTTGCTTGACTTTCAAGTTTTTCCTTATTTATTTCCCTTGGAGATAAAAATACTTGAGTTAATTTTCCATTTATTATATATCTATCTATATCAATATCATCAAACGTATAATATGTTCTTATACTTTGAAGTTGATTATACGTTTCTTTAGTAGGTCTATAATCATTTATACTTATATTTTTTAAAGTCTGTTCATTTTTTAATATATCTTCTATCGTTATATTTTGCTCTGCCAAAAAATTTTCCTCTTTTACCTTATCTAAATTATAAGCTTTTTTAGTATAGTTTATATTATATTCCAAAAATTTCTTCTCCTTAGCAATTTCATTAGGAGATACTATAAAATTTTGAACTGCATTTTCAACAACAGATGCACCTATACTTATAATTATCAAAAGAACAGGTCCAATTAAAGCTATTTTTAATTTTTTTCTAATATAAGCAATAATTATAAATACAGCTGAAACTATACCGATTACAGCTTGAAGTCTGTATACTAACAAATTTACTTTTATATCCGTATAACTTGCTCCATAAGCAACTCCTCTTGGAGAATACAAAAGATTAAAAGTAGCCAAATAACTTTTAATAGCTATTATCACAAAAAATACAACCCCTATAATAGCTATTTGATTTAAAGCTAAATTCACTACATTTCTGATTGTATCTCCAAAACTAGAAAAATCACTTATATTTCTTACATTATCAAATTCTCCAAATTTATGAAATTTCTTAAATGATGCTAACATTAAATAGTAAATAATCGTTACTATAAATAAAAATATCAAAAATCCTATTAATATATTTAATATTTGATTTATTAATGGCAATTTAAATACATAATACGATATATCTTTATTAAATATAGGGTCTTTTATATTAAAAGATGTGGAATTTTTAAACTGAAGTATCTCCATCCAAAGACTAGATGATATTCTCATACTAAAAAATAAAGATATAAACATTGCCCCTATAATTGTTATTATATTTATAAGTTTTTCTTCGCTTTTGTTAACTATAATATTCATATGAGAGTAATAGCTCTTTTTTATGCTAATTAAATAGAGATATATTATAAAACTCAGTATAAAAAACAAAGGAACTCCTATATATAACTTTGAAAACATTTGTCTTATAAACGTAGATGTATAACCGACTTCTTTAAACCAATTGTAATCTGCTAAAAAAGTTACTATTTGAGAAAAAAATCCAAATACAGTAACTATAATTAATACAAAAAACGATGTAAGTATTTTTTTAGATTTACTCAAAATTTTTCCTCCTTCCCTTTTGGAAAAATATTCATATAATAAATTTTGTTGATAATAGTATATCAAAAAATATATTTTTTATATACATTAATTTATAAAAAAGTCTTTATTCTAAAGATTTTACAATGTAGACTTTTTTGCAACTCATAACGGAATTTATATTTATCCACAATTTAAATAGGAATATAATTTCCTATTCATTATAAAAAAGTCGATAGTACAACACTATCGACTTAACTGTTAATTTTCATATCTCCGTATTTTATATATCCTTTTTTTCTCATAAACTCAGATATTAAAAATGTGATAATTGAAGGAAGAATAAAGTGAAGAATTAATATATTAGTTATAGAGCTTTTTCCCATTACAGCCATGGTTGAAATCTGACCAACAAGACCACTAGTACCCATGCCAGCTCCTATACTATTTGTTTTCATCTTAAATACAGTAGTAGATAATGGTCCTAAAATAGCACTTGTAAGTATAGGTGGTATCCAAATAAAAGGATTTTTTATTATATTTGGAACTTGAAGCATTGAAGTTCCAAATCCCTGTGCTATAAATCCTCCAAATCCATTTTCTTTATACGAAGAAACTGCAAATCCTATCATTTGAGCACAACATCCAACAAGTGCAGCTCCAGCTGCAAGTCCATTAAGACCTAAAGCTATAGAAAGTGCTGCTGAACTTATAGGGAGTGTTAAAATCATTCCCATTGTAATAGCTAGTATTATCCCCATAGGTATAGGTTTTAATTCTGTAGCTTTATTTATAAAATCTCCTAAAGCAATCATCATTGACGATATTACTGGAGATATAAATACTCCAACAAATCCTCCAATAATTATTACAGTTGCTGGAACTAACACTATATCTACTTTAGTTTTACCTGAAATTAATCTTCCTATTTCAGCTCCAATTAATGATGCAACAAAGGCGCCTACAGGATCTCCTATTTTCAACATTGCTCCAGCTTCTGTTAAATTAACAGTTTGAGCGCCTATTCCCCCTGTAATTAAAGATGCAAATATTACAAGAGGAGATGCTCCCAAAGAATATGCTACTCCAGCTCCTATTGCCGGTCCCATCAAAAATTGAGCAGTTTTTCCAAATGTCGATATGCTATTTAAATTATATAGATCGCCAATTTGCTTTAATATAAGTCCTATTATAAGCGATGAAAAAAGTCCAAGAGCCATTCCATTTAAAGTTTTTGTAAAATATTCTCTCACAATAACCCTCCATTATATTATTTTCATAGATATATCTAAAGATTTAAATGAATGTGTTAATGCTCCCATAGATATAATATCTACTCCTGTTTTAGCTACATCAACTATATTTTCTTCATTTATATTCCCTGACGCTTCTAATATGCTTTTATTGTTGTTTATTTTTACTGCTTTTTTCATTTCATCTATACTCATATTATCAAGCAATATTATATCCACGTTTAAATCTAAAGCTTCTTTCAATTCATCTAAATTTTTAACTTCTACTTCTATCTTTACAGTATGACCTATTTTATATTTTATTTTATTTACAGCTTCTCTTATACTTCCTAAAGCTTTTATATGATTGTCTTTTATCATTATAGATTCTGATAAATTATATCTATGATTATATCCTCCGCCTATTTTTACTGCATATTTCTCTAATACCCTCATATTTGGAGTGGTTTTTCTTGTATCCACTATCTTTACATTATATCCTTTCACTAAATTAACTATTTTATTAGTTTTAGTAGCTATTCCAGAAAGCCTCTGTATTATATTAAGAGATACTCGTTCTCCCTTTAATATATTTTTAGTACTTCCTTCAACCGTTGCTATTATATCTCCTTTTTTTACAAATTCACCATCATTTCGTAACACGTGAAACTTTATTTTTTCATCTAATATAAAAAATACTCTTTTTGCTACTTCAATTCCACAAATTATTCCATCTTCTTTCGCTAAAAATTTTCCCTTTGAAATATGATTATCTTCTATTAAATTATCTGTTGTAATGTCTATATAGTTTATATCTTCTATCAATGCACTTTTTATAATATTATCTATTATTAAATTATTTACCATTTTTCAAACTCTCCTCTAACACCAATTTTGATATTATTGCCATATTTCTAGTTTCATAATAGTGCACATCTTTTATATAATTATTATTTTCTAATTGTTTTAATATCTGCTTTATTTTTTTTATTCCTTCTTCAGCTTCATTTTTGTTTAAATTGACAAAATACGATTTCTGCATTATATTTTGTATTTCATTTTTGTATTTACAATCTAATTTTATATTTCCAATTATATGTTCACATTTTAATTTACTATCTATTTTTAAATTTACTTTTCCTTTTTTATTTATATTTTGTGCTGCTCTTCTTGAAAATACTAATCCTTCTAATAATGAATTACTTGCAAGCCTATTATTTCCATGAACTCCAGTATGAGAACATTCTCCTACAGCATATAAATTATCTACGCTGCTTTGAGCATTTTTATCTACATCTATACCTCCCATTAAATAGTGCTGCGAAGGATATACAGGTATTTTATCTTTTGTAATATCAATTTTATATTTTAAGCAATTTCTGTATATATTTGGAAATCTGTTTTTTATAAATTCATCGTCTTTATAAGATATATCTAAGTATATTTTTTCAGATTTAGTTTTATTAATTTCTTCAATAATAGCTTTTGATACTACATCTCTAGGTGCAAGTTCTCCTCTCTTATCGTATTTATTCATAAACCTTTCAAATTTATTATTTAATAAAAAAGCTCCTTCTCCTCTTACTGCTTCCGATATTAAAAATCTTTCATTATTTTCTACATTTAAAGCTGTTGGGTGAAATTGAATTAAATCAAGTCCTTTTATATTAGCTCCTAAAATATGAGCCATGGCAATTCCATCTCCAGTTGCTATTGCCGAATTTGTTGTATATTTATATATTTTTCCTATTCCACCAGTAGCAAGTACTAGATAGTTAGTATAATATACATAATTTTTATTATCTTTTAATACATTCAATTTAAATAATTTATCTTTTTTTATATTAGCCAAAAATGCATTTTCTAATATTTCTATGTTTATTTTATTTTTTACATTTTTAATCAACTTATTTATTATTTCACTTCCAGTTTTATCTTTATAGTGTACTATTCTTCTTTTACTATGAGCTCCTTCAAGTGTTTTTAAAAGATTACCTTCTATATCTTTATCAAATTCAACTCCTAAATTTAATAATTTTTCTATATCTTTCGGTCCTTCTTCTACCATTATTTCTAAGTTATCTAAATTATTTTTATAATTTCCTGCAACTAAAGTATCTTCAATATGATATTCAAATTTATCATTTTTATCAAGAACAACAGCTACTCCACCTTGTGCTAATGAAGTATTATTTAAATCTAATTCTCTTTTTGATAATAATAATACTTTAAATTTTTCATCCAAATTAAGACATGTATATAATCCTGCTATCCCAGAGCCTACAACAATAACATCATAAAGCATTCTATTACTTTGCAAGTCTTATCATCTCTTTTATACTATTCAAAGCTTTAACTCTTAAATTTTCTTCTATTTCTATATTCAACCCACCTTTTCCGGTCACAGCATTATATACATCTTCTAACGTAGTCTTTTTCATATTTATACATATTAAATTTGGAGATAATAAATCAAATTTTTTATCTGGATTTAAATCTCTTAAAACATGTAAAACTCCTGTTTCTGTTCCAATTATTATTCTCTTTTTATCAATACTTTTTGCATATTCTATTATTTCAGATGTTGATCCAACAAAATCAGCTAAATCTACTACTTCTTTTCTACATTCTGGATGAACAAGTATAGGAGCATCTGGATATTTATTTTTCATGTTTATAACTTCTTCTTTAGTAACTCTATCGTGAACATTACAATATCCATTCCAAGATATTATATTTTTATCTTTTATTTTTTTAGATATATAATTTCCTAAATTCATATCCGGAACAAATAATATGTTTTTTTCCTCCAACGAATCTATTATTTTAACAGCAGTTGAAGATGTTACACATACATCTACACAAGCCTTAATATCAGTAGTAGTGTTTATATAAGCTACTATTTTAAAATCAGGATGAGTCTTTTTAAATTCTATTATATCTTCTGGACTTATCATATGAGCCATGGGACATAAAGCTTCTTCTACTGGCAATATTACTTTTTTATCTGGAGATAGTATTTTTGTAGTTTCTGCCATAAATTTAACTCCACAAAAAATAATAGTTTCACAATCAACTTCTTTTGAAAGCTTACTCAAATAAAAAGAATCTCCTATATAATCTGCAACTTGTTGAACTTCATGATTTTGATAGTTATGAGCAAATATTTTAATGTTTTTCTCCTTTTTTAATCTTGCTATTTCTTCTAGCATTTCTATTCCTCCTTATAATAATTACGTGTATATTCTCCTGTCTTGTCACCTGCTATAAAAAATATATCACCTTATTTAACTTTTAGCAAGTATCCTTTATCCTCTAATTTTTTTATTATTTCACAATAAACATCTTCGTTCTTTACCTCTATAGTGTGAAAATGAATTCCATTTGTTAAACTAGATATTCCCTGAGAATTTGTAATCTCAAGTTTATGAATAAATTCATCCAGCTCTTTTCTTGAAGATACATTTATAATACCTCTTATTTCTCCATAAATAGGATGTTCTATAATTACATCTAATATTTTTCCTCCCATATCTATAATTATAGATAATTCTTCTTTTATTTCTTTTATATTAGAATGATGTTTAGATGTTATAACTTTAATTACATTTTTATTTTCAAACTTAGGAAATAAATATCCTTGAGGAGTTGCTATAATATTAACCCCCTTAGCTCTAAGTATTGCTATATCTTGAACTATAACTTGTCTACTAACATTAAATTTATCTGCAAGATCAGCTCCTTTTATAGGTTCTATACTATTATTTAGTATTTTTTCTATTTCTTTTCTTCTATTTAAAGTATCCATAAAACCCTCCTTTTAAAAATATATATTTTTATAAATGTATAACACAATAAAAGAGTTACAATAGATTGTATTTGTAACTCTTTTATTTATTTAGTTATCTATATTACTTTTTCATATTCTTTTTTAAGTTTAAATATTATTTTCCTTTCTAATCTCGATACTGTCATTTGAGATACTCCAAGTTCTTTTGCTATATCACTCTGTGTTTTATCATTAAAAAATCTATCTTTAATTATTTTCACTTCAATTTCATTTAATTTATTTATAAAAACATTTATAAAATCTTTATCTTCTATTTCTTTAAAATTTTTATCTTCATTTCCCATTAAATCCATTAACCTTATGTCTTTATCATCTCCATTATTATCATAGTTTAAATCTAAAGATATTGTTTTATATCCATACGATGCTTCCATAGCCTCTAAAACTTCTTCCTGAGAACACCCTAAATACTTTGCTATATCTTTTACCTTAGGAGGTTTTTGATTTTTTTGCTGAAGTTCAACTTTTGCTTTATTTATTTTTTTAGACAACTCTTGAATTCTTCTAGGAACTCTAACTGCCCATCCTTTATCTCTAAAATACTTTTTTATTTCACCTACAATAGTTGGAGTAGCAAAACTTGAAAATTCATATCCTTTATCTATATCAAATCTATCAATTGCATATATCAAACCTACAGATGCAACTTGATAAATATCCTCATATTCAATCCCTTTATTTATAAATTTTTTAGAAAGTATATCAACTATATACATATATCTTTCTACTAAAATATTTCTTATCTTTACATCTTTTGTTTTTTTATACAAATAAAACAATTCTTTATCAGTCAATAGTTCATCTGCATTTGTAGCTTTTGCTACATTTTTCATCAAATATCATCCCCTAAAAATTTAATCATTTTGATTTGACATCCTTTTCCTTTTTTTGATACAAACTCTACTTCATCCATAAGAGTTTTAATTATAAAAAGACCAAGTCCTCCCTCTTTAAGATTAAGTAAATCAGGTTCATCTATTTCTTCTACATTACATCCTTTTCCATTATCTTTTATTACTATAGATAAACTATCACTACCTATTTCAAAATTAATATAAAATTTATCATCTAATCCATGTTTTATTGCATTAGTACAACCTTCTGCTACTGCTACTTTTATATCCTCTATTTCATCTATATTAAATCCCATCCTGTTAGCTATAGCTGAAACAGTTAGTCTTATAACCCCTACATATTCAGGTTTACTTGGAACAGTCATATCTATTGATTCTATTATCTTATCTCCAATTTCTTCATTATTAATTACTGGCATCAGTTTTATCCCTCCACTTTAAAAATTTTATCTAAACCAGTTATATTAAATAATTTTTTTACATTTTTCTTTGCCTCAATTATATGTATATCCTTTCCTTGTTGTCTCAATCTCTTTAATACTCCAATTAACACTCCAAGTCCTGTAGAATCTATATATTCAAGTTCTGATGCATTTAATATTATATCTTGAGGATTAATTGAAACTACTTCTATTAAAACTTTTTTCAATTCATTTGCAGTATATATATCGATTTCTCCTTTTAACTCTATATTCCAAACATTTTTATCATTATTAAAATTTTTATTTATCACAAGTGACATTTTTTACATTCCTCCCTTTGTCGTTTCTATTAAGTATATTACTTACAAATTTAATTCCAGTTAAAAAATTAGATATACTTGTTCCTATAGAAACTATTTTATCCACACTACTAACTATATTATCCACATTATTCACAATATTTCCAACCTTTTTTTCATTTTCATCTAATATCTTATTTATTTTAACTAATATTTCACTAGACCTTTTAAATATAATACCTAAATTTATACAAACAATTACAAACCCTATACAAAAACCTATTCCAATTAAAAGAACTCCTAATTGCCACATACTTACTTCCAATTCTATTCACTCTCCTCTTCTTCAAATACTTTACTTATTATTATTTCTTCCTGCTGTTCTATTGTTTCATAATCTTCACTTAAACGTTTTATTATACTTTTCACTTTATTTTTCATATTTAATTTAAATTCCTCTGGATTATTTACTATATCTCTTGTTTTATTTAAAATCAACACTCTAGATTCTTTTCCACTTTTTGGAGCAAATAATAAAGCTATTACAGCGCCTACTATACTTCCAAATAAAAAATATCTTTTCTTAGCCATATCCCTCAACTCCTTTTTTAAGATACTATTATTTTATCACAATTAAATATGTTTTTATATTAAAAAAAGAATAGGATAAAATCCTATTCTTCTCCTATTATTTTAGCCATTGATTTTACATAAGTTTCTTCATCTGTTCTCATCAATTTAACACCACTTGTTATTCTACTTAAAACCGATATTTCATTTACATTAAATCTAATTAAAACTCCATCTGAATTTATTATCATTAATTCATCTTCTTCATTAACAACTCTTGCTCCAACTAAATTTCCAGTTTTTTGATTAATATTATACGTTTTTAAGCCTTTTCCTCCTCTATTTTGCACTCTATATTCAGATATAGGAGTTCTTTTCCCATATCCATTTTCACTAACTACTAAGAGTTCTGATCCTTCATTTATAAGGTCTATAGAAACAACTTTATCATCTTTATCCAAACTTATACCTTTAACACCCATCGCCGACCTTCCACTTTCTCTAATATCTTTTTCAGTAAATCTAATAGCCATTCCTTTCTCAGTAACTAAAATTATTTCATCTTCTCCATTAGTAATTTTTACTCCTATAAGTTCATCATCTTCTCTTAAATTTATAGCGATAAGACCATTTCTTTTACTTTTTCTAAATTCACTTATAGCAGTCTTTTTAATTATTCCATTTTTAGTACATAAAACAAGATATTTTTCATCTTCTGAATTTCTTATCGGTATTAAAGCTGTTATTTTTTCATCTTTATCAAGTGGAAGCAAGTTAATAATAGCAGTTCCTTTAGACTGTCTCTTACCTTCAGGTATCTGATAAACATTTATTCTATATACTCTTCCTTTGTTTGTAAAAAACGATATTCTGCTATGAGTAGATGTTGTTATTAAATGCTCTACAAAATCTTCCTCTCTGGTAGTTAATGCTGAAATTCCTTTTCCTCCTCTTTTTTGACTTTTATAAGTATCCGAAGGAATTCTCTTTATATACCCAAAATGAGTTAATGTTATCGCTACTTCTTCATCTTCTATTAAATCTTCAATATTGATTTCTCCTTCAACAGCTTGTATATCTGTTTTTCTATCATCACCGTATTTTTCTTTTATAAATAATATTTCTTCTTTTATCAAGTTTAACAATATTTTTTCATCTGCTAAAATTTCTTTTAATTTATTTATTTTTTTAATTATTTCCTCATATTCTAAATCTATCTTTTCTCTTTCAAGACCTGTAAGTCTTTGAAGTTTCATATCTAAAATTGCTTGAGCTTGAACTTCAGTTAATGAAAACTTTTCTACAAGTCCAGCTTTAGCTTCTTGTCCATTTTTAGAAGCTCTAATTAATTTTATAATTTCATCGAGATTGTCAAGAGCTATTTTTAAACCTTCTAAAATATGAGCTCTATCTTCAGCTTTTTTAAGCTCAAATTTTGTTCTTCTCGTTACAACATCTTTTTGATGTTCTAAATAATAATAAAGCATTTGCTTTAAATTTAAAATCTTAGGCTCTCCATTTACAAGAGCTAACATTATTATACTAAAGCTTTCTTCTAACTGAGAATGCTTGTACAATTTATTAAGTACTATATTTGCATTAGCATCTCTTTTAAGCTCTATAACAATTCTCATACCATTTCTGTTACTCTCGTCTCTAAGATCCGAAATTCCCTCTATTTTCTTTTCTTTTACAAGATCCGCTATTTTTTCAACGAGCTTTGCTTTGTTTACAAGATACGGAATCTCAGTAACTACTATTTGCTGTTTTCCTTTTCCTATATCTTCAATATAAGCTTTAGCTCTTACTTTTACTCTTCCTTTTCCTTTTTTATAAGCAGATATTATATTTTCTTTACCCATTATAGTTGAACCAGTAGGAAAATCTGGCCCTTTTATAAACTGCATAAGATCTTCTACTGAACATTCTGGATTATCTATAAGGTGAATTACTCCATCTATAACTTCTCTTAAATTGTGTGGAGGGATAGAAGTCGCCATCCCAACTGCAATTCCATTTGAGCCATTTACCAAAAGATTTGGAAATCTAGCCGGAAGAACAGACGGTTCTTTTAAGGTATCATCAAAGTTAGGTGTAAAATCTACTGTTTTTTTATCTATATCTCTTAAAAGCTCTAAAGTCAATTTTGACATTCTCGCTTCTGTATAACGCATTGCAGCAGGCGAATCTCCATCTATAGAACCAAAATTACCATGGCCATCTACTAATGGATATCTAGTTGAAAAATCTTGTGCCATTCTAACCATAGCAAGATATACTGCACTATCTCCATGAGGATGATATTTACCTAAAACATCCCCAACAATACGGGCAGATTTTCTATATGACTTATCAGGCATCAAATTAAGTTCATTCATAGCATAAAGTATTCTTCTATGAACAGGCTTTAATCCATCTCTTACATCTGGAAGTGCACGACCAACAATTACACTCATAGCATAATCTATATAAGATTTTTTCATTTCTTCTTCTATTTCAACAGGGATTATCCTATCCTTATTATCATTCATTCAAACATCCCCTTTCTTACTATATATCTAAATTATCTACATATTTTGCATTTTCTTCTATGAAATTTCTTCTAGGTTCTACTTTATCTCCCATAAGCATCGAAAATATTTCATCAGCTAGAGCTGCATCTTGTATAGAAACTTGAAGGAGAGTTCTAGTTTCTGGATTCATAGTAGTTTCCCAAAGCTGTTCGGCATTCATTTCTCCAAGTCCCTTATATCTTTGGATATCTACTGAACCTCTTCCAATTTTCTCTAAAGTTTCATTCAATTCTTTATCTGAATAAGCATAATATTCTTGTTTACCTTTTTTTATTTTATAAAGAGGAGGTTGTGCTATATAAACATATCCATTATCAATTAAAGGTCTCATATATCTAAAGAAAAATGTCAATAAAAGCGTTCTAATATGAGCTCCATCTACATCAGCATCTGTCATTATAATTATTTTATGGTATCTAAGTTTTGAAGAATCAAATTCATTTCCAACTCCACACCCAAAAGCAGTTATCATATTTCTTATTTCTTCTGAATTTAATATTTTATCAAGTCTAGATTTCTCGACATTTAATATTTTACCTCTTAAAGGAAGAATTGCTTGAGTTGCTCTATCTCTCCCTTGTTTTGCAGATCCTCCAGCAGAATCCCCTTCTACTAAAAATATTTCACTTCTAGAAGCATCTTTTTCCGAACAATCTGCAAGTTTTCCCGGAAGAGAAGTGCTCTCTAATACATTTTTTCTTCTTGTAAGTTCTCTAGCTTTTTTAGCAGCTTCTCTTGCTCTTTGAGCTCTCAATGCTTTATCTACTATAATTCTTGCGCTAGATGGATTTTCTTCTAAAAATGCTCCAAATTCTTCAACTGTAACACCTTCAACAATACCTCTTATTTCTGTATTTCCAAGTTTAGTTTTAGTTTGTCCTTCAAATTGAGGTTCTGGTATTTTTACAGAAACTATAGCAGTAAGACCTTCTCTTATATCTTCTCCTGATAAATTAGAATCTTTTTCTTTTATAAAATTATTTTTTCTAGCATAATCATTTAAAGTTCTAGTAAGTGCAGTTTTAAATCCACTTAAATGACTACCACCTTCATGTGTATTTATATTATTAGCAAAAGAATATATGTTTTCTGTGTACACATCAGTATATTGCATTGAAATTTCAACAATATATTCTCCTACTTTTTTTTCAAAATAAATTATATCATCATGAATTGCATTTCTAGTTTTATTTAAATGTTTTATAAATTCAATAAGTCCACCATCATAGTGAAATTCCTTTTTCTTTTGTTTATCAATTCTTTTATCCTCTAAAATTATCTTAATGCCTTTATTTAAAAAAGCTAATTCTCTAAGTCTATGCTCTAATGTTTCATACTTAAATTCTACTTCTTCAAATATAGTAGGATCTGGCTTAAATCTTACAGATGTTCCAGTTTCATTTGTATCTCCTATAACATTAAGACCTGTTATAGGATTTCCCCTTTGATATCTTTGATTGTGAATTTTTCCATCTCTTTTTACAGTAACTTCAACCCATTCCGATAATGCGTTTACTACTGATATTCCAACTCCATGAAGTCCACCTGAAACTTTATATCCACCAGAACCAAATTTTCCACCTGCATGAAGTACAGTTAAAACAGTTTCAACAGTAGATTTACCTGTTTGAGGATGTATTTCAACAGGAATACCACGTCCATTATCTACAACAACAACACTACCATCATTTTCTAATGCAACATATATTTCACTACAATAACCAGCCAAAGCCTCATCTATACTATTATCTACAACTTCATAAACTAAATGATGAAGTCCTCTAGGTCCAGTTGATCCTATATACATTCCTGGTCTTTTTCTTACAGGTTCAAGACCTTCTAATACCTGAATTTGACTTGCTCCATATTCTTGATTCATTATGTTACCTCCGTTTCCAAGGAATCAGAATTGCTAAATCCTGCTCTTTTTAAAAGAGTTAATGATGAAATAGGTGAATAATATATTATAAAATTTTCTTTATATTTTGTAACTACAATGGATTTAGGATTTTGTTTTGTCAACCTTATTATTTTATTGTTTTTTTCTATTTGCTCAAAAAAATTCACACAATTTTTAGATTTTAAAATTGACTGTGAATCAAGTATAAAAATTATATCGCTAATTAAAATATTACAATCTCCACCCAAATGCAAAAACATATTAAAATCCTCCTAATAGATAGCTCTTCCTTCCTCAACATAGAATATATTTACTTCTTTATTTTTAAAAATCCTTTTATGAGAATCTTCGGCACTAGTAATAAATATTTGAACATTTTCAAAACTATCTACTAGTAGTTGTTGTCTTTTTTGATCTAATTCACTGAATATATCATCAAGTAAAAGAATTGGATATTCTCCTATTTCTTCTTTTATAAGTTCTATTTCAGATAATTTCAATGATATTGATGCTGTTCTTTGTTGACCTTGTGAGCCATATAACCTAACATCTAATGAATTTATAAAAATACTTATATCATCTCTATGTGGTCCAATTTTAGTAGTTTTATTTTGTATATCTATAATTTTATTGCTTTTTAACTTTTTTAAAAATTTATACTTTATATCACCGTAAGTATCATCAACATTTATATTTATTTGATTTATATATTTTATGTTGAGTTCTTCAATTTCATCTGTCAGTTTTTTATGAATTAATCTCGCTAATGTATCTATTTTTTTTACAAAATCTCTCCTATAAAGATATATATAACTTCCATAATCAGAAAGTTTTTCATCGTATATATCTAATAAATTTTTATCTATATAATTAGATTTCAATAACTTATTTCTTTGAAACAGTATTTTATTGTAATTTAAAATATAATTATAATAAAGTGGAATTATTTGACTTATTTCTCTGTCTATAAATTTTCGCCTTTCTTTAGGACCTTCTTTTACTAATTTTAAATCTTCAGGAGAAAAAATAACAACATTTAAATTCCCTAATAATTGAGATATTTTTTTTATTGAAATTTTATTTATTTTAACACCTTTTTTACTATCCCTTCCGATAACTATTTCGATAATATTTTCTTCTTTTCCTTTTTCAAATAATCCACCTACATAACTATTTTTTTTATCAAATTTTATTAAATCTTTATCTTTATTTGTTCTAAATGATTTTCCTATAGATAATAAATATATGGCTTCTAGTATATTTGTTTTTCCTTGACCATTTTTACCCAATAATAGATTTATATTTTTATTAAAATTTAAATATTCTTCATCGTAATTTCTATAATTAATGAGTTTTAAACTTTTTAAATACACAAAAAGCACTCCTATTCTGATAGTACTTTTATACTCATTCCTTCAACTTCTACAATATCTCCAGGTTTTATTTTCTTTCCTCTTCGATATTCAATTTCTCCATTTACCTTAACATTTCCTTGTTGAATAATTATTTTAGCATATCCTCCAGTGGAAGTTATATTTAATAACTTAAGAAGCTGATCTAATTTTATAAAATCTGAATTTATTTTAATTTCTTTCATTAGCAATTCCTCCTATTTTTAATGCATTATATAATTATATCATAAAAATATTATAAAAACCCAACAATATTGTTGGGTCTATGCATTAGCTGATATTCTAACTGGTAAAAGCAAATATATATATTCAATTTCATCTACTGGTTTTAATATGCATGGACTTACATTTGTAGTGAATTCTAAATATATTTCTTCACTATCTATTATTTTTAAAGCTTCTATAAAATACCTTGAATTAAATGCTATATCTAAATCTTCACCTTCTAGTAGTATTGGAACTTCTTCATAAACATTACCAATTTCAGAGTTAGATGTTATTATCATATTATCGTCTCTTATGGAAAATTTAACTAAATTATTTTTTCCTTCTTTTGCTAAAAGCGAAGCTCTTTCTATACTATTTAAAAGTTTTTTTGTATTTACTTGTACTCTCAAATTATATTCACGAGGAATAAGTTGTCTATAATTAATAAATTCACCTTCTAAAAGTCTTGTTATTATTTTTGTATCTTTAATTAAAAATAAACAATGTTTATCAGTAAAAGCTATTTTAAAATTTCCTTCTTCAGATAGTATTTTATTCACTTCATTTAAAGCCTTTCCCGGTATTATTACTTTACTATTTCCTATAAAATTTTCGATTTTATCACTTCTTATAGCTAATCTATATCCATCTATAGCAACCAAACTTATATTATTATTTTCAATTTCTAAAAGTTCTCCCATTAATATAGGTTTTGTTTCATCTTGAGATATAGCAAAAACAGTTTGTTTTATCATGTTTTTAAATAAATTTTGAGAAATTTCATAAAATCTATTTTCATCTACATCAAGAAGTTTAGGATATTCTTCAGAAGAATGTCCTTTAATTTTAAACTCAGAATTTTCACATTTTATATATACATTATTTTCTGTATCAGTTGTTATTTCTACAAAAGAATCTGGTAATTTTCTAATTATATCTCCAAATAATTTTGAATCTATAACAATAGACCCTTCTTCTATTATTTCTCCATCTAAAAAAGTTTCTATACCTAATTCTAAATCATTTCCAATTAATTTTATTTTGTTATCAATAGTTTCAATAAGTATTCCTTTTAATATAGGTATTGTTGTTTTATTTGATACTCCTTTTTGAACAGTACCTACTTTATTAGCTAGTAATTTTTGATTGCAAATTATTTTCAATTTGGATGACCTCCTTTGAATGAATAAAAATATATATATAACAAAAAATATAATAGTAGTAGTAATAGGGCCTGTGGAAATGTGGATAATGCATTGAATGTATTGATATTATTAGTGTTTGTGTGTTGATAATATGTTAATAATTATCCACAATTTATCAACATATTAACATGAAAATAGAAAAATCAAAATTATTAACAATTTATTAAGATATTATCCACTGTTGCTTGTGGATAATTAACCTTTCAAATCTTCTATTATTTTATTTATTTTTTCTTTTGTATCAGAGTTTGTTTTTATTTCATTGTGTATTTTATCATGAGCATGTATTACTGTTGTATGATCTCTTCCTCCAAATTCTTCACCTATTTTAGGAAGAGAAAGATCTGTTAGTTCTCTACATAAGTACATTGCTATTTGTCTTGGATATGCTATGGCTCTTGTTCTTTTTTTTGAATTAAAGTCTTCCATTTTTATGTTAAAATATTTTGAGACTTTTTCTTTTATTAAATTTACTGTTATTTCTTGAGGTTTTGAAGATGACATTATATCTTTTAAAGCTTCAATTGCTAAATCAAAAGTTATTTCTTTATTTGTAAGAGATGAATATGCAACTACTCTGGTTAAAGCTCCTTCTAATTCTCTAATATTAGATTTTATATTTTTAGCTATATAAGTCATTACTTCATTAGGAACTAATATGTTTTCCATTTGAGCTTTTTTTCTGAGTATAGCCATTCTAGTTTCAAAGTCAGGTGGTTGAATATCAGTTATAAGTCCCATTTCAAATCTAGATCTTAATCTATCTTCCAATGTAGGGATTTCTTTAGGGGGTCTATCACTAGATATTATTATTTGTTTATTTGCTTCATGTAGTGCATTAAATGTATGGAAAAATTCTTCTTGAGTTCTTTCTTTACCAGCTATAAATTGAATATCATCTATAAGCAGAACATCTACATTTCTGTATTTATTTCTAAATTCTTCGTTTCTATCATCTTTTATTGAATTTATAAGTTCATTTGTAAATTTTTCTGATGAAACGTAAACTACTTTTAATTTTTTTGTATGACTTAATATGTGATGACCAATAGCATGCATTAAATGAGTTTTTCCGAGTCCAACTCCACCATATAAAAATAAAGGGTTATATGCTCTAGCTGGAGCTTCTGCAACGGCTACACAAGCTGCATGAGCAAATCTATTACTATTTCCTATTACGAAAGTATCGAATGTATATTTTGGATTTAAATTTGAATAACTAGGTATTTCTATTTTTGATTTATTTTCATTTTCGAAATCTTTTAGTTCTTCTTCATCTAAAATAAATTTTATTTTATATTTAATTGAAGAAATCTGATTTATAGATCCTTCAAGTAGATTCATATATCTAGCCTCTAATATTCCTTTTGTAAAGTCGTTGGGAACAGATAGTAATATAGTATTATTTTTTATTTTAAGAGGCTCAATAGGTTTGAAAAAAGCATTAAAACTTGCAGTAGTAAGTTCAGTTTTTATTAATTTGAGAGCATGTTCCCACAAGGAAATTAAATCCATATTAGTGACCTCCTATTGTAGTTGTTTAGTCAACAATTTCCACAGAGTTATCAACAGGCTTTTGAAAATGAAAAATTTTTTGTAATACAGTGTGATATTGTGTATAAGATTGTGGAAAAATAGTGAATTGTTGTGGATAAATCTGAATAACTTTTAAAAACAAAAAAATTATCAAGAATATGTTGATAAAATTATGTGAAAAAAAATATATTAAATTTCAAGCTTAAATAAAAAAATTTTGGACAAAATAAAATATTATACACAATGTTATCCACAGGGTGTGTATAATCTGGATAACTTTTTATGTTTTTATCAACATTATCAACAGGTAAAAATATAATATCAAATATTAAAATAAAGTTCAATATAATAAAAGTAATTTATCCACAACAAAAAACGGGTGTAGATAAAATTATACACAGGTTTGATTAAAATTAATATAAAAATTTATCTGTATTTGTAAAAATAATATTTATTTTGAATTTATATGAAAATATATAATTTTTTATTCATTAAAAAATTTCATTGACAATAAAAAATAATATCTATATAATTTATTAAGTAGTATGCTCACTTTTAATGGTGAAGTAATAATAAAATTTTAAATAGAATAATATTCATGGAAAGGCGGTGTTTTAGGTGAAAAGAACTTATCAGCCAAAGAAAAGACAAAGAAAAAAAGAACATGGATTTAGAAAGAGAATGAAGACTAAAAGTGGTAGAAATATTTTAAAAAGAAGAAGAGCAAGAGGTAGAAAAAGATTAACAGCTTAGTTTATAAGGGCCGCTTAATGTGGCCCTTTTGTGTAATTTTTAGGCTGGAGGAAATTGTAGATGAATTTTGTAAATGCTCAAGGTATAAAAAAGGATTCTGATTTTAGACAAGTGTATAAAAAAGGGAAATCTTTTGCGAACAGATTGTTGGTAATGTATGTACTTGAAAACAACTTAGGAATAAATAGGGTAGGTTTTTCTGTGTCTAAAAAGGTTGGAAAAAGTGTAGTAAGAAATAATGTTAGACGACTTATAAGAGAAAATTTTAGGTTAATTAGTAAAGATGAAAAAATTAAGATAGGTTATGACATAGTTTTTATATCTAGAGTTGCCGCAAAGGATTCAAATTTTGATTCTATAAAAAAATCAATGATAAATTTGTTTAAAAAAGCTAATATTATAAAAAGATAAGGAGATTATATTATGTCAAAATTGTGTATAACTATTATAAAGTTTTATCAAAAATATATATCTCCGATTAAAGGTAAGACCTGTAGATTTTATCCTACTTGTTCTCAATATGCTATAGAGGCTTTGAAAAAGTACGGATTTTTTAAAGGGTCTTATTTGTCTATAAAGAGAATTTTAAAGTGTCATCCATTTCACGAAGGAGGATATGATCCTTTAAAATAAAGCAAAGTGGTATGGAAGAAAACTTCATAAAATAGATAGATGGTATTCATCGTTATAAATAAGAACCGTAGGCCTTACGGGGATAGCCTGTGGAGATAGTAGATTGAGAGGTCTATGAAGCAGGAAAAGTTCTTGGATACATCAAGAAGCCCTCATTTTAGCGTGAGCAAATGGAGGGAGAGTGCAAAATAATAACATAATTGTATATGGGAGGTTTTTATTTTGTTCGCTAATTCTTTAGGTGCATTGTTAAAGATAGTATATAATATAATTGGTAATTATGGATGGTCAATAGTTGTATTTACTGTACTTGTGAAGTTGGCACTTCTTCCTTTGACTTTAAGTCAAACTAAATCTATGAAAGCAATGCAGGAAATACAGCCTAAAATAAAAGAAATACAAGAAAAATATAAAAATGATCAGCAAAAGATGAATGAAAAGATAATGCAACTTTATAAGGAAAATAAGGTTAATCCAATGGCAGGATGTTTACCTCTTTTGATACAAATGCCTATAATATTTGGACTTTATAGAGCTTTAAGAAATCCTGCTGAGTATGTATTTGGATCAGAAGCTGCATATAAAGCTATAGATACTAGTTTTTTATGGCTTAGCAATTTATCAGATCCAGAAAAAATAGTTTTGCCTTTATTAGCTGGAGTCACTACTTACATATCATCGGCAATGATGATTTCAAAAGAATCTAGAAAAGACTCATCTCAACTTGTTATGCTTTATCTTTTACCTATAATGATATTTTGGTGGGGGAGAAGTTTTCCGGCAGGTTTAACTTTATATTGGGTTGTAACTAATGTGTTCCAAATTGTACAACAGCAATTTATAATAAAGCCTGCTAAGCTTAAGGAGGAGTAGAATAATGAATGTTTTGGAGGTAACAGGGAAAACTATAGAAGAAGCTTTGAGTAAAGCTTTAGATGAATTAAATGTTACTAGAGAAGATGTAGATGTAGAAATTTTAGAAGAACCGACTAGAGGATTTTTGGGAATTATAGGTAACAAATTGGGTAAAATAAGAGTAACTTTAAAAGATAAAAGTGAAGAAATTGCAAGAAGTTTTATTCAAGATATATTAAATTCTATGAATATCAATGGAGAAATTGAAATATTAAAGAAAGATGATGATTTGATTATAAATTTGAAAGGAGAAGAAACTACAGCTTTGATTGGAAGACGAGGAGATACTCTTGATTCTCTTCAATTTTTGACAAGCTTAGTAGTGAATAAAAGCGCAAAGGGAAAAATAAGAGTTTTAATAGATATAGAAAATTATAGAGAAAAAAGAGAACAATCACTGATAAGATATGCAGGGAAATTAGCTAAAATTGTAGTAAAAAACAAAAAAACTATAAAGCTTGAAGCTATGAACCCTTATGAAAGAAGAATAATTCATTCAGCGCTTCAAAATAATCCTTATGTAACTACTCATAGTGAAGGGGTAGATCCAAATAGAAAAGTTGTTATAAGTTTAAAATCTAAAACCTCCTAAATTTAGGGGGTTTATTTTAAATTAATTTTAAAGAGGTGATTTTTTTGTATATAGATGATACTATTGCAGCTATTGCTACTGCTCCAGGTGAAGGCGGTATTGGTATAGTTAGAATAAGTGGTAAACAATCTTTAGATATAGCAGAAGATATATTTAAATCAGTTAGTGGCAAAAAGATAAAAGAATATAATCCTAGAACTTTGATTTATGGAAATATATTAGAAGATGATAAAATAGTAGATGAGGTATTAGTTGCTTATATGAAAGCACCTTACACTTATACTAAAGAAGATGTAATTGAAATAAATTGCCATGGCGGATTTTTGTCTGTAAAAAAAATATTAGAGCTTGTACTTAAAAAAGGAGCACGACTTGCTGAACCTGGAGAATTTACAAAGAGAGCATTTTTAAACGGTAGAATAGATTTATCTCAAGCAGAAGCAGTAATCGATGTTATAAGAGCAAAAACTGATTTGAGTTATGATATAGCTCAAAATCAACTGGAAGGTAGTCTTTCTTCACAGATAAAAAAACTTAGAGATAAGGCTACAGAAATACTTGCTCATATAGAAGTTTCTATAGATTTTCCAGATGAAGATGTGGAACATATAACTTATGAAACTTTATATAATAAATCTCAAGAATTAAAAAATGATATAGTAAAACTTTATGAAACTGCTGAAACAGGAAAAATAATGAGAGATGGACTTAAGACAGTTATTGTAGGAAAGCCTAATGTAGGGAAATCTTCTCTTTTGAATGCTATTCTTAAAGAATCTCGTGCTATAGTTACGGATATACCAGGAACTACAAGAGATGTAATAGAGGAATTTGTAAATATAAAAGGAATTCCATTAAAAATAATAGATACAGCAGGTATAAGAGAAACTGATGATATTGTCGAAAAAATAGGTGTAGAAAAATCAAAAGAGTTTTTTGAAAAAGCTGATTTGGTTATACTTGTTTTAGATGCTTCAAGAGAGTTATCTGAAGAAGATATAGATATACTTCAAAAAATAAAAGATAGACAAGCAATAGTTTTAATAAATAAAAGTGATTTACCATCAAAGTTAGATGAAGAAATAATAAAAGAATATATAGATGAACATAGAATAATAAAGATATCTGCTATTCAGAGAATTGGAATAGAAAAACTAGAAGATGAAATTGCAAACATGGTTTATAAAGGAGATGTTTCACAAAAAAATACTGTTATGATTACAAATATAAGACATAAAAATGCTCTTAAAAAAGCAATAGACTCTATAAATGATGGAATAAAAGCGATAAAAGAAAATATGCCTTTGGATTTTATAGAGGTTGATTTTAAAGATGTATGGACTTATTTGGGCGAGGTAAGTGGAGATACTGTTTCAGAAGATTTACTTGATACGATATTTAGAGATTTTTGTATAGGAAAATAAAAAAATGTAGAGTATTGTTTATCGTGAAACATAAGGAGGTTTAATATGAAATTTAATGGAGGAGAATACGATGTTATAGTAGTTGGTGCAGGTCATGCAGGGTGTGAAGCGGCATTGGCCTCAGCTAGAATGGGTTGTAAAACATTAGTTATAACTATGTCTTTAGATTCAATAGCACTAATGCCATGTAATCCATCTATAGGAGGAACTGGAAAAGGACATTTAGTTAGAGAAATAGATGCACTTGGTGGAGAGATGGGAATTAATATAGATAAAACATTTATACAAAGTAGAATGATAAATACAGCTAAAGGACCAGCTGTACATTCTTTAAGAGCTCAAGCTGATAAATATAAATATCATAAAGAGATGAAAAATACATTAGAAAATCAAGAAAATTTAGATTTAATTATGGATGAAGTAGTAGAAGTTATATCAGAAGGTAATGTGGTTAAGGGAGTATCTACAAAATTAGGTGCAAATTATTATTGTAAGGCTTTAATATTGTCGACTGGAGTATATTTAAATTCTAAAATATATATAGGAGAAGTGAGTTTTTATGAAGGGCCTAATGCTCTTGGGTATTCTAAATACTTAACTGACAGTTTGGTAAAATTAGGGCTTAGAATGAGAAGATTTAAAACAGGAACTCCAGCGAGAATTCATAGAGACAGTATTGATTTTTCGAAAATGGAAATACAAAAAGGTGATGAGAAAATAATACCTTTTTCATTTATGAACGATGAATTAGAAGTAAGACAAGAACCATGTTATTTAACTAGAACAACTGAAAAAACTCATAAAATAATAATGGATAATATAAAAAGATCTGCTATGTATAGTGGAGAGATAGAAAGTGTTGGGCCTAGATATTGTCCTTCTATAGAAGATAAAATTGTTAGATTTAGTGATAAACTAACACATCAAACTTTTATAGAGCCTGAAGGACTTGATACGAAAGAAATGTATATACAAGGAATATCTACAAGTCTTCCTTATGAAGTTCAAATTGATATGTATAAATCTATAACAGGACTTGAAAATTGTAAAATAATGAGACCTGCATATGCTATAGAATACGATTGTATAGATCCAACTCAATTAAAGCCATCACTTGAAATAAAAGGTATTGAGAATTTATTTAGTGCAGGACAATTTAATGGAACATCTGGTTATGAAGAAGCTGCAGCTCAAGGACTTATAGCAGGTATTAATGCTTCTCTTAAAATTCAAGGAAAAGAACCTTTTATTTTGGATAGATCAGAGGGATATATAGGGGTATTGATAGATGATTTAGTTACCAAGGGAACTAATGAACCTTATAGAATGATGACATCAAGATGTGAATATAGATTACTTCTTAGACAAGATAATGCAGATTTAAGACTAACAGAAAAGGGATATAAAATTGGACTTGTTACAGAGGAAAGATATAAAAAATATAAAATTAAAAAAGAACAATTAGATAAAGAAATTGATAGATTAAAAACAGAAAGAGTTACACCAAAACAGATAAATAATATACTAGAAGAAATGAATTTACCTAAAATAAATACAGGAATGTCACTTTATGAGTTTTTGAAAAGACCTGAGTTTGATTATGAAGTTTTAGAACGTATAGGGAAAGGACCACAGACAGAAATATTAGAAACAGTGAAAGAACAATGTCAAATAATTGCAAAATATGAAGGGTATATAGATAAACAGTTAAAGCAAATAGATCAATTTAAAAAATTAGAAAATAAAAAGCTTCCACAAAATATTGATTATTCTAAAATAGATGGATTAAGACTTGAAGCAAGACAAAAGTTAAATGATATAAGACCGATTTCAATAGGACAGGCTTCTCGTATATCAGGAGTATCTCCAGCTGATATATCTGTTCTTTTAATATATCTTGAGCAGATTAAAAGAGGTGAAAACATTGAAAAATAAAGAAATTTTGAAAAGAGGATTAGAAGAACTCAACATATCTGTAGATGATTTAAAAATAGATAAATTTGAAAAATATAAAAATTTGCTTATCGAGTGGAATAAAAATATAAATCTGACAGCAATAGAAGATGAAAAGGAAATTTATATAAAACATTTTATAGATTCAGTGTCATGTCTTTTAACAGGGTATATAAAGGATTATGACAAAATTATAGATGTAGGAACTGGTGCGGGTTTTCCAGGCATACCGTTAAGGGTATGTTTGGAAAATATAAATTTGACTTTACTTGATTCGTTAAATAAGAGAATTAATTTCTTGAGGGAAGTTTGTAATTCTCTTGATTTAGATAATGTTGAATTTATCCATGGCAGAGCAGAAGATTTTGGAAAAGATGAGGATTATAGAGAAAAATATGATGTGGCTACAGCTAGAGCTGTTGCTTCACTGCCGATATTACTTGAATATTGTACACCTTTTATAAAAGTAGGGGGATATTTTGTTTGTTTAAAGGGACCATCAATTTATGAAGAATTAAAAGAATCTGAAAAAGCAATAGAGATTTTGGGGATGGAATTTGTAGAAAAAGTAGATGTGAAACTTCCTTTTACAGACATAAATCACAATATATTGATTTTGAAAAAAATAAAAAATACTCCAACAAAATATCCTCGAAAGGCAGGTAAACCATCAAAAAATCCTATAAAGTAATAAGAACACTGTCAAAAAAGAAACGTATTTCCCGAGAAATAAGCTAAGATGTAGCATGAAAATATAGAAAACATAGAAGGGATATGAATGTTTTTGGAGAAAGTATTATTTAAGATAAAACAAATTTTATCATATTTCTTCTGAAGAGAGGGGTATTATGGAAGGTAGAAAAGTTATGGAAATACCTATAGATAGTATAATTCCAAATCCGTATCAACCTAGAAAGAGTTTTTCGCAGGCAGCACTACATGAATTAAGTGAGTCTATTAGAGCATTTGGTATACTTCAGCCTATTACGGTAAGAAAAATAAGTGATAGTAGATATGAGTTAGTTGCAGGAGAAAGAAGATTGAGAGCTGCTAAAATTGCAGGACTTAGAAATATTCCTGCTATAATTAATAATCTTTCAGATGAATCTTCGGCAATTTTAGCTCTTATAGAAAACTTACAAAGAGAAGATTTAAATTTTATAGAGGAAGCTTTAGGGTATGAAAACTTAATAAAAGATTATAATTTTACTCAACATCAACTTGCTCAAAAACTTGGGAAAAATCAATCTACAATAGCAAATAAACTCAGAATACTTAGACTTTCAGATGAAATAAAGGAAAAATTGCTTGAAAATAATTTAACTGAAAGGCATGCTCGAGCACTTCTTAAGTTGCCAGATGATGAACTTAGAATGCAGGTTTTGGATACGATAATAAAAAATGATTTAACTGTTAAGAAAACAGAAAAAATAATAAAAGATATACTAGATGATTTAACAAGTCCTAAAGAACCTGAAAAAAAACAAAAAGTAAAAGCTGCTCTTAATTTTAGAATTTATTTAAATACTTTAAAAAGTGCTTATAATGCAATAATTGATACAGGGATAAATGCAAAGTATAAAGAGTTAGATAAGGGAGATCATATAGAAGTTGTAGTTAAAATTCCTAAGGTTTAAGATTACTGTTGTATCGGTAATCTTTTTTTCAAAGTTTTAAAGAGAGGTAAAGGGGGAATTTAAATGGGCAAGATAATTGCTGTTTTTAATCAAAAGGGGGGAGTTGGCAAAACCACGACAAATGTAAATTTAAGTGCATGTATAGGAAAATTAGGTAAGAAAATTTTAGTTGTGGATTTAGATCCCCAAGGAAATACAACTAGTGGCTTTGGAATAGAAAAAGAAGATGTCGATTATACAGTATATAATGTTTTGTTGGGAGAAAAGAATGTAAAGGATATAATTGTAAAAACTGAATTTGAAAATATATACGTACTTCCTTCCTCAACAGAACTAGCTGGAGCTGAAATTGAACTTACAGGGATGGATAATAGAGAGTTTGTCTTAAAAAATATATTAGATGAAGTAAAAGAGGAATATGATTACATATTTATAGATTGCCCTCCATCTTTAGGAATGTTAACTATAAATTCTCTTGTAGCGGTAGATAGTGTTTTAATTCCTATACAATGTGAGTATTATGCTTTAGAGGGTGTTAGTCAACTAATGGGTACTATTTCTTTAGTTAAGGAAAATCTCAATCCAAAGCTTGAGATTCAAGGAGTTGTTTTGAGTATGTTTGATGGCAGGGCAAATCTTTCTATTCAAGTAGTTGAAGAAGTAAAAAAATATTTTAAGGGAAGCGTGTATACAACAATTGTTCCGAGAAATGTAAGGCTTGCTGAAGCACCTAGCCATGGTAAACCTGTTATATATTATGATCCTAAGTGTAAGGGCTCTTTAGCATATACTGAACTTGCCGAAGAATTTATTGATTTAGAAGAGGATGTGATATAAGATGGCTAAAAATAGGTTAGGAAAAGGCTTGAGCGCTTTAATACCGAATGTAAAAGATAATTTAAGTGATAAAGAAATAGTTAATTTAGATATAAACAAATTATATGCAAATACAGACCAGCCGAGAAAGATATTTGACAGAGAGAAATTGGAAATTCTTTCTGAATCTATAAAAAATTATGGAGTTTTACAACCCATAGTGGTAAAAAAAGAAGATGATGGATATATGATTATAGCAGGAGAAAGAAGATTTAGAGCTGCTAAGATGGCTGGTTTAAAAGAAATTCCTGCAGTGATAAAAAATCTTCCTCTTAAAGATATAATGGAAATAGCGCTTATTGAAAATTTACAGAGAGAAGATTTAAATGCTATAGAGGAGGCTTTAGCATATAAAAGCCTTATAGAGAATTATAAAGTTACACAAGAAGAGATATCAGAGGCTGTTGGTAAAAGTAGACCTCATATAACTAATACTTTGAGACTTTTGAATTTGGGAGAAAATGTTATAAAACTCATTGAAGAAAATAAAATTACTCCAGGCCATGGAAAGGCACTTCTTAGAATAGAAGATAAAGATGTTCAGTATGAAATAGCTAAGAAAATAGAAAAAGAAGGACTTTCTGTAAGAGAAACAGAAGCTTTAGCTAAAAACATAGTTGAAAAAAAAGATGTTAAGACTAACAAAAAATATAAAGATCCATTTATTATAGAAATAGAAGATAGATTGAGAAATTTATTTGGAACAAAAGTGAATATATCAAGAGGAAAGAAGAAAGGAAAAATTGAAATAGAATACTACAATGAAGAAGAACTTGAAAATATATTAGGGTACATATTAGAAAGAGAAGCTTAGGGGGAAATTTTTATGATTTATTTAGATAATGCTGCAACTACTTTTCCAAAACCTGAAGAAGTTTATGAAGCAGTGTTGAGTTGTATGAAAAATTATGGCGCAAATCCTGGTAGAGCAGGTCATAAATTAGCTTTATCAGCAGGAAGAATAATATATGAAGCAAGAGAAAATTTGTCTAAATTGTTTAATATAGATAATCCTATGAATATTATATTTACATATAATGCTACAGATTCCTTAAATTTAGCTATAAAAGGAATTGTTCAAAAAGGAGATCACATTATTACAACAAGTATGGAACATAATTCTGTTATAAGACCTATTAAAGAGTTAGAAAAAATAGGTGTGGAAAATACAATTGTACAGTGTAATGAACTAGGAGAATTGAACCCTGATGATATAAAAAAAGCTATAAAGAAAAATACAAAGCTTATAGTAACGACACATTCTTCAAATGTATGTGGAACAATTGTTGATATAGAAGCTATAGGAAAAATTGCCAGGGAAATGAATATAACATATTTAGTTGATGCAGCTCAAACAGCAGGTGTTTATGATATTGATGTGAAAAAAATGAATATAGATATGTTAGCACTTCCTGGACATAAAGGATTATTAGGGCCTCAAGGAACAGGAGTACTTTATTTAAAAGAAGGAGTTAAATTAAATCAGTTAAGAGAAGGTGGAACGGGAAGTAAATCTGAAGAACTTACTCAGCCTCATATAATACCTGATAGATATGAATCAGGAACTCCTAATACTCCTGGAATAGCAGGGTTAAATGAAGGAGTTAAATTTATATTAAAAGAAGGTATTGATAAAATAAGAAGGTATGAAGAGGAATTAACTCAGTATTTTATAGATGGATTAAAAGAAATACCTATGGTAAAAATATATGGACCTAAAAATAGTAAAAAGCAATCATCAGTAGTATCTATAAATGTAGGAGAAGAAGATTCGTCAGAAATTAGTTATGTTTTAGATTCTGTGTTTAATATAGCGACAAGGTCTGGACTTCATTGTGCTCCGCTTGCACATAAAACATTAGGGACATTTGAGCAAGGAACAGTTAGATTTAGTATAGGATATTTTAACAATAAAGAAGAGATAAATAAAGCGTTACAGGCTTTAAAAAGTATAGTTGCTGAAATTAAGTAATTATAATGTTGTATTATGACCTATTAATAAGTTATAATTTAAAGTAGATAAATTTGTTTTGGAGGACTAGATATGGAAATACTTAGCCTAGGGGAAAAGATAAAAAAACTTAGAAAAGAAAAAAATTTAACACTTAAAGAATTAGCAGGTAATAGAATAACAGCAGCTCAAATAAGTCATATAGAAAGAGATAAGTCATATCCTAGTCAAGATCTTTTGGAGTATTTTGCGAAAAAATTAGATGTAAGTATTGATTATTTATTGGAAAGTAAAGATGTTCAGGCAAAAAAAATAACTAATAATTTGTTGACAAAATGTAAAATTTATATAAAGTCAGGAGAATTTGAAAAAGCTAAAGAGGAAATAAATAAAGTTATAGAAATTTGTAAAGAATATCAACTTTATGAAAATTATGGAGAAGCTAAATTTTTGTCAGGATTGATTTGTTTAAATGAAAAAAATTATGAATTAGCTGTAGATAATTTTGAAAGAAGTTTGATTTTTAATATTAAGGTGTCAAATTTTGAAAAAATAATTCAATGTTATTTAGAAATAGGTAAAATTTATTTAGAAGAAGGTTTTTATAAAGTAGCTTTGGATAAATTTATTCAAGGAGAAAACCTTTTTTTAGAACATGAAATAAAAAATAATGAAATAAAAAAAGAGCTGTATACGTATATGTCTTATTGTTATATTAAATTAGAAGATAATATAAAGTCTTTGAGATATGCAAAAAAAATACATGAAATAGAAGATAGTGAGAAGAATATAAAGAAAAAAGCTGATAGTTTGTTTTTGATAGGAAGCAATCTTTTAGATATGGGAAAATGGGATGAAGCTAAAGAATATCTAAATAAAGCTTTGAAAATATATGAAGAAGAAAATAAAAAAAATGAATTTGCAAAAACTCAAATTATTATGTCTAAAATATATAGTAAGTTAAAAAAATATGAAGATGCTTTAGAGTGTGTTAAAAAAGCTTATATAACAAAAAGAGAATATGAAGATAGAGAATTAATTAATGTATTGTTTGAATATATAAATATTTTAATAGATACATGCGATTTTGAAAATGCTAAGAAATACGGTAAAAAGGCGTTGGCTATTTCTATAAGAATAAGAGATAAGAGATTGGAGTATAAATCGTTAAAGTATTATGCAAAAGTGTATCAAAAAGAAGGAGATTTAAATACAGCAATTGAACATTTAAAAAAATGTTTATATATAATAGAGGAAATAGGAGATAAAAAAGAATTAGCAGATTTATATATACAACTTGCTCAAACTTACTCTAAGTTATCAAAAGAAAAAGAATTAGAATATTATACAAAGGGAATAGAAATATATAAAGAATTGGATATAATAGAAGAATAGGTTAATAGACTCTTTATAATAGAGTCTATTTTTTGTATGATAAAAATTAGAAGTAAAAATGAAAGAAGGAGTAAATATGAAAAAAAGTAAAATTGTAATATTAGCAACTATTTTGATAATAGTTTTATTAAATTCTAAGACTATAAGTTTAATAAAAAATAAAGTAAATAATTCTGAAGTTAAAATAAATAAAATAAAAGAAATATCTTTGGGATATAAAAGTAATATTAGTTTTTTAAAATACAGGCAAGGTTTTTTGGTATATGATGGAAAATCTTTAAATTACATAAATAGTAATGCTGAAAGAATATTTAGTTTAAACGTAAGAATGGATAATTATAGCATTGATACAGATAATTCTAATATATATTTATTAGATAGAATGAATAAAGAGGCGTATATAGTAGATAAAAAAGGAACTTTAATTAAAAAAATAAGAATTAAAGAAAAACCTATTATAATAAAAGCATTAAAAAATAATAGTTTTTTAATACATTACTCTACAAATGTAGAAGTAGAAGGGGTAAAAATATATGATATAAATGGAAATGAAATAAAAGATATATCTATTCCAAAAATAACTATAAATCTTGTAGAAACAGATTTAAATACAGGAGCTTTTTTAATAAGTGGAAATACTGTAGAGAACGATAGTTTATACAATAATATATTTTATTATAATAAAAAAGGGGAATTAATGTATTCTGATAAAATAGAAAATAAAGTATTTGTAAAAACTATATTTGTGGATGACAATATAGATTTAATAGATCCTACAGAAGTGGAAATACGAGATAGAGAATTTAATGTATTAAATAAAATTAATTTAGATGAAAATGTAAAATACGTTAATTTAATAAATGATTATATAACAATTATAGATGATTCAGGAAATTTAATATATATTGATCAAACAGGAAATAAAAAGATAATTAAGTGTCCTGTAAAAAATGTACAGGGAATTAAACAAATTGGAAAAGAAAAGATAATTTATTCAGATAGGAGTATATATTTTACAAAGTATAAGAAGATATATGACTTTTCAAAAGATATAGTTGATGTTTTGAGTTTAGATGATAAAAATTTAATTGTTGTATTTAGGGGATCAATAGAATTTTTAAATATTAATTAGGAGGTTTTTATGAATTTTAATTATATAGATATAGGTATAGTGATAATGATTTTTTTATTTGGATTAAAAGGATTTCATATAGGGTTTATTAGGTCTTTATTTAATTTTTTTAAATATATAATATCTCTGTTAGTTTGTAAAATATATTATAAACCTGTAATGGATTATATATTACAGGATCAAAAAATGTATAATTTTTTTAAAAGTTTTGTAGAAAATATTTTTGTAAAAATAGTAAATACAAATATATTAATAGAGGTTATTACTAAAGTATTTATAGAAATTACAGTTATATTAGGAATATTTATTATATCAAATGTTATACTTGGGATGTTAATAAATATTGTAGATTCTGTATTTAAATTTACACCTTTAAAAATACTAAATAAATCAATGGGGTTTGTATTTGGAAGTATTAAAGGAGTAATATTTTTATTGTTAATATTAACATTGCTTCATCCGTTTTTAGTGTTATTTGAAAAAGAAAAATTGATAATAGATTTAAATAATTCTTTATTGATAAAATATTTATATATGTACAACTTTATATTTAAATATTTTAATAATTTTATAGAAATATTTAATAAATATAGTGTAAGTATTATGTTATAATAATTATTAAATAAGTGAAGGGGGATAATAGATGAAAATAGAAGTAGATGCAAGAGGGCTTGCTTGTCCACAACCAGTAATAAAAACAAAAAAGGAATTGGATAAAATAAAAGAAGGTACAGTTATTACTTTGGTTGACAATGAAATAGCAAAAGAAAATGTATTAAAGCTAGCTAACTCAATGAATTGTAGTGCAAAATTTTATAAAAAAGATGATATTTTTTATATAGAAATTGATAAAGGAAAAGAATCCATAGATATACAAGAGGAAAGTATAGAATGTAAAGAGTGCATGATAAAAACAGAAAATAAAGAAGATAAAGTTATATACATATCTTCTGATTGTATGGGTAGAGGGTCTGATGAATTGGGAAAAATACTTATAAAAGGATTTATATATACTCTTACAGAAATAACGCCTTATCCAAAAGCTGTTATTTTTGTGAATAGTGCAGTAAAATTAACTACTGAAAATGAAGAAACGATAGAAAACTTGAAAAAGCTAGAAAAAGAAGGAGTAGAAATATTATCTTGTGGGACATGCCTTGATTACTTTAACTTAAAAGATAAGTTAAGGGTTGGGAAAATTTCAAATATGTACGATATAGTGGAAAAATTAAAAGGAGCTTCAAATACATTATCAATATAGACTACAATTAGATTGTAGTCTATTTTTCTAAAATATTTAATTTTAAAGGAGAAATAATATGAGTAGTAGTATATATGTTATAACTTTTAATTCAACTCATCATGCTATAAGATTTGAAAAAATATTAAAAGAACTGAATTTTGTAATTACAACAATACCAACTCCTAGAGAAATAAGTTCAAGTTGTGGACTTTCAATAAAATTTGAAGAAAAGGCATTTGAAGATATAAAATTTAATATTAAAAAATTCGATATAGAATATTATGGAATATTTAAAGTAACTAAGTTGAATAATGGAAAAAAAGAAATATTGAAGTTGAGTTAGGAGGAAATAAAAATGCCGATGAAGTTAAATGTAGGAGATATAGTAGAATTGAGAAAAAGTCATCCTTGTGGAGGAAATGTATTTGAAATAATGAGATGTGGCATGGATTTTAGAATAAAATGCCAAAAATGTAACAAGCAAGTATGGATTGACAGAGTAAATTTAGAAAAAAGAATAAAAAAAGTAATAAAAAAGGAAGATTTACAAGAAAAAGATAGTTAAAAAATTTACAAAAAATAGAAAAATGAATATTCTGTATATTCTTTAAAAAGTAGGCAAGTTATATCAAAAGTGATATAATATATTCAAATAGACTTCGGAAAATGTTTTCCTGATGTTTATAATTTTTGGAGGTGTTTTTATGGCTGTAAAATTTGCTGATCGCATGGAAAATCTTAAAGCTTCTGAAATTCGTGAGCTGTTAAAGTTAACAGAAAAGCCAGAAGTAATTTCATTTGCAGGAGGACTTCCAGCTCCAGAATTATTTCCTGTAGAAGAAATGAAAGAAGTTGCAATTAAAGTTCTCGAAGAAGGTGGAAAACAAGCTTTACAATATGCTGCAACAGAAGGCTTTATTCCTTTAAGAAAAGCAATTGCAAATAGAATGAATACTAAATTTAAAACAGATGTATCGTATGAAGATATATTGATAACAAGTGGTTCTCAACAAGGACTAGATTTTTCGGGAAAAATATTTTTAAATGAAGGCGATGTAGTATTATGTGAAAGTCCGTCTTATTTAGGTGCATTAAATGCTTTTAAAGCATACGGACCTAAGTTTATAGAGGTACCGACTGATGAAAATGGAATGATTATGGAAGAACTTGAAAAAATACTTGATACTACAGAAAATGTTAAAATGATCTATGTAATTCCAGATTTTCAAAATCCGACAGGAAGAACTTGGCCTATGGAAAGACGCAAGAAATTCATGGAAATAATAAATAAATATGAAGTGCCTGTAATAGAGGATAATCCTTATGGAGAATTGAGATTTGAAGGAGAAATACTACCTTCTTTAAAAGCCATGGATGAGAAAGGATTAGTTATATTTTTAGGAAGTTTTTCCAAAATATTTTGTCCAGGATTTAGAATCGGTTGGGTAGCAGCTAGTAAAAAAATACTAGAAAAATACATAATGATAAAACAAAGTGCGGATTTACAGACATCTACAATAGGACAAAGAGAAGTTGCTAAATTTATGGAAATTTATGATTTGGATAAACATGTAGAAAAAATTAAAGCTGTTTATAAAAAACGTAGAGATTTAATGCTTCAAACAATGAAAGATGAGTTTCCAGAAGGATTAAAATACACTTATCCGGAAGGAGGATTATTTACTTGGGTAGAACTTCCAGAAAATATAAATGCTAAAGATGTTATGGCTAAGTGCTTAGAAAATAATGTTGCTTTTGTTCCGGGTGGATCTTTCTTCCCTAATGGAGGTAAAGAGAATACATTTAGATTAAATTATTCTAATATGACAGAAGAAAGAATAGTTGAAGGAGTAAAAAGACTTGCTAAAGTTTTAAAAGAAGTACTTAATAAATAATTTATATAAAAAATTAGGAGTGGATAGAACCACTCCTTTTATTGTAAGGGGGAGATTGGGATGAAAAATATTAAGTTGTGGGGGCTATCTACTTATATGATTGCCATATTTTAAATATTATATACATTAATTTTGATTAAATTATGAATTTTATTTTGTTTGACTTTTTTTAAAAAAAGTGATAAAATCTTAAGGTATGAGCTTAGTCTCATTTCTCTGCCCTATTAAGTTAGGGCCGTTTAAGTCCAAAGGGAGGTGAATTTATAATGAAAAAATATGAATTAATTTATGTATTAAAACCAAATGTAGAAGAAGAAGTAAAAGAAAAAGTACAAAACAAAGTTAAAGAAATGGTTGAATCAGTAAATGGACAAGTTGAAAATGTTGATGTATGGGGTAACAAAAAATTAGCTTATCCAATACAAAAGTTTACTGAAGGATACTATGTATTAGTGAACTTTACAGCTAATACAGAGTTACCAAAAGAAATCGATAGAAATTTAAGAATCAATGAAAATGTAATAAGACATATGATTGTTAATATTGAAGAGTAATAGTATTTATTAGGTGGTGTTTTTATGAATAGTGTTGTTTTGGTGGGCAGGTTAACTCGTGACCCAGAACTTAGGTACATTCCAGGAACAGGAAAACCAGTAGCCACCTTTTCGTTAGCAGTAAATAGACCTTTTACTAACAAAGAAGGAAAAAGAGAAGCTGATTTTTTTAATATAGTAGTTTGGGGAAAAGCAGGAGAAAATTGTGCTAACTATCTTTCTAAAGGAAGATTAGTGTCTGTTAAAGGTTCAATTCAAAATAGAACTTATGAAACCCAAACTGGAGAAAAAAGATATATAACAGAGATTATTGCAGATAGAGTAGAATTTTTAGAATCAAAAAATAGATTAGAATCTCAAAATTCAGTTTCGGATAATCTTGAAAGAAATTTTGAGCCAGTAGGGCTTGATCCAGAAGGTTTTCAAGCACTAGATGATGATGATATTCCATTCTAAGAAGAAGGAGGGAAGTTTTGTGGTGAATAAAAGAAGACGTCGTAAGAGAAGAGTATGTGCTTTTTGTGCTGACAAAAACGCTAAAATAGATTATAAAAATGTAAGTAAGTTATCTAAGTACATCACAGAAAGAGGTAAAATATTACCTAGAAGAATTTCTGGAACATGTGCTAAACATCAAAGAGAATTAACTACAGCTATAAAAAGAGCTAGAAATATAGCACTTTTACCATATACAATAGACTAATAAAAACGAGCCTTTTGGCTCGTTTTTTATATATAGTGGACGTTTTTATATGGTATAATTGTATATTAAGGGGGGATATGTTTTGAAAATAGATAGAGGACTTGAGGTTACTAGAAATATAAAGATAATAGAATGGCTTAAAACGGAAATGCTAAATAGTATAGCTGCTCTATATGATTTAATGTTAAAAGGGGCAAGTTATACTGATGAAGTAATTCAGGATATTCTTGCAAATATAATAATGGTAACCTATTTATTGGGAAGAAGATTGGGATTTAATTTTTCTGATATAGATAAAAAAATGAGGGAAAAAATAATAATAGCCATAAATGAAGAACATAAGGTTGAAAAATGGTATAACGATTTGACAAAATTAAAGGATCATATAAAATTTAGGGAGTGATTTTTTTGATAAATATGAGCAATAGACAAAGATTAACAGAAGCAGGTATTGTATCAGTCATAGGTGTTATATTTTCAATATTAGTTAATAATATTCCTTTTTTAAGTTTATTTGCTTTGTTTATTTCAATTCCTTATATAATAATTACAGCTAGGTGTGGAATAAAACATTCAATTATTTCTATTGTAGTATCTTCGGTTATTTTGCTGTTTGTAACAAATCCAATTTATGCTTTAACTGTGTTTTTATTATTTTTTGTTCCAGCTGTATTTATTGGATACAATATTTATAAAAATAAGTCGCCTGTAAATGCTGTATCTTGGGGAGCATTTGCATCTATTATAACTATAGTAATATACATTAAGTTAGTTGTAGTATTTTTTAATTTTGATATAATAGAGCAAACTATAAAAATGTTTGAGCAAGCTTTAAATATGCAACAAGAGTTTTTAACTCAATTAAATTCGATGGAAAAAAACTCAAAAATAGCATTTATAATGGAATATATATTGACAATTATACCTAGTATAGTGATAATTATTCCGTCTATAATAATTTCTTTTACAAATTATTTTGTGTCGTTATTTATATTGAGGAGAACTAAAGGGTATAATGAAAAATTGCCTAGTATTAAAGATTTTGCACTTCCAGGAAATATATTTATAGGAGTAATTTTGATATATTTATTGTCAATGATTCTAAAGGATATTAATGGAATTTATTATAACACAATAATTATAAATACAGAAATAGTGTTTTTAATTATATTTTTAATTCAGGGAATTTGTGTATATAGTTATTTTTTAGATAAAATAAAAGTAAGACAGGGAATTAAGAATATACTTTTAGTAGTATCTATATTAATAGGACCTTTGCTGTTTATGATGTCAATAATTGGGATGATAGATTCCGTAGTAGATTTTAGAAGGATAAGAAGGTAATTTAGGAGGGGCTTATGAAAGATAAGCTAAATTTAAAGATTTGTTTACCTGAAACTAATATGTATTTTATTATAATATTTATATTGAGTTTAACGGTGTTTTTTTATAATTTTTATTTGGGAATTGCTTTTTTTATTGTGTTTTTATATTTAGTTTATCATAATTTGAAAATCAGATATATAAGACGTGATGAATGGACTAAATATATTGAAAATTTATCCATAGATATAGATGATACTACTAAAAAAGCTATTTTAAATTTACCTATACCACTTTGTGTTTTGGAATTTGATGGAAGAATAAATTGGTATAATAATAAATTTTCAAATATGATAAATGAAAGAAACATTTTAGGGAAAGGGATACAAGATTTTATTCCAAATTTGAGTTTGAGAAAAGTGTTGAATGAAAGTAAAGAACTGTATACTGAAGTCGATTATAATAATAAAAAATATAATGTTATATATAATATAGTAAAAAGTAGAAGAGAAAATGATGTAAAATATTTGATAATGGTATACTGGATAGATAAAACAGAATATGTTAAATTATTAAATAAATATGAAGAAGAAAAAACAGTAATAGCTCTTATTCAAATTGATAGTTACGATGAAGTTTTAGAGAGTGCAAAGCAAGATGTGAGACCTTTGATTATTGCAGAACTTGAGAGAAAATTGAATTCTTGGGCATTAAGTTTAAAAGGAGCTTTTAGAAAAAATAGTAAGGATAAATATACTTTGATAATTACAGCTAAAGAATTAGAAAATTTGGAAGCAGATAAATTTACTATACTTGATGAAATAAGGGAAATTGATTATGGAAATAAGTTGCCTTTTTCATTAAGTATAGGAATAGGATTTATGGGGGAAACTCTTCAAGAAAATTTAAAGTATGCTATTAGTGCGCTTGATCTTGCATTAGGTAGAGGTGGAGATCAAGCTGTTATAAAGAGAAAAGATAAATCTATATTTTATGGAGGGAAATCTAAGGCTGTAGAGAAAAAGACAAAAGTTAAGTCAAGGCTTATAGGACATGCATTAAAGGATTTAATACTTGACTCCAAAGATATATATATCATGGGACATAAATATCCAGATTTAGATTCAATAGGAGCTGCTATTGGGATTTACAATATTTGTATATCGCTGAATAAAAAGTCTAATATTGTTATTCAATCTTTAAATTCTTCAATAGATTTATTTATGGAAAGAGTAAAAAGTGATGAAAAATATAAAGATGCATTTATTGGTAAAGACGAAGCTATAAGATATTGTACTAAGGATAGTTTGGTTATAGTTGTAGATACTCATAGACCAAATTTTACTGAATGTGAAGAATTGCTTAAAATATCTGAAAGGATAGTAGTAATTGATCATCACAGAAGAGGTGTAGAATTTATAGATAATGCAGTTTTGATTTATCATGAAACATATGCTTCTTCTACTTGTGAAATGGTAACAGAATTAATTCAATATATAGATGAAAAAACAAATATAGATAAGTTAGCTGCAGAAGCTTTACTTGCAGGGATTACTCTAGATACTAAAAATTTCACATTTAAAACAGGAGTTAGAACATTTGAAGCAGCTTCTATTTTAAGAAAATTAGGAGCTGATACAACATCTGTAAAGAAGTTATTTCAAGATGATTTAGATAATTTTATTGCAAAGGCTGAAATAATAAAAAATGCTAAAATAATACAAAGTAAAATTGCTATATCAGTTTGTCCTGTTGATGCTGAAAATTCAAAATTAGTTGCAGCTCAAGGAGCTGATGAACTTTTAAATATAAAAGGAATAATAGCATCTTTTGTATTGGCAAAGGGTATTGATGATGTAGTATATATAAGTGCAAGATCTCTTGGAGAGATAAATGTACAAGTGCTTATGGAGAAACTTGGAGGTGGAGGACATATTGATGTAGCAGGAGCACAGCTTAAAGATGTTTCTATTGAGGAAACAATTAGAATAATAGAAGAATTAGTAAATGAATACTTAAAGGAGGATTAGATATGAAAGTTATTTTATTAAAGGATATAAAAGGGACTGGAAAAAAAGGTGATGTAATTAATGTAAGTGATGGATATGCAAGAAATTATTTATTTCCAAGGAATTTAGCTAAGGAAGCAACTAAAGGAAATTTAAAAGTTTTAAATGATCAAAAAACAGCTCAAAGATTAAGAGAAGAAAGAGAATTTGAAAAGGCTAAAGAACTTGGAAAAGAAATGGAAAAAATAACTTTGACTTTATATTCTAAAGCTGGAGAAGGAGGAAGATTGTTTGGATCTGTAACTTCAAAAGATATAGCTTTGGAATTAAAGAAGAAACACAAGATAGATGTAGATAAAAGAAAAGTTTTATTAGATGAACCTATAAGATGTTTAGGTGCTAGATATGTTGAAATTAAAATTCACCCTAAAGTAGTTACTAAAATAAGAGTGGATGTAAAGGAAAAGAAATAGTTTTTAGGAGGGGGCAAAATGGAATATATGGGAAGAATTCCTCCTCATAGTATAGATGCAGAGCAGTCTGTTTTAGGTGCTATATTACTTGATAAGGATGCTATTGTAGTTGTTTCTGAGGTAATAAAACCTGAAGATTTTTATAAAGATGTTCATAAAGAAATTTATGAGGCTATAATTACTCTTTATAGAGAAAGCGAGCCTATTGATATAGTTACATTGACGGAAGAATTGAAAAGGAGAAATACTTTAGATTTAGTAGGTGGAATAACTTATTTAACAAATCTTTCCACTGCTGTTCCGAGCACTTCAAATGTTAAAAATTATGCCGATATAGTAAAGGAAAAGTCTGTTTTAAGAAAATTAATAAAAGCTTCTTCTGAAATTTTGGATTTAGGATATACAGGGTCAGAAGACATTGATAGAATTTTAGAATCAGCAGAAAAAAAGATATTTGATATATCTCAAGAAAAAACAGGAGATAATTTAAAACCAATAAGTGATGTTTTGATGAGTGCATATGATACTTTAGAAGAACTTTATAAGAATAAAGGAAGTATCACAGGGATTACTACTGGATTTATAGATTTAGATAGAAAAACTAATGGTCTTCAAAGAACAGATTTGGTACTCATAGCAGCTCGTCCAGCTATGGGGAAAACTGCTTTTTCTTTGAATTTAGTTCAAAATGCAGCTTTAAAGGATAATATATCAGCTGCTGTTTTTAGTCTTGAGATGTCAAAAGAACAGCTTATACAGCGTATGCTTTCAGCGCAGTCTCATGTAGAACTTAATAAATTGAAAACAGGGAATTTAGATGAAGATGATTGGCCAAAGCTTATAGAGGCTATGGGAGCTTTGTCTAGGGCAAAAATTTATATAGATGATACTCCTGGTATAACTATAATGGAAGTGAGATCTAAATGTAGAAGGCTTAAAATAGAAAAGGGACTTGACCTTGTATTAATAGATTACCTTCAACTTATGGAAAGTGATTCTAAAAGTGAAAGTAGACAGCAAGAGATATCTAAAATATCTAGGTCATTAAAAATTCTTGCAAAAGAGTTAAATTGTCCAGTTATAGCTTTATCTCAACTTTCTCGTGCTCCTGAGCTTAGATCTGATCATAGACCTATACTTTCAGATCTTAGAGAATCTGGGGCAATTGAACAAGATGCAGATATAGTTATGTTTTTGTATAGGGATGAATATTATCATCCAGATTCAGAAAAGAAAAATATAGGGGAAATAATTATAGCAAAACATCGCCATGGCGAAACTGGTACTGTGGAGCTTGCTTGGCTTGGGGAGTTTCAAAAATTTCACAATTTGGCTAGAAATATGTAATTTTGCAAAGTCCAATATTATTTAAATAGTATTGGACTTTCATTGTATTTGTTATAATAAATATCCACATTATCCACAAGATATATGTTGATAAATGTAGGGTTATAATAAAAAGGGAGAAATAAGAGGATGAATATTAAATGTGTAAATAGTAAAATAGAAGTTAGATTAGACGAACTTTTATCATCACTCTCTATAGCTTTAGATTTGACAGAGAACAAAAGTTTAGACCATTCAAGAAGAACTGCTTATATATCTTATAGAATAGCTGAAAAATTAAATGTCAATCAAGATATAAAAGAAAATGTATATTATGCATCGTTTTTACATGATATAGGAATATCGAATATGCCATATCAAGGTAGTTTAGAGGAAATACATAGTAGTTTAAATTTAAAGAAAGCGCATTCTGATATGGGTTATAAAATAGTAAAGAATTTGCCATTTGATGAGGATATATCAAAGTATATATTATATCATCATGAAAATTACGATGGTTCAGGTCCAAATTTTATAGCTAGAGATGATATTCCAATAGGAGCACAAATAATTTCAATAGGAGATTATTTTGATATTGCTCATAAAAGAGGGGATATTTCTAATAAAGAAAAAGAAAGAATGAGAGAATTAATAAAGTCAAATAAAAATAAAAAATTTAATCCAGAAATAGTGGAAGCTCTTTTGGAGCTAATGGAAACTGATAAGTTTTGGCTTGATTTATCTATTAATTTAAACTATGAAGTAATGAATTTGATAACGCCAGAAAAGGTAAAATTAATAACAATAGATGAGCTTGGACAAATAGCGAAGGCTTTCTCAGTTATTATAGATGGAAAAAGTAAATTTACACATTTACATTCAACTGGTTTAGCTAATAATGTATATAAAGTTGCAAAATATATTGGATTTGATGAGCAAAAGAGCAGGAAAATGGAAATAGCAGGATATTTGCATGATATAGGAAAACTTGCTGTTCCAAATTATATATTAGATAAACCAGGAAAATTAACTGTTGAAGAATTTAATATTATCAAGACACATGCATATTGGACTAAGTTGATATTGTCGCAAGTGAAAAGCTTTAGAGATGATATTGCACAGTGGGCAGGGAATCATCACGAGAAACTAAATGGACAAGGTTATCCTGAAAAGTTAAAAGGAGATGAAATTACAAAAGAAGATCAAATTGTGGGAATTTGTGATATATATCAAGCTTTAACAGAAGATAGACCATATAGAAAAGGTATGGATAAATTAACAGCTTTAAGTATAATAAAAGATATAGTATATAGTGGTGGATTTGATGAAAAAATATATAAGCTATTTAAAGAAGCTATATAAAATTTTTGATTATTGATTTAAAAACGAATATTTGATAGAATTATAATCGCAGTGTTCGTTACTTTGTGAATAAAGAGGTGAATTTAAATGTCAACAGTAGCTATTATAGGTTCTCAATGGGGAGACGAAGGAAAGGGTAAAGTAATAGATTATTTAGCGAGAAAAGCAGATGTTGTTGTAAGAGGACAAGGAGGAAATAATGCAGGACATACTCTTGTAGTTGGAGATAAAAAGTATGCACTTCATTTAATTCCTTCAGGGATATTAAATCCAGAAACTATAAATATAATAGGTAATGGAGTAGTATTTGATCCTAAGGGATTTTTAGAAGAAATAAATATGCTAAAAAGAGATAATATATCTACTAAAAATATAAAAATAAGTGATAGAGCTCATGTTATATTTCCTTATCATAAAAAATTAGATGAGTTAGCTGAACTTTCAAGAGGAAAAAATAAGATAGGAACTACTAAAAAAGGTATAGGTCCTTGTTATATGGACAAGACGGAGAGAACAGGGATTAGAATTTGTGATTTAATTGATGAGGAAATTTTTAAAATAAAATTAAAAGAACAAATAGATAAAAAGAATGAAATAATAGAAAAGATATATGGAGAAAAAGGTTTTAAATTTGATGAAATATATGAAGAATATGTAGAGTATTCAAAACAAATTAAGGAATATGTAGATGATACATCTGTGATACTTTACAATGCTATAAAAGAAGGAAAAAAAGTGTTGTTTGAAGGAGCACAAGGGACGTTACTCGATTTAGATTTAGGTACATATCCTTATGTAACATCTTCACATCCAACATCAGGAGGATTTTGTGTAGGTTCAGGAATTGGTCCTAATATGATAAAAGATGTTTTAGGAATAGTAAAGGCGTATACGACTAGAGTTGGAAAAGGACCATTTGTTACAGAGTTATTTGATGAAATAGGAGATAGAATAAGAAAAAACGGCAATGAATTTGGAACAACAACAGGAAGACCTAGAAGATGTGGATGGTTTGATTCGGTAATAGTAAGATATGCAGCAAGAGTAAATGGACTTACATGCATTTCATTAATGCTTTTAGATGTTTTAACAGGATTTGAGAAAGTGAAAATATGTACAGGATATAAATTAGGAGATAAAGTAATAAAAGAGTTCCCAGCGTCTTTAGAAGTTTTAGAAAAGTGTGAGCCTATTTATGAAGAATTAGATGGATGGACTGAAGATATAAGTGATGCTACTAAATTTGAAGATCTTCCTGAAAATGCTCAAAAGTATGTTAAAAGAATAGAGGAGTTAGTAGGAGTAGATGTACAAATAATATCAGTAGGACCTAAGAGAACTCAAACTATAGTGAGAAAAGAAATATTTTAACAACAAAAGTCTCGATATTATCGGGACTTTTGTTTTACAAAAAAACATAAAAAATTTGAAAAAAGATGTTGACATGTGTAGAAAAACATAGTAATATATATACCTGTGAGCGGCAAAAATAAGACCCATTAGCTCAGTCGGTAGAGCACCTGACTTTTAATCAGGGTGTCCCGCGTTCGAGTCGCGGATGGGTCACCAAATTATATAATGGCGGCATAGCCAAGTGGTAAGGCAGAGGACTGCAACTCCTTTATCCCCAGTTCGAATCTGGGTGCCGCCTCCATTTTTTTTATTATTAAAATTTGATATATGCGCCTATAGCTCAACTGGATAGAGTGTCTGACTACGAATCAGAAGGTTGGGGGTTCGAGTCCCTCTGGGCGCACCACATTAAAATGGGCTCATAGCTCAGCTGGGAGAGCACCTGCCTTACAAGCAGGGGGTCACAGGTTCGAGCCCTGTTGAGCCCACCAATATTTGGCCTGGTAGTTCAGTTGGTTAGAATGCCAGCCTGTCACGCTGGAGGTCGAGGGTTCGAGTCCCTTCCAGGTCGCCAATTAAATATGCTGGCGTAGCTCAATTGGTAGAG
>NZ_FQXH01000013.1 GCF_900129915.1 Tepidibacter thalassicus DSM 15285
TCCTTTTCCATCAAGATAATCTCTCACAGACATATTCTTAATTTTTTCTGAATAAGAAGTATTCTTAGATGTGGTATTTAATCCATTAATTCCTAATGATTGATAATTTCGAATCCAATTGCTTAAGGTGCTTCGATTAACACCAATTAGTTTAGCAGTATGATTGATAGAGTCCTCTCCATTTATACATCTAAGAACATATTCTAATTTTTCATTTGTTGTGAACTTACTTTTTCTTCCCATAAAAAATACTCCTCCTTATAGCCAACAGTTTTATTATTTTAACTGTCTACTATAAGGGGAGCATATCAATTCATAAACACTAGTGCTTTTTATTTATTTTAAATTTTCAGGATTTAAACATTTCAATTCTTCTATAACAAATAATCCATCTTTTCTAATCAAAACATCATCAAAGTAAATTTCTCCTCCTCCAAATTCCGGAGTTTGAATACAAACTAAATCCCAATGTATTGAAGAATTATTTCCATTGTAAGCATCTTTATAGCTATTTCCTGGAGTAAAATGAAAACTTCCTTTAATTTTTTCATCAAACAATGTATCTTTCATAGGTTTTTCTATATACGGATTTACTCCTATTGCAAATTCGCCTACATATCTTGCTCCTTCATCCGTATCGAATATTTTATTTATTCTATCTGTGTCATTTGCAATAGCTTTTACTATTTTTCCATCTTTAAATTCAAGTCTTATATTTTCATATGTAAATCCATTATATACAGCTGGAGTATTATATGTTATGTATCCGTTTACAGAGTCCTTAACCGGTGCTGTATATACTTCCCCATCAGGTATATTCATCTTTCCATCACATTTTACTACAGGTATATCCTTTATTGAAAAAGTAAGTTCTGTACCTGGTCCTATTATTTTCACTTTATCTGTTTTTTCCATAAGATTTACCAATGAATCCATTGCCTTTGACATTTTAGAATAATCTAAGTTACATACATTAAAATAAAAATCTTCAAATTTTTCTGTACTAGTTCCTGCAAGTTGAGCCATAGATGGATTCGGATATCTCATTACACACCATTTTGTATTTGCCACTCTTTCTTTTATATGTACAGGCCCAATAAATTCTTCCATATACAAACTCATATTATCTTCTGGTACATCTGAAAGTTCAGTTATATTATTTGTACCTCTGATAGAAATATAAGCATCCATTTCCTTCATTCTTTCAAGTTCATATTTTGCCATGCTTTTTATCTGTTCTTTATTTGTTTTCATCAAAATTTCTCTTAATATAATATCATTCTTAACTGAAACAAAAGGAATACCTCCTACTTCGTAAGCTTCTTTTACAAGTTCTTTAGCAAGATCGATATCATCTCCCTTGACATCAATTAATATCTTCTCTCCCTCTTTTAACTCTACTGAATAATTAATTAAATTTTTAGCCAACTTATTTATCCTAGGGTCTCTCATATTTCCAACTCCTTACATTGTAAATTTTTTCTATACATATAAATATATTTATATATTACCACATAATATTCATAAAATTAAGAATAAATTTAAAAAAATAAAAAAAATAAGGACCTTACATTCAAAGGCCCTAATCTACAGTTATATTATATCCTTTTTCTGTATATATATTTATTATCTCGTTCCATAAATCATCAAACCCTGTTTTTTTCAATGATGAAACAGGAATTATCTTTTCATCACTAAGCCCTAGTTTTTTTCTTATTATGCTGAGATGTTTTTGATACTTTCCTCTAGATATCTTATCAGCTTTTGTCGCTACAATAGTACAATCATATCCATAGTATTTTATCCAATCGTACATCGCTTTATCATCATTAGTAGGTTCATGTCTTATATCGACTAATAAAAATATATTGCAAAGTTCTTTTCTACGACTTAAATATCTTTCCATTATTTTGCCCCAACTAGCCTTTTCTGTTTTTGATACTTTGGCATATCCATAACCTGGCAAATCCACAAAATAAAATTCTTTATTTATTAAATAAAAATTTATAGTTCTAGTTTTTCCCGGTGTTTGACTGACTCTAGCAAACTGTCTTCTATTCAAAAGAGAATTTATACTAGAAGATTTACCTACATTAGATCTCCCTACAAAGGCTATTTCAGGAATACCTTCATTAGGGTATTGATCTCTATTAACAGCACTTACTACAATTTCTGCCGATCTAATTTTCAATTTATTCACCATCCCTTACTAATGCATGCTCTAATACTTCATCCATGTTCTCTACTAATACAAATTCCATTTTTTTCTTTACATTTTCAGGAATATCTTCTAAATCTTTTTTATTTTCAATTGGAAGTAACACTTTTTTAATTCCAGCTCTATGAGCTGCAAGTACCTTTTCTTTAATTCCTCCAACAGCTAAAACTCTTCCTCTTAAAGTTATTTCTCCAGTCATAGCCACAGTATTGCTTACTGGTATCTGTGATAAAGCAGATATTACTGCAGTTGCCATTGTTATACCAGCAGATGGACCATCCTTCGGAATAGCTCCTTCCGGAATATGAATGTGTATATCTTTTTCTTTATAAAATTCAGGATCTATATTCAATTCTTCACATCTAGATCTTATATACGAAATACCTGCTTTTGCAGATTCTTTCATAACATCTCCAAGTTGTCCAGTTAATACAAGTTGTCCTTTTCCCTTCATCGGAGTTACTTCTATTGACAATGTATCTCCTCCTACTGCAGTCCAAGCAAGCCCCGTAACTATTCCAATCTCAGGCTTTTCTTTTATAAGTTCATATCTATATCTTTTCTTTCCAAGGTATTTTTCCAAATTAGTTCTATTAACTCTTATTGATTTTAAATTTGGATTTTCTACATATCTTGTAGCTGCTTTTCTACAAACCTTACCTATTGTTCTCTCTAAATTTCTAACTCCAGATTCTCTTGTATAATAGTTAATTATATCCCTTAAAGTATCTTCTCCTATTTTCAAAAAGTCTTCTTTAAGCCCATGTTCTTTTATTTGTTTTGGAAGTAAGTATTTTTGAGATATTTTCAATTTTTCTTCTTCTGTATATCCAGAAATTTCTATTATCTCCATTCTGTCAAGTAATGGTCTTGGAATAGTACTTAAACTGTTTGCAGTAGTTATAAATAAAACCTTAGATAAATCAAATGGTATTTCTAAATAATGATCCACAAATTCCTTATTTTGCTCCGGATCTAAAACTTCAAGCATTGCTGAAGCTGGATCTCCTCTAAAATCAGAGGCCATTTTGTCTATTTCATCAAATAAAAATACCGGATTTTTACTTTTTGCTTCTTTTATAGCATTTATAATTCTTCCAGGTATAGCTCCAACATAAGTTCTTCTATGCCCTCTTATTTCAGCTTCATCTCTCACTCCACCTAAAGATACTCTTACAAATTTTCTATTTAAAGATTTCGCTACTGATTTTGCTATAGAAGTTTTACCAACTCCTGGAGGTCCAACAAGACAAAGTATAGGTCCTTTCATCGATTTAGCAAGTTTCCTTATAGCTAAATATTCAATAATTCTTTCTTTTACTTTTTCAAGTCCGTAATGATCTTGATCAAGTATTTTTCTAGACTCTTTTATATCTATTTTATCTTTAATTTCATTATTCCAAGGAAGCGAAAAAATTGTATCTAAATAATTTCTTATAACACTAGATTCAGCTGAAGATGAAGACATTCTCGATAGCCTGTTTATTTCTTTAGATATTTTTTCTTTTATTTCTTTTTTTACCTTTAATTTTTTTAATTTATTTTTGTATTCTTCAATTTCATCGGCTATTTCTTCATCTTCTCCAAGCTCTTTTTGAATTGCTTTAAGTTGCTCTCTTAGATAGTATTCCTTTTGAACTTTGTTTATCTGTTTTTTTACTCTTAAACTTATTTTCTTTTCTATTTTTAAAATATCTATTTCTTCAAGTAATATTTTGTATATTTTTTCCAATCTCTTTTTAGGATCAAATATTTCTAGTATTTCTTGTTTTTGAAGAGGTTTTAAAAACATATTTGAAGCTATAGTATCTACAAACCTACTAGCATCCTCTATATCAGATAAAGAAAGTAGTATTTCTGGAGAAATTCTATTGCTTATGTTGATATATTCTTCAAATGATTCAAATACATTTCTCATCAATGCTTCTACTTCTTTATCTTCCTTAATAAGTTCTTCATCATAAACTACTTCTTCTAAAACAGCTTTAAAAAACGGTTCTTCCTGTATAACTTCTTTTATTTCAGCTCTAGATATACCTTCTACCAATACTCTTATAGTATCTCCAGGAAGTTTTAACATTTGTTTTATCTTACATATTGTTCCTATATGATAAAAATCATTTGGTGTAGGTAAATCTACTTCAGCTTCTTTTTGAGATGTTAAAAATATAAGCTGTTCATCAACCATGGCTTCTTCTAATGCATTTATAGATTTATCTCTACCAACATCAAAATGTAAAACCATATATGGAAATACCGCTAACCCTCTAAGAGGTATAAGTGGCAATTGATGTTCTTTCATCGTATAGTTTTGCTCCATAACATCACTCCTTATGTAAAAAAATCGTTCTTTTAAATTTTTTAGTATTTTTATTGAAATGTCTATACTATTATATATTTCCCTTAAAAATTTTTCAATATAATATAAATTATAGAGTTTATTTGTTTTTTAAGTGTTATAATATTTTTATAAAATCATTTAGGAGGTAATCATGCTTAAATTATTCTTAACTTTTTTAAAAATAGGCTCAGTTACCTTTGGAGGAGGATACGCTATGATTCCTCTAATCCAAGAAGAAATTGTAAATAAACAAAAATTATTAACTGAAGATGATTTTTTAGATTATGTATCTATAGCTCAAAGTTTTCCCGGAGCCATAGCAGTTAATATATCACTGCTTTTAGGGTATAGGTTTTACAAAATCCCGGGAAGTTTGGTATGTCTTTTAGGTGTCGTTCTTCCTTCTTTTTTTTCTATATTATTATTAGCTTTTTTATACACCATAAACAAAAATTCAAATTACATAGAAGGATTTTTTTACGGAGTAAGGCCCGTAGTTGCCTCTCTTCTTTTGTATTCTTTTTTTAAAATGTTTAAAAATATAGATAAAAATAAAATACATATATTACTTTTTATCACATCTTTTATTTTAGTTACGTTTTTTTCAGTTAATCCGATATATATAATATTAATTGGAGGAATTATAGGGTTATGTACAAAATATTAAGTCTATTTAAAATTTTTATAGCATTTTTTAAAATAGGAGCTTTTAGTTTTGGTGGTGGCTATGCCATGTTGCCATTTATCGAAAGAGAAATAATCAAACTTAAAGGGTGGCTTACATACAAAGAATTTTTAGACGTGCTCGCTATTTCTCAAGCTTCCCCTGGTCCTATCGCAATAAACAGCGCTACATTTATAGGATATAAATACTACTACATTTTAGGAAGTATATTTGCAACACTTGGCGTAATAAGTTTTTCAATTATTTGTATGAATATATTATCTCCTGCTCTTGAAAAATACAAAGACAATAAACATTTATCAAAAATTCTCAAATTTTTAAAACCAATAACTGTTGGATTTATACTGTCATCAGCTTATTCTACATTCAACAAGAGTATATTTGACTTATATTCTTTTATGATTTTTTTATTGTCTTTTATTTTATTAAATTCCAAAAAAGTCCATCCGATAATTATAATAATCGGATTTGGATTAGCTGGAACAATTTTAAAAGGGGCATAATGCCCCTTTTATGCACTTTCTTCTGGTTTTTTACTGTCATTTTCAAACATAATTAATGGCTCTTTATTGCCATTTATAGTTTCTTCAGTTATAACTACTTTTTCTATATCTTTTCTAGATGGTATTTCAAACATAATGTCCATCATAGCTTCTTCCAATATACTTCTAAGACCTCTTGCACCTGTATTTCTCTCAATAGCCTTTTTAGCTATGGCTTTCAATGCATCTTCTCTAAATTCAAGCTCTACATTATCCATATCAAATAATTTTTTATACTGCTTTGTAAGAGCATTTTTAGGCTCTTTTAATATTCTAACTAAAGCATCTTCATCTAATAAATCTAAAGTTACAACCACTGGAACTCTACCTATAAATTCCGGTATAAGTCCAAATTTAAGTAAGTCTTCTGGTTGAACTTGTCTGTATAACTTACTCAAATCCTCCTCTTTTTTACTTTCTATTTTAGCTCCAAAACCTAAAGTTTTTTGACCTGTTCTCTTTTTAATTATTTTATCTATTCCATCAAAAGCTCCACCTACTATGAACAATATATTAGTGGTATCTATCTGTAAAAATTCTTGATGTGGATGCTTTCTTCCTCCTTGTGGTGGTACATTAGCAGTAGTTCCTTCTAGTATTTTAAGAAGTGCTTGCTGAACTCCTTCTCCACTAACATCTCTTGTTATAGATGGATTATCCGATTTTCTCGCTATTTTATCTATCTCATCTATATATATTATACCTTTTTCTGCTCTCTCTAAATCATAATCTGCAGCTTGAATTAATTTTAAAAGAATATTTTCCACATCTTCTCCAACATATCCAGCTTCTGTAAGCGAAGTAGCATCTGCCATGGCAAAAGGAACATTAAGTATCTTAGCAAGAGTTTGTGCAAGTAAAGTTTTACCTGAACCAGTAGGTCCAAGCATTAATATATTACTTTTTTGAACTTCAACATCTTTACTGCTTTTATTGCTTGTATATATTCTTTTATAATGATTATATACAGCAACAGATAAAGCCTTCTTAGCTTCATTTTGACCAATTACGTATTCATCTAAAATTTCTTTTATCTCCATAGGCTTTGGAAGAGTAGTAAAATCACTTTCAAAAGACTCTTCAAATTCTTCTTTTATTATCTCCTCACAAAGCTCAACACACTCATCACAAATATACACATTTGGTCCTGCTATAAGCCTTCTAACTTGCTCCTGATTTTTTCCACAAAAAGAACACTTTAGATGTTTTTTATCTTCAAATTTTGACATTTTTACACCTCTCTTAATTTGAGCTATAATCTTTTGCTTATAACTTCATCAATTATTCCATATTCTTTAGCCTCATGTGCATCCATGAAATAATCTCTTTCTGTGTCTTGTTTTATTTTTTCAAGCGGCTGTCCAGTTCTTTCTGATAAAATCTTATTTAATTTCTCTTTCATTTTTATAATTCTCTGTGCATGTATTTGTATGTCCGTAGCCTGACCTCTTGTTCCTCCTAATGGCTGATGTATCATTATTTCACTATTTGGAAGAGCAAATCTTTTACCTTTTGCTCCAGCATTTAATAAAAATGCTCCCATAGACGCCGCCATTCCTATACAAATAGTGCAAACATCAGGTTTTATATATTGCATTGTATCATAAATAGCCATTCCAGCAGTAATACTTCCTCCTGGTGAATTTATATATAGATATATATCTTTATCAGGATCTTCTGATTCTAAAAATAAAAGCTGTGCTACAACAAGACTTGCTGTAGTGTCATTTACTTCATCTCCTAAAAATATTATTCTATCCTTTAAAAGTCTAGAATATATATCATAAGATCTTTCTCCTCTTCCTGTTTGTTCTACTACTACAGGTACTAAAGCCATAAAATACCCCTCCTTTGTTATATATCCTGTATATAGATACAGTAGCCTAAATTAGGCTACTGTAAGAACTAAGCTATTTTAGCATTTTCAACTAACATGTCTATAGTTTTCTTAACAGCTATATTTTCTTTAAAATAATCCATATCTTCATCACGAAGTGTTGCTTTAAACTTATCTAAATCCATTTTATACATTTTTGCCATTTCTTCTATTTCTTTATTCACATCTTCATCAGAAACTTCTATTTTTTCTTCTTTTAAAATAGCTTCAAGAACTAAAGATGTTTTCACTTTCTTTTCAGCTTCTTCTTTCATTTGAGATTTTAAATCATCTATTTTCATTCCTGTGTATTGTATATATTTTTCAAGATTTAATCCTTGCATTTGTAATTGATAATCAAAATCTCTTAACATATTGCTTATTTGATTTTCTACCATAACTTCAGGTACTTCAACCTCACAAACTTCAACAGCTTTTTCTATAACTTTATTTCTTATTTCTGCTTCTTCCCTATTTTTTGCATCTTCTTCTAATTTATTCTTTATATCGCTTTTTAATTCATCTAAAGTATCAAATTCACTTACATCCTTAGCAAATTCATCATCAAGCTCAGGAAGTTCCTTCACTTTTATTTCTTTTATTTTCACTTCAAATACAGCAGGTTTTCCAGCTAAATTCTCTGCATGATATTCTTCAGGGAAAGTTACATTTACTTTTACTTCTTCTCCTATTTTTGCTCCTATTAATTGTTCTTCAAATCCTGGTATAAATGTTCCTGAACCTATAACTAAATTATAGTTTTCTCCTTTTCCACCTTCAAAAGCTTCTCCATCTACAAATCCTTCAAAATCTATTGTAACTGTATCTTTATCTTGAACTGGTCTATCTTCAACAGTTACTAATCTAGCATTTTGATTTCTCATTTGTTCAAGTCTAGCTTCTACATCTTCTTCTTTTACAGTATATTCAATTTTATCTACTTCTATACCTTTATATTCTCCTAATTTAACTTCAGGTTTTACAGTAACTTTAACAGAAAGTACTAAGTCCTTTCCATCTCCTATTTCTTCTATATCAAGTTCTGGTCTATCCACTGGCTCTAAATTGTTTTCATCTATAGCTTTTGTATATACTTCTGGGAATACTATATTTATAGCTTCATCATAAAATACTCCCTTACCATATTGAGCTTCTATTAAACTTTTAGGAGCTTTTCCTTTTCTAAATCCTGGAATGTTAAATCTTCCCTTTAATTTATTATATGCCTTATTAACTGCTTTTTCAAATTCATCACTGCTTACAGTAATTTTTAAAGTAACTTCATTATTTTCTTTTTTAATTAATTCTGAATTCATTTTGTATTCCTCCTATGTACCTTTCTTTATTTTCTTTTATAACCATTTTATTATAACATATAACATTTTTTATTTACAAGAGAGTGATTCTTTCATTTACTTTTTTCCTAAATTTTCATATAATTATAATAAATATTAGTAAACATGTTAATCTTTTTTACTAATATCAAGCTCAAATAAATTTATAAAGGAGTTGAAAATTCTATGTCTGAAACCATTATAGCATTAATTATATTTATAGCAACATACACATTTATTATTTCAGAAAAAATAGATAGAACAGCTATATCTTTTTTAGGAGCATCATTGTTAATTTTATTTGGAATTTTAACAGAAGAAGAAGCTCTTCATTTTATTGATTTTAACACAATAGGATTATTAGTAGGTATGATGATTATAGTAAATATACTAAAAAGTACAGGACTATTTCAATATATAGCTATAAAATCAGCTAAAATTTCAAAAGGAGATCCTCTAAAAATAATGATTATTTTCTGTTTTGTAACAGCAATCCTATCTGCATTTTTGGATAACGTTACCACAGTGCTTTTAATAGCGCCTGTAACCCTTGTCATAACAGATACTCTCAATTTAAATCCTATACCTTTCTTAATACCTCAAATACTTTCTTCTAACATTGGAGGTACTGCAACTCTCATTGGAGATCCTCCAAATATAATGATTGGAAGTTCTGCAAATATTGGATTTTTGCATTTTATATTAAACACAGGTCCTATATCTCTTATAATACTAATAATTACAGTATATTTGTTTAAATTTATGTATAAAAAACAATTAATAGTAGATGAAGAAACAAAGAAAAAAATATTTAAATTTGATGAAAAACTCGCATTAAAAGATAGAAAACTTCTAATAAAATGTTTAACTGTATTGTTTTTAGTTGTATGTGGTCTCATGACTCATCAATATGTAGGACTAGAATCTTCCTCAGTCGCTTTAATAGGAGCTTCTATTATGATGGTAATAAGTAAAGCTAATGTTGAAGAAGTTCTTCATTCAATCGAATGGACTACCATATTTTTCTTTATGTTCTTGTTTATACTTGTAGGTGGAATTGAAAAAGTAGGTATTATAGATGAAATTGCACAAGTTATAGTTTCTTTTGCTAGTGATAACTTAGCTTTAGCAACTATTCTACTTCTTTGGAGTAGCTCTATACTATCTTCATTTTTAGACAATATTCCTTTTGTTGCTACAATGATTCCTCTAATAAAAAAAATATCTCTTTTATCTGATATAAATGTAATGCCTCTTTGGTGGGCTTTATCTCTCGGAGCATGCCTTGGAGGAAATGGAAGTTTAATAGGAGCATCAGCAAACGTTATAGTAGCGGGAATACTAAAGAAAAATAATCACAGTATATCTTTTATTGAGTATTTAAAAATAGGTTTTCCTTTGATGATTTTATCTATTATATTAAGTACAATTTATCTCATAGCTTTTTATATTTAAAAAGAAAAAATGGCCTAAATATTTAGGTCATTTTTTCTTCATTCTACGTTTACCTCTAAAATATCCACCTTTTATATTTCTAACATCTGATATTGTTATAAAAGCATCTTTATCATATTTATCTACACACACTTCAAAACTTGGAAGGTCTTTTCTGTCCAATACTACATTTAATATGTGTATTTTGCCTTCTCTTCCACTTCCTTCTGTAACTGTTACCCCAAAATTTTTTTCTCTTAAATAATTAGAAAATCCTTCTATATCTTTTTTAGTGATAATTTGTGCAACTAAAGTTCCTATTGCCATTTTTTCTTCTATCAATATTCCTACATAATTTCCCGCAGCAAATCCTAAAGCGTAAGATAATATATTTCCTATATTATCCATATTGCTCAAGACTTTATTTATCGCCAATATATATATAATTATTTCTACAAACCCAATCAAAGCTGCTACAAACTTTCTCCCCTTTACAACCATTATAGTTCTAACAGTTGCCATAGATACATCTGTGCATCTTGCAGCAAATATAAACAGGTAACCCCAAATATAATCCATATCAATACTCCTTACAAATAAATATCTTCAATATCAATATTTCCTTTTTCAATATTTATAATAAAAAAACTTTTTTTAGTTGTTCCTCTTGGAAGCGATATGCTTCCTGGATTTAAAAACAGTATATTATTTTCTTTTAAATTAAGTTGAGTATGAGTGTGTCCAAATACAACTATATCTACTCCTAATTCCAAAGCTCTTTTTTTAATACTTCTCAAGCCATATTTAACATCGTATTTATGTCCATGGCATAAAAATATATTAAAATCCTCCACTTTAAATACAATTTCATCTTCAACATCTTCAAAATCACAATTTCCCTTAACACCTATAGTATTTACTCCTGTCATTTTATAAATATATCTTGAATCAAAAAAATTATCTCCCGTATGAAGTATTAAATCGCATTCCCTTAAATAATCTATTGCTTTATCTATATACTTAAAATTCCTATGAGTATCACCTATTACACCTATCTTCATTATTATTTAAACCTCTTTTCAAACTCTTGTTTCATTTTTTCTAAAGCATTCGCTCTATGACTTATTTTATTTTTAACTTCACCTGGAAGTTCTCCAAAAGTCTTATTGTATTTATCTACTATAAACAATGGATCGTATCCAAATCCATTACTTCCTTTTTCTTCAAATCCTATTTTTCCTTCAATTGTTCCTCTCACTGTAAATTCTTCATTATTTGGAAATACAACTGCAATACAAGACACAAATCTAGCAGTTCTTTGACTCATGTTAACATTACTTAACATTTTCAAAAGTTTTTCATTATTTTCCTTATCCGTAGCATTTTCACCAGCAAATCTAGACGAATATATTCCAGGCTTTCCTCCTATCGCATCTACCATAAGCCCTGAATCATCTGCTATTGTTATTTTTCCAGTTCTATTTGCCACTTCTCTTGCTTTAATTAAAGCATTTTCTTCAAATGTAGCTCCATTTTCATCTATTTCAATTCCATTAAGTCCTACATCTTTCATAGAAAGTATTTCTAAATCAAAATCCTTTAATATTTTTCCTATTTCTTCAAGTTTATGAGAATTAGAAGTTGCAATAACTACTTGTGGTTTTGTTCCTAATATCAAATCTGAAATTTGACCTAAAGCTCTTTTTTGAGCATCTATTAACATTCTATTTCCCTTTTCTCCTAATTCTAAAAGATCATATAACTGCTCTTTTGTAAATGGAAATTCTTCTCCTGTTCCCTGAACTTCTACAAATTCTCCTTTATCTGTCATTACTATATTCATATCTACTTGAGCATTTGAATCTTCTTCATAACAAAGATCAAGTATATTCTCACCATTAAGAATACCTACACTTACAGCAGATACAAACGACTTTATAGGAATTTTATCAATGAGTTTTTGTCTGTAAAGTTTATATAAAGCATCAGCCATGGCAACAAATGCACCTGTTATTGATGCAGTTCTAGTTCCACCATCAGCCTGAATAACATCACAATCTATCCATATAGTTCTTTCTCCTAAAGCATCGAGATTTATTACTGATCTTAAAGCTCTTCCTATAAGTCTTTGAATTTCCTGTGTTCTTCCATCTACTTTTCCCCTTGAAGACTCTCTTACTTTCCTTTGATGAGTAGACCTTGGAAGCATTGAATATTCTGCTGTAATCCACCCTGTACCACTGTTTTTTAAAAACGGAGGAACTCTATCTTCAATAGATGCATTACACAATACTTTCGTATCTCCCATCTCTATTAAAACAGAACCTTCTGCGTATTTAGTATAATCTCTTATTATTCTTATATTTCTAATTTCATCATTTTTTCTTCCATCTAATCTATTCAAAAAAACCATCCTTTCTATTAATGACTATACTTTATTATTATACAATAAATGCCATATTATGAACAAAAATTTTTTTACTAGATAAAAATAAGGAAGAGCAATTCTACTCTCCCTTTTCTTCTAAATACCTTTCTATCCCTTTATATATACCTTCAACTAATTTATATTGATATTCAGGTGATTTCAACAATTCTAATTCATAGCTATTAGTTAAAAATCCACATTCAACTAAAACAGCTGGCATTTGTGTATACTTAATTACAACTAAATTAGGTCTTTTTACTATTTTTCTGTCAACTGCATTTGTCTCTTTTAACAATTCTTCTTGTATCAATTTAGCAAAACTTTCATTATCCCTTCCATTTGCATATTCTCCATCATTAGGATAATAAAGAGTTTGTATTCCATGTATATCAGTTTTACCAACTGCATTTATGTGTATACTTACAAAAATATCAGCTTTACTTTCATTCGCCAAATCAGTTCTTTCTCTTAATTTTATATACGTATCTGTATCTCTTGTCATTATCGTATCGTACCCATTTTCTTTTAATTTTTCATCGAGCTTTTTTGATATTTCAAGAGTTAAATCCTTTTCTTTAGTTCTATCTATAGGAGATATAGCTCCCGGATCATCTCCGCCATGGCCTGCATCTATAACAATTAAATATTTTCCACTCTCAATATGTCTTTGTTTGAAAAACTTAATCTCAATATCTTTATCTTCTCCATATTTTAATATATCAAATAATACATCATCTTTAAGCTTTACATCAATATAAGTGTACTCAGAAGACTTATCTACTTCTATATTTTCCACATATTCATCATCTATATTTATATCTTCATCATCTAAATCTACATATTCATTTTTCACTTTAATTTTTATTTTATTAAACCATTCATCATAATCTATATCTTCAGCTTTCTCCTCAGAGTTTTGAACAATTGTAAATACAGAACTATTTCTATTTAATTTATACATTAAATTTTCATTTTCTATATTTAAAAAATTAAATAATATTTTTAAATCATTTTCTTCTTCTAAAATTTCAACACTTTTTTCATACTCATCTATATTTATATCTTCATTTAAATTTAAAACTAGTCTAGTTTTTTCATCATCTTTATAATAATAAGCTTTATAACTCTTTACATAATTTTCTTCTAATTCTTTTTCTATCAAATCATCATCTTCTAATTTTAATTTAGTATAATATAAGTCAATTACAAGCCTATTTGGATTTTTTAAATAAAAACTTTTATAATCAGTTTTTATATCTCTTTTAATAATAAAATTCTCTTTATCATCAACTTTTTCAAATTTAAATTCAGCAAAATTATCATCTAAATCAAATTTTATTATTATCTCATTATCTTCTTGATCTATATCATAATCTAACATATATTTCAAATCTACAACTACTCTGGCTTCTAAAGGTTCTTCTTTAAATTGAGAGATTCTCACTCCACTTATCAAAGGTCCTAATCCTTCATATTTATCTTTCAAAGTTTCTATCTTAGTATTTTCTAAATCTATTACTAATCTATCTGGATTTACCAAAACTACATCTTTATAAGATGTTTTATCGCTCATTTTCAACCTAACTTCATCACTTTTTATTTTGACATCATTCAATTTCACATAATTCTTTTCTTCATTTTTATTTTCAAGAAGTACTACTCTGTTTATATCATCCCAATCTACATTTACCCCTAATTGTTCAGAAACAAACCTAACCGGAACCATAGTTCTATCACTGACTAGTTTTGCAGGAACATTATCAGGAAGTATATATTCTTTCCCATTTACATCTGCCTTATAACTGTCTATTTTTAAAATTATCTCTTTATCTTCCTTATTAATATGTACCTTGTATTCTTCTTGATCCCATGTTACTTCTGCCCCTAAATTTTCCGATATAAGCCTTACAGGAACTAAAGTTCTATCATTTAATATAATAGGAGGAACATCCCCATTTAGAAATTCACCATCAAGCTTTACTTTTATAACAGGAAGTTTAACAATTTTGCCATCTACAACAAATTCTTTTTTATCTATTTTTTCTTCTGCAAAACTTGTACTAAAAATTAAAGAAACTATTAGTATAAAAAAAGTAATTATATAACCCAATCTTTTCATCCAAATTCCTCCTATTAACTTTCTACATCTTATTTTAAGAATATCATTTGTTAAAATATAGTGTCAACTCAACTCAATATTTGTAAATTAATTGTAACATTAAATAACTTTATATAATTCATCACTTTCAGGAGGAACTATTTCTTCTTCAAACTCACTACTAATTAAAACTTTTTTATTACATCTATTAAATTCTCCTATTATACAAAATTCTATATTTTCTTTTTCAAATTCACATTTTAATTTATTTAACTTACATTTATCAACTCCAATTATCATAGAACCACTGGATATAAGCCTTAATGGGTTTATATTAAAATGATTACATACAACACTTGTACTATTGTTTATTTTTATTTTATCTTCATAAATAACACATCCCAAATTATAAAGAGTACACATTTCCCAAATTGCCCCCAATACTCCACCTTCAGTTACATCATGCATACAACTTACCCCTATTTTACCTGCTATAATCCCTTCTTTTACAACACTTATTTTATCAAGCAAAGATTTACCTTCATTTATTATTTTTTCACCGTATAAATTCTTTAACTCATCCTCTTTTTCAAAACATATAATACCTGTTCCTTCAATCCCTGCACCTTTCGTCAGTACAATCACATCGCCTTCCCTAGGGATATTTTTATTTAATATATTTCTCTTTAACTGCTTTCCTATTCCAGTTGATGATATAACAATCCTGTTTACTGCACTTGTTATTTCAGTATGTCCACCTATTATATCTACATTTAATTTATCAGCTTCATTAGATGCATCTTCCATTATTTTTTTTATTTCTTCCTCTTTTGTACCTTTTGGAGCCATTATAGTAAGCATAATACCTATAGGTTCAACTCCACTAGATGCTATATCATTACACGTTATATGAATAGCGAGTTTTCCTATTTCTTCAGCAGTTCCAGTTATAGGATCTGTACTCATTACACATACATATTCCCCAAAATCTACAACTGCACAATCCTCTCCTATATTGGGTCTAATTAAAACTTCCTTTCTTTTTTTGTTCAATGTAGAAAAAACAAGTTTTTTAAGTTGTTCTGTTGTTAGTTTGCCAACTTTCATCTAAATACCCCCTATTTCAACTAATATAGATATTATACCATCATAGCAATATTTATAAAAACAAAAAACTTTAGGAACAAATTTTTAATCCTAAAGTTTTAACTAAAAAATTTTTTAAATTCTTCTAAGCTCATCATTTCATGGTCTGAACAAATATACAAAACCTCTATATCATCTTTTGGTATATGATGAAAAATTAATACTTCAGCATCATACCCTTTTTCTAAATCCTTTCTCAATATTAAATTTTCTTTAAAGCTCAAAGAAGAATTCCAATATTCTTTTAATATCTCCTTTCCTTTATTATTTAAAAAGTTATTGCAAAATTCAAACCCATATATACCTTTCAAAACAAAAGGCTCATAAATTTTATTTGCCAAATTTTCATTTGCAACCCAACACATGTCTTCATTAATTTTTATAGAGAGAACTGCACTGTGAGAATGAAAATAATGATTTTTTTCAAAATTTAAACTTGCAAATATAGCTTTTTTTCTCTCTACCCAATCTGGTATATTATTTGTCTTAAAATCATCTATATAATCGTGAAATCCTTTATATTTCGTATTGTATGTCACCTTATCATTATAATGTATTCCTTTTTCAAGTATATAATCCAAATCTCTTAAAGATACTATATGATAAACCCTTTTAGTTTTGATATAATCATCGAACAAAAAATCCATATAATCATCCTTTCAAAAAATAAAGAAGGCTTTTAGCCTTCTTTATTTTTTCCTGTTTTATTTTTCTATATACGCTTCATCGTAGTAAACAAATCCTAATGGAGATATTCTTACATTTTTCACATAAGATTTTATCATTTCTGGATTAGTATAGTAATAAATTGGCATAACTATCATATCTTCCATCATCAAATCTTCTGCTTTGTGCATAAGTTCAAATCTCGCTTTTTCATCAGAAGTAGTTTTTGCTTCATTTATCAGTTTATCAAATTCTTTATTTTTCCAATGAGCATTATTATTTCCACTTGTTGAATACCACATATCTAAGAATGTCATTGGATCTGTATAATCTCCTAACCAACCATGTCTAGCTATAACAAAATCTCCTCTATCTCTAGTTTCTTGGAATACTTTCCATTCTTGATTTTGAAGTTTTACTTCTATTCCTAAATTCTTTTTCCACATTTCTTGAATAGCTTCTGCTATTGCTTTATGTCCTTCTGAAGTATTGTATATAACTGTTAATTCTGGGAATCCCTTGCCATCTGGATATCCTGCTTCTGCTAATAATTTTTTAGCTTCTTCTACTTGAGCTGTTTCTCTCAATCCATAATCTTTAGCTTTTTTATAAAATTCTTTTCCATCTGGCTCTTTTATTCCTGGAGCAACAAATGTTAAAGCTGGTTGTTGTCCTGCTTTTGTTATAACTTCAACTATAGCTTTTCTATCTATAGCTAGTGCTAATGCCTTTCTAACTTTAGGATCATTAACTGGTTCTTTAGTTGTATTAAATACATAGAAGTATGTTCCAAGTTGTGGGAATATTTTAAATTCATCACTTTCTGCTTTAAGTCTTGGTATTTCTTCACTTGGCATATCATCTATAATGTCAACTTCTCCTGATTCAAATGCAGAAAGAGAAGTTGAAGCTTCTGTCATCATATAAAACTCTATACCATCAAGTTTTACTCTATCTTTATCGTAGTAATTTTCATTTTTTTCAAGTGCTAATACATTATTGTGATCCCACTTAACAACTTTAAATGGTCCATTTGAAATATGAGTTTCTGGATTTAAAGCCCATCCCTCAGGATCTTTCTCAACAACATCCTTTCTAACCGGGAAATATGTTGGAAATGCAGTTAATTCTAAAAAGTATGGAGTTGGAGCTATAAGTTTAACTTCTAAAGTTTTATCATCTATAGCTTTTACCCCTACTTCATCAGCACTTGCTTCTCCTTTATTGTATTTTTCACCATTTTTTATATAATACATTTGATAAGCATAATCTGCTGCTGTAGCTGGGTTTAAAACTCTTTTCCAAGCATATTCAAAGTCTTGTGCTTTTACAGGTTTTCCATCAGACCATTTACAATCTCTTAAATGAAATGTATAAGTAAGTCCATCTTCTGATACTTCATAACTTTCTGCTACCCCTGGAATAGCTTTATCATTTTTATCAAGTCTCATAAGTCCTTCAAATGCATTAACTAATATAGTAGCTCCTTCTACCGCTGCATTTAAAGCTGGGTCTATTGTTTCTGGGTCTGAATTTATATTGTGTCTTACTATCATTTTTCCAGCAGAACTCTCTCCTCCTGCTTGTTCTTTGTTCTCTTGCTTGCCACATCCAACTAATGATACTAACACTAGTAGCATCGCAAGAGCTAAAGATAATATCTTTTTCATTAAAAATTCCCTCCTTTTATTTTTTATTTTCTTAAAAGCTAAATTATTTTATGTATTTTATATAGAATATATTAATTGTTGCTTATATATATTCTATATTTTTAAATTTTAACTTTTTGTTATTTTATCAATTTTCTCAATTTTTTGCAAATGTTTTTTAATAAAGATGACATGCAACACAATGTCCTGGAGCTATTTCCTTTAATTGTGGCTCAATTTCAGCACATTTATCCATTGCATATCTACATCTAGTTCTAAATCTACATCCAGAAGGAGGATTTAGTGGACTTGGCACATCTCCTTCAAGTATTACCCTTTTATTTTCTCTAGCAGCCTTAGGATCTGGAAGTGGTATAGCAGATAAAAGCGCTTGAGTATAAGGGTGTGATGGTTTTTCATAAAGTTCATCACTTTCTGCAATTTCAACCAATTTACCTAAATACATAACTCCTACTCTATTAGAAATATGTCTAACCATAGAAAGATCATGTGCTATGAATAAGTAAGTAAGTCCAAGATCATTTTGAAGATCTTCAAGCATATTTACAACTTGAGCTTGTATAGAAACGTCCAATGCCGATATCGGTTCATCTGCTATTATAAATTCCGGTTCAACTGCCAAAGCTCTCGCTATTCCTATACGTTGTCTTTGTCCTCCAGAAAACTCATGCGGATATCTAGTTGCATGATCTGGATTAAGACCAACTATATTTAAAAGTTCGTGAATTCTTTCAAGTCTTTCTTTTCCACTTGCAATGCCATGTATATCAAGAGGTTCTCCTATTATATCTCCAACAGTCATACGAGAGTTTAAAGATGCGTATGGATCTTGAAATATCATCTGTATTTTTTTTCTGTAAGGCTTTAATTCCTTTTGGCTCAATTTCGCTATATCTTTACCGTTAAAAATTATTTCTCCATCCGTTGGATCATATAATCTTATTAGGGTTCTTCCTGTTGTAGATTTACCACATCCAGATTCTCCAACAAGCCCTAGCGTTTCTCCTTTTTTAATGAAAAAACTTACATCATCAACTGCCTTTACATATTGAGTTTGTCTTCCAAAAAATCCTTTTCTAACAGGGAAGTATTTTTTTAAATTTTTCACATCTAATAATATTTCTTTATTACTCATTACTTGCTCCCCCTTTCAAATTACCATTTATTTCTTCAACCCTCGGAGCATCAGGATGAAGCAACCAACACATAGATCTATGTTTTTCATCGACATAAGTATATTCTGGCATTTCCTCCATGCATATTTTCATTGCATATTTACATCTAGCTGCAAAAGGACATCCTTTTGGAGGTTTTAATAAATCCGGAGGAGAACCTGGAATTGGAATCAATCTTTCTTTGTTAGCTTTATCAGTAAGTTTTGGAACTGATTTTAAAAGTCCCAATGTATAAGGATGCTTAGGATTATAAAATATATCATCCGTTGATCCTTCTTCCATTATAAGTCCTCCATACATAACAATTATTCTTGAACATACATCTGCCACAACTCCTAAATCATGAGTAATTAGCATAATAGATGTATTTAATTTGTTTTTTAAATCTTTCATAAGCTCAAGTATTTGTGCTTGAATTGTAACATCTAAAGCTGTAGTCGGTTCATCTGCAATTAATAGTTGTGGTTCACATGAAAGCGCCATGGCAATCATAGCTCTTTGTCTCATACCTCCAGAAAACTCATGCGGATATTGATTAACACGTTTTTCAGGACTTGGTATTCCAACAAGCCTAAGCATTTCTATTGCTTTTTTCTTAGCATCTGCTTTAGATAATTTTTGGTGTTTTATTATAGCTTCCATTATTTGATTTCCAACAGTATAAACAGGATTTAAAGAAGTCATAGGATCTTGGAAAATCATACTTATATCATTTCCTCTTATACTCTGCATTTCCTTATCAGATTTTTTTACTAAATCATCTCCATTAAATATAATTTCACCATTAATTATTTTTCCTGGATGCTGTAAAAGTCTCATAATAGACATAGATGTTACAGATTTACCACTACCCGATTCCCCAACTATACCTAAAGCTTCTCCTTTATCTACGTGAAAACTCACTCCTCTTATAGCTTTAACTTCTCCTACATGAGTAAAAAATGAAGTTTTTAAATTCTTTACGTCCAATAATTTATCACCCATTTTATATTCCCCCTTTTACTATTTACGCATACGTGGATCTAACGCATCTCTTAGTCCATCACCTAAAAAGTTAAACGCTAGCATTGTTATAGATATTGCTAAAGATGGGAAAAACAATTGATAAGGGTATGTTCTTATAGATCCTAAAGCATCGTTAGCTAAAACCCCCCAAGATGCCATAGGTGCAGAAACTCCAAGTCCTATAAAAGATAAGAAAGCTTCTGTAAATATAGCACTTGGTATTGCCATTGTCATAGTTACAATTATCGGTCCCATTGCATTCGGAATAAGATGTCTTAAAAGTATTCTAAAATCGCTCGCTCCAAGAGTTTTAGCTGCAAGTACATACTCTTGTTCTTTAAGTGATAGTATTTGACCTCTCACAAGCCTTGCCATACCCAACCAATAAACAGAACCCAATGCTATTAATATACTTTTAAGTCCAGATCCAATTACTACCATTAACAGTATAACATATAATGTAAGTGGTATAGTATAAAGTATATCTACTATTCTCATCATTATGTTATCTACTTTTCCACCAAAATAACCAGAAATACCGCCATATAATACACCTACTACTAAATTTATAATCGAAGCGACAAAACCTACTGTAAGAGAAATTCTAGCTCCATATAATACTCTTATATATAAATCTCTACCATGTTTATCAGTTCCAAACCAATGTTCACTACTAGGAGTTTGATTTGCCATCATAAGATTTTGATCTGAATAAGAATACTTAGAAAACATCGGTCCAAATACAGCTAATAAAATTAATAATATTAAAAACACCAATGAACCCATAGCAACTTTGTTTGACTTTAGTCTTCTCCACACATCTTGCCAATAAGTCATCGATGGTCTTGCTATTTTCTCTGAATCCTTTTCATCTTGACTTAAAGGCTGCCACAAACTTCTATCTACATTAATATTTTCCATTATATCTCACCCCTTAATCATCAAACTTTATTCTAGGATCAACAAATGCATATAATATATCTACAATCAACATCATTATCACCAAAAATACTGCGTAAAATATCGTAACTCCCATTATAACTGTATAATCTCTGTTACTTATACTTTCCACAAAAAATCTTCCAAGTCCTGGAATAGCAAATATTTTTTCTACAACAAAAGATCCTGTAAGAAGTGCTGCTGCTAACGGTCCTACATATGTAATTATAGGAATTAGCGCATTCTTTAAAGCATGTTTAAATATTACTACTCTCTCACTTAACCCTTTAGCTCTAGCAGTTCTTATATAATCTTGTGAAATAACTTCAAGCATAGTAGATCTTGTAAGTCTTGCTACGAAAGCCAATGAATAAGCTGCAAGAGCGATAGTTGGCATAATCATTTGTTCAAATGATCCCCATCTAGCAGCAGGAAGAACATTGAGCTTAACAGAAAATACATAAATCATAAGAGTTGCTATTACAAAGCTCGGTATTGTAACTCCCGCTATTGCTAAAAACATAACTGCATTATCTAGCCAAGTTCCTTGTTTTAATGCAGCTATAACCCCTATTGGAACACCTATTAATAATATTAATATTGTAGCTATAATACCAAGTTGAGCTGAAGCAGGAAATGATCTGGAAATTATTTCATTTACAGTTTGACCTTTAAGTTTAAAAGACGGTCCCAAATCTCCTTTTAACACATTTCCTAAATAATTTGTATATTGCTTAAATATAGGTTGATCTAAATTGTACTTTTTCATCAATGCTTGCTCTATAGCTGGAGGCAATTTCTTTTCACCTGTAAATGGTCCCCCAGGTATTGCATGCATTAATATAAATGTAATTGTGATAATAAAAAACATAGTTATCGCCATAGACCCCAAACGTTTTAACACATATCTACCCATAACCTCACTCCTTTATTATTTAAATTTTTTTACACATGAAACATTTTTTATGGGAGTTGCATTTTTTATATATATTATATTAATTCTAGAAATATTTCAATACTTATTTTTTAGAATTTTTCACTATTTTTCAGTACTTAGAAATTTTTTTCATATTTTTGCTTTTTTAAAAATATATATATTTTTCAAACAATTAATATTTTATATATAAAACTATTCTTTTTTGTTTTTAATAAATATTATATTGTTTTTATTATTATTTGTGCAATTACAATTCATATTCAAACTTAATACAAAAAAAGAGTGGAAAATTTTCCACTCTACATATTGTCGATTAATTCTACTATTAACTTATTTACAATTTGAGGATTTGCTTTCCCTCTACTTGCTTTCATTACTTGACCAACTAAAAATCCTAATGCTCTATCCTTTCCATTTTTATAGTCTTTTACAGATTGCATATTTTCTTTTAATACATTCATTACCATATCTTTAATAGCACCTTCATCTTGTATCTGAACAAGACCTTTTTCTTTTATGATATCCTCAGGTTTTTTTCCAGTTTCAAACATTTCTCTAAATACTTTTTTACCAGCATTATTATTTATCTTACCTTGTGAAATTTCATTTAATAAATAAACAAAATCTTCAATAGTAAATTTAAGGTCATTTAAAGTTATTCCCTCATCATTAACTCTTCTTAAAAGTTCTGTCATAATCCAATTACTTATCATTTTAGGATCATTGAATTTTTTAACGACTTCTTCAAAATAATTTGCAATTTCTTTAGTTGACGTTAAAATTTTAGCATCGTAATCAGGCAAAGAATACTCTTTTATAAATCTGCTTCTTTTAGCATCAGGAAGCTCTGGAAGATTTTCTTTTATATTGTTTATAAATTCTTCACTAATTTTAATATCAACTATATCAGGCTCTGGAAAATACCTATAATCCTGAACATTTTCTTTACTTCTCATACTTATAGTTTTATTTTGACTATCATCCCAACGTCTTGTTTCACGAGCTGTATTTTCGCCTTTTTCTAAAAGTTCTCTATGTCTTATTTCTTCATATTCCATGGCTTTTAACGCTGCTTTAAATGAATTTAAATTTTTAAGTTCTACAATATTAGACTTTAATCCATCTTCTTTTACAATGTTTATATTTACATCACATCTCAAAGAACCTTGTTCCATTTTAACATCTGAAACTTGAGTAAAAAGTAATATTTCCTTTAATTTTTCTAAAAATTTGTATGCTTCTTGTGGTGAATTCATATCCGGTTCTGTAACTATTTCAATTAAAGGAACTCCACTTCTATTGTAATCAAGTAGTGTATCTCCACTTATATCGTGAAGCGATTTTCCTGTATCTTCTTCTATATGTATTCTTCTTATTCTTATTTTTTTAGTAGTTCCATCTTCTTTTTCTATCTCTATATACCCATTAGAACAAAGAGGAATATCATATTGAGATATTTGATATGCCTTTGTAAGATCTGGATAAAAATAATTTTTTCTATCCATCTTAGTTTCTCTCGCTATCTCACAATTAAAGCTAAGTCCAGCCATCACTCCATACTCGAGCACTTTCTTATTAAGAACAGGAAGTGATCCTGGAAGTCCTAAACAAACAGGACAACAGTTTGTATTTACATCTGCACCAAATTCGTTTTTACATCCACAAAATATTTTAGTATCAGTTAAAAGTTCTGCATGTATTTCAAGTCCTATAACAGTTTTATAACTCATAATTTCACCTCCAATTATAAACTTGCTCTTTTATTTTTAAAATCCGTAGCACATTCAAACGCATAAGCAACCTTTAACATCGTAGCTTCATCAAAATGATTTCCTATTATTTGCATTCCTATAGGAAGTCCATTTTTAAATCCACATGGAATAGACATTCCAGGAACCCCCGCTAAGCACGATGGAACAGTACATATATCTTCCATATACATAGCCATAGGATCTGATGTTTTTTCTCCTATTTTAAATGCAATATTAGGTGCTGTAGGAGTTATAATCACATCTACATCTTCAAATGCATTGACAAAATCATTTTTTATTAATGTTCTTACCTTTAAAGCCTTTTTATAATAAGCATCATAATACCCTGCACTAAGCGCATAAGTTCCTATCATTATCCTTCTTTTAACTTCATCTCCAAACCCTTCACTTCTTGATTTTTTATAAAGTTCTTCCAAAGAACCATATTCTTTCGCTCTATATCCATATCTAATACCATCAAATCTAGCGAGATTTGAACTTGCTTCACTAGGAGCAATTACATAATATGTAGCTATTGCATAATCTGTATGAGGAAGAGATATTTCTTTAACTTCAGCTCCCATTTCTTTTAAAAGCTCTACTGATTTTAACACTGCATTTTTAACATCTTCATCTACACCTTGTCCAAAGTATTCTTTTGGTATTCCTATTTTAATTCCTTTTACATTATTATCTAAATACTTTGTATAATCAGGAACTTCAATATTAGCACTTGTTCCATCCATATCATCTTTTCCTGCTATTTCTTTTAAAACCAAAGCACAGTCTGTAACATCTTTTGTAAATATACCTATTTGATCAAGTGATGATCCAAAAGCTATAAGTCCATATCTCGATATCCTTCCATACGTAGGTCTAAGTCCAACAAGACCTGTAAGAGAAGCTGGTTGCTTAACAGACCCTCCAGTATCAGAACCCAGCGAATAAAAAGCCTGTCCAGCTGCAACAGCCGATGCAGACCCCCCAGATGACCCACCAGGAACTCTAGTTAAATCCCATGGATTTTTAGTATTTTTAAATGCTGAATTTTCAGTAGAAGATCCCATGGCAAATTCATCCATATTTGTCTTTCCAACCATAACAGCTCCAGCTTTATTAAGTTTTTTCACAACTGTAGCATCATAAGGAGGTATAAAATTTTCAAGCATTTTAGACGCACAAGTAGTTTTTATTCCATCAGTACAAATATTATCTTTCACAGCCATAGGAATACCAGCAAGTGGAGATAATTTTTCCCCTTTTTCTATTTTTTTATCCACTTCCTTGGCTTTATTTATTGCATATTCTTCAGTTACACTTATAAAAGATTCAACTTTTCCTTCAACTTCCTTTATTCTATTCAATACACTTTCAGTAAGTTCAAGTGATGTTATTTCTTTATTTTTTATTTTTTCACTTACTTCTTTTAAAGTCATTTCATATAATTTCATTATTTCACTCCTTTCTAATCTAGTACTTTAGGTACTTTAAAACATCCCATTTCTTTATCTGGTGCATTTTGAAGTACTTTTTCTCTATCTAAAGATTTTTTAACTTCATCTTCTCTAAATACATTAGTAAGATTAATAGGATTATATGTTATATCAACGCTTTCAGTATCAACACTTTTAAGTTTTTCCACATAACCTAATATATCACCTAATTTTTTTGATATACCATCCATTTCCTCTTCTTTAAATTCAAGTCTACATAAATTTGCAACATGCTTTACAGTATCTTTATCTAACATAATTTCACTCCTTTCTAACAAAATACAATAAAAATTATACCTTTTTTAGTCAAAATAATCTAGGCTACTTCCTTATTTAATATAATTTTCTACCTCTTCTTTTGTTTTTAATGTAATCAAATTGTCAAAAGTATTTTCATCTATAACTTTAACTCCTAACGAATTTGCTTTATCAAGCTTTGAACCAGCTTCTCTCCCCGCAAGCACAAAGGTTGTCGATTTGCTCACACTCGAAGTTACTTTACCACCAAATTTCTCTATTATCTCCTTGACATCATTTCTTTTATATTTTTCAAGAGTTCCAGTAAGTACTATTTTCATTCCATCAAATATTCTAACCACACTTCCATCTTCTCGCTTTAATGATTTTAAATTCACTCCAGCATTTTTAAGTTTTTCTATAACTTTTATATTTTTTTCATTTTCAAAAAACTGAACAACACTTTGAGCCATAACACTACCAAATTCTTCAAGTTTCACCAAATCTTCCTCTTTTGCATTCATCAATTCATATATATCTTTAAAATGATTAGCTAAAATTTTAGCCCCTTTGTTTCCTATATATTTTATTCCAAGCCCAAATATAAGTCTTGACAAATCATTATTTTTAGATTTTTCTATTGAGTTTATCAAATTTTGAGCTGATTTTTCTCCCATTCTTTCAAGCGGAATTAAATCTTCCTTTTTTATGTAATAAATATCAGCAACATCATTTATCAAATTTTCCTTTAACAGTAAAGTTACTATTGACTCTCCAAGGCCCTCAATATTCATAGCATCTCTTGAAACAAAATGAATTATCCCTCTTCTTATTTGAGCTGGACAAGATATATTACTGCACTTAGTCGCAGCTTCTCCTTTAATTCTTACAGTTTTTTCCCCACATTCAGGACATTTTGATGGCATATTAAATTCTATTTCACTTCCATCTCTTTCATCAAATACTACCTCAACTACCTCTGGAATTATATCTCCAGCTTTTTGTATTATAACCATATCTCCTATTTTAATATCTTTTTGTTTTATATAATCTTCATTGTGAAGTGTAGCTCTACTTACCGTAGAACCTGCAATTTTTACTGGAGTAAGTACAGCTGTAGGAGTAAGTGTTCCCGTTCTCCCAACTTGTACTATTATATCTAAAAGCTTTGTCTTTTTTCTTTCAGCTGGAAATTTATAAGCTATAGCCCATCTAGGACTTTTAGCTGTACTTCCTAGTTTTCTTCTTTGTTCTAAATCATTTACTTTTACAACAATTCCATCTATATCAAATTTAAGATTTTCTCTATTGTCTTGCCAATATTTTATATAATCTATAACTTCATCTATATTTTTACAAACTTTATAATTAGGACTTATCTTAAATCCCATACTTTTTAAATATTCTAAACTTTCACTATGACTCTTAAACTCTATTCCTTGTATCCATTCAAGATTAAATACAAATATATCAAGAGGGCGTTTTGCAGTAATTTTAGGATCAAGCTGCCTTAAAGAACCCGCTGCTGCATTTCTAGGATTTGCAAATAAACTTAATCCTTTTTCTTCTTGATAAGCATTGAGTTGTTCAAATTTATCTTTCGCAATAAACACTTCTCCTCTAACTTCTACATTTATATTTTCTTTCAACTTTATTGGTATAGATTTTATAGTTTTAAGATTAAGCGTTACATCTTCTCCTACTTGTCCATCTCCACGAGTTGCTCCTAATTTAAAAATACCATTTTCATATGTTAGTTTTACCGAAAGACCATCTATTTTAAATTCCACTACATATTCTATATTTTCTGTTATAACACTCTTTATTCTTCTATCAAAGTCTATTAAATCACCCTCTGAAAAAGCATTAGAAAGACTAAGCATAGGCACTTTATGAGCCACTTGATTAAATTTTTCAAGTGCTTTTCCTCCAACTCTCTGCGTAGGAGAATCTTCTTTTTTATAATCAGGATATTTTTCTTCAAGCTCTATAAGCTCTTTCATCAACATATCATATTCATAATCTGAAATTTCAGGGTCATCTTCTACATAATATTTATGGTTATGATAATTAATAATCTCCGTAAGTTCATCTATTTTCTTTTTTATATCCATTTTCATCACCTTCCAAAAATCATTTCACATATTAAGCCTAAATTTTATTTTAACATTTGTAAATATTATTTTAAACAAACACCTGAAATATAATATCCTTTTTAATTAAATTAGCACTGCCGGCCTAGCCGACAGTGCTAATTGTTAATACTCTTAATACCCCATTCAAATAAACTTCATGTATCGCTATTATATCATATATTACTCATTTATAACCTTTAATTTTTTTAAATTACGACTATCAACTTCCAACATTTCTTTAAATTTTAAATATATATTTATATCAAAATTATTTACTTCCTCATCCATAATTTCTATAATTTTTTGAATATCAAAGTTTTTATTAAGACAATTATCAGTCATTAAAGTATCATATGCATCTATTATTCTTATTATTCTAGACTGTATAGGTATTTTATATCCCTTAAGATTATACGGATATCCTGTTCCATCAAAATTTTCACAATGATGCATTATTCCTTTAATTACATATAAAGGCATTTTTTTCTCTATCGCTATACTTGTAGATAATAAAACATACATTTTTTTATAAACATCTTCTTTTTGAGTAATCATTTCTTTTTTATTGAGTATTTTAAAATCTAAATATTTTTTACCCATATCATGATTTAGACCCACTAAATAAATATAATCTATTTCTTTTTCAGATAAACCTATTTTTTGTGCAAGTTTTTTAGCTAAAGAAGCTACTCTATATCCATGTTCAATTATCTGTTCTTTTTTTCTTAGAATCATGACCATTAATCAACTCCATCTTTTATATAAATTATCTACATTTTAAATTTCTCTATTTGATAATTAAGTTTTAAAGAAAGTTCATTAAGTTTTTCTGCATTTTTAGCTACTTCTTCAACTGTCATAGATTGTTGCTGAACTGATGCTGTAACTTCTTCTGATGATGCTGCTGTTTCTTGTGATACTGCTGATATATTTTCTATAAAATGAACTATCAAATCTTTATCACTTGTTATATTATGTATGTATTCATTAACTTCCTCTATATTTGTTGTTATATTAGCTATTGAATTTGATATCTTTTCAAATGCAGTATTTACATCTTCAACTGACTTTGTCTGATTTAAAGAAACTTCTTTTACTTCTTTCATAATATCAACTGTATTTTTACTTTCTTCTTGAATAGCATCTAATATTTCCTTTATTTCATTAGTTGCATCACTTGAGCCTTCTGCAAGTTTTCTTATTTCATCTGCTACTACCGCAAATCCTCTTCCTGCTTCTCCAGCACGTGCTGCTTCAATTGATGCATTAAGTGCTAATAAATTCGTCTGTTCTGCTATGGATTTTATTGTGCCTAGTATACCTTCTATATAACTAGATTTTTCGCTCAATTGATTTACTGCACTTTCTATTTTATCAATAGAATTATTATTTAAATTTGTTTTTTCTTTTAATTCTTTTACAACAGATACACCTAATGTATTTATTTCCATTATTCTATTTGCATTTTTAAGCATATTTTTACTATTTCTTGCCAAATTGTCAAATTTGGCATCTAAATCGCAAGCTATTTTTGCTCCTTTTTCAGCATCTTCTGCCTGATTATTAGCACCATTTGCTATCTCTTCAACAGTTCTTGATATTTCCTCTGCTGATGCACTAGCTTCTTCTGACGTAGCCGCTAAATTTGTCGCAGCATCCATTACTTCTTCACTTACATCTTTAGCATCTGACAAAAGTGCTTTTACATTTTCTATCATTATATTAAAATTATCAGCTAATACTCCAATCTCATCATTAGATTTAACATTTGTCTGTACTGTTAAATCTCCATTTTTTACTCTATCCATATCTTTAACTATTATTTCTATTGGTTTTGTAATATTATTTATATATCCTATTCCTATTGCAGATGCAATTATAAGAGAAATTAGAGTTATTAAGATAGTATTAAATAGTATAGGACTTGTTTCTTTTTTTATTTCATCAACATGTACTGCTGAAAAAACTGTCCATCCTAATTCTGGTATTCTCGTATATGCAGCAATTTTTTTAGATATACTTCCATCACTCTCTTTTAATTTATACTCTACATATCCATCTTTAGTATTATCTAATATTTTTCTTATTTCCGGAACACTCACTTCTTGTCCTATTTTTTCAATATTTTTATGAGATACAAATTTTTTATTCGAATCCACTATACATACATATCCTTTTTCTCCCACTTTTATAGAACTTATTTTTTTAGATAATACATCTAATGATACATCTATTCCTATTACACCTACTAAATTATTTTCATTTTCATAAACAGGCACTGCACAAGTAATCGTCAAATTTCCAGTAACTAAATCTTCATATACATCAGTAAAAATAGCACTTTCATTTTCTACAGCTTTTTGATACCATACTTTTGTTCTTGGATCAAAATCGCTTTCTAAATCGCTTTGAGGGTACATTCTAAATTTTCCATCTACAGTAGCCATATATACATGTAACACTCCATCATATGTTTTAATATATTCCTCAAAATTCTTCATTATCCTTTCTTCGTATTCAGGGTGATCAATTACTTGTTGAAAATCACTATTATTACTAAGCGCATACGCACTTTTCTTATATTCTTCATAAAATTCTTCAACATATAAATTTATTTGATTATTTGATTGAATCAAAAAATTTTTAAATTGTTTTTGCATGCTATTTTCTGCTTTTTTATAAGACATAATTCCAGAAAATACAAGAGGTATTATTATTAATGCTAATATTAGTATAATTAGTTTTGTTTTTATACTAGATTTCATAAAACCATTCCTTTCTTTAAATTATTTTTAAACAAAAAATGGTCCATAATAAAAGACATATTTCAGTCTCTTATTATGGACCATTTGAATTGCAAATATATTATTTGATTCAAATAGTTACTCCATAAAATATATTCTATTTTAAAACAAAACCTAGTAAAAATAGCTTATATATCATATATCTACTTTTACTAACCAGGTATTGAAAATTTATACTTAACATCTAAACTAATTTTATCATTTAATGTATTATTTTGTCAAATATATATTCAAAAAAATTTTTCTTTTATTCAAATTTATTAATAGATATCAAATATTACTCTCTCATATTTTTCCCTTGGACATACCTCTATCTTTTCTAATACTATTTTCCTGTTTATAATATCAGCTATTTGATTTTCAATTTCAGATTTTGTATTTATATATATGTTTTTTCTTAATGTTTCTATAGTTGTAAAGCCATAACCAGATGATAATAAACTTTCTTCAATAACAGTTAAGTTTTCTTTTGATAATATTTCTATTTGTTTTCCTTTTATGAGAACTTGAATACACTTTGCCCCTTTACCTGTAACCTTTTTAAGATATTTTGAATATAAATTTCTAATTTCAAGTTCCAACTGATTTTTCTTCTCATCCGTTAAAATAAATTCATTATCAAGTACTAATATATTTTTATTACTTTCTAATTCATCAATAACTATATCATTTAAACTTTTTAATAAAGCATCTATGTCTATAGGTTTTATTAAATATTTTTCTATTTTCAAATCTACAGTGTCTAAAATAGTTTTTGAATCTGATAAGGCTGAAGTTATAATAACAGGACATTTAGAGCCGTTACTTCTAATTTTTTTCATCATTTCAATCCCACTCATATCCGGCATTACTAAATCAGTTATTATTATGTCTGGTTTATGCTCAATAAATTGTTTTATTCCTTCTTCTCCGTTTTCAGCTAATATAATTTTACCTACTCTTTTTTTCAAAAATCTAAACACTTGATTTCTTGTAATAAGTTCATCTTCTACATATAAAATTTTTATATTTTTTAATATATTTAAACTCTTCACGTTTAAACCTCCTCAATACTAAAAGGGATATTCAGTAGTATTCCTTTTTCTAAATTATCATCCATTAAACTAATTGTTCCTTTCATTCTTTGCTCAACTATATTTCTTATAATCATTAAGTTTTTTAGATTTAAATCTATTGTTTTATACTTTTGTTTATCATATATTAATCTAATTTCAAAATTGATAATCTTATTATTTGAATATATCTTCACATCTAAAATTCTGTCATTAATATCCAAATACTCCTTGCACCACTCAATCATATCACAAAAAATATGATACATAAGTTGCGAGAATTCATTAGGACAACCATACATATTAATTTTTTCTTCTGCATTTATGCTTATTTTTATATTATCCTTTTTTATTTTTTCTTCCATAATCTCAAAAGTCAAATCAATACATCTTTTCATTTCAAAATGTTCATTTTTATCTGAAAGTTCGAAAAAAGATTGGAACTTGTCTATTTTTTTAGATAAACTTTTCATTATTTCCCACATTTCTTTATAATAATCCTCTAAATCAATACAATATTTACATTCGTCTTTTATTTCATCTATTAAATTTAAAATACAAAAATTCAGACTATTAAGCGGTTGTCTCCACACATGTGATAAATTTGAGATTATATCTGACATACTTGTTATCTTATCATTATATATCTTAACAGCCTCTTCCTCCTTTAAAGTTTGAATCTCCTTTAAATACTTTGTTGCATTTTTAATCACAACAAACATTTTCGTCATTTCATTATCTTCAACAAAAGGATATAATGTAATTTCCATATAATTAGCATCTTCTTCAATTGCAATTTTTTTATCAAATATAATGCTACTTTTTCCATTCTTATTTTTTATATAAAATTTCACACTTCCCTTTGTTTTGCTATTATATATTCTTAAAGCTACTTCATAATATAACTTTGCCGAACTATATTCATATATATCAAAAATATTTTTTCCTATTATATCTTTAGACTTTATTTTTAAATATTCACTATCCTTAGTATTTATATTTTTTATATAAAATTTAGGTTTTTGATTCTCTTCTCTTATTTCCACTTCTAATGTTAATTCTATAAGTTTATCTACATCACATATAAGACTATCCATTTTATGTGGTATATGTTTAACTTTTAATAAGTTCACACTTTCGTTCAAAATTTTCTCCCCTTCATTATACATAATTATAATTTAATGTCAATTTACTATTATACTATATATATGAATAATTTCAAATTTAATTTGTGAAAAATAAATCCCCCACATTTATGTGAGGGACTTTTTAATATCCTCTATTTAAATCTACAACATTAATCAACTCTTCATTGTTTTTATATCTTTTTAAATTTTCATATATATACTCAAATCTTCTCTCATTTCTTTTTTCTGATATCCACGAATTATGCGGAGTTATAATAACGTTTTCAAAATCCCAAAGTGGACTTTCTTTTGAAAGAGGTTCCTTTTCAAACACATCTAGTGCAACTCCCATAAATTTATTATCAGCTAGTTTTTCAATAAGTGCTTCTTCATCTATTATATTTCCTCTTGATATATTAATTAAAATAGATCCGTCCTTCATTTTATCAAGCCTTTGCATATTTATTAAATGATGTGTTTTTTCTGTATAAGGAATAGCTAAAACTACCACATCACAAATTTCTAAAAAGCTATCTATTTCATTCATAGAAAAACACTTATCAAAATAATCAATTTTTCTTCCACTTGTATTTAATCCATAAATATTAACGCCAAATCCTTGAAGTCTCTTTGCTCCTTCTACAGCAATAGTTCCAGTTCCTATAAATCCTACTGTTTTCCCGTAAAGTTCCATTATATTAGTATTAATTTTCCATATCTTACTTTTTTGTCTTTCATAAAATTCTCTACTATTTTTGTATATTTCAAGAATTTTTAGTACTATCCATTCTCCCATAGGAATACTATATCCGCCCTTATTATTAGTCAAAATAATTCCTTTTTTCTTTATATAATCAAGTGGAGCTTGATCTATTCCAATACTAGAAAGCTGTATTAATTTTAAATTTTTTAATTTCGTTATATCTAGTGTTTCAAATGGATTATAGCAAACTAAAATATCTACATCCTCTACTTCCTTTGTGTTAGTAATTTCTCTTTCATAAACATATACTACTTCATATCCTAATTTTTTAACACAATCCATTTTTTCTTTTCCATAATCATATGTGAATAGCACTTTCATCTTAAAAATCTCCTCCAACAATAAAATATATTTATAATTATATCCCATATTTATTTTAATGAAAAGCTAATATAAGCTTTGATATCTGTGTAGTTATAAAACACACTGAAATTGCAACTAATGTCGGCATCAATGCAGCAAATACTGTCCATTTAACACTCCCACTTTCTTTTTTTATAGTCCAAAGAGTTGTTCCACAAGGAAAATGAAGCAGTGAAAATAACATAACATTCAAAGCTGTAAGAAAAGTCCATCCATTAGCTATAAATAAATCTTTCATAGCTGATAAACTATCTAATTCCAACATAGCCCCTTCTGACATGTAACTCATAATAAGTATTGGAATTACTATTTCATTAGCAGGAAATCCCAAAATAAACGCCACTAAAATAAACCCATCAAGACCTATAGAATTTCCAAACGGTTGTAAAAACGAAGCCATATGTGCTAATATGCTTTTATCTGCTATTATAACATTTGCAAAAATCCAAGTTATAAATCCAGCGGGTGCTGCTACTACAATTGCACGACCTAACACAAAGATAGTTCTATCTATTATAGATGTATATATTATTCTTCCTATTTGAGGTTTTCTATAAGGAGGTAATTCTAATGTAAAAGAAGATGGAACTCCTTTAAGTATTGTTTTTGATAAAACCCATGAAACTATTAAAGTTATTACAATGCCAAATAAAACTAAAATAGATACAAAAAATGCAGCAACTAAAGTAGAATTTTTACTAGCAAATGCACTACCTACAAATATAGATGCTATTGCTATTAACGTAGGAAATCTTCCATTACAAGGAACAAAATTATTAGTAATCATTGCTATTAATCTTTCTCTTGGAGACTCTATAATTCTACATGCAACTATACCGGCTGCATTACACCCGAACCCCATACTCATAGTAAGAGACTGTTTTCCATGTGTACCTGCTTTTTTAAATAATCTATCTAAATTAAATGCAACTCTAGGTAAATATCCTAAATCCTCAAGTAATGTAAAACAAGGAAAAAATATAGCCATAGGAGGAAGCATTACAGATATAACCCACGCTAAAGTTCTATACATACCAAGTACCAAAATTCCATGAAGCCACTTAGGTGCATTTAAGTTGATAAATAACTCTGTAATTTTTCCTTCTATTCTAAATAAAAAATCTGCAATTATAGCTGATGGGATATTAGCTCCTGATACTGTTACCCAGAAAACTAATCCTAAAAGAATAAACATTATTGGGTATCCTGTAATTTTTGAAGTTAGTATATCATCTAATTTTTTATCCCAATCTATTTTGTCATCATTATTTTTTTTGACTACGTTTTTTACAATTTGTTCAGCTTGATTGTATATATTACTTACCATATCATCTCTAAATTTATAACTGTTTTCTACATTAACTTCATTTATTAATTTTGATAGTTGTTCTAATTTATAATCTACATCTTTCTCTTTATACATATATCTATAAATTGAATCAATTATTGTTTTATCTCCTTCGATAATTCTTAAAGCTACCCACCTTAAATCAATTTTATCATCTAATATATCTTTTAGTTTAAAAACTATTTTTTCAATTTCATTTTCTATATTTAATGAGTATGTTATTTTTTTTGAAGTAAATGTTTCAATTTTCAAAGCGACATTATACACTTTATCCATGAGTTTTTCAAGACCTTCTCCTTTTCTTGCACATGTTCCTACAACAGGAATGCCTAATTCTTCTTCAAGTTTTTTTATATCTACATCTATTCCTTTTCTTTTTGCTTCATCTAAAAGATTCACACAAAGCACTACATTATCAGTAAGCTCCATCACTTGAAGTACAATATTTAAATTTCTTTCAAGACAAGTTGCGTCCGCTACTACAATAGTAGTATCTGGCTTTCCAAAACATATAAAATCTCTTGCCACCTGTTCTTCAACAGAATTAGCTAATAACGAATAAGTCCCTGGAAGATCTACTAGTATAAACTTTTTATCTTTATGTTTATAAACCCCTCGAGCATTAGATACAGTTTTTCCCGGCCAATTACCAGTATGTTGTTTAAGCCCTGTTAAAGCATTAAAAACTGTACTTTTACCGACATTGGGATTTCCAGCCAACGCTATTACTAATTCTTCTTTAGCTTCAATATCCATATCAAAATCCTCTATTAAAACCGATCTTTTACAAGTTTCACATGTACACCCCACAATACTCCCCCCTTTCTATTTATCTATTACTTGAACCAAAATTTTACTTGATTCTTCTTTTCTAAGTGCGATTACAGCCTCCTTTATCTTATACGCTATTGGATCTCCTAGAGGACTTTTTCTTATAGCTGTTATAACCGTTCCCGGAACAATCCCTAAATCCAATATTCTCCTTCTTGAAAGCCCTTCACTTAATAAATTTGTAACTCTACCTCTATATCCTATTTCAAGCTGCGAAAGTTGAACTATCATAATTTTTCCCTCCTAAATTAGCCATGGCTAATTTTAGATAAATTTGTTCACAATATAATAATATGGTTTTTATATGAATTTTGTTCCACATGAATCGTTTATTTTCAAACAAAAAAAGCCTCGATTAATACGAGACTTAAAAAATTTTAGCACTAACAAATTGTTCTTTATATTCAACTATATCTTCTTTACTATGAACAAGAGGCTCTTTAATTTTAAGTAGTACTACTTTTATTATAGATTTATTTTTCTTAATTAAATTACTCTTATATAAAATTGTGTATTTTATTTTAGAAGAATTATTTTCAATAATGCTGTCAATTTGTGCACAATCCTTTGGCAAAAATTCTTCAACTAATCTTAAAACTTCTTTCATGGTTAAAGTATTGTGCTTATGAAATGTAATAAAAATACTATCTACCTTTTTATAACTTTTTTTATATTTACTTAAATTATATTTAATACTAAATATATTGTAATTCCAATTAACTTGATTATATTCACATGTATTTTGTGTATAAACAATATAATCATATCCAAATTCACTTTTTACACTATTATCAATTAAACTATAATATCTTTTTACATTTTCTTCATAATCACACAACCCATTTCCATTAGTAGTCACTTTATTTAGCATAATGAGTTTTTCTTTAATATAGTTTTTAATATTGTTAATATAATTCATACATGTATTTACATACTCATTAATATCCTCTTTTGACAATTTAACTTCTTTTTCTTTTACAAATTTTGATATAAGCAAAATCAAAATTCCAAAAAGAAAACATATAAAAACAATTCCAAATATACTAAAAATCCCTCTAGCTATAATAAGAACTATCCCTAAAAAAAACACAAAAGAATTAAATAATAATTTTCCAATTAATAAAAATAGTATTATTGACAATACAGCTATTAAAATAGGAATTTTAAACACTTCCTTTCACAGCTTATTTACCTTTCTATCCCTTCTCTTGCGAGTACACCTTCATTATAATAATGCTTTATTTCCTTCATCTCAGTAACAAGATCTGCAATTTCTATTATTTCTTTAGGTGCATATCTACCTGTAATTATCACTTCTACATGCGGTGATCTATTTTTTATTATCTCAATTACATCTTTAACTGAAAAAAGATTAAAATAAAGCGCAATATTAAGCTCATCTAAAACTACAATATCATATTCTCCATTTAAGAGTATTTCTTTAATTCTTTCAAGCCCTCTTACCGCAAAATCTATATCCTCCTTATCTGGATCTTTATTGATAAAACACCCTCTACCAAATTGCTCTATATTGAAATTCGGTAAATACTTTGTAGAATCTATTTCACTATACTTCATACCCTTTACAAATTGACCAAAAAACACTTTTTTCCCTGCACATATAGCTCTTAAAGAAAGACCTAATGCTGCAGTAGTTTTTCCTTTTCCATTTCCAGTATATACATGTACATATCCCACATCACTCACTCCTTTAGATTTAATATCTACTTTAATAATACTAAATACTTATTGTAAATGAAAGTAAATAATCACGTTAAATAATGTTATTATTTTAACAATATTTACCGAATAATCAATCTTAAATATTCATTATTGTAATAATTTTTTAAATATATTGTAAAATTCATTTTTTAATATAATTTTAAAATATTCAAACAATATTTATTTTACATATATTTTTTTTAATAGAATCCATACAAATATTGAAATACATAGTTTTCATATATTCAGACAAAAAAATCATAATATATTAAAATATGGTAGACGCAACATCAAAAATCATATATAATCTAATTTGATGAAACCGCGGTTGATAATTAAATAACTAAAAAACGTTTTCATAATACTAAATAACAAACAAAAGGAGAGTATAAAATGACAAAAGTACTTTTAGGAATTATTATTCTTTCTGGAATACCATTTGCATTAATGCTTTTTAAAGCTTATTTTAAAAGAAAAGCTGAAGGAAAACTCGAAAAAGAAAGCTTTATACAAATTGGTTTAATTGGAGCTTTTGCAAATTTCTTCGATACTTTAGGATTAAGCAGTTTTGCTATTGAAACATCTTTATTTAAAAACTTCAAATTAGTAGATGATGCAAAACTTCCTGGAACATTAAATGTAGGTGCTACAATTCCAACTTTATTTCAAGCTTGTATATTTATAGCGTCTATTAAAGTTGAACCTCTAACTCTATTTTCTATGATTATAGCAGCTCTTATAGGAGCAATCGTTGGAGCTGGACTTATATCAAAATTGCCGAAAAAAACTATACAGCTTGCAATGGGAATTGCACTACTTACCATGGCGGTAATTTTAATTGCAGATCAATTAAAACTTCTTCCTGTTGGTGGAAATGCCATGGAGCTTAGTGGTAGTAAACTTATTATTGCTATAATTGGTAACTTTATATTTGGAGCTTTAAATACATTAGGTATTGGACTTTTTGCTCCATGTATGACTCTAGTTTATATGTTAGGTATGGCACCAATAGCCGCTTTTCCTATAATGATGGGCTCTTGTGCATTATTACTTCCTTTTGCAGGAATGAAATTTATAAAAGAAGATGCTCATTCTGCTAAAGCTTCAATGGCAATTAATACAATGGGACCAATAGGTGTTTTAATAGCTGCATTCTTAGTTAAAAAAATGGATATTCATCTACTAAAATTATTATTAATATTTATTGTTCTTTATACTACAGTAATGATGTTTAAATCTTACAAAGAAAATGTTTCTATATCTAATAAAAACATAGCTTAATACTCAATAAAGAGCAAAAGAATTCAAATTTCTTTTGCTCTTTTACTTATATTATTTATTTTTGTATAATTGAATTAAAGTAACTAATAATAAAAATAAAAGGGGTGGAAAAATGAATAGTTTCAATAATACTCTTCAAAAATACGCAGATCTTACAGTAAAAATTGGAGTTAACATACAAAAAGGTCAAACTCTTGTTATAAATTCTCCAATAGAATGTGCAGACTTTGTAAGACTTGTAGCAAAATCAGCTTATAAAGCAGGTGCTAAAAATGTGCATGTTGAATGGAATGACGAAGAACTAAATCTCATAAAATACTTAAATGCACCAGAAGAAGCATTTAAAGAATTTCCTAAATGGAAAGCTGAGGGATATGAAGAACTTGCCAAAAATAATGCTGCTTTTCTTTCAATTTCAGCATCAAATCCTGAACTTTTAAAAGATGTTGATCCTAAAAAAATTGCCACTGCTAACAAAACAAGATCTATTGCCCTAAAAAAATATAGAGAATACATAATGAACAGTACTGTTTCTTGGTCAATAGTTTCAATCCCTACAAAAGGATGGGCAAAAAAAGTATTCCCCGATCTTTCTGAAAATGAAGCTATCAAAAAACTTTGGGAAAATATATTTAAAATAGTTAGAGTTGATAAAGAAGACCCTATTAAAGAATGGAACAAACACTTAGATAATATGGATAAAAAAGTTAAATTTCTAAACGAAAAAAAATTTAAAAAACTCCACTTTATTTCAAAAAATACAGACCTAACTATTGAACTTCCAGAAAAACATCTATGGGCTGGTGGTGGAGAATATAATGCAAAAGGCACTTACTTTGTTGCTAATATTCCAACTGAAGAAGTATTTACATTGCCATTAAAAACAGGTGTAAATGGTACTGTTAAAAATACAAAACCTTTTAATTATGCAGGCAACTTAATAGATAATTTTACTTTAACATTTAAAGACGGTAAAATTGTCGATTTTTCAGCAGAAAAAGGGTACGAAACATTAAAAAAATTAATAGAAACAGATAAAGGATCAAGTTATCTTGGAGAAGTTGCTCTAGTACCTCATAATTCACCGATTTCAAATTCTAATACAATTTTTTATAATACATTGTTCGATGAAAATGCATCTTGTCATTTGGCTCTAGGAATGGCTTATCCTATTTGTATTGAAGGTGGAAGCAAAATGAATGAAGAAGAACTAGAAAAAGCTGGTGCTAATAGTTCTTTAATCCACGAAGATTTTATGATAGGATCTAAAGACCTTGATATAATAGGAGAAACAAAAGATGGAGAAAAAATTCAAATATTTAAAAATGGAAACTGGGCATTTTAAATTTAATTTGTTACTTTTTCATTAAATATTTTAAATAATTTAAAATCTAAACAAGACAACTCACAATCTCACTTCTTATTTTCATTAATATTTCATCTCTTAAACTCCTTTCTCTTTTTAACTTTTCTATTTTAAACTCCTTAATTACTTTTGTAGGTCTATTTGATAGAACTAAAATTCTATCTCCAAGCAAAAGTGCTTCATCTATTTCATGAGTAACAAATATAATTGAATTTTGTTTCAATTTCCAAAGATTTAATAAATTTTCAATCATATTAAATCTCAAATTATAATCAAGAGATTTAAAGGGTTCATCCATAAGTAATAAATCTGCTTCATAATTGAATGCCCTTGCAATAGCACACCTTTGCCTCATTCCTCCACTTAATTCAAAAGGATAATGATCTTCAAACCCTGTAAGACCTACCTGTTCAATCAATAATTTCATCTGCTTTTTTGAAGCCTTTTTATTAACAATATAAATATTTTCATAAACAGTCTTCCACGGAAGTAATCTATCTTCTTGAAATACATAACTGATATTTTTACTTTTGTTTACTAAATTTCCTCTAGAAGGTGTTAAATATCCCGATATAATATTGAGCATAGTAGATTTTCCACACCCAGATGGTCCGATAATACAGAGTATCTCCTTTTTATCTACCTTTAACGAAAAATCTTTTAATACAATAAGCTTGCCAAATGTTTTTTCTATTTTGTTCATTTCCAAAACCATAACTATCTTTCCCCTTACATCTAAATTCAAATGCCATATCTATTAATTTTTGAGATAAAACCCCTAATAAAATAATAATAATTGTCCACGCTAATACCTTCTCCGTTTCAATATTCAATCGTGCATTAGTAATCTGTGCTCCAATCCCAGTACTAGAACTTAATACTTCTCCCATAATTACTAATTTCCAACCTAATCCAACAGCTATAGTAATTCCAGATTTAAAATATGACTTCAATGATGGAAGTGTAATTTCAAACAATATTTCCTTTTTTGAAAAACGAAAAATCCTTGCCATTTCAATAAGCTTAGGATCAATATTTTCAAACCCCTCCATAATATTAATAATCAATATAGGTATGCTTGCAATAAATACAATAAATACAGTAGCTTGTCCATCTAATCCAAACCAAATCATTCCAAGTGCTAACCATGATATAGGTGGCGTAGCTTGTATAATATGAAATACAGGCTCAAATAAATACTTCATTCTTTTGTTTTCACCTATTACAATCCCTAAAATACTTCCTAATAAAACTGCACCAAAAAGACCTATAAAAAGTCTTTTCAAAGTAATCAATACATGTTTTAAAAAATTAACATCATTAAAAACATTCCATGTAGCTTGCAATGTTTTAATAGGTCCTGGAAGGATTATAGGTGAATAAATCACCGATAATCCTCCCCAAAACAGCAATATACCAATAATCATTTTTAAAATATCCCTATTTTTCTTCGTAATAATAATCCTCATTTGGAATTTTACCTCCAATACTATCTGCTTTGAAATTTAAAAGGGTTTCATAATACTTTTTTAAATCCTTCTTTGCATTATTAGAGTGTTTGTATTTAAGTCCTAAAGTCGGCATAGACTTTTCTATTAAATCTTTATTTAATCCAAGATATTTTTCTACTAATTGTGCTGCTTCTTTAGGATTTTCTAATGTCCATATAAGCGCTTTTTCATATTCCTTTTCAAATAATTTTACCAACTCCTTATGTTCTTTTAAAAATTTATTATTTGTGACAATCCCTGCATTAGGAATATCATATTCAGATCCTTTTATTTTTTTCCATTCTTTCATATAATCAAAAATAACTCTTAATTTTTCATTCTCCATCTTACTTGCTGTTATAAAAGGTTCTATATTCATGGCATATTCAACCTCTCCCGCTTTTACCATCTGTGCAATCTCTGATGGTGTTGAATAAATAATATCAACATCCTTTCCAACTTTCAGTCCATATTCTTCTAAAAAATATTGTGTAACAATATCAGGCGGAGCACTTTTAAAAGGTACATATAACTTTTTCCCTTTTAAATCTTCCCAGTGATTACATTTTGAATCTGTCGTCGATAAATACATAACTCCCCATGTATTTACATTAGTAAGCTTTATATCAACACCTTTATTATATAACTTAGCTGCTGTATTTACTGGTACAGCTAAAAATCCATATTCCGAATTAGTTGCAATAGTCAATAATTCTTCCACGCCATTCCATATTTTAAAGTCAATTTTCACATTTTCCCCTAGTGCTTTTGTTTCTATCATTCTTAACAACGGGAATGTAGGTGGCGCTTTTGGTCCACTTATAACTATTTTTATTTCTTCTTTTGGTACTTCCACCTCTTTATTTCCTGATTGCTTACAACCCCCAAATACAGTAATACTCAATATTAGAATTAAGCTCAATAGGATTTTTCGCCCCATATTTCACCCCTCCTTATCTTTGTAACTTAACAATAATAATCATTATTTTTGACTTTTCTAGTACATCAATACTATGCAACATATCTGGTGGTACAACAATTGTTTTTCCTTTTTCAAGAATAAATTTTTTATCTTCATCAATAACTACTTCTGCCTTTCCTTCATATACATAAATCATTGTATCTCCAGGCATTGAATAAGCACTTACCCCTTCTCCTTGATCAAAAGCAAATAAAGTTATACTAAAATCTTCTCTTTGCACAAGAGTACGACTTTCAACTCCTCCTTCTACATATTCAATTAAATTTTTAAAATCTAACACTTTTTCAAAATCTATATTTTTTATATATTTTTCTACCATAAATAAAATCTCCTATCTCTTATTTTCTTTTTGAGGTTTTACAACTATAAGCAACATTTTAAATTTTTCAATTGATTCTAAAGCGTGTGGAATATTCGCGGGCATAACTGCTGTTTGTCCTTCTTTTAAAACAACATTTATATCTTCCCCAATACTAACTTTCACACTACCTTCCATAACATATACCATCGCATCACCAGGTGCAGAGTGAGTACTAAGCCCCTCTCCCTTATCAAAAGCAAACAACGTTATACTTAAATCGCTCCTTTGTACAAGTGTCTTACTACTTACTCTTCCCTCTGCATAATCTACCAAATCCTTCAACTCCAAAACTTCCTCAAAAGGTATGTTCTTTAAAAATTTTTCTTTCATTTTTACTCCTCCTTATTTTTATTTTTTATATGTAATAAATAAAATTTTTAATTTTTTCATCATTTCCACTATGTAAAGTTCCATCAAAACACAATTCTATAGAAGGAACACTCATTACTTTTTCATCTTGATTCTTTAAAAGTTTCAAAATAGTTCCTGTATTTTCATACATTGAACTTAAAAGCAATAAACCATTAATATTATCTGAACATCTCAATGATTTTACCATTCTATATCTTCCATTACCTCCAGAATATAGTGGCAATTTTTCATCAGCTATTTTTATCATCTCATCTAAATTTTTGTCAAATGGACTATATGCTCCTAGTTCTTTTGAAACTTGATTCATTATATTTTTCATTTTACTTAGTAACGAGTTTTTCCTTTTTTCTTTTCTCAAAAAATCTACCCATCTAAAATACATCGTTTCTGAAATAGGTTGATAATAAACTTTATTTTTATACTCCAATTTTTCAAGTTGATAATTATTAAGTATAGGATTAAATACTACACTCAATTCCCCTAATGCATAGATATATTTTTCATATTTTTCTTTTGATAATTGTTTGTATATATTATTAGCTATCATTATCAATGAATCTTCATTAAAAGTCTCATTTTTAATCTCATTTAATATTATTTTTAAATAAGCATCTCTTTGATCTCTATTTGCGGCCATAACGAGATCTCCTGCAATAAGTATTAATAAAAAATCCATTCCATATTTTTCACATTCTAATAAATCTTCTATAAACGGAGATTCAACTGTAATATCACCATAACCTTCCAGTTTAATTTTTTGCTCTAACAATCTACTATATTGTCCAAACGTCTCACTACCTTCCGTTTGTGGAATCCATATAGATGCATTTTTTTCTATATTTTGAATTTGTGAAAATACATCTCCCAATAAAGCTATTAACGATACATATTCTTTTGATGTTGCATATTTTTTACCAATTTCTAGAGTCCTTTCATTTGTAGGCGAAAGAAGATTTGCATCTATTCCTTTTTTTCTAAATATTCCCTGCAACAAATGACTATACGGATATAAATAAGGTATATATATTTTTTTTCGAAAATTACGATTTTCCTTTATAATTTTCCCTGTCTTATTGACAACTTCATTCATTTTAGTATTTTTTAAACTTTCTATAAAAGCCTCTAATCTTGTTATTACTCCAACATTAGATGCATGCTCATCTACTTCTATATGTAAATAAGGCTTTTCTCCCATTTCTTCTTTAAAATAATGACTTAATATCGTATCTGGTCCACAACCATGATTAGTTAAATATATAGCATAAAGATTTTTATTTTCCTTTACAATCTTTGCACCTGATAAAATATGTTCTCCAAAAGGCCAGTACATATTAGAATAATCATCAGACAAATCATAATTATGTGCAGGAAGATTGGACAAAGTAAAAACTTTATAGCCCATTTCTCTCAATCTTCGTGGAATCTCCATATTTAAACCTTTATCTGCTATTCCATAAGTTCTTGTAATAATGACAAAAGCTTTTTCATTTTCTTCGAGAGAATCAATTAACTCTTTTCCTAAGTTTTCAACATCTTTTTCAAATTCTTTAAATCTCTTCATTCCTTTTGCCAAAGCCAGTGCCGTCTGAATTTTATTTTTACCAAGCTTTTGCCCTAAATCCATCAATGCTTTCATCATATATTTTTTGCCAAACTTAAAAGACAAAGCTGGAGATAAAAGTTTAATCCCCTTTTTTTCCAAATCCATAATCCGTGATACAATTTGTGGCACAGTTTGCATATATACACATGCATAATTTTCTCTTGCCTTAGATATTGGATGCTTCATTGTATATAAGCTAGGCAAAAATATATAATCTACACCTTTATTAATAAGTGTTGCTACATGACCATTAATAAGTTTTATAGGATAACAAGTTTCATCTAATGAATATTCTTGACTTAATGCTATTATTTCTTTATTTGTTTCTTCAGATAATAAAACATTAAATCCTAAAACTTTAAAAAATTCGTTAAACATTGGAAATAATTTATGCATAAATAAAACTCTAGGAATTCCTATCGTAAGTTTCTTATCATCTATTTTTTCTGTATATCCCTTTAAGAACAATTCCTTAATTTCACTTTCCATATCTCGTAATTCATGAGATATAACTTTTTTGTTCTTTTTGCTCTCTACTTCTTCTTTTGTTAATAATGCTACACCATATGCTCCTGTAACACTAAAAAACGGTGGAACAGTAATTTCCTTTCCAAGTACTGCTCTAAATGCATTCACTACCGCCTGATTGTATGCTATTCCTCCTTGTAAAAAAATTCTATTTCCTATAGGTTTATTTGCAACTACTCTATTTAAATAATTTTGAACAATAGAATAACTAAGTCCAGCCGCAATGTCTTCTTTACTTTTTCCTTGTGCTATAGCTTTTGAAATATTTCCTTCTATAAAAACAGTACACCTGTCTCCTAAATTTAAAGGTTTTTTCCCTTTTAACGCAATTTTTTCATATTCTTCTATAGAGATTCCTAATTTCTTTGCTTGTTCCTCAATAAATGAACCTGTACCAGCAGCACAAATCTTATTCATTTCAAAATCAACAACACGCCCATTTTGTATTCTTATATATTTTGAATCCTGCCCTCCTATTTCAAAAATCGTATCTACATCTTTATCCATTTCAATAGCACCTTTAGCCTGTGCTGTAATCTCATTTACAATCAAATTTGCTTTTATTTCTTTTCCAATCATAACTCTACCCGAACCTGTTGTACCAATACCTCGTATTTTTAATCTTCCTTTAAATTCATCTTGAATTGATTTTATTCCCTGTTTTACAGCTTTTTTAGGATTTCCTTTCGTTCTTAAATATCTATAAGATAATACATTTTTATTTTTATCTATTAATACAAGATTCGTACTAGTAGAACCTATATCTATTCCTATATAACCATCAACAATAGTATTATTTGTAACTTTACAAACATGTTTACCTACACAATCATTATCTCCATATTCCTGAAGCTGTTTATAAAAAAATTCATCATTATTTTTTATAGCCATGGCTTTTAATTGCTCAAATATATTTTCTAAATCACATAATATATTTCTATCTCTTGCCAATAAGGCTGCCCCTAAAGCTCCTATATTCGAACAATTATCATAAATCAGCAAATCATCATCCAATTGAAAAACATCTTTTAAAGCTTTAATAACTCCTTTATTTTTTGCCACACCACCAACAAACATAACTGGTTTTGCAAGTTTCATTCGCTGCAACACATTTGCTTTGTAATTTCTGACAAGTGCATATGACAATCCTAATAATATATCTTCAATTTTTGCACCTTCTTGTTGATGATGAATCATATCTGTCTTAGAAAACACACTACATCTACCCGCAATTCTAAGTATTTTTGTAGCTTTTTGAGTATAATTTGAGTATTCATCTAATTTAATGCCTAATCTCGATACTTGTTCTTCTAAAAAAGATCCTGTACCAGCTGAACAACTTGAATTCATAGAAAATTTTATATTTGACTTATTATCCTTTGAAAATCCCGTAATATACCTAGAAGTTTGAGCTCCTATTTCAATAATAGATTGAATATTTTCATTGGTATATAACCCCCCTTCTACAAGTGCTAAAATATCATTCACATGATACTTTTCAAACACTTTTCCATGCGTTCCTGTAAATCCAATATAGCACTTTTTTATATTGAATTTCTTTTCAATATTACACAATTCTTTATTCAATAATTCTTTTACATTTCCATGATGAAAGATATAATTCTGAAAAACTTGTTTTTTTTCATCATCCAACACTATACACTTTAATGTAGAATATCCAATATCTATTCCAACACTATACATAACCCCCTCCAGTGATAATGATTATCTTTTTTATTTACATCCAATTATCATTATAGTACAATAATTTTAAATCACACGTATCTGGAGATACTTTTGAAAAAAATTTTTAAAAAATTTGGAGGTTAATATGAAAAATATATCTAACATTCTTAGCAATTCTATTCTTTTTAAAAACAAAACACAACAAGAAATAAATATCGCTTTATCTTCTATTAACTACATAATAAAACATTATAAAAAAGGAGATTTAATTTTTAGCGTAGATCAACCACCCAAATATATTGGAATTATTTTAGAAGGATGTATTGAAGTGCAAAAAAATTTAGCTTCTGGAAAAGTTATCAGTATTCTTTACAAGAAAAAAGGCGACCTATTTGGTGAAGGATCTGCTTTTTCAAAAGCAAGTACATACCCTTGTAATATTTTCGCCAAAACAAAAAGTACTATTCTCCTCATTACTAAACAAAATATTCTCAATTTATTAAGTAAAGATTCTTTATTATTGACTAATTTTTTAAATTCATTCGCTAATCGTATACTTTTATTAAATCTAAAAACAGAACTATTATCTTACTCATCTATTCAACAAAAAATTGCATTTTCACTACTATATCTTATGAACGAATATAAATACAATAATGTTATCTTTTTACCATACTCCAAAAAAACATGGTCAGAGCATCTAAATGTATCTAGACCATCTCTATTTAGAGAATTAAAAATCCTTTGTAATCAAAAAATTATTCAAATACAAAATAGAACTATTACAATTTTAAACGAAAATTATTTACTTAATTTACTAAACCAATAAAAAAATTGCCACCGAATAAATCTCATGGTGGCAATTAATTATTTATCCCCTAGCCAATTGTTCTCCTAATGCTTTACAATTATCTATTCCTTCATCATCAGGAGTTAAGTGAATAATTAAACCTTCTTCATCTACTAAATTAGCTCCATATTGCTTCATTCTTTCTGCCCAATTTCTCATCCATTCACCATCACCCCAATCATAAGAGCCAAATAACGCAACTGTCTTGCCTGAAAAATCAATATCACTTAAAGACTCAATAAATGGCTCCATAAACTCTTCTTCTAAAACTTCTATACCCATAGAAGGACAACCAAATGCAAGAATCTCTGAGTTAATAACCATATCTTTGTTTGCATCTTCTACTCTAACTACTTCTACATCAATTCCATTAACTTTTACCCCTTCAGCAATAGCATTTGCCATCATTTCAGTATTACCTGTACCACTCCAATAAATTATAGTTGCTTTTTTCATTAATATTAGCCTCCTCTGCACTTTATTGATATTGATAATTATTATCATTATTTGATAAAAATTATATCATCTATCTTAAGTTTTGTAAATACTTTTTATATGATAATCAACAAATATATCTCTTAAATAATATTGTGATATAATTAAACATATATTAAAAAGAAAGAGTGATTCAATGTCTTTATATAAATTTATAGTTGAGTTTTCTAATATAATATTATTGATTTTTTCTATGTATGGACTATTTAATTTTAAAAAAGCTGTTCAAATAGCTTATAAATTTTATAATTCTTTTAATCCATATAATCAACCATTTTTATTTACAAATTCGTATTTAAAAATTATTTTAAAATTATCTTTAATTCTTGGTGTTTTTATGGGAATAATTAGTTTAATAGATTTTATATCTAGCTTATTAGGAAGTAGCCTTCAAAAAATTATAAATTTATATTTATAATAAAACAAAACATCATTATTAACTAATACTCTTTCTCAAAAATAAATTCTCTTGGTTAACAAGTTTTTCTACTAATTTTAATACTTCTTCATTCTCGCCATATATAGCTACTGAAAATTCACCATGTATACTAACAAGAATATTTTTATATTCACACTCATAAAACTTCAATCTACTTTTTTCTTCAGGAAACTCTGTTAAATAAATTTCAGCATCATAATAAGTAATCAATTTAATTATTATTCGACAAATCTTTTGACTAAAATCATCTAAACAATTTACTAGAAGATATTCTTCCAATTCAAAATATCCAGCATGGCTGATTGTTTCAGGTAAAACATGTACCTATCCATTTTTCAATTCCTCATTCAATTTATTCGTAGACAGTCTAAATGCAATATAACTCATTACCAATAGAATAATTCTCCCAACCCATAGTTGCCATCCATAAGTAATATAGTACCCTTCTCCACCAATACCAAGTATCTTTATCGTCAATGGCATGGTAATAAAAACGTTATTAATCGTTATCATAAGCATTATTATCAAATAGAATAACCCAAAAACAAGTAGGTTCTTTTTGAAATACATCCGCAAACTCATCACAAATAATATACTGATAACAATCTGCAAAGAAACAATAATGAAATTTACTATTGAAAGGGTCAATAGCACTTTTCTATAGTAGATATAATTAATAATCAACAAGATGAACTGTCCAATAAACAAAGCGACAACATTTACTATTATACACAGTAGTGCTGACCCATAGATTTCCTTTTTGATGTCTCTCACATAAATAATCATATAATTTTTTATACTATCAATCGTTTTTTCATTAAAAACTATGTGGACGAATAAAGCACTGGTTATAACAATCCAAAATTGTTGAAAAACATATCTAAATATATAACTTTCAATGCCTAGAATCAGAACAAACGATTTTGTATCAACCATCGCTAACAAAAAATAGTTAAAAATAACTAAAAAATAAAAAGCTTTTGTTCTTTTTAATGCATTCCATTTTACGCGCAATATTGTGTACATTTCTATAAGATTCCCCCTTTTCTACTCTTTATCTACTCGACTTAAAATAGCTAACATATCCTCATCCCTAACAATATCTTTAAAATTAGCTTCAAGTAACTTAATGAATTCTTGGTTTGATTGTGGATTCTGCCTCAAAATTACATCATAAACTGATCCAGCTAATGAAGGGAATTTATTATATATAATCAATGCCACTCTATAAACAAAATTAAACTGAGTGGTTGGATAACTAAAAATGTCTTCAATCTCTTTTATATAATAGTCTTCTACCTTCCGAGCTTGTTCCAAATCTAAATCACCACTTATCTCCTTCATAATAGCAATACTATAACCTTCTACCAACTGTCTGGTATATCTACTCTGATTATAACCTTTAATATTAAGAACCATCGAACATTTCATTTCATCCATAAAATTGCGTAACAAATCAGCATCTTCAAAATATATCATTGAGTCTGATAATACATGAATATACATGGTATCCTTATTAAAAACCGCAGTTTTTGGAATTATGCCCTTTAATTTCCAAGAAAGTTCAGATAGATATGTTTTATCCATTATGTACTTTGAATACAGAGTCTCTGATTGTATGTTCTGATAATGTTTTTCAAACTCTGATACAATTGAATAAATGACCTCAACCTTATCTATTGGGATATCTTTATATTCAACTATATGATCATCCATAGCTATGGTGACATAATCCTCTTTTACAAGGCTTTCATATTTTGAGAAGTCATAAAAAATCATAATTACGTAAGAAGCAACACATACTATCATCAATATCATCAGCTTTGCACCTTTAAACCTTTTATGTGATTTTGATAAAACATCCGTTACAAATGTACTTAATAATGATAATAATATTAGACTTATAATGTTAATAATATTAGGCACATTAATCGCATATAATTGTTCACTTATTGATAAAAAGTGACTAGAGCCATCATAAATTAACGGGTTATAAGAAATAAAGTTAACAACTGCAAGACCGATGATTATCATGATACCAACATATTTTTTATACAAAATACCACCTACAGCACCTATTGATAGAGCAAAAACATACTGAAGTACGGTAACCATTAAGGCATTTAGAATCGTCGCCTTCATTACAAACACAAGATGAAAAAAAATAAATCCCCCCCATCCAACATTCATAATTCCTGCAACCATATATAACATTAACAGCTTCCTATTACTTGACAAATCACTAAGCTCCAACAAGAAAGCTCTATTCTTTTTTCTGAACAGAGAAAAAATAAAATACACATTAACAGATATCCATGTCGTTACAAAATAATTGCTACTTACTTTTAATGTAATATCTCCAAATTGCAAACCAATAATGAATAAAAGTACTAGTACATTTATTAACAATCTATAAGCCAAACCATTATAAATCTCAACATTACATATTTTTATCGTTTTCTTGATTATTGCCATCATAATTGAACACCTTCATCTAAGAACATGATGTAAAAATAAGCATCTTCTAAAGTAGGTGTAACCTGTTCATAAGTAGCGTCTAAAGGTGTATCCAGAATGAATCGTACTTCAACAACATTCTTCTTTCTAAGAATTGAGATAATTTTTTTGTATTTTGTTCTATCAACTTCGTCATGGATATTCAACTTGTCAACATAAATTTTGCCCTCAACAAGTTCAAGAAGATTATCTATTGAACCACAATAGACTACTTTTCCTTTTTTCATAATTCCGATATTATTACATAACATCGCAATATCAGAAATAATGTGTGTTGAGATAATAATTATCCGTTCACCACTTTTTTCGTTGATGATATTTCTAAATCTCAAACGTTCATTAGGATCAAGTCCAACGGTTGGTTCATCTAATATAACCAATTTTGGATTGCCTAATAGAGATTGAGCTATTGCTAATCGCTGCTTCATTCCTCCTGATAAGCTCTTAATCTTGCTATTTATTTTATCTTGTAGATTAAATTGTTGAATCAGCAATGTTATTTCATGTTCTCGCTCTTCTGCTTTAACATTCTTTAATAAAGCAATATAATCAAGCATCTCATAGACAGTAAGACTCTCAAAAAAATCAAATTTTTGAGGTAGATATCCAATATGTCTTCTTACTTTTTCAATATCCTTCGTTATATCATATCCATCAATACTTATAGCACCATCTTGCACCGGCATTACAGTTGCTAACGTTTTTAAAAGAGTTGTTTTCCCTGCTCCATTTTCACCAATCAGACCAAATATACCTTTAGTTATCGACATATTAACATTATCCAAAGATTTATTTTTGTTTTTTAAGTACTTGTGGGATACATTTTTTATTTCTACATTCATATCTACACCTCTACCTTAAATTTTTTTCATTAATAATCGTTTTACTAAGTATAAACTGATACAGACGATGTGTAATTTATCATAAGTCTCTGAATCCTCGTAATCTGACAATGTCAAATCCTAAGATTTATAAAATATCATCTTCAAATCCACTTTCATTTCCAACAAAAAAAGTTCTATTTTTTAAACTTTTTAAATTTTTAATTTCAGGCATTAAATTATTAATTCTATATTCAATAGCTCATTCCCCTTTATTTTATTCTCCAATATTCTTTACAATCTTTTGAACGTCCTAAATATAAATTATCAAATAACTCCCTTCGAATTGCACAAGGATCATTAAATGAATGGTAATTATTTAATATTAAGTTTACTTCCTTTTCCGAATAAATTCTTCCTTTTTCAAATTTATCTATAAGAAAATCCAAAACTTCAATTCTTTTCGAATATTTTTTTGGCAATTTATAAACTTTATTGTTTTTATCTAAAAAATTTTTCAACAAAGTATTTCCCCCTTTACCATTTTAGTAGTTTTTTTGTCCTGACTACTAACTAATACATAAATATATTTCAAAAGAATTCATCCACTTTTCCTATAATATCGGAGAAGTGGATGAAAAATTACTTACTACTTAGAATCAGATTTAGAAAGTGCAGGACCATATTTAAAAGTCAATTTTCCAAACAATTTCCAGTTTAAAAGTACTGCTCTTTGAATATTTGTGATAATTCTATCAACTACATAAACAAACTTGTTTACAATAATTATTCTACCCCTCCAATTCCAAATTTGTCAATAATTTCATTGTAAATATTTTCCGATATGAAATGAAAAAAGTTTATATAATTTCCATACTTTTTTGCAAAAACTTTTCTTCTCTTCAGTTCAAGTTATACTGCTTCCCACATATCTTTATCAATAATTGGTAGATGACTTTCTTCAACGTAATACATTGGAACTTCTCTGTTATTTTCTACTCTCTTCTTTGTAAGGAAATCAACTGTATAAGTCTTTTGAAGTAGTGCATCCCCCAAAACCCATATAACCTTCACCACTTTGGTAATGTGGCACCTTTAAAATATTAGGCTTGTGGCTGGTCTAGGCTATTACCACATAATCGGATTTGTACCGCTTCTAATTTTTACATTTTATGATATGTCAACACTTTTTTGGACATATTTTTACCGAACAATCATTAATCCTATGAATATATATATTTAAATCTAGTACTTCTAATTTCTTTTTTCTTTATATTCCATTGGTGTTAAGTAATCTAATGAGCCATGTAATCTATGATTATTATACCAATTTATATAATCTCCTAGCTCTAACCTCAACTCATTTAAGTTCTTAAACTCTCTATTTTTTACAAACTCTGTTTTTAATATATTATATAAACTTTCAGCTGCTGCATTATCATATGGACAACCCTTATTGCTTAGAGATCTTTCTATATTAAAGGCATTAATAACTGCATCTATAGTTTTATTCTTAAATTCATTTCCTCTGTCAGTATGGAATAGTTTTATTTCTGATAAAGGATATTTGCAGTTAAGAAAAGCTTGATATACTAAATCTGCATTCTTATTATCTCCTACACTATATCCTATTATTTCTCTATTGTGTAAATCAAGTAATACACATATATAAGCCCATTTTTTATTTATTCTAACATAGGTAAGGTCACTAACTACAACTTCCAATTTCTCTCTATCTTTAAATTCTCTATTTACTGTATTAGGTATTTTATCTTCATTGTATCTTTTTTTGTGTACCTTATATTGTGCTACTGTATAATTTAGATACTAGAGAGTATTTATTCATAATATATGCTATTTTCCTTCTTGAAGCTATAATTCCTTTTCTATATAATTGCTTTTTTATTTTTCTAGTACCATAATTATTTCTGCTTTCTTTGAATATTCTAATAATTTCATTTTCTAATTTTACTTCTTCTTTAGAAATCTTATTGGTTTTTAATCTATTATTAATATGATAGTATACAAGACTTCTTGGTATCTTAAGAAGCTTACACATAGCGTTAATATCAAATGAACCTGAATTATTATATCTCTCTATCCACTCCTTAACCGTAGATTTTGCAATACCATATTCTCTATTAATATCTGCCAGTGATTTATCATTATTAAATAATGCTACTATTTGTTTTTTGAATGGTTCTTCATAACGTTTTGCCATTTAAATTCCTTCTCATGATATCTATTTATATTATACCATTGTTCGGAATTTATTTGGGTCTATAATATTTAGTGTTGGTGAAAACTAACACTAAATTTTTGTATAAAAAAACGAGACAAGAGAGAATCACTTAGTTATAATTTAATCACCACAAAAAAATCATAAAAGGAGTGATTTCTCATGTCTCATAATAATTTTATACGAAATTTGCTTAATTTAAAAGACCCTAATATAACTTTTAATGATAATTATTACTCTGAAAAAATTATTAATAACCTTAAATCTAAAGTTTTTTATGCTACATTAACCTATATGCCTAATGCATGTTATCATTGTGGACATACTATGGACAAACATATTATTAAATAAGGAAAAAATTTCAGAAAAAGACATTTCTTTTAGATACAATGTCTCTCATGTAACTGTTAATAGAATTACTGATCAAGCTTTTTACGATTATAAACCAAATTTTAATTACTTACCTAAAAATCTATGTTTTGATGAATTTAAATCAGTTAAATCAGCAACTGGTGCTATGTCTTTTATATTTTGTGATGCTGATAAATTGTAATAGATAAATTCCATATAATTCTGAACTAAAAGTTTCATACAACCTTTATCAAAGTATTTTATATGCTGTTAAAACAAAAAATTATCAATTACTTGAAAGTATTCTTAACAATAATCATTCAGATATATCTGATTACATGAAAACATCTATTAAATCTATTAAAAAATATAAAAACTATATAAAAAATACATTTGAATGTGATTATACAAACGGATTAATTGGTTAAAAGCCGTCTAAAACCTATTCGGTTTTAAACGGCCAACAATTAATTTTATGATTCTATTTACCAACACTATTTGACAAAGAACCGAAAAAAAAATAAAAAAACCACATTCTTATTGCGGGCTTACTGCTTTCTATCCTCGTTCAAGGGAATATATACATTTTTTACAAAACCTCTATTTTCGTTGAAATTTTAACATTTTCTAGCTGTGTTTTCTTTTAATCAATACTACGCACTCAACGTGTGTTTTGATAGAAAAATGATAGTATTTCGCAGAAATAATAGGAGTTTACCCCCTTTTCCCCCCATGCATTCAGAATGAAAGTTTATCTATTTTTTCTCGAATGGAAAACATTTTATGTATTTCTATTGAAAGTATTCTATTTTTTATTCTCAGACTCTATCAGTTCTATCATTGTAATAAAATAATCATATGCTTCTGTACTTTTATCAAACATATTTTCTAAGTCTTTTTTCCCACTTTCTAATACATCTTTTTCTAAAAACTTTTCATTAAAGATAATTGCTAAAGTATATTGCATTTGTGAAGCCATATTTAACATTTGTTTCCCTACATTTTCTGCTTTTAAATAATCAGAATATATTGATAAAAAGTGTTCTGGAAAAACATTAATTAAATAACCATAAAACCACAAATAATCTTCGTCATTTGAATATTTCTCTGTTGCTATTTTAAAGGCATCTATTAATATATTTTCTGCTTGGTCTAAACATTTTTCTAATTTAGGTGATAATATTCCCCATTCTGCCATAACATACCAAGTGTAAAAAGAAATTCTGAAAAGATCATATTTCCCAACTATTTTTAAATAATCTTCATTAATAGCATAAAGAAACTCTGCAAATTTTTCCCATTTTTCATTTTTTATAATTCTATCTAATTTATCTAAATCCATTGCACATCATGACCTTTCAAATAATGTTCTATTTATTTCTTATTTACCCATGCATCGCTAATTTTCCATATACTATCATTTATTTTTTTATGTTACAGATACTGTTTCTCAATTAATCAACAATATAGTTTTTGATTATATTATTTATTTTACAAAATTTTCTGCTGTTTATTAAAGTAAATATTAAAATTTCAAAGTCTAGTAGAACCTATAAATTTGCTATCTACTAGACTTTTTATAGTATGGTATATTTATTTTTATATAATGTTTACTACAACCATTAACTAATACTCTTTCTCAAAAATAAATTCTCTTGGTTAACAAGTTTTTCTACTAATTTTAATACTTCTTCATTCTCTCCATATATAGCTACTGAAAATTCACCATGTATACTAACAAGAATATTTTTTTTGGGGAAGATTATTTGAACCGATGAAATACCATTTTTTATGATATATGAAATTATTTTATGAATCTCTTGCAACGATTTTGAGCGAATATTTTTATATTCATACTCATAAAATTTCAATCTACTTTTTTCTTCAGGAAACTCTGTTAAATAAATTTCAGCATCATAATAAGTGATCAATTTAATTATTATTCGACAAATCTTTTGACTAAAATCATCTAAACAATTTACTAGAAGATATTCTTCCAATTCAAAATATCCAGCATGGCTGATTGTTTCAGGTAAAACATCAATAAAATGATAAGATTCACTACTTTGTAATGTTTCAATAAGCTCTAATATTCTTTCCATTACTTTCCTAACACCTTTCCATTTTTATCTGATAATTTGACACAGAAAGACTGTCTCGTTGTACTTTTAAAAACTATAAGATATATAAACTTTCATATTCATTTTGTTCAAATATTTCTCTAAAGTACTTGTTACCTATTTTAACTTGTTCAATATAATTTATTAAATAATTTATATCTTTAAAGTAATTACCTATTATTTCATTGTTATGACACAAAGCCCATCCTTTAGATGAATTAGATATTGAATATAATTCTTCGTTATATTTAAATTCAATTTCTCGACCTACTAGTAAATCTTTTTTAAAGTCTTTAAAACTATACATAACTCCCTCCTGTCTAATCTAATACATACTTATTAAATTCACATGTACCTATCCATTTTTCAATCCCTCATTCAATTTATTCGTAGACAGTCTAAATGCAATATAACTCATTACCAATAGAATAATTCTCCCAACCCATAATTGCCATCCATAAGTAATATAGTACCCTTCTCCACCAATACCAAGTATCTTTATCGTCAATGGCATGGTAATAAAAACGTTATTAATCGTTATCATAAGCATTATTATCAATAATCAATATCTACGCCAATATTTTTAAGCTGCTCTTTTGCTTTATCAATTCCCCAATCTTTTGGCCTTTCATTTTTAGAATTATATGTCCATTTACATCCTTTATTAATCCACTTTGCTCTTAATAAACGATATGCTATTTTTATAGGTATCGGCTCTATACCTTTTTTTATTAATTCATCTTTATCTACCTTTGCAACTTTAAAATCTTTTGATGAAAATTCTTTTAATTCATCAAATAAAATATCATCTTCAAATCCACTTTCATTTCCACAACAAGGGCAAATAATGCTCATCCTAAACTCTTCTTTCAGTTTATATCCACATATAGGACAATAATACTTTTCCATATACATCATCTCTTTTCATAAAATTATCTAATTCTACTTTCAAAATACTCAAAAGCTTTAATAGTCCATTTCACTACATTGTTGTGATAATATTTCTACTAATAAAAAGGCGGAAATTCTCAAATAATAGCTTATAAACACTTGCTAAAGAACTATATGATGGTACTTCTATCTTTAACTTTAAACAATCATCAATTAAAACTATTAACTTGTTAGACTTAGAAAAAAGTCAAATCTTTTCTAGATATATTTTATGTTCATCAACAAAAAGTATTATTTTTGCTTGGAGATTTATAGTGATGAATACTTAAAATCTTCTTATTTCTCTATTTAAGTTCCATCAAGCAATCCTACTATTATCTTTTTTCCATCAGACATTATCATCAATATTCACTTAAAAACCTTTAAAACCAACCTATTTCTTCTCTATATTCACAACGCACTCCACATGTGTTTTAATAGAAAGATGATAATATCTCTCATATAAAAATTAAGTTTACCTCCTTTTACCCCCCTAACAAAAATTTGTTTTACTGTTTTTTAAAGTTGCTGTTACCCTAGTAAGAAAGTTCGCTATCAAACTTACTAACAATAAATTTCAACTATCCTTGAAAAATATTCTTCTGATAAATAATATTAGTAATCATAAAATATGTTAAATAAAAAAAAGTAAATACACCTAATGTAATTGCCAAGCTAATAGGTACTATCTTATCAGAAATTATATAATTACTCAAAAAATATTGTCCAGAAATAGCCATAATTATTATAAAAATAATTGGCAATATCATTGGTAAAAAGAACAAATTTGCTGATTCCATAAAGGCCAAATGTTTTTGTTCCTTCCTAGAAACACCTAGTTGACTTAAAACTGAATATGATTTTTTAGAATTATCAATAGAAGAAAGTTGTTCAAATGATAACAATGTAGCAGACAAAATAATAAAAATTATACATAAATACAAGCCACTAAACGAAATAGTAATAAAGCCTGATAACGAATTTTTTATTCCCCATGCTTTAACACTGATACTCATTGTAATATTTTTATTGACAGGACTTATAATTTCTGGATTCCACTTGTTACGTATAAATCTATTTAAACTATCACGTAATTCTTCTTTCCCTTCTGTTTCCAATGAAATAACTAGTCTTGATTTGTTAGTGACTAATCCCTTTACTATTTCATCTGGAACTACAAGCACATAACCATTACTACCTGCCATACGATATTGCTCCATTGGTTCTGTATATATGTAATTACCATGTAATGTTGTTCCATTTAAAACAATATCTTTATTTTGTATAATTTCATTTTTAATAGCATCTAAATATTTTGGAGTATCACAGTGTATTATGTAACTGTTACTATTCAAAGTCTTTTTATCTAAACCAAGTTGTTCTCTTAGAGAATTATAGTCAGTCAACGCTAAAATATCAATATTATACTTATAATCCCGATACAAATAATATGATACAGTGTCTTTGATTTGATAATCTTGTTCCACAAATTTAATTACTTCATCAAAGTCTTTAATTTTTGCATCTATTGCAACTGCAATATCATAAGGATATTCTGCTTTAATATTTACTTTATATCCCATACCCATTATTAATCCAATAAGCATTGCTGCTAAGGATACAGATAATAAAACTGCAACAATAGCCATAACTTTTCCAGATGTTAGAAATTTCCTACGTAATAGTCCAGAAAGAAACAAATTTGTATTTTTATAATACCACTTTTTATTTTTAGTCATCATAAACATTAAAAGGAACGGTAAAACACAATATAGCTGATATATTGCAAGCAATAGTAAAAATACTGCAATTGCTAAAAATAGTATTGCTATATTTGTTTGAGTAACAGCTGTCTTATATAAAAAAATAATTCCAAAAATCAAAGCAAAAAAACCCGTCATTAGTCTAAAAATTATAATTTTGAAATCTTTATTTTCTAATTTTTCATTTTTTCTATTGTCATATAGTAAACTAATAATTTTTTCTTTCCATATTATTGAAACAGCCTTTTTAATCGCTATTGTATAGATTAAAAAGAATAACAAAATAGTTATTATCATCGCAATTTTGGAAAAACTTATAACAAAACAATACTCTATTTCAAATATGTTATAAATTACTTTTATAAGTATACTTGCCAAAAAATTTCCGGTAATTATTCCCAAAATCAGAGAAATTATACTCAATATAAAATTCTCAATAAAAAACAAAACGCAAACGTTTTTCCTATCCATCCCTAATAGTAAATAAATTGCAATCTCCTTTTTCCTTTGATTTAAAATAAAGGAGATTGCATGTGATACCATAAAAGCACAAATAAAAGAAATAAAAATTGATAAACTCAAAATTACATATGTCAATGCTTTTACATTTTGTGCTAAAGAAATTATATCATCCGATATAGCAATAAAAATAAAAGCATATATAAATGTCACTATTAAAAACATTGTTAAAAAATACATAACATAATCTTTAACACTTTTTTTAATATTTTTTAAAGATAATTTTATGTATGTCATTATGCTCCTCCAATCGAAGAAATAACCTCACTAATTTCATTATAAAATTTTTTATGAGATTTATCCCCTCTAATTAATTCATAATGTATACGTCCATCCTTTAAAAATAAAATTCTCGTTGCATAACTAGCAACAAATATATCATGAGGTAGCTTCATCCAAAATAACTAGATCAACATTTGACAAAACAACTCTAGCTAAAGCTATCCTTTGTTTCTGACTCCCTGATAAATTTTTACTATTTTCATATAACTTTGTTTTCACTCCATTCAATAACTCTTTATAAAGCCTAACCCTCTTATATTCTATTTTAATTCTATTTCCTTTGTAAAAATATTACATTTCCCTCATCATCATAAAAGGTAAATTCAGACAAATCTATATCTTCAGTATTGTATGATATAAAAAAAGCTTTTTCATTATCTTTTAAATTTATATCTTTTAACGGAGTCATTTTAGGTAACTCATAAACTTGCATCGTTAATGTGTTCAATTTTAAAGCTTCTTGAGCCATTAAAAGCCCTTCTTCTTCTGATCTAGCACAACTTATACATTCAGGTATATCTGGAAATGATATAGATATTCCATAAGCTTCTTCTTTTTCATCATACTCATTGTAATCAAAAATAGCATAATATCCTATTTTCATAAAATTTCCTCCATTATAAATGGTATTATATCCAACAAGCTTGTCACAGTTATTATTCTATCCATACCATCACAAATATGTCAATAATTTCATTGTAAATATTTTCCGTCTCCTTATCTCTCTATTCAAATTCCATCAAGCTATTTCTTCTTTATATTCACAACGCACTCCATTATCAACTTTGATTCATTCCTGCATAATAGATGTTATTATCATTAGAAATTCTAAATAAAATATTTACATCTCCCAAGCATTAATTACTCAAAATTACTTACTGATAAAGGTAGTTTATCACATCAATTAATTTGAAAAAAGTGATAAAAAACATTTACTTCTAAAGGCTATTTACTAAATTACTCACTTTCTTTCATAAGTTCCATTTTATAACTTGTACTACTTTTTTCATATAAATAAATTAACAATAGAAAAGTAAGAATAGTAATACCAATCATTCCAACTTTAAACCCAAAGAAATAAATTATTCTTGATAACGAAACCATAAATATAACGTTCATTATATTATATATAAAGCTAACAAAAGACATATTATAAGCTTTATTATTTTTTGAATGGGTTAATACGTAATTATTAATAAATGGTTTAATTTTAGATTTTATTAGAGAAACAATTAATATAAACAAAAATAAAGCTATTTTATTGTTGAAAATTGTGGTTAAATACATTAAAGGCATTAAAAACATTAATGTTTTATTAAATGTAAAGTTTAACTTATTAAACATTATTGTAACAACATTACTTAAGCAGTATAAAACAGCTTTATAAAATCTATAAAAATCTAAATAAATATATAAAAATTATAGATTTTATTCATACACTCAATATTTTTACAAATATTAGTGTACATAATAGCATATCTCTACAATGCTATACCGCAAGCCAACGGTACTTTTATTCACCTCTCTTTTTTAAATCAAGCAACTAATTTTCCAAAATGAAAATGTAGAGTAGTTACTTGATTTATATTTTTATAATTCAATGTTTTATTTTTATTGTGTTTATTAAAAATATTAATACTTGAATTAATATCCCTATCTAGTATCATACCA
>NZ_FQXH01000014.1 GCF_900129915.1 Tepidibacter thalassicus DSM 15285
TAATATGAGTATGCTTAAATATTTTTTTGAGAAAAGAGAAGAAGATAATAAATATTTGTTTGAAAATCTAAAGGTAAATAAGTATAAAGATATAATGGATATGCAGGGAAAATACCCAGTTATATATCTGACATTTAAAGATGTGAAAGATGGAAATTTTCAAAAGTGTTATGAAAAAATGAAAGAAATTATATCGAACGAATATTCAAGACATAGATATTTGATAGAAAGACAATATTTAAATGAAGAAGATGAGATATATTTTAAAAACATATTATATAAGAGAGCATCTCAAGTTGAATACGAAACAACCCTTAAAAATTTAAGTAAGTTTTTAAGCGAATATTATAATCAAAAAACAATTGTGTTGATAGATGAATATGATACACCAATACAAAACGGATATTTAAGTGGATACTATAAAGAAATAATAGAATTTATGAGAAATTTTTTGAGTGGTGCTCTTAAAGATAATGAGTATTTGAAAAAGGGAGTGCTTACTGGAATATTAAGAGTAGCAAAAGAAAGTATATTTTCGGGACTAAACAATTTAAAGGTATGTACAATATTAAAAAATCATTATAGTGATAAATTTGGTTTTTTAGAAAGTGAAGTAGAAGAAATATTAAAGCAGTATAATATAGAGTCTGAAATGGATGAAGTTAGAAAATGGTATAATGGATATATATTTGGAGAAAATGTAATATACAATCCATGGTCAATACTTAATTACGTAGATAACTATGAAAAAGGATTTAGACCTTATTGGGTGAATACGAGCAGTAATGATTTAGTAAAAATAGTATTGACAAAAGCAGGAGAAACAGTAAAAAAAGAACTTGAAGATTTGATAAAAGGGAAAACTATTGTAAAACAAATAAATGAAGATATAGTGATGAATGATGTAGAAAATGGAGCAGAAAATGTATGGAGTTTTTTACTTTTTAGCGGGTATTTAAAAGTTATAAATGAAAATTTAAAAATGGGAAGAAGTTTTTGTACATTAGAAATACCAAACTTTGAAGTGAAATATCTATATGAAGAAATAATATTGTCTTGGTTTAAAGAAAGTATTAATAATGAAAAATTTAATTATATGCTAAAAAGTTTGACAACAGGGGATATAGAAACATTTGAAGATATATTTAGTGAGTATATAATAAAAAGTGCAAGCTATTTTGATATAGAGGAAAGTGAAAAGTTCTATCATGCATTTGTGCTTGGAATTTTAGTAGCATTAAATGAAGAATATGAAGTAAAGTCAAATAGAGAAAGTGGATATGGAAGATATGATGTAGCATTAATTCCAAAAGATAGAAATAAACTAGGGATAATTATGGAGTTTAAGAAAGTAAATAAAAGAAGAAAAGAAACATTGGAGATTGCAGCAGATAAAGCAATAGCGCAAATAAAAGAAAAAAATTATAAGCAGGAATTATTGGATATGGGAATCGAAAACATAATAGAGTTAGGAATAGCATTTGAAGGAAAAGAAGTTTTAGTAGTTGAGGGATAAGGAATGCCATGGCACAATCAGCCATGGCAGTTTTTGTGATTGACTAAGGAATTTTTGATATATTTTAAAAATTCTGCGAAATTGTCGAATATTGACAAAATTTTATTAATTAACATATAATATAAGTAAAGTTAATTGTAGATAACTTCACACAATGAAAGAGTTTATAGTGTCTATTAGTTTATTTTAGGCATCTAGGAGTACTCTTAGATGCTTTTTATATATTTTTAAGATATTTTAAGGGGGTTTTTGATGAATAAAAAAAAGGATATTACATTAGGTATTTCGCTTATACCAATAATTTGTTTGATATTGTTTTTGTTTATAGTTGTATTTAAATACAAAGCATCTCCTCATATAGCGTTAATAGGAGCATCTGCTATAGCTGCTTTAGTTGCGGTTTATTTAGGGTATACTTGGAGCGAAATAGAAAAGGGTATATTAAAAAGTATTAATATGGGAATGCAGGCTATAATAATATTAATGATAATTGGTACTATAATAGGTACTTGGATTTTAAGTGGAGTTGTTCCAACTATGATATATTATGGGCTTCAAATACTTTCGCCGTCTATATTTTTAGTTGCAACAGCTGTAATTTGTGCAATAGTAGCGTTATCGACGGGATCGTCTTGGACAACAGTTGGAACTGTAGGGATAGCTCTTATAGGTGTTGGAAAAGGTCTTGGGATGCCTGATTATATGATTGCAGGAGCTATTATATCTGGTAGTTATTTTGGAGATAAAATGTCTCCTTTATCTGATACTACAAATCTTGCTCCAGCCATGGCAGGTACAAATTTATTTGATCATGTAAGACACATGGTATATACAACGGGACCAGCTTTTATAATAGCTTTGATTTTATACGGAGTTATAGGAATTAAGTATTCTAATGGTAATGTTAATTCAGATACTATTAATTTAATATTGAATACATTAAATAGCAGTTTTAATATAAATATATTTTTATTGTTGCCACCTGTACTTGTTATAGCTCTTGTAATATTTAAAGTTCCAGCTATACCAGGTCTTATAGGAGGAACAGTAATAGGAGGAATATTTGCAGTTATTTTCCAAGGCGCAGGGTTAAAGAGTATTATAACTTCTGCTCAAAGTGGATTTTTGTCTGAAACAGGGGTTAAAGTTGTCGATGAATTATTAACTCGTGGTGGATTAGATAGTATGATGGGAACAGTATCTTTAATATTATGTGCTTTAACTTTTGGCGGTATATTGGAAAGTACAGGTATGCTTGAAACAATAGCTCAAAGTATATTAAAATTTGCAAAAGGAACAGGGTCGTTGATATTAGTTACAATAGTATCGTGTATATTTGCAAATTTAGTTACGGGAGATCAATATCTTTCAATAGTAGTACCAGGAAGAATGTATAAGGATGCTTATAGGCAGAGAAGACTTCACCCTAAGAACTTATCGAGAACTCTTGAAGATGCAGGAACTCTTACTTCTTCTTTAATACCTTGGAATACATGTGGAGCTTATATGTCAACTACATTAGGAGTAAGTCCTCTTGATTATCTTCCTTGGGCGTTTTTAAATATAATAAATCCTATAATTGCTGTAATATATGGATATTTAGGATTTACAATTGAATATGTAGATGATAGCTTTTTTGAAGATGAAATAGTATAAAAAACTCCTGAAATTCAGGAGTTTTTTTGTACATATTTTTTAAATTATTTACAGAAAATATTAGAATCAATTATATTTTTTTTAACTTATTTTTAACTTAAATTTAACATTTGAGATGTTTTATTTTGATAAGATAAATAAGTCGGGATTTATTATTACACTAAGGAGGAACAAGGAATATGGCTATGAAAATAGCGTTAGAAATTTTAGGAGGGCTTGGATTATTTTTATATGGAATGAACTTAATGGGTTCAGGTTTGCAAAAGGCGGCTGGTGAAAAGCTTAAAAAAGTAATTGAGCTTTTAACTAGCAATAGATTTATGGGAGTTTTAGTTGGAACACTTGTTACAGCTATTATTCAAAGTAGTAGTGCAACTACAGTTATGGTAGTTGGATTTGTAAATGCGGGAATTATGAAATTAACTCAAGCTGTTGGTGTTATAATGGGAGCCAATATTGGTACTACAGTTACTGCACAACTTGTATCTTTTAAATTAACAGATTTAGCTCCAGTGGCTGTAGGAATAGGTATGATAATATATCTATTTTCTTCAAAAGAAAAGAACAAACAAATTGCTGAAATCTTAATAGGTTTTGGTATATTATTTATAGGTATGGATTTTATGAAACATGCTGTTAAGCCTTTGAGAGAATATGAAGGTTTTACAAGAATGTTAGTTAATTTTGGGCGTAATCCTTTCTTGGGAATTTTAATGGGATTTGTTTTAACAGTAGTAGTTCAAAGTTCTAGTGCTTCTATGGGAATGCTTTTAGCACTTGCATCTGAAGGATTGATGCCTTTATCATCTGCACTTCCAATTCTTTATGGTGATAATATTGGTACTTGTGTTACAGCATTACTTTCAAGTATAGGAGCAAGTAGAAATGCTAAAAGAGCAGCTATTATGCATTTGACGTTTAATATTATAGGAACTATTTTATTTGCTTTTGTATTAACTAAACCTATAATGAGTTTAGTAACTTATTTAGATCCAACTGATGTAACAAGACAAATAGCAAATGCTCATACGTTTTTTAATATTATAAATGTTGTTATTCAATTTCCGTTTGCTATGATTTTAGTTAAAATTGCTATGACTATAGTGCCAGAAAGAGACGATGAAGCATCAGAGTATAAATTGACAAAATATATAGATGAAAGAATACTTGAAACTCCTTCAATTGCCGTTGCTAATACAATTAGAGAAAGTTTGAGAATGGGTAAAAAAGCTGCACAATCATTTGAAAGTGCAATGAATGGATTTTTCAATAAATCAAAACAAGAGATAAAGAAAACATTTGAAAATGAAAGAATAATAAATGATTTAGAAAAAGCAATAATGGAATATATTATAAAACTGTCAAATAAATCTGTATCTGCTGTAAATAGAGAAATAATAGATGGATTATTTCATACTATAAATGATATAGAGAGAGTTGGAGATCATGCAGATAATATAGCAGAACTTGCTATGATTGTTGTGGAAAAAGATTTGCCATTTTCAGACGAAGCTTTGAATGATTTAAAAGTAATGTATGATAAAGTTATGAATGCTTATAAATATTCATTGGAAGCTATGAAAAATGGAGATAGAGATTTAGCTTTTAATGTAATAAAGTTAGAAGAACAGATAGATGGAATGGAAAAGTCGTATAGAAGAAACCATATATATAGATTAAATAATGATATATGTAATACTGAATCTGGTATAGTATTTTTAGATTTAATTAGTAATATGGAAAGAATAGGAGATCATGCTTCTAATATAGCTAAAGCTGTTATAGATGCAGATGTAAGTAAAATATCTTAAAAAATAGGCGTCTAATTGACGTCTATTTTTTATTTTTTGTTACATAGAATTATAAAAGGGGGTGGTAAATTGAACTTTGAGGTTATTGTAAAGTATCATGGGGATTTAGCTAAATTAGAAGAGGAGTTAGGGGTTGAAGTTGAAGTATTAAATGAAAGATTTGCGATAATTACTTTAAAAGAAGAAGATGTAGGAAAACTTCTCAATTATGAAGAAATAGAATATATAGAAAAGCCTTTTATACTTGGTCCTAGTCTTACTAGCTTTGAAGCAAGTGGAATAGATTCTTTTAAGAAAAAAACTGATCTTAGTGGAAAAGGAGTAATTATTGGGATAATAGATTCTGGAATAGATTATAAACATCCTTTTTTTATAAATGAAGATGAAACTTCTAAAATATTGAGTATATGGGATCAAACAAGAGAAGGAAATCCTCCAAAAGGTTTTAAAGAAGGATATGAATATACAAATGAAGATATTAATAAAGCGTTAAGTGGAGAAGAAGAGATTCCTTTTTTTGATCAAATAGGCCATGGCACACATGTGTCAGGCATTGCATCTACTATTGCTCCAAATGCTGACATTATAGTTGTTAAGGTAGGTACTAAAGGTATGGAGTCTTTTGCGAGAACTACTGAATTTATGAGAGCTGTAAAATATATAATAGATAAAGCTGAAACTTTAGGAAAACCTGTTGTTATAAATATAAGTTATGGAACAAATGAAGGACCTCATGATGGAACCTCTTTATTTGAGGAGTATTTAGATGAAATGGCTTTAAGGTGGAAAACATCAATAGTTGTTGCTTCAGGTAATGAAGGAGATAAATCACACCATAAATACGTAAAGCTTAAAGAAAATATGTTAAAACCTATAGAATTTTCGATAGGAGATGGAGAGAGGGATATAAATATTGAAATTTGGAAGAAGTTTTCTGATACTTTTAGTTTTTCGATAGAAAACCCATCTGGTATATCTACTCCTTATATAGATGAAAGTATAGGAGAAATTAATATGGATTTGGGAAATACAAATGTGCGTACATTTTTTTCTAGTACAACTCCATATACTTTAAGAGAAAAAGCTAAAATAAGATTAAAAGGTAATCCGTTTATACAAAAAGGTATATGGAAAATAAATTTAGATGCAAAGGATATAGTTGAAGGGGATGTTGATATATATCTTCCTATATCTGAAAAGTTAAGTAGGGATACAAAATTTTTAGATTCAAGTTTAAATCTTACAGTAACTACTCCGGCAACTTCAAAGAGAGTTATTTCTGTGGGGAGTTATGATTACAATAAAGGTACTTTTTCTGCATTTTCAGGAAGAGGAGATGTTAATAGAAATATTGTAAAACCGGATATAGTAGCTCCGGGAGAAGAAATAGTATCTAGTCTTCCAGGAGGAAGAGTTGGAGCACTTTCTGGAACTAGTATGGCAGCTCCTCATGTAACTGGAAGTTTAGCTCTTTTAATGGAATGGGGAATAGTAGATAAGAATGATCCGTTTTTATATGCTGATAGAATAAAAGCACTTCTTTTAAAAAATGCAATAAGAGATAAGGAGTTTTTAAATTATCCAGATAATATTTGGGGATATGGAAAATTAAATTTGAGAAATATTACAAGTCGAGAAATTAGAAATTTGTATAGGGGGGAGAGTAATAATTTGAAGGAGTATATAGTGGAATATCAAGGAGATGTAGAAGTGGATTTGGGCGAATTAGGAATAGATAAAATTCAAGTATTAGATGATAGATATGCGATAATATATGTTTCAGATGATTTTAATGAACAAATGTTACTTGAAACAGGTAATATAGTTGCGTTAAGAGAACCGGCTAAAATGGTACCGCTTATTGATACTAGTGTAGAAGAGATTGGAGCTAAGTTTTTTCACAATCATCCATATATTCCTCAAACAGGAAGAGGGGTTTTGGTAGCTTTAATAGATTCTGGAATAGATTATTCTCATCCTGATTTTATATTTGAGGATGATACTTCTAAAATAGTGAGTTTATGGGATCAAACACTTGAAGGTAATCCGCCAAAGGGGTTTATTTTTGGAAGGGAATATACAAGAGAAGAAATAAATAAAGCAATTCAAACTGGAGAGAAACTAGAGACTGAAGATGAAACTGGCCATGGAACAAAAGTTGCAGGAATAATAGGAGGAAGAGGAAGAGTAGATACAAAATATGTAGGAGTTGCTCCGGATAGTGAATTTGTAGTTGTAAAATTAAAAGATTATGGAGGATATTATAATGGTTCGGATTTGATGCTTGGAATAAAGTATGCATACGAAAAAGCTAGAGAATTTAAAATGCCTTTAGTTATCAATATATCATTGGGAACAAATGAAGGAAGCCATGATGGAAAAACTATGCTTGAAAGTTATATATACGAGATAACTAGAAATAGAGGAGTAGTGGCTGTAGCAGGAGCAGGAAATGAAGGAGATACTAAGACTCATTATAGTGGGAAGTTTAGTTCAAGTGGGGAAATTCAAGAAGTAGAGTTTAAAGTGGGAGAAAATCAAAAAAATTTGGAAGTTTATATTTGGGGAAGAAAGCCTGATAGAATATCTATTGGATTAGTTTCTCCAACAGGAGATGCTATAGATAAAATACCAGCGAAGCTTAGTGAAACAGAGCTTGTTAAATTTACGATGGAGGGAGTAGAAACAAACGTTACATATAAATTTCCTGATGAACTTACAGGGGATGAATTTGTCTGCATTTCTTTTGAGGATATAAAACCGGGGAATTGGATTATAAGATTGTATGGAGATTATATTGTAGATGGTAGGTATGATATATATTTGCCTAATAAAGTATTACTTGCAAAGGGAACTGAATTTTTAAAGGCAGATCCTTATGGAACTATAGTTACACCTGCTACAGCAGAGGCATTAATAACTGTAGGAGCTTATAATCATAAAGATAATAGTTTATATAGAGCATCATCGAGAGGACCAACTAGGGATGATAGAATAAAACCGGATTTAGTAGCACCTGGAGTTAATATAACAACTACTGTTCCTGGTGGAGGATATGGCAGTTTAACAGGAACAAGTGCTTCAGCTGCTCATACATCAGGTGCTATAGCATTGCTTTTGCAGTGGGGGATTGTAGAAGGAAATGATCCAAGACTTTATACTCAAAAGGTTAAAACTTATTTGATAAGAGGAACTAATATGAGAGAAGGTGATGAGTATCCTAATATATCTTGGGGATATGGAATGCTCAATTTAAGAAGAGCATTTGAAAAAATTAGATCGGTATTTAATTGGAGTTATTCTGAGGAAGCTAAAAAACACAATATATAAAAGGAGTAAAGATGGCTTTACTCCTTTATTTAAGTTCTGCAATTTTGGTTACAGCTACATATATATCGGAAATTTTGTACCATGTTGCAAAATCAACTGTTCCGGTTACAGGGAGTCTAAATATTTCTTGGAATTTTTTAACTGATTCAGCTGTTTCTTTACCATATACTCCATCTACTTTTACTTTAGGTATTGCTGGATAACTTTGAGCAATCCTATTTAATTGTTGTTGAATTGTTCTGACTGGTTTGCCACTAGAACCTATACCTAAAGTGTATCCAGGGTATGATACGGGTACTCCAGTTACAACTTGAGCTCTATCAAATCCAATATCATTTCCATAGAAATATCGTAATATTTCATCGAATGATTTTCCGAGGTCTCCTTGATATTTACTTCCCCATTGAGTCATCCAAGTAGGACATTGAACTTGAACTCCATCACAGTATTGAGCAAGAAGAGGTTGTCTTCTATCGGATGGTCTTTTAAAATACAGGTTGAATATATCATCTACAGCTCTACTTATATTTTGGTATATGTTTCTTCCGTAAATAAATTTATGATCATATGCAGTAGATGATGTTATTGTAAAGTTTTTACCTTTTCCTCTGTACCATTCAGTAAATACTCTATTTAATGTAAATGAAATTATAGCACATATATTTGCATAAATAGTGCTAGTAGGCCAGGTAGAATATATTTCAGATGAAGCTACGTTTTTAATATAGTCTTTATATCTTATCCAGTAATTAGGAGCAGAAGGGTCATCTGGAACTCCATCGTGAACTATTATGAATTCTGGAACTTGGGGATAGTCAAGTACTACAAATCCTGTTGGTGGAGGTATAATCTTGTTGGGTGATTCTGGAATTTTTGGAGGATAATTTCCCCATAGTGTATTTGGACCTATTTCTATGGTAATTGTATTTTGTCTCATAAATCTTGTGTTTTCAATTTTTACCAATTCTATTTGTTGGATAGCGAGTTCTGTTGGAAGTACTTGAACTCCATCTACAATGACATCTATATATCCATCTTTGATTACTTCTACTATATAATCGCTATAAGGTTTTACATCAGAAGGTTTTTGTGAGTACTTTAAATCTGGAGCGGGAACTTCTATTATAGGTGTTTGACCAGATATATCAGTAGGTAGGTTTTCTGCTAATGTTTTTTGAGTGTTTGTATCTTTTGTGTATATATTAACTCTACATTCTTTTATTGGTTGTTTAGTTTTTTTATCTATAACTTCAACTATTAAACTACCTTTCATATTTAAGTCACCTTCCTAACTTTAAAAAGCTCATCTAATATATACCAAGTAGGAGCTATTTTAGTATTTAAAACCCAATAACCAAATCCTTCTAAATCTAGTTGTTTTGCGAGTTCATGTTTATAAAGTTGGCTTAAAGCATCTTCAAAATGAACTTCATGAAGATCTCCTTTTTCATCTGTATATCTAAAATATGGAGTTTTGGATTTATCGTTCCATAAAATTTGAACATTGTTGTCTATGGCTAATTTGTACGCATTTTTTAAAGTAACTGTTTTAGCTGTTTCTTGTTTGTATTTATGAATAAGCCAATCATATCCATAAAGATTCATTCCCATATATATTATGTTATTTGGCATTTTAGTTAAAGCGTAGTCTATTACTTTTTTCATATTAGGTAGTGGAGCTATAGGTTGAGGGTCTCCTCCTACCCATCCCCATTCATAAGTCATAAGATATGCTATGTCTAGGTATTTTCCTAGTTCTTCGTAGTCAAAAAAGCCAACCCAAGGTCTATCTGACCAATCTTGCCATTTAGGAGCTATAGCCATTCCGAGAACTTTATTTTTTTCGTGAAGTTTTTCAGATAATTTTTTTACAAAATTATTAAATAAATACCTGTCTTTTGGATATAAATTTTCAAAATCAAGTATTACTCCTCCGTAATTTTGTTTTACTGTTAAATCTACAATGTTATTAATTAATGTGTCCATGTTATTGGTAAGAACTTCTTTTGCCAAGTCTTTATTGAAATTTTCTCCATCAAAATTAGTTACTACAGGTAGTGGAGTTATGTTATTATCTAAAATAAATTTTGGCAAATCTTCAGGTATTTCGCTTGTTAAATTACCGTCTTTATCTGTTCTTATATCAAATATTGCAATATAAGTAAGTTGTTGAGCTATTTCTTTTATATAGTCATAGTAATTTTTGTATTTAGTTCCTGGCTGAAAAAAAGGAAGTGTTGATACTAATTTCTTTTTGGTTTTAGTGGGTATTTTTATAATTTGACCAGGATAAACAACATAAGGTTGTTTGAGTTTGTTAATATCAATTATATCTTTGTAGTTTATGTTGAATTTTTTTGCTATTTTATATAAAAAATCACCAGCTTTTACTTTGTAATTAAAATAATCTTTGTTAGAATTTTTTGTTATTGAAGGAATTAAAAGGTTCATTCCAACAGCTAATTTATCATTATATGGAAGATCGTTAGCCTTTACAATTTCATCTATAGGAATGTTGTATTTTTTTGAAATATTATAAAGGCTATCTCCTTTAACTACTTTATATATTTCCATTTTATCCCTCCTAAATTAAACTATTATATAATATGAAAAAAAATATATTTTGTTAAGTGATTTTGGGAAATATAATAGATATAAATAAGTATAGGAGGAACTTTATTATGGAATTAAAACTTTTACTTATAGCGATAGCTCCGGGATTAGCATTGGCTTTTGGTATATATCTTACAGATAGATATGATAAAGAACCGGTTGATCTTTTGCTTAAAGTATTTATATTAGGGTGTTTATCAGTAATTCCTACTTTAGCAGTTGAAAGATTTTTAAGTATGTTCAATGTATTTTCAGGTATTATGTGGCCTTTATATACATCATTTGTAGTGGCTGGATTTACAGAGGAATTTTTTAAAAGATTTGTTGTATTAAAAAGTGCGTTTAAAAGTCATCATTTTAATGAAAAACTAGATGGTATAGTTTATTGTACATTTTCTGCACTTGGTTTTGCTACTGTTGAGAATGTAGTGTATGTTGTATTTAGATTTGCATCAAATTATTATGTGGGAATAGGTAGAGGGCTATTTTCTGTTCCAGCTCATATGTTATTTGGTATAACAATGGGGTATTATCTTTCTTTAGCTAAATATTGTGTTGAAGGAAAAGGAAAGTGTAGAGAATTTTTGAGAAAATCTCTTATAGTGCCTGTGGTTTTGCATGGTATATTCGATTTTATTTTGATGTCAAATACACCTATACTTATGGTATTATTTATTCCGTATGTGTTATACTTATGGAAGATTAATTTAGATAGATTAAATGAGTATACTAAAAATTCGAGGGATATATTTGGAAGAATCAATAATAAAAGGAGAGAAGAATTTTGATTAGTTTGCCACAAAAATTTTTAGAAGATATGAAAAAAATTTTAGGTGAAGAATATGACGAGTTTTTAAAATCTTATGAAGATAAAAAAACTACAGGACTTAGAGTTAATACTTTAAAAGTATCTGTAGAGGATTTTTTGAATATGGGGATATTTAATTTAACTCCTATTTCTTGGAGTGAAGAAGGTTTTTATTATGATGAAGATGAGGTAAGACCAGGTAAAAATCCTTTACATGAAGCTGGTATTTATTATCTTCAAGAGCCTTCTGCCATGGCTGTAGTTCCCAATTTAGATATAAAAGAAGGGGATAAGGTGTTAGATATCTGTGCAGCACCTGGTGGAAAATCTACATATATAGCTTCAAAATTAAATGGAAAAGGGCTTTTAATATCTAATGAGATAAACAAAACAAGAGTAAAAGCTTTAGGAGAAAATATAGAAAGATTTGGAGTTAAAAATGTTATAATAACTAATTCATCTGCTAAAGATTTAGAGAAAATATTTAAAGGGTATTTTGATAAAATAATCGTAGATGCACCTTGTTCAGGTGAGGGAATGTTTAGAAAAGATGAGGGAGCAATAAAAGATTGGTCATACAATAAAGTATTGGAATGTAAAAGCATACAAGAAGAACTACTAAAAAGAGCTTATAATATGTTAAAAGAAGGTGGAATACTAGTATATTCTACATGTACATTTTCAAGAGAAGAAAATGAAGATGTTGTAAATGAATTTTTGAGTAAACATGAAGATGTTGATATTTTAAAAATGGAAAGACTTTGGCCTCATAAAATAAAGGGAGAAGGTCATTTTGTTGCAAAAATGAAAAAAGCTTCTCAAACTGAAAGTAAAGTAAAAACGACTAAAATAAAAAAACTTACAAGTGAAATAAAAAATTTTAGAGAATTTGAAAAAAGTTTTTTAAATATAAAAATAGAAGGTAATTTAGAGTTAAAGGGAGATAATTTATATTTAGTTCCAGATGAATATCCGAGTTTAAAAGGAATAAAGGTTTTAAGAAGTGGGTTACATATTGGAACTTTAAAGAAAAATAGATTTGAACCATCTCATGCATTATCTCATTATTTAAAAAAGGAAGATGTGAAATATGTACATAATTTAAATTTAAATTCTAAAGAAGTAATGGATTACTTAAGGGGAAATACATTAAATACAGGAAAAAGTAGAGGATGGGTATTAGTTACTGTGGAAGGGTTTCCTTTAGGATGGGGAAAAGAATCTAATGGAGTACTTAAAAATCATTACCCAAAGGGACTTAGGATAAAATATTAGGCTGTCATTTTTTATGACAGCCTTTTGTAAATTATTTTGTAAGTATATGTACAATTTCTTCTAAAGAAGAACCTTTTTTTATTTTATAAGTACCTGCTTTAATGGCATTTTCTAAATTAGAATTTTTAAGGGTATTTAAAAAATCATTTACTGAATTAATTAGACCTAAATTTTTCAGATTTTGAGCTATTTTAATTCCAGTTTCACCTGAGTTGATTTTAAAGTTAACTACTTCTTGTATAGTTACTTTGGGTTTTTTGTTAGAATTATTTTCATTAATGGAATTATTATGCGTTTTATTTTCGGTTTTTATTTTTTGGTCAATTGCAATTGTACTTTTTGCTTCGTTAAAATCAAACCAGCCATAAAGTTGCCATCCTATTGTAGATATTATTATTAAAAGAAGTACAAAGCCTAAAATTAAGTCACTTATTTCGTAAAGAATATTTTTTAATTTCTCCAAATTTTTTCCTCCTTTTTGAAGATTTTCTAATTTAATGAGTTTTGTAATTATCTATATATTTTAGGATATCAGTAGAGATTTGTAAATTCAATATAAAAATTAAATAAAAAAATGAAGGAAAATGTTATCAAATGTAGAATATTATATAAGTTCCATGTATTAATAAATAAAAGGAGGTTTTAAATTGAAGAAAAAAATATCTATATTACTTATAATGGCATTATTAATAAGCATAGTTACGCCTATAGGGGTTGTTGCAAATGAAAAAGAAACTAACATAACTATAATTGGAACTAGTGATGTTCATGGAAGAATATTTCCTTGGGATTATGCGTTGGATTCAGAAGATAATGATGCAGGATATTTAAAAATAGCATCAGTAGTAAAAGAGATAAGAAGTAAAAATAAAAATGTAATTTTAGTAGATGCAGGAGATACAACTCAAGATAACTCTATTGAGCTTTTTCAAAATGAAGAGAAAAATCCAATAATAGAGGTTATGAACGATATAGGATATGATACATGGACATTAGGTAATCATGAATTTAACTTTGGACTTGATAAATTAAATAAAGCAGTTAAAACATCTAAAGCAGCAGTTCTCGCAGGAAATATATATAAGGAAAATGGAGAGAGAGCATTTGACGCTTATAAAATAGTAGAAAAAGATGGAGTTAAAATAGCGATAATAGGTATGACTACACCAAATATACCTAGATGGGAAGCTTCAACTCCAGAACATTTCAAGGGACTTGTATTTAAAAATCCAGTTGATGAAACTAAAAAGGTTATAAATGAGTTAAAAGGAAAAGTAGATGTATTTATAGGAGCATTTCATATGGGACTTGACAATGAATATACAGATTTTGATGGAACAAAAGCTGTAATTGAAGCAAATCCTGAGCTTGCAGCTGTTATTATGGGACATGCTCATAGTGATATTTCTGGTGAAATGATTGGGAATACAATAGTTGTTGAGCCTAAAAGTTATGGAAATAGAGTGTCTAAAATAGATTTAAAACTTAGAAATGAAAATGGAAAGTGGATTGTTGTAGATAAAAAAGCAGAAAATATAAATACTAAAGATTATCCGGTAGATAAAAAATTAGAAGAAAAATACAAGAGAATTCATGAAATTTCTAGAAAAGATGCAAATACTGTGATTGGAACTGTAACAGAAGATTTTATAAAAGATACTCAAGTATTACCAGGAATACCGAGAGTTCAAGTTGAAGATACAGCTTTGATAGACTTTATAAATGAAGTTCAAATGCACTATTCTGGTGCTGATATATCAGCTGCTGCGGCTTTTAAAAGCGATATGAATCTTTTAAAGGGAGATTTTAAGAAAAAAGATGTAGCAAATATATACAAATATGCAAATACATTAATTGGAGTAAAAGTTACAGGAAAGCAATTAAAAGATTATATGGAATGGTCAGCTAGATATTTTAATAGATATAAAGATGGAGATGTAACAATAAGCTTTAATCCTAATATAAGAGGATATAATTATGATATGTTTTCTGGAGTTGAATACGATATAGATATTTCAAAACCAGAAGGACAAAGAATAGTAAATCTTAAATTTAAAGGAAAACCAGTTACAGATGATATGACATTTGTTTTAGCAGTAAACAATTATAGATTTGGAAATATGGTTAAAGATGGATATTTTAGAGCAGAAGATAAAGTTTATGATTCATCTGAAAAATTTGCAGATGGAAGTATAAGAAATCTCATTGTACAGTATGTAAAAGAAAAGAAAACTATATCTCCAAAAGTCGACAATAATTGGAAAATAATCGGTATAGATTTAAATAATCCGTTAAAAGATACTGTTTATAAATTAGTTAAAGAAGGAAAAATAAAAGTTCCAACTTCAGAAGATGGAAGAACTCCAAATGTAAAATCTTTAAATGTATATGAGCTTCAAAAAATGGGATTAATTCCTACTGGACAAATTGAAGTAAAAGGAGAACAGTCTAAAGAAGTAGTTAAAGAGAATGTAGAGAAAACTTATGTAGTTAAAAAAGGAGATGTACTTTGGAAAATAGGTAAAAAGTTTAATGTTGATTGGAAAATTTTATCTAAATACAATAATTTAAAAAATCCAAATTTGATATATCCAAATCAAACAATTAAAATACCTACAATGTAATTTTAAAAGGCCCTAAATTTAGGGTCTTTTTTGTACTTTAAGGTTTAAATGTGTTAATAATTTAAATAATATGAATATCATAATATAATACTAGTTATAAATTAAAATTTACAGGAGTTGATTATATGGGAAGTATAGATAAAAAATACGAATTTGTAATATTAAAATTTTTGAGCAGGTATAATTACGATGCAGTAGTAGATATACTAGAGGAGTTGGGAATAACAGATGGAGATTTACATATACTTGTCAGTTCTTGTAAATCTTCAGTTAATTTTGATTTTAAAACTTCTATAAAAAAGATAGATAGTTTGACACCTAAAATTAAAAATAGAAAGGAAATAAAAGCACTTAGAAGAAACTTGATAGATTTACTAGATGGGGAACCAGAAGCTATATTTTCTGAGTTTATAGAGAATATAAAAATACAGCTTATAAATGAAGAATATATAGATTTTTTAGGTAGAATATACAGATTAAAGGAAGCACTTTTTAAATATATATTTGTTAAAAATCAATCTGGGAAAGATAAAATATCAATGCTTGGGTATATGGTATTTAAAAAAAATATATTGAATATATTGAGAAAGAGGTATAATATATATACGAGTAATTTGACTTATGGTATAACTAAGTATATAAATAAATATGTAAGAAAAACTAGAAAATTAAGTAGAGCGCTTGAAATACTGAATAGTGAAAAATTGGAAAAATTAATAAAATTGAGAAATGACTGTCCAGTTGGCCATGGATTTAAAGGGGTGAGTAAAGAGGACATAGAATCTATATATGGAAAGCCTTTTGAAGTTGTAGATGATTTTATAAGTGCATGTGAATATTTAGATTTTGATATAAAATTTGATAAATACGATGATATAAATAATATGATAATAGACTTAATGAGTAAATATATAATCAACAAAGGAGATGAGTGTTATGAATGATAAACTGAAAAAGGAAATTATAGAATGGGTTAAAACTATTGCAATATCGCTTGTAATAGCATTTGTTATAACTCAGTTTATAAGACCAACTCTTGTAAAGGGATATTCGATGTATCCAACACTTGAAGAAAATGATTATCTTATAATAAATAAAATACCTTACACAATTCACGAACCAGCTAGAGGAGATATAGTAGTTTTTAAATCTCATTTAACTCAAGAAAATGGAAAAGAAAAGGATTTGGTAAAAAGGGTTATAGCTGTACCTGGAGATAAAATAAAAATTATAAATGGAAAGGTTTATGTAAATGGTAAAGAACTTAAAGAAACTTATATAAATGGGAATTATACAGATGGATATATAGATACTACTGTTCCAGAAGGATATATATTTGCAATGGGAGATAATAGACCTAATAGTTTGGACAGTAGAGACCCTAGAGTTGGTATGGTAAGTGAAGATGATATAATAGGAAGGGCTTTTTTAAGACTTTATCCATTTAATAAGATTGGAATTTTGAAGTAGGGTGATTTTATTGAAATTAGGCATATCGGCCATGGCATATGATATAAAAGAAAAAATAGAAATATGTAAAGAATTGAAATTCAATCATATAGAGGTTGGAATAGATAATTTAGAAGATTGGAATTTTTTGTATGAACAAATAGAAAAATTGAAAAGAAATGATATAAGTATTGGTATTCATATGCCAATGGAGTTAAATACATGTGAAACTGTAAAATATATAAATAAATGTTGGGTTGATTTTTTCCTAGAAAATTATAAAAGAGGTAAATTATTGAATGTAAAATATTATAATTTACATTTAGGTTATGGATTGAAAAATAGAGTGAAAAAACAGAGAAAAAATTATTTGGATAATACTGTACATTTTTTATTAATGCTAATAAAAAAAATGACCGATATAGATATATATATTGAAAACACATATTCTTTAGATGGGGATTTGGTTAATTTAGGAAATGATGCAGGTGATTTTGAATATATATTTAAAAATGTAAAAAGCGAAAATTTAGGATTTTGTTATGATACAGGACATAATTTAATAGATAAAAGTGATTATTTGAACAAGTTACATAGTTATATTAAGTTAATACATTTAAGTGATAACGATGGAAAAAGTGATTTACATATGGGATTAAATGAAAATGGTCTATTAAGGGAAGAAGATATAAAATATTTATTAAAATTAAAAAATGTCAAATACATTGTTTTAGAAATGGATAAAAAATTTTTCCAAACTAGTAAAAATATCATTTTAAAAAATTTATAAATAAAACCTCTTAAAAAAAGAAAAAATAATATTGATTTTAAAAAAATAGGAGGTTTTAAATATGAAAGTAAGAGATATAATGACAAAAGATGTATCATATGTAGATGTAAATTCTAATATAGCAAAGGCTGCTGATATTATGAGAACTTTAGATGTGGGAATAGTTCCTGTTTGTGATGAAAACAAAACTCCTGTTGGAGTAATAACAGATAGAGATATAGTTTTAAGAAGTATTACAGATACAGTAAATGCTAATCAAAATGTAGAGAGTATAATGAGCAGAAATGTTGTAAGTGTAACTCCTGATACTGATGCTCATGAAGCAGCTGAATTGATGGCTAGAAATCAAATAAGAAGACTTCCAGTTGTTGAAAATAACAAATTGGTAGGAATGCTTTCTTTAGGGGATTTAGCAGTTGTAAATATACATGTAAATGAAGCTGGTGAGGCTTTGAGCCATATTTCAGAACCATCAAAACCGGGAAACAAAATGTATTAAAAATATTTATATATTTACAATTCAAAGGGAGCACGTGCTCCCTTTTTGTACATATAATTAATACTATAAAAGGCAAGGAGAGTGGTTATGTGAGTAAAGTAAAAGTTAAAATAATGAATGAAGAAAGAGAATATAATGTGGGGACTAAATTAATTGATATAAGTAGAGAATATCAGAAGTTTTATAAAAGTCCTATTGTTTTAGGCGTTATAGATAATCAATTGAGAGAATTAAATTATCAGTTAGAAAAAGATTGTAATTTAGAATTTATAGATTTAAGTTGTGAAGATGGAATTAGGACTTACATGAGAAGTTTATCTTTTGTATTTATAAGAGCTTGTGAGGAGATGTTATCTGGTTGTAAAGTAACTGTTGAACATTCTTTGGGAAAAGGATTATACTGTGAAATACATTATGATAGACCTATAAATGAAGTAGATGTAGAAAAAATTCAATCTAGAATGAGAGAAATAATAGAAGAAGATGTACCGTTTGAAAAGAAAAAATTACCTATAGAAGAAGCTATAAAGATATTTGAAAGCTGTGAAAAAGATGCTAAAGTAAATTTATTTAAGTATAAAGAATCAAAAATAGTTAGTATATATAAATGTGGTTGGATTAAAAATTATTTTTATGGATATATGGTTCCATCTACAGGATATTTAAAATTGTTTGATTTAAAGTATTATAAACCTGGAGTTGTAATACTTGGACCTAAAAAAGAACATCCAAATGAAATTTCTAAATTTGAGCCTCAGCCAAAACTTGCAGGAATATATAAAGAAGCAGAAGAGTGGGCAAAAATAATGAAAGTTGATAAAGTTGCTTCTTTAAATGATTTAATAGAAAGAGGAGAATATCCGAGTTTGATAAGAACAGTGGAAGCTCTTCATGAGAAAAAAATATCTCAAATAGCTGATATGATAGTTCAAAACAAAGAAAAAGGAAGACTTATATTAATAGCGGGTCCTTCATCTTCTGGTAAGACTAGTTTTGCTCAAAGATTATCTATACAGCTGAGAGTAAATAAATTAAGTCCTGTTTCAATATCACTTGATGATTATTTTGTAAATAGAGAAGATACACCTAAAGATGAGGATGGAAATTATGATTTTGAGTCTATATATGCAATAGATTTAGAACTTTTTAATGAACATTTAGAAAAATTAATACTGGGTTATGAAATAGAAATACCGTTTTTTAATTTTAAAACGGGAAAAAGAGAATATATAGGGAAAAAATTGAAGGTAACAGAAGAACAGCCTATAATAATAGAGGGAATACATGGGCTTAATGATTTGTTGACAAAATCTATTCCAGATGGAAATAAGTTTAAAATATATGTTAGCGCATTAACTCAACTCAATTTAGATGAACATAATAGGATACCTACAACTGATTTAAGACTTATTAGAAGAATTGTAAGGGATCATCAATTTAGAGGTCATAGTGCTGTAAAAACAATACAGATGTGGCCTTTAGTAAGAAGAGGAGAAGAAAGAAATATATTTCCATATCAAGAAGAAGCTGATGTAATGTTTAATTCAGCTTGTGTTTATGAACTTGCAGTTCTTAAAAAATACGCAGAGCCTTTATTAAAAGAAATAGATAAAAATGTTAAAGAATATAGAGAAGCAAAAAGACTTTTGAAATTTTTACAGTATTTTGTTCCTATAAAAGAAGAAATAGATATTCCACCAACTTCTATATTGAGAGAATTTATAGGTGGAAGTAGATTGCTACACTAAAGAAAAGGGGGCGTTTATTTGAAGGAATTACTACAAGAGATAATAGATAAAAATAGAAAATACACTAAAGAAGGTAATGTAGCTACTTATATTCCAGAACTTAAAAAAGCCAATAGAGATGATTTGGGACTTTGTATAATTGATGTTAATAATAATATTTATGAAGTTGGGGATTGTGAAAAAAAATTTACAATTCAAAGTGTTTCTAAGCCTATAACTCTTGCATTGGCTCTTATGGATAACGGAAAAGATAGAGTGTTTTCTAAAGTTGGAATGGAGCCAAGTGGAGATCCTTTTAATTCTATAATGAAGCTTGAAATTACAAAACCTTCAATACCGTATAATCCAATGATAAATGCTGGGGCCATAGTAATTACATCTATGATTAAAGGAAAAAATAATGATGAAAAATTTGAGAGAATGTTAAATTTTTTTAGAAAGCTTTCGGGAAATAAAAATCTAGATATAAATTATGATGTTTACATGTCTGAAAAACGTACAGGTGATAGAAATAGAGCCATGGCGTATCTCTTAAAAAGTGAAGGGATACTTCAAGGTGACGTAGAAATGGTTTTAGACCTTTATTTTAAACAATGCTCTATTGAAGTTACAGTTAAAGACTTGGCGAAAATAGGATTAAATTTAGCACTTCACGGTATAGACATTACAACTGGAGAGAGATTAATTGATGAGGATATATCGAGAATTATCAAAACTTTTATGGTAACTTGTGGTATGTACGATGCATCTGGGCAATTTGCAATAAATGTTGGAATTCCTTCAAAATCTGGTGTAGGAGGAGGAATAATGGGAACTGTTCCAAATAAAATGGGAATAGGAGTATTTGGACCATCTCTTGATAAAAAAGGTAATAGTATTGCTGGTGTTAAGGTCATGGAAGATTTATCTATAAAATTCGATTTGAGTATTTTTTAAAAGTATTTATATATAAAAAATTTTGACAATTGCAATTTAAAATATTATAATATAAAAAAATAAATAATAGGTACTTTTAACAGTTAATTAAAATATTTAAAAATCCACAAAAACATATTGGTTATTTTATATATTTTTGATTTGATAATATTAGAGTTTGGAGATATTATTTTTAACATATAAGGCAAAATTGCATGGTATTAAAAAACTCGAAGTTATAAATCAAGTAATTACTCTACATTTTCATTATGGAAAATTAGTTGCTTGATTAAAAAAAGAGAGGTGAATAAAAGTACCGTTGGCTTGCGGTATAGCATTGTAGAGATATGCTATTATGTACACTAATATTTGTAAAAATATTGAGTGTATGAATAAAATCTATAATCTTTATTTATAGATTTTATAAAGCTGATGTTATGAAGGATATTTTAGTTTTGAGGGATATAGAAGAAATAAAGGCAATATCTCATCCTTATAGAATAGAAATATTAGAAGCTTTTGGAGATGAGCCTCTTTCGGCAAAACAATTATCTGAATTATTGGGAGAACCTCATGCAAAAATAAATTATCATATAAAAACTTTGCTAAATGCAGGTATATTGGATTTAGTTGAGGAAAAAGTGAAATCCGGAATAATAGAAAAATATTATCTTCCAAAGGCAAAAATGGTAGTCATAGATAAAAGTATATTAAATTCAGGTGTGGATAGTAATGTAGCTCAGACTTTAAATCAAGCATCTATTTCGTTATTTGAAAAAATAAGTGATGATTTTTATAGAGCTGCTGAAAATAATGAAATACAGTCAAAACATGTAAGACATTATAATCAGTATTATTTAACTGAAGATGAATGTAGAGAGCTTATGGATGTATTGGCTGAGAAACTTGGAGAAATTTTAAAAGATAAAGATAAAAGAGATAGAGAAAATGTAAGACCGTATAATATAACTATAATGGGAGTTCCGGATTTAAGAAGAGAGAAAAAAATGAAAAAATAGAGCATCAACAAATTTGTTGATGCTCTATTTTTTGGGTATAATTAAATATATTATAACATTTAAGGAGGGAATTTATGTTAATAATTGGACCGCATATATCAATATCAAAAGGATTTTCGCATGCAGCTAAAACAGCTTTAGACATAGGAGCAAATACTTTTCAATTTTTTACTAGAAATCCTAGAGGGGGAAATGCTAAGAAGTTTGATGAAAAAGATATAGAACAATTTCAGCAAATTAGGAGAGAAAATAATTTTGGAGCATTGCTTGCACATGCACCATATACTATGAATTTAGGGGGAAAAAAAGACGATGTTTATGAATTTGGAAAAAAAATATTTAAAGAAGATATTCAAAGAATGGATATGTTAGGAATTGAATATATGTGTTTTCATCCAGGAAGTCATGTTGGTGGGGGTATAGAATTTGGCATAAATAGAATAGTAAATGCTTTAAATGAAGCGTTAACAGGAAATGAAAAAATAACTATACTTCTTGAAACTATGTCTGGTAAGGGGAGTGAAATAGGATATGAGTTTGAACAATTGAGAGAAATTATAGATAAAGTAGATTATAATGAGAAATTAGGAATATGTTTTGATACATGCCATACATTTTCAGCAGGGTATGATATTGTAAATGATTTAGATGGAGTATTAGAAGAATTTGATAATATAATAGGACTTGATAGATTAAAAGCAGTACATTTTAATGATAGTATGATGCCTTTTAAAAGCAACAAAGATAGGCATGCTGGAATTGGCGAGGGTGAAATAGGACTTGATTCTCTTATTAATTTTATAACTCATCAAAAACTTAAGCATTTACCATTTTTTTTGGAAACTCCTTATGATGAAGAAGGACATAAAAGAGAAATTAAAATGATTAAAGATATTGTAAAGTCTAAATTTTAGTTTGTCATATTTTAATTTTAACGGGGAAATATAAGTATAAAAAATATTTACTTTTTATACTTAGAGGTGCTTGGGTATGAATGCTTTTATAGTGAGTTTAATAACAGGACTTTGCGGTGGAATTGGAGCAATTCCTATAATTTTTTTAAAGAGAATAAATGAAATATTTGAAGATACAATACTTGGATTTGCAGCAGGAGTAATGACATTTGCAGGAGCGTATAGTTTGATACTTCCGTGTATAGAAGATGGTTATGTATTTCAAGCGATTATAGGAATATTGATTGGAGCTTTTTTTATGTATATATTAGAAAAATATATGCCAGATGATAAGGCATCAGGTAATTTCACTTTAGTTTTGGCAAATATAATTCATAATATACCGGAAGGATTTGTTATAGGAGCAGGATATGAAGCACATGGAAAAGGTACGGGAATATTGCTTGCTATAGCTATAGGTATGCAAAACATACCTGAAGGCTTAATTGTATCGAATATACTATTGAAAACTCTAAATTCTAAAATTAAAGCAGTATTATATACTTTTTTAATAGGTTTTGGAGAGCCCATATCAGCAGGTATTGGAATATTAGCACTTGAATATATAAAATATTTAATTCCATTTTCAATGGCTTTTGCGGGAGGTTCTATACTTTATGTTGTATCAAATGAAATGATTCCTAAAAGCCATTGTAGAGGTAATGAGAAAAAAGCAACGTTTGGTTTTATATTGGGTTTTATATTTATGATTTTCTTTAAAAGTATAATAAAGGAATGATTATTTTTCTTTGATTTTATAAGTTATTTCATATTTTGAAGCTTCATAAAGTTCAATTTCAACTCTTGGATTTTCTTTATCTATGTAGTCAAAAAGAAGAACGGGTTTTAATTGTTTATCATTTTTTATTATTCCACTTTTTTCTATTCCATCACATATACTTTTGGGGTAATTATGTAAATCTCCTATTCGCTTATTAGGAAAATAAAGTTTTAAAATTGTTATTATATTGCCTTCTAAAGCTGGTCCTTGATATTGTTTATTTATATATCCTGCTATCATGTTTTCGTATGCTATATATTTTGCGTGTTTTCCTTGTTTAGGCATCCAGGTTTGACCGTGAATATTGCATAGCTTAAAATTAGATTTACTAATAGGTCTTCCTGGTATAGTAATTTTTATCATAAAATCACCTCTTTAGTATTTTATATTGTTTTAGTGATTGTAGTCAAATTATATTTTAGAAAGGAACTGTTTTATGAAGGAAAAACTAAAATATTTTTGTAAAAATCATTTGAATATAGAAAGTGTTGGAATAGCACATATAGGTCCATATAAAGAATTAGAAGAGATATTGAAAGATAGGATAGATAAGGGCTATTATACAGGGCTTGAAGAAAAAGATATAAAAAAAAGAGTAGATCCAAGAATTACTATGGAAAATGTAAAGTCTATTGTTGTCTGTTTATTTCCTTATTTCTCGGGAAATGTAAAAAAATCTAATATATCTAAATATACATATTCTATAGATTATCATATAATTATAAAAAATAAGCTTGAATATATATGTGAATTTTTAAAAAACAATATAGATAATTTTGAATATAAAGTATTTGTAGATAATGGACCTTTGGTTGATAGATATCTTGCTAATATTTCAGGACTTGGTTATTTTGGTATAAATAATAATATAATAACAGAAAAATACGGTTCTTACGTGTGTATAGGGTATATTTTATGTAATTATCCGTTTGAAGCAGATAATCCTATTGATAAAACTTGTATAAAATGTGGATTATGTATAGAAAAATGTCCAGGAGGAGCTATTCTTGGGAATTTTGAAATAAATCCAAATAAATGTCTTTCTTTTATAACTCAAAAAAAAGGAGAATTATCAAAAGAAGAGAAAGAAATGTTTGTTAAAAATCCTTCGGTGTTTGGGTGTGATGTATGTCAAGATGTGTGTCCTCATAATAAGAATGTAGAGTTTACAAATATTGAGGAATTTAAAAGTAATTTAATTTATAATTTGGATTATGATGAAATTAAAAATATATCTAATAGAGAATTTAAAAGAAGATATAATGATAGAGCATTTAGTTGGAGGGGGAAAAGTGTTATATTGAGAAATTTAGAAATTATAAAAGGATAAGATAAACTGTTAAGTCATATGTTATTTTAAATATTTAAAATAACATATGACTTTTTTCGTGTTAATACATATTATGTATTAACACGAAGGGAGGTTTTATAGTATGAAATATAAAACGACTGCTGATATTGAACCTTTAAAAGGAATATTAGGTCAAGAAAAAGCTACATGGGCAATGGAGTTTGGTTTAAAAATAGATGAGTTGGGATATAACATATATATAAGTGGTGAAACAGGTACAGGAAGAACTTCCTATGCTTTAAATATATTAAAAAAATATGCAAAAAATAAGAAAAATCATAAAGATTGGTGTTATGTATATAATTTTGAAAATCCAAGAGAACCAGTTGCTTTATCTTTTGAAATAGGTAAAGGAAAAATATTTAAAAAAGATATAGAAAAATTAGTGGAAAATTTATATGATGAACTGATAAGTGCTTTTGAAAGTGAAGAATATGAAAAGAGAAAAAATAAAATATTAGATGAGTATGAGATGAAAAAAGAGATTTTAATTAAAAAATTGAAAGAATATGGAGAAAAAAGAGGATTTAAGCTTAAATCTAGTAAATTGGGAATAGTATTTGTTCCTAAGAATGAAGATGCAGATACTACTTCTGAAGAGTTTTTAAAGCTAAAAAGAGAATTGGAAAATTTAGCACTGCAGGTAGTATCTAAAATAAAGGAATTAGAAAATATAGCAAAAGATGATTTGTTAAATCTTGAAGAAGAAACTGGAATGTTAGTGATAAATCCTATGATTGATGATTTGATAGAAAAATATGGAGAAGATTACAAGGTAAAGAAATATTTATCTCATTTAAGAGATGATATTTTAGAAAATATGTATTTGTTTTATTTAGATGTAGAAGAACTTAAAAGTTTAAATGAAAAACAAAATCTCAAAAAATACGAGGTGAATTTGTTTATTGACAATGTAGGAAATGGGAACATGGATAGTGCTCCTGTGATTTTAGAGACAAATCCAAGTTATGCTAATTTATTTGGGAAAGTTGAGTATGAAAGTATTAATGGAATGATTAAAACTGATTTTACTAAAATTGTTCCGGGAGCTCTGCATAAAGCTAATGGAGGGTATCTGGTATTATATATAGATCAAGTTTTAAGAAATCCATATTCTTGGGATATGTTAAAAAGATGTATTCAGCTTAAAGAAGTAAAAATTGATACGTTAACTGGAATTAAACCAGAACCTATACCTATAGATATAAAAGTTATTTTAATAGGAAGTCAATACTTGTATAATGTACTATATAGATATGATGAAGAGTTTAATAAATATTTTAAAGTTATTGTAGATTTTGATAGTGAAATGAAAAGAGATGAAAATAATGAATTAGGAGTAGCTAGGTTTATTGCATCTTATTGCAATAGAAATAATTTAAAACATTTTACTTATGATGCTGTTAATGTCGTGTTGAAATACAGTTCAAGACTTGTAGAGAATACTAATAAATTATCTACTAGATTTAACAAAATTGCTGAGATAATAATAGAGTCAAATTTATTTGCAAATATAAGGGATTCTGAATTTGTAGAGGCAGAAGATGTTAAAAAAGCAATTTATGAAAAGTGGAATAGAATTAACAAAATTGAACAAAAAATAGATCAGATGTATAAAACAGGAGAATTATTAATTTCTGTTGAAGGAAAAAAAGTAGGAGTAATAAATGGTTTATCAGTTATAAATATGGGTGAATATTCATTTGGAAGACCTGTTGTTATAACAGCTACAACAAGTCCAGGTAATAAAGGGGTAATAAATATAGAAAGGGAAGCAAAACTCAGTGGGCGTATACATGATAAAGGGGTTTTGATATTGAGTGGATATTTATTGGAAAATTTTTCGAAAGAAAGGCCTGTTTCAATTACTGCAAATATATGTTTTGAACAGAGTTATAGTGGTGTAGATGGAGATAGTGCTTCTGGTGCAGAGTTGTATGCGTTATTATCATCATTAAGTCAAGTTCCTATAAAGCAAAATATAGCTGTTACAGGTTCTATAAATCAAAAGGGAGAAGTTCAGGTTGTTGGAGGAGTAACTCAGAAAGTAGAAGGATTTTATCATATATGTAAATTAAAAGGTTTAAATGGAAAGCAAGGAGTAATTCTTCCTAAAAAAAATCTAGACAATTTGATTTTGCTTGATGAAGTACAAGATGCAATAGACAAAGGTAAATTCCACATATATCCAGTAACTAGAGTGGAAGAAGCCATGGAAATTTTAACAGGTAAATCTTTTGAATATATTTATGATAAAATAATAAGTAGAATTAATAAATTTTATAGAATGTCAAAATAGCCTTAAGGCTATTTTGACATTTTATAAAACCTATTTAGGAGGAATACAATGGAAGTCGATAAAATATTGGATATACTTGAAAAAACTTATCCAGATGCAAAATGTGAATTAAATTATAAAACGCCTTTTGAACTTTTAGTAGCGACAATTTTATCTGCTCAATGTACAGATGTAAGAGTTAATAAAGTAACTGAAAAATTGTTTGCGAAGTTTAATAAACCTGAAGATTTTGCCGATTTAAAAGAGGAAAAATTAGGAGAGATGATAAAAAGTTGTGGGCTTTATAGGAGTAAGTCAGAAAAAATAATCAATTCATCTAAAATTATACTAAATAAATACAGTGGACAAGTTCCAGATACTTTAGAAGAACTTGTTAGTTTGCCGGGAGTAGGAAGAAAAACAGCAAATGTTATTTTGAGTAATGCATTTAATGTTCCAGCAATGGCTGTGGATACGCATGTGTTTAGGGTAAGTAATAGGATTGGAATAGTTAATGGGAAAGATCCTAAAGATACAGAATTCAAGTTAATGAATAAAATACCTAAGCAAAGGTGGTCAAAAGCACATCATTTATTTATATTTCACGGAAGAAGAGTTTGTAAAGCGAGAAATCCTCAATGTAGCATATGTCCTATAAACAGTTATTGTAATTACTATAAAAAATATGGGGAGGAAAATTAATTGAAGAGGAGTATTTTTTTAATTGTTATATCAATGGTATTAATGTTTTTAACAGGAGGACTTTGGTTTACTTATTCATTTACAAATACTGATAAGATATATGAGAATGTTTTTGTAGAGGATATAAATGCTGGTAATTTGTCTAAGCAGGAAGCAGTTGATTTACTCAATTCTAATTATCAAGTTGAAAATATTAATTTAATTAGTAAAGATCAAAAATTTGAGTTAAATCTAAAAGATATAGATTTTAAATTTAATGTCGATGAAGCTGTAGATAGGGCATATGATGTGGGGAGAAGTGAAAATTTTTTAAACAATATAGTTAAAATAATGAGTTTAAGAAATGGAAAAAAAGAGTTTATAAAATTAGAAAGCCAGTACGATGAAAAAAAATTAGATGATTTTTTAGCAAACATAGAAAGTAACATAAATAAAGAACCCAAAAATGCTACTATAATTATAAAAAATAAAATGATAAATATTACAAGAGAAGAAGATGGATATGCTGTAGATGTGGGAAAATTAAAAGAAACGATATTATCTCAGATACAAAGTAATGATTATAAAGATATATTAATACCTATAAAAGAGATACACGCTCAAATAAAGCATGAATATCTCAGTAAAATAGATACTCTTTTGGGGGAATTTTCAACTAAATTTAATTTAGGTAATAAAAATAGAACAGAAAATATAAAACTTGTATCTAAAAAATTAAATGGAATAATATTAAATCCTCAAGAAGAATTTTCTTTTAACACTTTAACTGGGAAAAGGGGATTAGCTCAAGGGTTTAAAATGGCTCCAGTAATTGTTCAGGGACAACTTAAAGAAGGAGTAGCAGGTGGTGTATGTCAGGTGTCTTCAACTTTATATAATGCAGCTTTATATTCTGGAGTTACTATAACAGATAGAAGAAATCATACTATACCATCTTCTTATGTAGAAAAAGGAAGAGATGCTACTGTTGTGTATGGAAGTGTAGACTTTAAATTTAAAAATAATTATGAAAATCCTATATACATAGAAAATATAGTTGTTGGAAATAAAATGATTTCGAGAATATATGGAAATAGTACAGATAAAAAGAATATTAAAGTTGTTACAAATATTACAAAAGTTATACCTAGACAAGTTGAAATAAAAGAAGATCCTACTTTGAAAAAAGGAAAAGAGGAAATAAAAGAAAAAGGAAGAGATGGTTATAAAGTAGAGACGTATAGATTGTATTTAGAAAATGGAAATATAGTAAAAAAAGAGTTAGTATCTAGAAGTTATTATCCGCCGAGAAAAAAAATAATACATAGAGGAATTAAGGATAATGTTAAAGAAACAATAAAAAATGTTGACAATGTCATTGAAGAAGAAAAGGACGAAGGAGATTCTATAGAATCTATTTTATTTGAAAAAAATGAGTAAAAATTAAACAGTTGGTTCTTAAGAATTATATTTTTTTTGACGAAACAGACTATAGGCTTTGTGATATAGTAATAAAAGCCTATAGTTTATTTTTATAAGAGGTGAATGTATTGGATAGAGAATTATATGATAAAAAAGTAAAATGTCCTGTATGTAGAAATGAATTTACAACTAAAAAGGTAAAAACTTCAGCTCTTAGAATATTAAAAAGAGATACAGATTTTTGTGTTCATTATAAAACAGTAAATCCATATTTTTATGGTATATGGGTATGTCCAAAGTGCGGATATGCGGCTTCTGAAAGTAAATTTAATTCAATAAAAATATCACAACAAAGTATTATTAGAGAAAAAGTAACTTCACTTTGGAGAGAAAGAGATTATGGCTTAAAAAGAGATGTTGATACAGCAATAGAGTGTTATAAGTTAGCTTTATATGAAGGAGATATATTAAATTGGGAGAATTCTTATATAGGAGGATTATGTCTTAAATTATCGTGGCTTTATAGATATAAGAAAGAAGAAAAACTTGAAGAAAAATTTCAAAAATTTGCTCTAGATATATTTACATATAGTTTTTCAAAAGAAAGATTTCCTATAGCTGGAATGGATTCGGCATCACTTGCTTATTTAATAGGTGAATTAAATAGAAAATTTAAAAATTATGAGCAATCAATAAAGTGGTTTCAGATGGCTTTAAAAGATCCTAATATAAAAAGGAAAAGATTTTTGGAGAATATGGTTAGAGAACAATGGATGTTGACAACAGAAGAATATAAAAAAATTAAGAAAGAAAAAGTAGAAATTGAAAATGAGGTAAAAGAAGAAAAAAAGGAGAGCAAAAATAATGAGCAAGATAATATTAGTAACAGGGGGAGCAAGATCAGGAAAAAGTTCTTTTTCAGAAAAATTATGCAAAATTAAAAAAGGTAAAGTAGCTTATATAGCAACTTCTATACCTTTTGATGAAGAAATGAAAGATAGGGTAAAAAAACATAGGGAATCTAGGCCTAAAAATTGGACTACTTATGAGATGTATAAAGATATTCATAGGTATATAAGTGAAATATCAAAGTTGAATGATATTGCATTATTAGATTGTGTAACATTATTAGTTAATAATTTAATGTTTGAATTTGATATTGATTGGGATAATTGTTTAAGAGAAAAAATAGATACTGTAGAAAATTACATACAAAATCAAATAGATAAATTAATAAAAGAAATAAGAAACACAGATATGTATTTTGTATTTGTAACAAATGAACTAGGCATGGGTATAGTTCCTGAAAATAGATTGTCTAGAATTTATAGAGATATAGTTGGAAGAGTTAATCAGAAAATAGCTAGTTTAAGCGATGAAGTGTATTTAGTAGTTAGTGGTATACCGTTTAAGATTAAGGGGTAGATTGTATGGGTAAGTTTGGAGAAAATATATTTATGTTAATAGTAGGTATTGTTAGTACGTTTTCTTTGTTTCGTGAAATTAAAAATAATAAGAGATTTTTGGGGATATTAACTTTTTTGACTAGAATACCTATTAAAGTTAATTTGGGATTTGATGAAGATTTTCATAAAGGATTGATTTATTTTCCTAGTGTTGGATTTATATTAGGAGTATTGTATTGTATTATTACATATATTAGTGTTAAGGTTTTTGGATATTATATAGGATCTGTAATTTTTTTAATATTTCAATGCATTCTCACAGGAGGACTTCATCTAGATGGAGTTGGAGATACATTTGATGGAATTTATAGTTATAGAGATAAAGAAAAAATACTTGAGATAATGAAAGATTCAAGGCTTGGAACTAATGGCCTTTTAGCCATTTTATTTTTAGTGCTTTTGAAATTAGGATTTGTATTTAGTTCTATATCTAAAAATGTGTATTATCCATTAATATTAGCGCCTGTATTTGGAAGGTTAGCTATAGTGTTTGCTTGTTACAATAATAAAAGTCCAAGGAAAAATGGAATGGGAAATATTTTTATAAATAAAGTTACACAATCTCAAATAATTAGTGTTATAGTGAGTACTTTAGGAATTGTAATAGTTACATTATTTTTAAATTTATCAATAGGTTTTATAGATATATTACATGGTGGTTTGATAGTATATAATAGTGTTTTTATAATTGTATTATTTATATATGTTAGGTTGTATACAAAATATATAAGTAATATTATAGGCGGAATAACAGGGGATATACTTGGGTGTATATGTGAGTTTTCAGAATTGTTATATTTGATATATGTGGGGGGTATAAATGGTTAAGTTTATATTTGTAAGGCATGGAACTACTGTAGATAATGAAAATATGAGACTTGCAGGGTTTATTGATAGTAAATTGAGCGATATCGGAAAGGAGCAAGTAAAAAAAACGTCTATTAGGCTTAGAGATGAAAAAATAGACTGTATATACTCTAGTCCATTATCAAGAGCAGTTGAAACTGCAAGAGAAATAGCTAATTTAAAAAATTTAGAAATTAAAATTTGTGATAATTTTAGAGAAATGAATTTTGGTGATTTTGATGGATTGACGTTTAAAGAAATACAAGATAGTTATGAAGATGAATTTAACAAATTAAAAAAATATAGATTTAAATATAGATTTCCAAATGGAGAAAATATGATAGAATTTCATAGTAGGGTATCTAATGAAATTGATAATATAATAAAAAAACATGATAAGCAAACAATATTAATAGTGGCTCATTCTGGAGTTATAAGATCTTCACTTTCTCATCTTTTATCAAAAGATCATATATATCATTGGAATTTTAAAGTTGATAATTGTAGCATTACAATTGTAGAAGTTATAGATAGTTTTGCTATAATACATAGTTTAAATAATATTGAACATTTGAGGTGATAAAATGAAATATAGGTTGATAGTTACAGATATGGATGGAACTTTATTAAGTGATCATAAGGAAATTAGCGAGGAAAACAAGAAGGCTTTAAAAAAAGCACAAGATATGGGTATAAATGTAGCTATAGCTACTGGTAGAATATATACATCTGCAAAATATTACGCAAATCTTCTTGGACTTAATACTCCAATTATAGCTTGTAATGGAGCAATAATAAGAGAAGAAAAGACAGGAAAAACAATATATGAAAATATTATTACACGTGAGGATTCTTTGAAGATTTTTGATGTATGTAGTAGGTATGATATTTATTATCATTTTTATAATGACAGTGGATTTTACTGTAAAGAGTTAAATTATTCTTCATTAGAATATTCTAAATGGAATGAATCTCAACCTAAAGAAGATAGACTTAATATACAGGTGATGGATAATCCTTTAGAAACCATAAAAAATACAGATGATATATTAAAATTTGTGATAATAGATGATGATTTGGAGAAATTAGATGAAGTTATGGAAGAACTAAAAAAAATAGATACTGTAGAAGTTAGCAAGTCTTGGTATAATAATATAGAAATTATGAATAAAGGAGTAAATAAGGGGCTTGCTGTAAAAAGATTGGCTGAGTATTTTGGAATAAAAAAAGAAGAAATAATAACTTTTGGAGATAATTTCAATGATTTAAGCATGATTGAGTATGCTGGAATGGGTGTTGCCATGGGAAATGCTGAAGATATAGTGAAAGAAAAAGCTAATTTTATAACTTCTTCCAACAAAGAAAGTGGAGTAGCAAAGGCTTTAAAAGAAATTTTAGGCATTTAATAGGAGAAATTATGAAAGAGGTAGTTATAAAAAAGTGTGAAGATTATAAATATGAGAATGTAAAAAGTTCTCTTAAATGTTTATTAAAAGAACTTGGAGGACTTGAAAAATATATAAAACCGGGAAGTAAAGTTTTAATAAAAATGAATTTGCTTATGAAAAAAAGACCAGAGGAAGCTACAACCACGCATCCTATGCTTTTAAAAGTATTATCGGAAGAGTTGTTAAAATTAAATTGTAAAGTAGTAGTAGGGGATAGTCCAGGAGGAGTATACAATGAGAGGATATTAAGGTCTATTTATAAAGTTTCTGGAGTTGAAGATGTGGCAAATGAGCTTGATATAGAGTTAAATTATGATACAGATGAAGTAAAGGTTTATAATCCAAAAGGAAAACTTGTGAAATATCTTACTGTTATAAAACCTATTGAAGATGTGGATCATGTTATATCTTTATGTAAGCTGAAAACTCATGTAATGGCTACTTTTACAGGAGGGGTTAAAAATTTATTTGGAGTAATACCAGGGCTTTTAAAGGCTGAATATCATTTTAAAATGCCTGAGGTTAGAGATTTTACAGATTTATTAGTTGATATATGTGAATATGTAAATCCATCTCTTACTATAATGGATGGAATTGTTGGAATGGAAGGAGAAGGACCTTCTGCTGGAAAACCAAGAAAGATTGGAGTGATTTTAGGATCATCTAGTCCATATGCGCTTGATGTTGTAGCGTGCAATATTATTAATTTAAATCCAAACGATGTTCCGACTATTCAAAGAAGTATAGAAAGGGGAATTTTGGAAGAAGATTTTTCTGATATAATGATAAAAGGTGAAAATATAGAAGATTTTATTATAAAGGATTATAAGATACCAAGAACTCAAAGTATAGATTTTTTAGAAGGAAGAGTTCCAAAATTTTTACAGAAGTATTTAAATATGCTATTTAAGCCAAAACCTATTTTTATGTATAAAAAATGTGTAGGTTGTGGGGAATGTGAGAGAGTATGTCCACCAAAAGCTATAAATATGAAAAATAATAGGCCTTATGTCAACTTAGATAAATGTATAAGGTGTTTTTGTTGCCATGAACTTTGCCCTAAAAAAGCTGTGGAGATAAAAAAGCCGTTATTTTTTAAATATTTTAGATAAAGGAGTGTTTTTTATGCCAATAAATATAGTTTTAGTAGAACCGGAAATACCTCAAAATACAGGAAATATAATAAGAACTTGTGCTGCAACTGGAGCTAAACTTCATTTAGTTCGACCACTTGGTTTTTCTATGGATGATAAATATTTAAAAAGAGCTGGTCTTGATTATTGGGATTTGGTAGAAATTAATTATTACGATAGCTTTGAAGAAGTAAGAGAAAAATATAAAAATTCTCTTTTTTATTATGCGACAACAAAAGTAAATCAAAATCATAGTGATGTAAAGTATGAAGAAAATTGTTTTATAGTATTTGGTAAGGAAACTAAAGGGCTTCCAGAAGAGTTAATTAAAGAGAATAAAGAAAATTGTGTAAGAGTGCCTATGAGAGATATAGAAAGAGCTAGATCTTTGAATTTATCTAATTCTGTTGCGATTATTCTTTATGAAGCTTTAAGACAAATTGGTTATCCTGGTATGAGATAGGAGGTAGTATATGGTAAAGATAGTAACAGATAGTGTGTCTGATTTGCCAAAAGAGTATATTGAAAAATACAATATAAATGTTATTCCTTTGAAAATTATATTTGGAGAAGAAATGTATAAAGATAGAGTTGATATAACTCCAGAAAAAGTTTTAGAAAGGATAGAAAAAAATAATGAATTTCCTAAAACATCTCAAATAACTCCTTTTGAATTTGTAGAAGTTTTTGATGATCTTACTAAAGATGGAGATGAAGTGTTAGCTATTTTAATGTCCTCTAAAATGAGTGGGACATATAATTCAGCATTAATAGCTAAAAATGAATTAAGTGATAGAAATATAGAAGTTGTAGATTCAAAGGCTATAACGTTGGGATATGGACTTATAGTAATAGAAGCAGCTAAGATGGCTAAAGAAGGGAAGTCTTTAGATGAAATAAAAAAAAGAGCTGAAGAAATGGTCGATAAAATGGAGTATCTGATGGTAGTTGATAGTTTAGAATATGCCTACAAAGGTGGTAGAATAAGTAAAACTCAATATGTGCTTTCTAATTTCTTAAATATTAAACCTATAGTTACGTTAAAAGATGGAGAAATGGTAGTAAAAAATAAGGTTAGAGGAAGGAAAAAGGTTTTAAGATGGATAATAGAGTATTTAGAGAGTAATAATATAAATCTAGATGATAAAGTAATAGGAATTAATCATGTTAATGATATAGAGTATTTAGAAAAACTTAAAAGTATGTTAGTTGAAAAATTTAATCCAAAGGAAATAGTTATTTCTGATGTTGGATGTACTGTAGCTGTTTATTCTGGTCTTAGTGCAATTGCTCTTTATTTTGAAAGGGAGGATTAAAATGGATATAAAAATAATAACGGATAGTTTATCGGATATACCTTTAAATATCATAAGTGAATATGATATTGAAGTGATTCCTCTTACAATTATATTTGAAGATGGAGAATATAAAGATGGAGTAGATTTATCTAATGAGGAGTTTTATGAAAAATTAAAAAATAGTAGTTCTATTCCAAAAACATCTCAAGTAACTCCGTTACAATTTGAAAGTATATTTAAAAATTATTTAAATGAAAATAAGAAAATTTTATACATATCTGGTTCGTCAAAAGCTACAGGTACATATCAATCTTCTATTTTAGCTAAGAATATATTAGGTAGTGATGATATATATATTTTTGATACCATGGCATTATCTTTTGGATGTGGAATGCTTGTAGTAGAAGCTGCTAAAATGGCAAGACAAGGTAAGGAAATAGATGAAATTTTGCGAAAATTAGAATATATGAGAGATAAAGTTGATCATATATTTACTGTAGATACTTTAGAGTATTTACAAAAAGGAGGAAGGATATCTTCAACTAAAGCGGCTATAGGAACAATACTTAATATAAAGCCTATACTTACTGTAGAAGAAGGGCTTGTTTCTCAACTTGATCAAGTTAGAGGAAAGAAAAAGGTTGTTTCAAAAATGATAGAACTTGCGAAAGAAAGAGGCAATAATTTATCTGATCAAGTTATAGTAATTAGCCATGCTAATAATGAAGAACTTTTATTAAAGCTTAAAGAAGCTGTAGAGGTGGAATTAAAGCCAAAAGATATAATTATAAGTACCATTGGAGCAACTATAGGTACTCATGCAGGTCCAGGTACGGTTGCTATGTTTTATTTGAGGTAGAAAAAAGTCCTATATTGTTTGCAATATAGGACTTCACAATATACTGATATTTAAGGGGGATAAAAATGGCGAAAGTATATTATACTGATTTTCACTCACATTCTGAGAGTACTAATATACCTAGTAAAATAAAAAAGTTATTTGATAAAGCTGAATTTAGGAAATTGATAAATGAAAAAGATCAAGTGGCAATAAAACTTCATTTTGGAGAAAGGGGAAATACTACATATATTCACCCGGTATTTGTAAGACAAATTGTAGATAAGGTTAAAGAAGTGGGAGGTAAACCGTTTTTAACAGATACAAATACTTTGTATTCTGGTTCTAGAACTAATTCTGTTGATCATTTAGTTACAGCAATAGAAAATGGGTTTTCATATTCTGTAGTCAATGCACCGATAATAATTGCTGATGGTTTGTATAGTAAAAATGTTGTAGATGTTGAAATAAATAAAAAGTATTTTGACAAGGTTAAAATAGCAGGAGATATATATAATTCATCTTCTATGATAGTAATAAGTCATTTTAAAGGACATGGAATGGCAGGATTTGGTGGTGCTCTTAAAAATTTAGCAATGGGGTGTGCAACGGCTTCAGGAAAGCAAATGCAACATTCTGACATAAAGCCAAATGTAAAAGAATATAAATGTATTGGATGTAGAAAATGTGAAAAGACATGTCCAGTTTTTGCTATTAAAATAGAAAATAAAAAAGCGAAAATAAATCATGATATTTGTTATGGGTGTGCAGAATGTACTACGGTATGTCCTGTTAGAGCTATAAGTGTAAATTGGGAAACTGATAAAGATATATTTATAGAGAAGATGGCAGAATTTGCTTATGGATCAGTTTTAAATAAAAAAGGAAAAGTAGGGTATATAAATTTTGTTATGAACATAACACCTCTTTGTGATTGTGTGCCATGGTCAGGAGCTCCTATTGCAAATGATGTAGGTATACTTTTTTCAACTGATCCTGTAGCAATAGATAAAGCGTCTTATGATTTAATAGAAAAGTTATCGGGAAAAGATGTATTTAAGGAATTATATCCAGATATAAATGGGAAAAGAATTATCGAATATGCTCAAGAATTAGGGTTGGGAAATGCTGAATACGAATTAATTAAGTTATAATTTAAAGGAAATTATAATAGTAAATAATTGTCGGAAATTTACGAGCGTAATTTATTGATAAATATATAACTTTTTTTTATAATTAAATTAAGAGATATAGGAAAAAATAATATTTACTGGAAGAAGGATGTAGGAGAGAGCTAAATGCCGCCGAAGGGACAAGTTTTATTCTTACCTAGAGAATAAAATGAAATTCTCAGGCAAAAGGACTATATCTGGACAGATCTCTGGAAAAAACAGAGAAAGTACAACCTTAGGGTATAACTTCTCTGTTTTTTATATTTATTAGGAAATTGATGTGTGGGAGGCTATTAATATTAATGAAAATAATCACAAATAATCCATTAGTATTAAAATGGTTTAAAGAAAAATTTACAGTAGAGTATATAGAGTGTGATTATATGGGGATATTGATAAAATGTAGAGATTATATACATAAAAATTATAAACTATTAACTCATCCTCTATCAGGAAGTGTAAAGCCCAATGAAACACCTTATAAATCAATACTTTTAATTGAAAACGATATTTTGGATTTAGATTCTTTACTTTTAATAGAAAAAGCAATAGATACCACTAAAAAATTTAATAATAATTTTAAAACTCCTAATTGGAATGAAAATATACTTAACGATTTTCAAATAATAGATTTTGATTTATTAAATAATGCTGTTCAAAATATAAATTTTGTTAGATAATAGGGTATGGGGGTATATTGATAAAAAAAGGAGTGGTATTATGGAGAATATTTATGATTTAATAGTAATAGGAGCAGGACCTGCAGGGCTTTCAGCTGGACTTTATGGAGCTAGAGCTAAGATGAAGACTTTAATTATAGAAAAAGATAAAACTGGAGGGCAAATAGTAACAACAGAAGAAGTTGCAAATTATCCAGGTTCTATTCGAAATGCTACGGGACCAAGTCTTATAGCAAGAATGGTAGAACAATGTGAAGAATTTGGAGCAGAGAAAATAAAAGACAATATAGTAGAAATTAATTTAGATGATAAAATAAAAGTGTTAAAAGGAGAAAAAGGAGAATACAGAACAAAAGCTGTAATAATAGCTACAGGAGCTAGTCCAAGAAAACTCAATGTTCCAGGAGAAAAAGAGTTCACAGGAAAAGGAGTATCTTATTGTGCTACTTGTGATGGGGATTTCTTTACGGATTTTGAAGTTTTTGTAATAGGCGGTGGGGATACTGCTGTTGAAGAAGCTATGTTTTTAACTAAATTTGCAAGAAAAGTAACTGTGGTACATAGAAGAGATAAATTAAGAGCTGCGAAGTCTATACAAGAAAAGGCATTTAAAAATTCGAAAATAGAATTTATGTATAATACAGTAGTGAAAGAATTAAAAGGAGATGGAATATTAGAATCGATAATATTTGAAAACAAGGAAACAGGAGAAGTTTGGGAATATAGAGCTGATGAAGAAGATGGAACTATGGGTGTATTTATATTTGTAGGATATATACCTCAAACCGATTTATTTAAAGAAAAATTAGATATGGATGATAGAGGTTATTTAATTACAGATAGTGAAATGAGAACTAATATACCTGGAGTATTTGCAGCTGGAGACTGTAGACAGAAAGTTTTAAGACAGGTTGTTACTGCCACTGCTGATGGAGCTATAGCATCAATAATGGCAGAAAAATATATAAATGAAAATTTTGAAGAATAAGGAGGATTAAAATGTTATCACTTGATAAGAATATTTTTGAAGAAGAAGTTTTAAAAGCAGAAGGATATGTTTTAGTTGATTTTTGGAGTGAAGGATGTGAACCTTGTAAAGCTTTAATGCCAGATATTGAAGAACTGTCAAAAGTTTATGGTGATAAAATTAAATTTTGCAAATTAGATACTGCAAAGGCGAGAAGACTTGCTATAAAACAAAAAGTTTTAGGTCTTCCTACTATTGCTATTTATAAAGATGGTGAAAAAATAGATGAAGTTACAAAAGATGATGCTAATAAGGCAAATGTAGAGAATATGATTAAAAAGTATATTTAGTTTTTTAAGCTTAGGATTAATATTAATCCTAAGCTTTTAAATAAAAGGGGAGGTGACATTATGCGTTTAGAAATTGGAAATATCTTTATTAAAGATGTACAATTTGCATCTGAAACTAAAGTTGAAGGTGGAATTTTGTACGTAAATAAAGATGAAATGATTAAAGAAATCAGTGGGGATGAGCACATAAAGTCAATAGAAATAGAAATTGCTCGTCCAGGTGAGAGTATAAGAATAACTCCAGTAAAAGATGTTATAGAACCAAGAGTTAAAGTTGAAGGACCAGGAGGTATATTTCCAGGAGTACTTTCAAAAGTAGATACTGTGGGAAGTGGCAAAACGCATGTTCTTAAAGGGGTTGCAGTAGTTACAACAGGAAGAATAGTAGGTTTTCAAGAAGGTATAATTGATATGACAGGACCTGGAGCTGAATACACTCCATTTTCAAAATTGTTAAATATAGTTGTTAAAGCTGAACCGGTAGATGGTTTGAAGCAACATGAACATGAAAAAGTTGTGAGAATGGTGGGGCTTAAAGCTGCAAAATATTTAGGTGAAGTAGCTAGAAATATTACTCCAGATGAAGTTAAGGTTTATGAAACTGAACCTTTGCTTGAATCAATTAAAAAATATCCTGATTTACCAAAAGTAGGATATGTCTATATGCTTCAAACTCAAGGATTATTGCATGACACATACGTTTATGGAGTAGATGCAAAGAAAATAGTACCGACAATACTTTATCCGACAGAGATAATGGATGGAGCAGTGATTAGTGGTAACTGCGTTTCTGCTTGTGATAAAAATCCTACTTATGTTCATTTGAATAATTCTATAATTGAAGATTTGTATGAAAAGCATGGTAAGGAATTAAATTTTGTGGGAGTTATTATAACAAATGAAAACGTTTACTTAGCTGATAAGGAGAGATCATCAAATTGGACAGCAAAATTATGTAAATATTTAGGATTAGATGGTGTAATAATATCTCAAGAAGGATTTGGTAATCCAGATACAGACCTTATAATGAATTGTAAAAAAATAGAAAATGAAGGGGTTAAGACAGTTATAGTTACAGATGAATATGCAGGCAGAGATGGCGCATCTCAATCTTTAGCAGATGCAGATTTAAAAGCTGATGCAGTTGTTACAGCAGGAAATGCCAATGAAGTTATAGTTTTACCTCCTATGGAAAAGGTTATAGGGCATGTTGAATTTGTAGATAAAATAGCTGGTGGATTTGATGGAAGTCTTAGAAAAGATGGAAGTATAGAGGTTGAAATTCAAGCTATTACAGGAGCTACAAATGAAACTGGATTTGGATATTTGAGTGCTAAAGGATATTAAATATAAATAGGAAGGAATGATATTATGGGATTATTTGATGGCAAAAAAGTTATTGTAATTGGAGACCGTGATGGTATTCCAGGACCTGCTATAGAAGAATGTTTAAAATCAACAGAAGCTGAAGTTATTTTTTCATCAACAGAGTGTTTTGTCTGAACTGCTGCAGGCGCTATGGACCTAGAAAATCAACAAAGAGTTAAAGATGCTGCTGAGAAATATGGAGCAGAAAATATTGTAGTTGTTCTAGGTGCCGCTGAAGCTGAAGCTGCAGGTCTTGCAGCAGAAACAGTAACTGCAGGAGATCCAACATTTGCAGGACCACTTGCAGGTGTAGAACTCGGGCTTAGAGTTTATCATGCAGTTGAACCAGAATTTAAAGCTGAAGTAGATGAATCTGTATATGAAGACCAAATAGGAATGATGGAAATGGTACTTGATGTAGATGAAATAATTGAAGAAATGAAGAATATGAGAGAGCAGTTTTGTAAATTTAATGATTAATTAAAAAATTGAGAGGGGGGACAATTATGGGAAAAATAAAGGTAGTTCATTATATTAACCAGTTCTTTGCAGGAATTGGGGGAGAAGAAAAAGCTGATACTAAACCTTTGGTTATGGAGGAGTTACCTCCTATTAGTAAAAATTTAGATAAACTTTTAGGTGAAGAAGCACAGGTTGTAGCTACGGTAGTATGTGGGGATTCATATTTTAATGAAAATTTAGATTCTGTAAAAAAAGAAGTTTTAGATATGGTAAAAAGTTTTAATCCAGATTTATTTATAGCAGGACCGGCATTTAATGCGGGAAGATATGGGGTTGCAGCTGGAACTATTACTAAAGAAGTAAAGGATGTACTTAATATACCTGTTCTTACTGGAATGTATCCTGAAAATCCAGGTGCTGATATGTTTAAAAAAGATATTTATATAGTAGAAACTTCTAATTCAGCAGCTGGAATGAGAAAAGCTCTTCCGAGTATAGCAAAACTCGCATTAAAGCTTGCTAAAAATGAAAGTATAGGTTCTCCTAAAGAAGAAGGATATATTGAAAGGGGAGTTAGGGTAAATTATTTTTCTAATGTTAAGGGATCTAAAAGAGCAGTGGATATGATGATTAAAAAGCTTAGAGGAGAAGAATTTGAAACAGAATATCCAATGCCTGATTTTGATAGAGTAGATCCAAATCCTGCAATAAAGGATTTATCTAAGGCTAAAATTGCAATTGTTACATCTGGTGGAATAGTTCCAAAAGGAAACCCGGATAAAATTGAATCTTCTTCTGCTTCTAAATATGGAAAATATGATATTTTTGATTTTGATGATTTAACTAGTGAAACTCATGAAACTGCTCATGGTGGATATGATCCTGTTTATGCAAATGAAGATGCTGATAGAGTATTACCGGTAGATGTTTTGAGAGATTTAGAAAAAGAAGGAGTTATTGGGGAACTTCATAGATATTATTATTCTACTGTAGGTAATGGAACTTCTGTTGCAAATGCTAAGAAATATGCATCTGAATTTGCAAAAGAATTAGTGGCTGATGGAGTGGATGCGGTAATCTTAACTTCTACATGAGGTACTTGTACTCGTTGCGGAGCAACAATGGTAAAAGAAATAGAAAGAGCAGGACTTCCTGTAGTTCATATTTGTACAGTAGTACCTATATCATTAACAGTTGGAGCAAATAGAATAGTACCAGCAATAGCTATTCCACATCCACTTGGAAATCCAGCTTTAGACAAAAACGAAGAAAAAAGCTTAAGAAGAAAATTAGTTGAAAAAGCTTTAAAAGCCTTGACAACTGAAGTGGATGATCAAACTGTATTTGAAGGTTAAATAGATGGGCTATGCCCATCTATTCCAATTATATATTAAAATTTTGGAGGTGGCTATATAATGTCTTATTCTGTAATAAAGGGAGTTGGGTATATTCTTGTACATACTCCAGATATGGTAATTTACAATGGCTCAACACAAACAACAGAAAGGATAGTAAATCCAGAGTCTGAATATCTTAAGAAATTGCCAAATCATTTGAGAACTTTTGAAGAAGTTGTAAGTTATTTACCAAATCAAACCTATATAGGTAATATGACCCCAGAAGATTTAAGAAAATATGATATGCCATGGCATGATAAAAGAGCTGAAAATGCTAGTAGGTTTGGTAAATATGGAGAAATAATGCCTCAAGATGAGTTTATAGGGCTTATGCAAATTGTAGATGTATTTGACTTAGTAGTATTAGAAAAAACGTTTGCAAATTTGGTGAAAGAAAAATTACAAAAACACCCTCTCATTAAGAAGGATTTAATAGATAAGATTAAAGAAGGAGATGAACTTACAAATATAGAAAAATTTATAAATGAAAATAATGCACAGGCTTTATATAATGACGGAAAAATAGTAGGTTGTGTAAAAGCAGCTCATAATATAGATCCAAATTTAAATTCTCATGTAATATTTGAAAATTTAGTAGTTAAAGCATCAGGAGTACTGGCGTTACTTAATTTGCTAGTTAAAAATGGTATAAATCCAGAAGAAGTAGATTATGTTATAGAGTGTTCAGAAGAAGCGTGTGGAGATATAAATCAAAGAGGAGGGGGGAATTTTGCAAAATCTATAGCTGAAGTTGTAGGATGTGTTAATGCAACAGGTTCGGATACTAGAGGATTTTGTGCAGCTCCAACACATTCTTTAATAGAAGCAGCTGCTTTAGTTAAAGCTGGAGTATATGAGAATGTAGTTATAGTTGCAGGTGGAGCAACAGCAAAACTCGGAATGAATGGAAAAGACCATGTTAAAAAAGAAATGCCTGTACTTGAAGATGTATTGGGTGGATTTGCAGTACTAATCAGTAAAAATGATGGGATAAATCCTATTTTAAGAACTGATTTGGTTGGTAGACATACAGTCGGAACAGGTTCTTCGCCACAAGCAGTAATTACTTCTTTGGTAACAACACCTCTTGATAAAGGTAATTTAAAAATAACAGATATAGACAAGTATTCAGTAGAAATGCAAAATCCGGATATAACTAAGCCGGCAGGAGCAGGAGATGTTCCAACATCTAATTATAAGATGATAGGTGCATTGGGAGTAAAAAGAAAAGAACTTGAGAAAAAAGAATTGATGAATTTTGTTAAAAAACATGGAATGCCAGGATGGGCTCCAACTCAAGGGCATATACCTTCAGGAATACCTTATATTGGATTTGCGAGAGATGCAATGTTAAATAACGAAATAAATAGAGCAATGATAATTGGTAAAGGAAGTTTATTCCTTGGGCGCATGACTAATTTATTTGATGGGGTATCAATAGTTGTAGAAAAAAATAGTGGTAAAGCAGAAGACGATAATTCTATTTCAGAAGAAAGTATAAAAATGATGATAGCTGAAGCTATGAGAGAATTTGCATCACATTTGTCTGCAAAGTAGAGGTGATAATTATGAGAAATATGATAAGTAAAGTATTTAATGATATTGCAGATGCTATAGAAAGTGGGCAATTTGGAGAAAAAATAAAAATAGGGATAACCTTACTTGGAAGTGAACATGGTGTAGAGAATATAGTTAAAGGAGCAGAAATTGCTCAAAGTAGAGATAAGTCCATAGAAGTAGTGTTAATAGGTCCTAAAGTAGATACTAATCTTAAAGTTATAGAAGCAAACACTGAACAAGAACAGCATGAAAAAATGGAAGAACTTTTAGATAGTAAAGAAATAAGTAGTGCTGTTACTATGCATTATAGTTTTCCAATAGGAGTATCTACTGTTGGTAGAGTAATAACTCCTGGTTTTGGAAAAGAGATGATTATAGCTACTACTACGGGAACTTCTTCTACTCATAGAGTAGAGGCCATGGTTAAAAATGGGCTTTATGGAATAATAACTGCTAAGTCTTTAGGAATAAAAAATCCAACAGTAGGAATATTAAATGTAGATGGAGCTAGACAAGTGGAAAAAGCATTGAGAAAATTAAATGAAAATGGATATAAAGTGAATTTTACTCAGTCTTTAAGAGCTGATGGCGGAGCTGTAATGAGAGGAAATGATTTGTTGAGTGGAACGCCTGATGTAATGATTACTGATACTTTGACTGGAAATTTACTTATGAAGGTTTTTTCTTCTTTTACTACTGGTGGAACTTATGAAGCTATGGGGTACGGATATGGACCAGGAGTTGGAGATGGATATAGTAGAACAATATTAATTATATCTAGAGCTTCAGGAATTCCTGTTGTAGCAAATGCTATATCTTATGCAGCTGATGTTGCAAGGGGTAATATAAATAAAATTTGTCAAGATGAATTTAAATCAGCTAAAAATGCAAAATTAGATGAAATATTAAATTCATTGACAAAGGAAAAGAAGAAAGGTGATGAAGAAATTAGTATACCAGAAAAAGAAATAGTTACGGGTTCAATTTCTGGTATTGACATTTTAGACCTTGAAGATGCAGTGAAAGTTCTATGGAAAAATGGAATATATGCAGAAAGTGGTATGGGATGTACAGGTCCTATAGTTATGGTTAATGAAGAAAAAATCGAAAAAGCTATTGAGATATTGTTTAAAGAAGGATATGTAAGTACGGATTCTATGAATTGTTAGGAGATATATCTCCTAACAATTTTTTTTAGCATAAAAAGAATATAAATTGGCATACTAAGTATAGACTGAGAAATTGCTACATAAAAATTGGTATTGAAAAATTTTTTAAAAATTTTTCGAAAAAAATTAATTTTCAAGAAGGATTTTATGAAAAAAAGTAGAATATGTAATATTACGTCTAAAATCAAATGAGGAGGTTTGTACAATGGCTATGAAGAAAAAATTAATTTCACTTGCACTAGCAGCAACTATGTTAGGAACTATGCTAGTTGGGTGTTCTAAGCCAGCAGAAGAAGGAGCTGGTGGCACACAAGGAGAAAAAGTTATAAAAGTAGGTATGGTTACAGATGTTGGAGGAATTAATGACCAATCTTTTAACCAGTCTGCTTGGGAAGGACTTAAAAGAGCAGAAAAGGATTTGGGCATAAAGGCAGTTTATAGAGAATCAAAACAAGATGCTGATTATGTGCCAAATATAGAAAGTTTAATAGACGAGGAAAACGATTTGATATGGGGAATAGGATATAAAATGGCAAAAGATTTAAAAGCTCAAGCGGAGGCTTATCCTGATAAAAATTTTGCAATAATAGATTATGATTATGGAAAAGAAACACCAAAAAATGTTTTAGGGGTAACATTTAAGGCAGAAGAATCTTCTTATTTAGTAGGGTTAATTGCAGGAAAAATGACTAAAACTAATAAGGTAGGATTTATAGGAGGAATGAAAGGTCCTATTATAGAATCTTTTGAATATGGATTTAGAGCAGGAGTTAAAGAAGCAAATCCAAATGCGCAAGTGACAGTTCAATATGCAAACTCATTCACTGATCAAGCTAAAGGTAAAGCTATTGCAAAAGGAATGTATTCAAATGGAGTTGATATAATATTCCATGCTGCTGGAGATACAGGAAGAGGGTTAATAGAAGCTGCAAAAGAAGAGAATAAATACGCTATAGGTGTTGATAGAGATCAAAATTATTTAGCACCAGAAAACGTTATTACTTCAGCTATGAAAAGAGTTGATAATGCTTTATATGATATAACTAAACAGTTTAAAGAAGGTAATTTTAAACCTGGTACAACTGTAACTTATGGTTTAGCAGAAGGTGGAGTTGATATAGCTCCAACTACTGATAAGCATGTTCCAAAAGATGTATTAGATTTAGTTAATAGTTATAAAGAAAAAATAATTAAAGGAGATATAAAAGTTCCTGCTACTAAAGAGGAATTCGATGCCATGATGAAATAAAAATTAAAGCCCAGAAAATTTTCTGGGTTTTAATTTTTACAGTGTTTTTAAAAAATTTTCGAAAAATGCAAAAATTATTGTTATTTTCAGAAAAAATTTAGTATAATTATAGTACATGGCTAAAAAATCGATTTAAGGAGGTATAAAAGTGAATGAGATAAAAGGCAATATAGATTTTAGTCAAAAAGTTGTTGAAATGAAGAATATAACTAAAAAATTTGGCAACTTTGTGGCAAATGACAACATAAATTTAACTGTTCATAAAGGGGAAGTACATGCGCTTCTTGGAGAAAATGGAGCAGGAAAATCTACACTTATGAACATACTATATGGACTTTATCAACCAACTTCTGGAGAAATATATATAAATGGAAATAAGGTTGAAATGGATAATCCTAATGTAGCAATAGAAAATGGGATAGGAATGGTTCATCAGCACTTTATGTTAGTTCCACCGTTTACAGTTGCGGAAAACATTATCCTGGGTATGGAACCTGTTTCTGGATTAGGGAAAATTGATATTCAAAAGGCAATAGAAGATGTTAAAAAAATTTCGCAACAATATGGGCTTCATGTTGATCCAACAGCTAAAATAGAAGACATTACTGTTGGAATGCAACAGAGAGTAGAAATTTTAAAAGCATTATATAGGGGAGCAGAAATTCTTATACTAGATGAGCCTACAGCTGTTTTAACACCTCAAGAAATTAAAGAATTAATTTGTATAATAAGGAATTTAACAGAACAAGGAAAATCAATAATAATAATAACTCATAAATTAAAAGAAATAAAAGAAGCAGCTGATTTTTGTACAATAATAAGGAGAGGAAAATATATAGATACTGTAGATGTTGAAAAAGTTACTGAAGATGAACTTGCAGCAATGATGGTTGGGAGAGAAGTAAACTTTAAAGTAGATAAAAAAGAACAAAAGTTAGGAGAAGTAGTTTTAAAGGTAGAAAATGTAGTTGCAAAAGATAATAGAGGGTTAAATGTACTTAATGAACTCTCTTTAGAAGTGAGAAGAGGAGAAATTCTTGGAATTGCGGGGATAGATGGAAATGGACAATCAGAACTTGTAGAAGTTTTAACTGGGCTTAGAAAAATTGAAAGTGGAAGCGTTTTCATAAATGGGAAAGATATAACTAATAAAACTCCTAAAGAAATATTTAGAGCAGGACTTTGTAATATACCAGAAGACAGACAAAAAAGGGGATTAGTTCTTGACTTTACAGTAGCAGAGAATATGGTACTTGAAAATTATTCAAAGCCTCAGTTTTCTAAAGGATTCAGACTTTTAGAAGAAAATATAAGAAATTTTGCAAGAGATTTAATATCAAAATTTGATGTAAGACCAGCTGATGAAACATTAAAAGCTAGAGCATTATCGGGAGGTAATCAGCAAAAAATAATTATAGCTAGAGAGGTTACTAATAATCCAGATTTACTTATAGCTACTCAGCCTACAAGAGGACTTGATGTTGGGGCTATAGAATTTGTTCATAAAGCATTGGTAGAGCAAAGAGATAAGGGAAAAGGAGTGCTTTTAGTATCGTTAGAACTAGATGAGATAATGAGTGTTTCTGATAGAATTGCTGTTATATATGAAGGTAAAATAGTTGGAATTATTGATTCGAAAGATGCTGATGAAAATACGCTAGGACTAATGATGGCAGGAGGTGCTGAAGGTGAGGAATAAAAAAATATTTAATAATACTTTATTATATACTTTGATTTCTATATTTGTAGGACTTATAGTTGGAGCTTTATTTCTTAAATTAGCAGGATATAGTCCGATAGAAGGATATAGTACAATGCTCAATGGTATATTTGGTAAACCAAAATATATAGCTTGGACTATAATTATGTCAACTCCACTTATTCTTACAGGATTATCTGTGGCATTTGCTTTTAGAACTGGACTTTTTAATATAGGAGCAGAAGGGCAATTTATAATGGGTGCTTTAGCTGCAACACTTGTAGGATATTTTGTACATCTTCCAGCAATAATACATGTTCCTCTAACTCTTATTAGTGGATGTTTGGCTGGAGCTTTATGGGGTTCTATTGCGGGATTTTTAAAATCTAAATTTGGAGTTAATGAGGTTATTTCAACTATAATGCTCAACTGGATAGCTTTTTATTTATCTAATTATTTTATTATGATTGAAGCTTTTAGAGAACCTAATAGTGAGGCTTCACGTACTATACAACAAACTGCAAAAATAGATATAACGTGGCTTAAATCTTTAGTTGGACCTGCTACTAAAGTGAATTGGGGAATTGTAATAGCTTTAATTTTAACAGCTATAATAGCTTATGTACTTTATAAAACTGTTTTAGGATTTGAACTTAGAGCGGTTGGATTTAACAAATATGCTGCTGAATATGCGGGAATAAATGTAAATAAATCTATGTTAATATCAATGGCTATTGCAGGGCTTTTAGCAGGAGCAGCAGGAGCAATGCATGTAATGGGAGTATCTCATAAAATAACAATTCTTGCTGCTCAAGAAGGATATGGATTTGATGGAATAGCTGTATCATTGATAGGGAATAATACACCAATTGGAGTTGTTCTTGCAGGATTTTTATTTGGTGCTCTTAAATACGGTGGCGGTAAAATGCAAATTATTGGAGCTCCAACTGAAGTGATTAATATAGTTATAGGTTCTATAATTTATTTAATAGCAGCAAGTAGATTGATTAAGATAATAATAGAAAAAGCGAGGGGAGGAAAAGCTGATGCTTAGTAAGAATTTAGCGATGATACTCAGTACAACTTTAATGTATTCGACACCCCTTATATTTACATCTTTAGGAGGTGTTTTTTCAGAAAATGCAGGAGTTGTAAATATAGGTCTTGAAGGTATGATGACAATAGGAGCTTTTGCAGGAGCTGCAACGGCAGTATTTACTGGAAATCCATGGCTTGCTTTTTTAGTTGCTGGAATAGCTGGAGGGATATTTGCACTTCTTCATGCGATAGCTACAGTTAAATTTAATGCAGATCACGTAGTATCAGGAATAGCGATTAACTTTTTAGCACCTGGAGTAGCGTTATTTTTATGTAGAAGATTATTTGATGGATCGACTATGACTCCTTCGATAGATTTAGGACAAAAAATACCTAGACCATTTAATGGAATATTTGCAAAAGGGAGTTTCATGGATATAGTATTTAATACTTATGCAACTGTATATTTAGCATTTATATTAGTTGCAGTTACTTGGTATATATTATATAAAACAAGACTTGGACTTAGAATAAGAGCTGTTGGAGAACATCCTAAAGCTGCTGATACATTAGGTATTAATGTATATAACATAAAATATCTATGTGTAATATTATCTGGAATATTAGCAGGTTTTGGGGGAGCTTCAATGAGTTTAGCTATAGTTTCTTCTTTTAGACCTACTTTAATTTCAGGACAAGGATATATTGCACTTGCTGCACTAATATTTGGTAAATGGAAACCTCAGGGTGCAATGCTTGCTTCATTGTTATTTGGAGCATCAACAGGTCTTGCAATATTTTTAGGAAACCCGGAGATAGGATTAAATGTATCTGAAAATTTACTGTCTATGGTTCCTTATATAATAACATTAGTAGTATTAATTTTATTTGTTGGAAAAGCAAATGGACCAGCTGCAAATGGACAACCTTATGAAAAAGGACAGAGATAAAAAAAGAATTTATTGAATAAAACAAAGGGCTTGCGTAAAAAGCCCTTTGTTTTATTTTTTTCGAAATATACATAATAATATTGAAGAAAATATTGATATAATCTCAATAGCTATAGGTATATAAGTTTTTTTAATTTCAAGATTAAAAATGTTATATATTTTGATAAAATCTAAGATGAAAAATACTCCCAAAACTAATAAAATTTTATTTAAAACATGTTTATCTTTTACAAATTTTATTACAAATAAAAATTGAAATAATGATAACAACGATAAAACAAAAATGTCTGAATTCGAAACTTTTATTGGAATATCACTTGTAATTATTATTTCAAGCCCAAATTGCATACTTAAAATAATAAAAAATAAAAAAACTATAAGTATATTTTTGACTTTCATTTTTTCTCCTTTCTTAAAAATAAAATATTTTTAAAACCAAGCATTTAAAATTTCAAATTAAAATATAAATTATAATTATATCATTCATAATATGCATTCATTATTTATTTTCATTATAGCACGTTTATTTCCACTTATTAACACATTATGAACTTATATTTCAACATTTCTTTTCAAATAGATTATTTTATAGAGGTGACTATAAATGAAATTTTTAGATAAACCATTTATACCAAATAAAAAAGTTAAATTAGTATTAGTAGATAAGAGAATACCTGAAGATATAGAAAATGAATTAAAAAATAAAAAAATACAAATAATAAAGACATGTGAATGTACTAATTTATATAATGCGATAAAATATCATCCAGACATACAGATTTGTTATCTTGGAGAAAATAATGTAGTTGTAGCTCCAAATGTATATGAATATTACAAATGCATTTTAAAATATTATGGGCTTAATGTTATAAAGGGAAATAGTTTTTTAGAAAATAAGTATCCGCAAAATATAGCTTATAATGTAGCTATTTTTGGAAAATACGCAGTTCATAATTTTAAATATACAGAAAAAAACATATTAGATTACATAAATAAAAAAAATATTATAAAAATAAATGTAAAACAAGGATATTCAAAATGTTCTATATGTATAGTTGATGAAAATTCAATAATAACATCTGATTATGGAATACATCAAGAAGTTGTAAAACACAATATAGATTCTTTATTAATAGAAAAAGGACATATAGATTTATTTGAAATGAATTACGGTTTTATTGGAGGTTCTACAGGTTTTATATCAGAAAATGAACTAGCTTTTTTAGGAGATATAACAAAGCATGTGGACTATATAAAAATAAAAAAATTTTTAGATAAAAAAGGTAAAAAAATAGTAATTTTAAGTAAAAATAAATTAATAGATTTGGGTTCTATAATCCCCATTATGACTAGAAAGGAGTGACGTAATTGGATCATATATCTTTAGGTGTAACTGGTGAGTATAAGGATTTAGCAATTAAATTAGTAAATTCTATTAAAGCATCGAAAAAAGTGAAAAATATGCACGATACTTTAGAAATTGATATATTTATGGATGATAATAAAAAAGAAGAAACTAAAATATTTATTTGTTGGGAACTTACAAATATTATTATAAATACGGTTAAAAATAAAGTTTTAAAAGAAATGATAAATAGAAGTTATAAGGATATGTATATAACGGAAATTGATGATATATATGAATACTCTTTAAATTTGTTTAAAGAAAGAGAAGTTTCTATAAGAGATATACTTTTTAAAAGGATATATGAGTACTTGTCAAGTAATGATTATATAAATGTAAATGGATTTGTAAAATTTAGATTAAGAGATTTTATGGATTATATAATACAGATAAAGGATAGAGGACTCGAAGAGTATTTGCTTCAAAAAGATTACAGTGAATTTATACAACTTCTTAAATACTTTGTGGATTTACAGGAAGAAAAAATAGATATTTTAAAATTGTATATAGAAAAAAATGGGACATTTAAAATTTGTGATAAATACGATCGGGATTTAGAAAGTAGTTATACTAAAGATATATTTAATTTAGCTTTAAAAGAAAATATGAATTATGAGGATTTTTTGATAAGTGTATTGATTACTTTATCTCCTAGAGAAATATTGATATATGATCGATTGGAAAATAATGTTTCAAAAGAAATTATACAAACAATAGAATCTATTTTTGAAGGAAGAGTAAAAGTCAATTATAGAGTTTGATACTCTATTTTTTTTGTATAAATTGACATGGAAATATTATGAATATAAACTATTGGATAGATAGAAATTAATTATGGAGATGATTTTATGAAAAATATTTTAAATTTTTCAAATGTAAATTGTAAACATTGTTACAAATGTATTAGAAACTGTCCGGTTAAAGCGATAAAAATGGAGAATGATAAAGCTTATATAGTTGAAGATTTATGTATAGGGTGTGGAATATGTTTTAAAGTATGTCCTCAAGATTCAAAAAAGATAAAATTGGATTTAGGACAAGTTAAGGAATATATAAAGTTAGGTTATAAAGTTGTAGCGAGTATAGCACCGTCATTTATAGCGGATTTAGAGGGTATAGATTATAAAAAGTTTGTAATGGCTCTTAGAAAAGTTGGTTTTTATAAAGTGGAAGAAACTATAGTTGGAGCTAAAATTGTTATAGATATGTATAAAAAATATATAAATAATAATAATCAAAAAATATATATATCTTCGTGTTGTCCTACGGTTAATTATTTTATAACTAAATATCATGGAGAAATAAGTAAATATTTAATTCCTGTTCAATCCCCTATGATAGCTCATGGAAAATATTTAAAGAAGAAATACGGTGAAGATATAAAAGTTGTGTTTATTGGGCCTTGTATATCTAAAAAATACGAGGCGTTGGATTTTGAAAATAGAGGAGTAATAGATAGAATACTTACTTTTGAAGAATGTTTTAATTTAATAAAAGATTTTAAAATAAATATAAATAGTTTAAATGAAAGTGATTTTGACAATGAGCCTTTAGGTGATATATGTTTATTTCCTGTTGAGGAAGGAATAAATGTAGGATTAAATGATATGGAAAAAATAAATGTTTCTGGCATGGATAATGTGAAGGAGCTTATTGAAAGTATAAAAAATGGTGAATTAGAAAATGTTTTTATAGAATTGAATTCTTGTAGTGGGTCGTGTGTAGGGGGTATAGGATTCAAAAACAAGAAAGGGATATTTTATAGAAAAGCTAAAGTGAAAGAATACACTAAAAAAAGAGTTTTACATGAAACGTTTTTAAATGAAGTAAAAAGTGTATTTAAAGATATAGATTTATATAAAGAATTTAAAGAAGAAAAATTAAAATTTAAATATCCTGAAGAATATGAAATAAGAGATATATTAATATCTATGGGTAAAAAGACAATTAAAGATGAGCTTAATTGTGGAGCATGTGGGTATAATACTTGTAGAGAAAAAGCGATAGCTGTATATAGAGGTCTTGCTGAACTTCATATGTGTATGCCTTATATGAAGGACAGAGTAGAGGCATTAAGTAATGTTATATTTGAAGTTACACCTAATTATATAGTTATAATAGGAGAAGATTTTAAAATAATAGATATAAATAATTCAATGGCAAGTGTTATAAATAAAGAAAGAAAAGAATTGATAGGAGAGTATATAGGAGATTATATTGATATAAATGATTTTATAGATGTTTTGTGCAATAAAAATAGTATTTTATCTAAAAAAATTAAATGGAAAGAATATAATAAGGATATTATAGAAAATATGATTTATTTAAAAGAACATAGAGCTATAATCGGTATATACAGTGATATTACTAAGGAGGAAAATCAAAAGAGAAAATTTAGAGAAGTTAGAATAAATACAATAAATACGGCTCAAGATGTTATTGAAAAACAGATGAGAGTTGCTCAAGAAATTGCATCACTCCTCGGGGAAACAACTGCAGAAACTAAAGTTATATTAACTAGATTAAAAGAACTCGTTATGAAGGGAGATGAAGAAGATTAAAAAATATTTTGTAGATATAGGATATTTGAGTTTAAATAAGTATTCTGAAGAACTTTGTGGAGATAATGTTGAAATTGAAAGATTTGATGAAGGAATTATAGCTGTATTATCAGATGGATTAGGTTCTGGAGTAAAAGCAAACATATTAGCTACTTTGACTTCAAAAATAGCTATAACTATGATAAAAAATGGATTAAGTATAGAAGATGTTGTCGATACAATAATTAATACACTCCCTACATGTAAAGTGAGAAATCTTGCTTATTCTACTTTTACAATTATATATATTTTACATAATGGCGAATGTTATATAGCTAGATTTGATAATCCTCCTGTATTGCTTAAGAGAGAAGGAAATGTTATTCCTATACAGGAAGAAGAGGTAATAATATCAGATAGAAAAGTTAAGGAAATTAAAATTAATTTACAAAAAGAAGATATAGTTATATCCATGAGTGATGGAGTTTTAAATGCTGGGATTGGTGTGATTTTAAATTTAGGATGGGATATAGATAATATAGGAAAATACATAAAGAAGCTTCCTGCGAATTTATCCTCATTAAGTATAGCTAAAAAAATTATTTTAACATGTAATTATTTATACCAAGAAACACCAGGAGATGATACTACTGTAGTAGTTTTGAAACTCACTAATGCTAAGCATGTAACTTTGTTTACAGGTCCACCTTTAAATGAGGATGATGATACAGTAGTTGTAGGAAAACTGATAAGGAGCAAAGGAAAAAAAATAGTATGTGGTGGTACTGCTGCGAAAATAGTAGCAAGGGAATTGGGGCAAGATGTAAAAATAGATATGGAAAATATAAATGAAGATATACCTCCAATTGGTTACATAAAAAATATTGATTTAGTTACAGAAGGTGTGTTAACCTTAAAAAAGGTATTAGAAGTTTTGGATGGTTATAAAAATAGTAGATATCATATTGATGATATATTTAAAAGCAATCAATATAAAAATGGAGTTTATATGATTTTAAAAATATTATTAGATGAATCTACACATATTAATTTTTTGGTAGGAAGAAGCATAAATCCAGCTCATAAAGATATAGATTTTCCAAAAGATTTATCATCAAAATTAGAAATTGTAAAAAAAATAAAAGAAATATTAGAAGAATTAGGAAAAATAGTAAACATTGAATATTATTAAGGAGGCAGCAAATGGGAAAAGTATTGTTTTTAGGAATTATAGGAGCAATTATAGGGTGGATTACTAATATTCTTGCAATTAAACTTATATTTAGACCTATAAAACCTGTGAAAATTCCTATAATAAATGTAGAAATATTAGGATTGATACCCAAAAGAAGAAATGAAATAGCTTTTTCTGTCGGTGAAGTAGTAGAAAAGGAGTTAATATCAGTAGAAGAAATAATTGATAAAATGATAAGAGAAGAAGATAAAGATAATATAATTAGATTTATAAAAGATAGAATAGATAATATAGTTGAAGAAAAACTACCACCTTTTATTCCGACTACATTTAAGGGTATGATAAAAGATTATATAGATAAAGTAGTAGAAGAGGAAATTGCAAATGTAATTACTAATTTAAGTGAAAATTTGATACATAAAGCAACATCTAGAATAAAAATAGGAAAAATGGTAGAAGATAAGATAAATGAATTTGATTTAGAAAAATTGGAAGAAATAATTATAAATATAGCCAAAAGAGAATTAAAGCATATAGAAATATTAGGACTTATATTGGGATTCGTTATAGGAATAATACAAGGAATAATTGTAATCAATATGTAAATTATATTGACAAATATTTAAAATAAATATATAATTCAAAGACAAGAAAATAAAAAATGATAAAGGCAAAGAAAAGGAAGAGTAAGTTAAACCCAGTTTAAAGAGAGGAAATGCCATGGGCTGAGAGCATTTCTAAATATGGATAACTGAAAACTACCTTGGAGCTGGATTTAGTAGCCTAGTAGGTGAAAAAATTTCGGGTGACTACCTTATAGTCTTCAAGAGGGCTTTTGCCAACTTGGGTGGAACCGCGAGAGATAAACTCGTCCCATATTTTGGGGCGAGTTTTTTGATTTATAAATTAAGGAGGTATTAATTATGGAGAAAATAAAGGTTACATTAAAAGATGGTTCTATAAAAGAATTTGATAAAGGTATTTCTATAATTGATATAGCAAGATCTATAAGTGAAGGACTTGCTAGAAATATAGTTGCTGGACAGGTAAATGAAAGAGTAGTTGGGCTTGATTATAGGTTAGAAGAAGATGCAAGTGTTAATTTATTAAAATTTGAAGACGAACAAGGTAGGGAAGTATTTAGGCATACAAGTGCTCATATATTAGCACAAGCTGTAAAAAGATTATATCCAGATGCAAAACTTGCAATAGGACCAGCTATAGATAATGGATTTTACTATGATATAGATTTAGAACATAGATTAACTCCAGAGGATTTAGAAAAGATTGAATCTGAAATGAAAAAAATAGTAAAAGAAGATTTAAAAATAGAAGGATTTGAACTTTCTAGAGAAGAAGCTATTAAGCTTATGGAAGAAAAAAATGAAGATTACAAAGTAGAACTTATTAAAGATCTTTCAGAAGGGGAAATAATAACTTTTTATAAACAAGGAGAATTTGTAGATCTTTGTAGAGGACCTCATTTACCTACGACTAAAAAAGTAAAAGCTATTAAACTTTTAAATGTAGCTGGTGCTTATTGGCGTGGAGATGAAAAGAATAAAATGCTTCAAAGAATATATGGTACTTCATTTGAAAAAAATAAAGATTTAGAAGCATATTTAAATATGTTAGAAGAAGCTAAGAAAAGAGATCATAGAAAGTTAGGAAAAGAGTTGGGGTTATTTGTAATACCAGAAGAAGGACCTGGATTCCCGTTATTTTTACCTAAAGGAATGGAACTTAAAAATAAGTTATTAGAGTTTTGGAGAGAAATTCATAGAAAAGCAGGTTATGTTGAAATAGAAACTCCTATTATATTAAATAGAGCTTTATGGGAAACTTCAGGGCATTGGTATCATTATAAAGAGAATATGTATACAGTTTCAATTGATGAACAAGATTTTGCAATAAAACCTATGAACTGTCCAGGAGGTATGATTGCGTATAAAACTCAAATGCACTCTTATAGAGATTTTCCAATGCGTGTTGCAGAATTAGGAAGAGTTCACAGACATGAGCTTTCAGGAGCATTACATGGACTTATGAGAGTTAGAGCATTTACTCAAGATGATGCACATATATTTATGCTTCCTGAACAAATAAAAGATGAAATTAAAGGTGTTGCTAAATTAATAGATGAAATTTATAATACATTTGGATTTAAGTATCACGTAGAATTATCAACAAGACCGGAAAGTTCTATAGGAACTGACGAAGAATGGGAAGTAGCTGAAAATGGATTAAGAGAAGCTTTAGAAGAGTTAGGACTTGAATATAAATTAAATGAGGGAGATGGAGCGTTTTATGGACCAAAAATAGATTTTCATCTTCAAGATTGCATTGGAAGAACATGGCAATGTGGTACTATACAATTAGATATGCAACTTCCACAAAGATTTGATTTAACTTATATAGGTAAAGATGGAGAAAGACATAGACCTGTTATGATCCACAGAGTTGCATTTGGTAGTATAGAAAGATTCATAGGAATTTTAATTGAACATTTTGCAGGTAAATTCCCATTATGGCTTGCTCCTGTTCAAGTTAAGGTATTACCTATTTCAGATAAATATATGGAATATGCAAATAAAGTAAAAGATATGTTATTTGAAAAAGGAATTAGAGTAGAAATTGATGATAGAACAGAAAAGATAGGATATAAGATAAGAGAAGCACAACTTGAAAAAGTTCCTTATATGTTAATAATAGGTGAAAAAGAACAGGAAAATAATGAAGTATCTGTTCGTTCAAGAGATAAAGGAGAAATAGGAACAATAGAACTCAATAAATTTATAGAAAATATTTTAGAAGAAGAAAAAAATAAAACTATGAGTTTATAAAAAATAGAGTCAACTTTAAAGTTGACTCTATTTTGCATTTTAAGATATAAAAATGGAATTTTAAGATATAAAAGTATAAAAACAATTAATACATATACAAAAAAAGTTTTAGTGTGGTATAATTTACATAAAATTCTTTTAATTTACATTAGAGATATTCTAAGATATATGAATATATGAGGGTGTAGGGAGAATAGAGTTATTAGCCTAAAACTCCTAAAAAACTATTAAAGGGGATGTTGGTATGGGAGTTAAAGTGCTTGTATGTGATAATGATAAAGTAATGAGAAATCATCTAGTAAAATGCATTAATAGTATGAAGGATATAGAATTTATAAAAACTACAGAAAATGGGATACAAGCTGTGCAAAATATAAAAAAAGGAAATTTTGATATATTGATAATAGATGTAGATATACCTTACAAAAATGGAATTGATGCAGCAAGAGAAATATTTAATATAAATCCAGATATTTATATAATATTTGTAACTGCTTTTAAAGAATATGCATTAGATGCATTTAGTATTTATTCTTTTGATTATATATTGAAGCCTTTTAATGAGAAAAGGCTTTTGAAAACATTAAGTAAAGTTATAGAAAATATAAAGTTAAAAAAAATGGTAAAAAGATTTTTAAATAATAATAAAGAAAAATTTATTTTTAGAAAATCTAGAAAAACATATATTGTAAATTTAGAAGATATTATCATGTTTGAGAAAAATGGAAGGACAACTAAGATATATACAAAAGATTTGGAACAGGAATTTTATGAATCTTTTTATGATATAGAGAAAAGGTTATCGGTAGATTTTTTTAGAACACATAAATCTTATATTGTAAATATAAATAAAGTTAAGAAAATAGTTCCCCATACTAAAACATCGTATAAAATTGAATTTAAAAATAATAATTTAAAAGCACTTTTAAGCAAGAAAAATGAAATAAAATTTTTAAATAGATTGTATTTAGTAAAAAAAGATAATTGTGTAATATAAAATAAAAATATTTATTAATTTTAGAAAATTACATGAAAGTAAATTTTGATACAATTGTATTTAATTTTTAATACATAAAATAGGATTTATATATTTTTTTTGTAGTTTGAATAATTTTATATATTAATATATTATGTAGTTACTCAATAGTTTATGACAAAATTGTAAAAATAGTGAAAGGAGGTATTGGGTGTAATTTATTATTTGTGTTTTTTAGTTTTGATGTAATTAGTTAGTTTTATTAGGGGGGTATACTTATGAAAAAAAAATTAGCATCTATAGCTCTTTCAACAGTTATGACTGGTTCAATGTTATTGTCTCCAATGGTTTATGCAGAACAAACAAATATTGATAAAATAACTATACAGGAAGATGCACAAATTTACACTCAAAATCAGGATAAATTAGAAAAAAATATAATAAAATTTAACAAAAAGAATGAGTTAGGATTTTTAAAAGGAAAACTTTCTAGTAAATTGGAAAAAGATATGGATGGAGTAATAAAGTTTTTTGAAGAAAACAAAGATATATTTAAGATAAATAATCCAAAAGAAGAATTTGAATTAATAAGTAAAAAAACTGATAATTTAGGATATACACATATTAAGTTACAACAAATGTATAGAGGAACTCCTTTATATGGAAGACAGTATATAGTTCACTTTGATGATAATGGAAATATATATGTTGTTAATGGATTAATTGATAATGAAGTATATAAAAAGTTTCCTAAAAAAGCAGATAGATCTGCAAATATAGGAAGAAAATCGGCTATAGAGATTGCGAAAAACGAGGTTAAAGCTAAAAAAATTATGGGAGAACCAGAAGTAAAATATTGTTTTTATGAATTAAATAATGAATATATACCTGTTTATGAAGTAAGTTTAGGTGTTTTAGAACCAGAAATGGCAGATTGGCATATTTTTATTCATGCTAAAACAGGAGAAGTTGTAAATAAAAATAATAGATTAGCAACTGTTTTAGTAAAAGGAGTGGGAAAAGGAGTATTAGGAGATGAGAAAGAAATAAATCTTGATTATAGAAATGGTAAATATTACATGATAGATGATAGTAGAAATGGAGTAAAGATAAAAACTTACGATGCTAGTGATGTTCCTGAAATTGATTTTATATCTAAATATTTCTTGCCAGGAGATATTATGTATGATAAAGACGATGTATTAGATGAAGAGATATATAAATCAGCAGTTGATGCTCATAAATATGCAGGTTATGTATATGATTATTACAAGAATAATTTTGGAAGAAATAGTATAGATGATAAAGGAATGGATATTATTTCATCTGTGCATTATGGTAATAATCTTTCAAATGCTTTTTGGAATGGAGAGCAAATGGTATATGGAGATGGAGATGGAAAGACATCAGCTCCTTTAACTGGAGCATTAGATATAGTTGGTCATGAAATGACTCATGGGGTTACAGCATATGAAGCTGGTCTTGAATATCAAGGGCAATCAGGAGCTTTAAATGAATCTTTTTCAGATGTATTTGGAACATTAATAGAATTTGAATATCAACCAGAAAAAGCCGATTATTTATGTGGAGAAGATGTATGGACACCAAATATCAAAGGAGATGCTTTAAGGGATTTACAAGATCCAGGAAGTGATAAAGCTTATAGTAAACAACCTTCTTATATGAAGGATTATGTAAATACAACAGATGACCATGGCGGAGTTCATATTAATTCTGGAATACCAAATAAAGCTGCATATCTTGTGATTAATAGTATTGGACCTAAAAAAACAGGTCAGATATATTATAGAGCTTTGACAACTTATTTAACAAATAAATCGAATTTTTATGATGCAAGACTTGCATTACTTCAATCAGCTGAGGATATTTATGGAAAGGATAGTAAAGAATATAGAGCAGTAGAGAATGCATTTGATAGTGTAGGAATAAAATAGTAAAAAGGGTCTGTACTTTAAGTATAGACCCTTTTTACTATTTCTTTTAACTCATCGTGAGTTAAAGTTTCTTTTTCATAAAGATGATTGGATATTAAGTGAAGTTCTTCAATATGTTCTTTTAATAAATTTATAGTTTCGTTGTAGCAGTTTTTTATAATTGAATTTGATTCAGCATGGATTTTATCGATTAAAAATGTTTTGTAATTTCCTTCTATAGTCATGCTTCCAAGACTACTCATTCCGTATTCGCATATCATTTGATTAGTGATTTCTGTAACTTTTTTTAAATCATCTTTTGCTCCTGTTGAAATATGGTCGAATATAATTTCTTCTGCTGCTTTTCCTGCAAGCAGTATCTTTATTTTAGAGAGCAGTTCATCTTTAGTGTGAATAAATCTATCTTCGTCCGGCAATTGAAGTACATATCCTAAAGCTTGACCTCTAGGAACTATGGATATTTTTTGTATAGGGTTTATTCCTAATATATTGCTGAGAAGTGCATGACCGGCTTCGTGATAAGATACGATTTTCTTTTCTTTCTCTATTAATTTACTATTTTTGCTTTCAAGACCTGCTAAAATTCTCTCTATTGCTTGATTAAAATGGTTTTGATTAATTACATTTTTATTTTCTCTTACAGCTATTATTGCAGCTTCATTTGCTATATTAGAAAGGTGTGCTCCGCTGAGTCCGTGTGTTTTTTTAGCTAGTTCTTCTAAATCTACTGAATCATCTAAAGGTTTGTCTTTAGTGTGAACTTTTAATATTTCATGTCTAGTATAACAGTTGGGATTTCCGATGTATATGTGTCTATCAAATCTTAAAAGTGCTTCATCTAAAAGATCTAACCTATTTGTAGCACCTATGATTATCACATTTGTATCTTTATTGAATCCGTCCATTTCTACTAAAA
>NZ_FQXH01000034.1 GCF_900129915.1 Tepidibacter thalassicus DSM 15285
ATGCTATTAAAACAAAAAAATATCAATTACTTGAGAGTATTCTTAACAATAATCATTCAGATATATCTGATTACATGAAAACATCTATTAAATCTATTAAAAAGTATAAAGACTATATAAAAAATACATTTGAATGTGATTATACAAACGGATTAATTGAAGGAATTAATAATAAAATTAAAGTAATAAAAAGGATTGCATTTGGCTACAAAAGCTTTTTTCATTTCAAGAATAGAATACTTATAAGTCAAAATTTACTAAAGTTAAAAGCCGTCTAAAACCTATTCGGTTTTAAACGGCCAACAATTAACTTTGTGATTCTCTTTACCAACACTATTTGACAAAGAACCAATAAAGTCAACAGTATTTAATTAATCTAATTTACCGTAAAAAAATGTTCTTACAGGTTTTAAATTGTATTTATTAGGCATTATTATTTGTTCAGTGCTTCCCACAAATAATATACCTTCTTTTTTTAATGATTTACTAAATTTTGAATAAATTTCAGCTTTAGCTTCTTCTGTAAAATATATCATCACATTTCTACATACTATAAGATCACAATTATCAAAAAAACTATCTTTTAATAAATTATGCTGTTTAAAAGTAACTCTATTTTTTATTTCATCTTTTATACTATAACTATTTCCTACTTTGTTAAAAAATTTATTTATAAAATCTTTAGGTAAATTTTTTAAACTTTTTTCTGAATAAATTCCTGTTTTAGCCTTGTTCATAGCCTCTTTATCAAGATCTGTTGCTATTATATTTATCTTATTAATAGGCATAAATTTGCTAAGAAGCATAACCAATGAATAAGGTTCTTCTCCAGTAGAACAAGCAGCACTCCATACTTTTAAATTATTACTCTTTTTCATAAGATTAGGTATTATGTTTGATTCTAACACCTTCCATTGTTCTGGATTTCTATAAAATTCTGAAACATTTATAGTCATATAATTTATAAATTCATCAAATAATTTTTTATTTTTATCTATAGCATTAAAATAATCCTCAAAATTACTAAATCCATTTCTTCCAGCTAAAGATTCTAGCCTTCTACGCATTTGCTTTTCTTTATATAAAGAAAGATTTATACCTGTTTTTTTATAAATTTTTTCCTTAAAAACCTCATATCCAACCATTATATAATTTTCCTCCTATTTTAAAATCATAGTAAGTTCTATTTTTTTATTATCTAAATCTATATTTGCTATTTTTACTTTTACTTTATCTCCCAATTTAACAATATCTTTAGGACTTTTAATAAATTCATAAGACATATTAGATATATGTACAAATCCATCTACTGATTTATTTAATTTTACAAAAATTCCATAATCCTTAATAGTTTTTACTATTCCCTCTAATACATCTCCAACTTTATAATTTTCTAAAAACTCATCCCATGGATTTTTTTGAAGTTCTTTAATGCTTAATGATAACCTCTCTTTTTCCTTGTCAAAAGATAAAATTTTAACCTTCACATTATCCCCTATATTATATAGCTTAAATATATCTTCACCTTTATCCCAAGATACCTCTGTCTTATATACAAGTCCAATAAACCCTCCTAAATCTACAAAAATTCCATATTCTTTTATATCTTTTACAACACCTTCATATATGTTACCTTCTTCTATATTATTAATAAAACTAATTTTCTTTTTCTCTTGTTCCTTAAGTAATATATTTTTCACAGATAATATCAATCTTTTTTTATTCAAATCAACATCTATTACTTCAGCTCTTACTTTTTGGCCTCTATATTTTTCAAGTTCACTAGAGTTTATATATTTTATATCAATATGACTTAAAGGAATAAATCCCCTTACATTTTCTTTATAAATTGCTATTAATCCATTATCATTTTTTTCTTTTATTTCAACTTCTAAAACTTGCCCTACCTTCAAATTATTCCATATATTTTCTTCTTCAGCTTTTTTTTGAGAAAGTATAATTTCTCCAGAGTTTCTATCAACTTTTATTACTTTTACAAAAATTTCATCTCCTACTTTTAATTTTTCTCCTTCAACAACTTCATTTTTCGGAAGAATTCCATCAGTTTTATAATTCAAATCAACATAATATTCTTCTTTACACAACACAATTCTTCCTTTTAATATTTTTCCTTTCTTTATATTTTTAAATAATTTTTCTTCTTCCATTAACAACTGTTGCATTTCACTATTCATTTTCCCATCTCTCCCTTATATATTTTTTATAACTTTTCAATAGAGCTTACAACTTCCTCAATTATCCATTTCGGAGTTGATGCTCCTGCTGTTATTCCTACAAAAGAATATTTTTTAAGTTTATTTAAATCTAAATCATCTATAGTTTCTATATGATAAGTAATTACATTTTCACTACATATTTGTACTAATTTTTGAGTATTAGAACTATGCTTACCACCTATAACAATCATAACATCTACTTCTCTTGAAAGCTCTTTTGCTGCTTTTTGCCTTTCTCTTGTGGCTGAACATATTGTATTGTAAAACTCTACACACTCTAACATTTTCTCTAATTTCTCTGTTATTTTTTCATAAACATTCAAATTCATAGTAGTTTGAGCTACAACACAATACTTTTTATAATTTCTAGGAATATTATCTAAATCCTCTATATTTTTTACAATTACAGCTTCATTATTACACCATCCATTTATCCCTATAACTTCTGGATGCGAATAATCTCCAACTATTATTATTTTATATTCTTCATTATAATATTTATAAACTATATCTTGTATTTTTTTTACAAAAGGACAAGTTGCATCAATTATTTTTATTCCTTTTTCTTTTGCCTCTTCATATATTTTTAATCCAACTCCATGTGATCTTATTATCACTCTCGACTTATTTTCTGCTTCATCTAATGAATTTATTACTTTAAGTCCTTTATCTTCATATTTTTTAACTGCTTGCTTATTATGAATTAAAGGCCCTAATGAATATACATCAGAATTTTCTTCCACTTCTTTCCAAGCCATATTCATAGCCCTTTCAACACCAAAACAAAATCCAGCATATGAGGCTATTTTTACTTTCAACATTATCTCCCCCTTAATTTAACTTGTTCATATTTTCCCCAATTACATCTAAAACTTTTTGACTTAAAATTTCATAATCACTAGAAGTAAGTTTTTCCTTATAATATTCTTCAAAACTTATAGGATCATCTATATAAAGAGTTATTTTACTAAACAATTTGTAATTTCCAATAATAGAAACCGGACACACCTTTGCTTTTCCTTTTATAGCAAGCATAGCTGTTCCTGCTTTTGCTTTTCCAAGTTCTTCTCCCTTAATTCTAGTTCCTTCTGGAAATATACCTAAAGCTTTTTCTGATTTTAATATTTTTAATGCAACTTTTATAGTCGATATTCCTGTTTTATTTCTATCAACAGGAAATACATTTAAATTTTTAAGTATATATCCCAACAACTTATTTTTAAACAATTCCTTTTTTGCCATATAAGAAACTTCCCTTGGCATAAAAGCTCCTATTAAAATAGGATCTAGATTACTTTTATGATTAGATGCAAATATTAAAGGTTCTTTCATCGGCACTTTTTCTTCTCCTATTACTTCTATTTTATAAAACAATTTAATAATAGGGATCACTATACACTTAGCAATACTATAAAACTTCAAAAAACTCCCCCCTAATTTATATATTTCATCATTTCTTCAACCACTTCATCTATATTTTTATTACTAGTATCTATTTCTATAGCATCATCAGCCTTAATAAGTGGCGCAAATTCTCTTTTAGAATCAATTTCATCTCTAATTTCAATATCCTTTATTATATCATCGAGCTTAACATCATAACCTTTTTCTTTTAATTCTTTATATCTTCTAATAGCTCTTTCATTTACTCCTGCTGTTAAATAAAATTTAAAATCAGCATTTTTAAAAACATAACTCCCTATATCTCTTCCATCCATTATAACCGAATATTTTTGTCCCATTTTTCTCTGAAGATCAACCATTATTTCTCTTATTTCTCTTATCTGTGCTACTTTAGATACATTATTACTTACCTCAGGCGTTCTTATTTCTTCATTTACAATTTTTCCATCTAAATATATATTGTTTTCTTTAAAATCTATTTGAGTATTTTTAGCTATTTCTATTAAAGCTTTTTCATCTCCAATATTTATATTTTCTTTTATAGCTTTATACGTAATAGCTCTATACATAGCTCCTGTATCAATATAATTTATATTTAACTTTTTAGCTATTATTTTCGCTACAGTACTTTTCCCTGCTCCTGCTGGTCCATCAACTGCTATTACTACATTTTTCATCACAATCACTCCTCATATTTAAATCCAATCTTAAATTTTTTGCATTATTTAAATATACATGTACTATTTCACTTTTTTCTTTATTAGAATTTATATGAATTAAAACTCTTATACATTTTTTCAAACTACCTTTTATATATTTTTCTTCAAAATTCAAAAGAGGAACATCTATAATTCCCATTATTTCTCTTACAGCAACAGAAGGATAAACTTCATCTAAATCTCTTGTCATTGTAAAAATTATGCTTATTATATCTTCTTGCTTCAAATCATTAATTTCCATTATTTTTTTCATTAATACTGCTGTTTCTTTTAATATTTCTTCTTTTGTATTTTTATTTACAGTAGTAGCTCCTCTTATAGCTAAAATCTTCATATTATCACCATCGTAAGTTAATATTATATCAAATTTTAAACACTTATTCCAGCTAAGTAACCTGTTGAAAAAGCAATCTGTAAATTATATCCTCCAGTTAATCCTTCTACATCTATTATTTCTCCAGCAAAATAAAGATTGTTAATTACCTTTGACTCCATAGTTGATGAATTGATCTCTTTTACATTTATCCCCCCTGAAGTTACTATTGCTTCATTTATGCTTTTAGTTCCTACACAAGTTAATTTTAAATTTTTAATACTTTCTATAATCCTTTTTTCTTCTTGTTTATTTAATTCATTTGGCTTTTTATTTATACTTAAATAATTGAGTAATTCTTTTGTAAAATTAAGAGGAAGAATTTCTTTTAAATTATTATATATAGCTTTATTAGGATTTTTTCTAATAAGTTTAGATAATTCTTCTTTTTTTATATCAGGAATAAAATCCACAATAATATCTACTTCTTTTTCTTTTAAAGTTTTATTCAAAAACGAAGATATATTAAGTATAACTGGTCCTGTAACTCCAAAATGAGCAAATAATATATCTCCCAACATTTCTATTTTTTTATTTTTACTATAACTTGAAACTTTTACGTTTCTTATTGATATTCCCTGTAAATTTTTAATCCATTTTTCTTTTATAATTAGCGGTACTAAAGATGGATATATTTTATTTATAGTATGTCCATATTTTTTTAATATTTCATAAGTTTCTCCACTAGAGCCTGTTTTAGGATAACTCATCCCACCTGTTGAAATTATTACTTTATCTGCTTTTATTATTTCTTCACTTTCTAAAACAACTCCCTTAACTGCATTGTCTTCAACTAATAAATCTTTAAATTCTTTTTCATAAATTATTTTTACATTAGATTTTTTAAGTTCTTTTTTTAAAATATCAATTATTTCTTGAGATTTATCATTTTCCGGATATACTTTTAAATCTTCTTCTATTTTAAAATTCAAATTATGCTTTTTAAAAAATTCTACTAAATCTAAATTTGTAAATGTATAAAGACAACTATATAAAAATTTATGATTTACTACTATCTTTTCCAAAAAGTCTTCTATATCTCTCATATTTGTTATATTGCATCTTCCTCCGCCTGTTATTTTCAGTTTTTTACCAAGCTCTTTATTTTTGTCTATTAACATAACATCGTTATTATTTCTTCCTGCCATAATTGCTGCCATCATTCCAGCAGGTCCTCCTCCAATTACTAAAACTTTACTCATTTTACTCTCCTTCCAAATGACTAGTATCATTAATTTTTATTATAACCGGTCCATAGTCTCTAAATTCTACTATATTCAAAGCCGTATTATCTTGTTTTATTCTATAAAGATTAGAAAGATCAGAACCTAATAAACTTAAAAGTAATACTTTTATAGACATTCCATGAGATACTAAAAGTATATTAGAATTTCTGTGTTTTTTGTTTAGACTATTTATACATTTTAAAAGTCTTTCCTTTAAAGAAATCAAATTTTCTGCATCTGGTATTAGTGCATTATGAGGTTCATTTCTCCAAATTTTATATATATCAGAATATTGATTTTTAATTTCATCAATAGTAAGCCCTTCCCATTTTCCAAAATTTATTTCCCTCAAATTTTTATCATATATTACCTCTTTTTGTAAAACAGAAGATATTATATTAGAAGTTTCCATAGTTCTACCTAAATCACTACTATATATATAATCTATATTATATTTTGAAAGCTTAATAGCTAATTTTTTAGTTTCTTCCTTTCCTTTTTCTGTTAAACTCGAATTTCCATGCCCTTGAGTTTTTCCTTGTATATTCCATTCGGTTTGTCCATGCCTTACTATAAAAAATTTATTCATATTTTACCTCCTTTGTTATAATAATCTATTATACAACAAAAATCCTGTATTGTTTATTTAACAACACAGGATTGAAAATTTTGGATTATTTTTCATCATAAATATGATATTCTTTCCATATAATTTCTAGTTTGTCAAAATACTCTTTAATTTCTTCCTTTTTTCTCATTCCTACGGCTACTATTATAGCATTAGCAACGCTAAGCGGTGCAACTAAAGAATCAACAAAAGATGCCATATTACTTTTAACCGTTATAATTTCTTCTGATATTGAAGCCACAGGTGCAAGTACACTATCTGTTAAAGAAATAATACTTGCTCCTTGTTTTTTTGCATAATTTGCAAGTTCAAAGGTTTTCTTTGAATATCTTGGAAAACTTATTGTTATTACTAAATCATCTTTTCCAACTTTTAATATTTGTTCAAATAAATCGCTTATTCCATAACTGACAATATTAACATTATCTAAAATTATATTGAGATAAAACCCTAAATACTCTGCTATTGCAGTTGAACTTCTGAGTCCCACTATATATATTTTTCTAGCTTTTAATATTTTATTAATAGTATACTGAAAAGCATTTTCATCCATTTCATCAAGAGTACTTTTTATATTTTCTACATCTGATTTTAATACTTTTCTGAATATAGTCCAATCATTGGAATATTCTTTAGCCATTTCAACTCTTTGAACAGTTGTAAGCTTTGTTTTTATAAGTTCTTGAAGTGATTTTTGAAGTTTTGGATATCCATCAAACCCCAAAGCATTGGCAAATCTTACTACAGTAGATTCGCTTACTCCAACTTTTTCTCCTAATTTACCAGCTGTCATAAAAGCTGCTTTATCATAATTTGAAAGTATAAATTGAGCAATGAGTTTTTGCCCTTTACTCAATTTTGGAAATTGTTCCTGTATTATTGCAATTAAATCTTTGTTCTCTTCCATATAAAAACTAGCTCCCTTTTTACATATTTTTTATTAACAATTGTCCCTCATCAAAAGCTTTCATATTTAAATCCTCACTTCCTTGAGGAACTCTTGCTAATATTGCATTTTTTAAACTTTCCGTATTTACCATTTGAGTAACTTCCTTAATTGCTCCTAAAGCAACTATATTTGCTACCATTTCTCTGCCTACCTTTTCTTTAGCAGTTTTTATTATAGGTATTTTATAAAAATTATTTGCACTTATATTATTACTTATATTAACAGAAGAATCAACTATTAAAATTCCATTTTTTTTAATATTTTTTCCATATTGATCATATGCTTTCTGTGTTAAACATAATAACAAATCAGGACATATTACTTTAGGAAAGTTAATTTCTTCATCACTTATTATAACTTCTGACTTACTAGCTCCTCCTCTTGCTTCTGGTCCATACGACTGACTTTGAATAGCATTTATACTAGACATAATAGCGCTTTCAGCTAATATTATTCCTGCAAGAATTAACCCCTGTCCACCGGAGCCAGTTAATCTTATTTCTCTTTTCACACTAATCTCTCCTTTTTAAACAGATCTATTATTTTAAAATACTCATCCACATATTCAGGCTCTCTTGTATTCTTAAATTCTCCCATAAATATTTTCCCATTTAATTTATCTTTTGGTAGTTTATCTTTTAATTTAATATCTACAAAATTATCTTTTAAATAATTCATTAAATCTACAGAACTTCCCTTTTTATTTTTTCTACCATAATAAGTTGGACATATACTTACTCCTTCTATTAAAGAAAATCCTTTATGCATTATACCTTTCTTTACATACTCTATCATTTTTTTTACATGATAAACAGTAGCTCTTGCCACATATGTAGCTCCTGCCCCTGAAGCTAAATTACAAATATCAAACGGCTTATCAATATTCCCGTATGGAGCAGTAGTTGCCCTATCTTTAGTTGGTGTTGTAGGCGAATATTGTCCTCCTGTCATACCATATATATTATTATTAAATACAACTGTTGTTATATCTATATTTCTTCTACAAGCATGAATCAAATGATTTCCCCCAATTGCAGAAGCATCTCCATCTCCAGATATAACTATTACAGTAAGCTCTGGATTTGAAAACTTAAGTCCCGTTGCAAAAGCTATAGCTCTCCCATGTGTTGTATGAAGCGTATTGAAATTCATATATCCAGCTGCTCTTGATGAACAACCTATTCCAGAAACTATGCAAACCTTTTCCTTGTCAAGATTTAATTCCTCTATTGAAACAGCTATAGCTCTCATTAATATACCATGGCCACATCCAGAACACCAAATATGGGGAAGTCTTTGAATTCTAAAATTATTTTCTATAATTTTGCTAGGCACTGTAATACCCCCTTAACATAATCATTTATTTCTTCTGGAGTTATAATTTCTCCATTTGCTTTATTAATTCCATATACACAAGAGTCCTTATCTACTATTCGTTCTACCTCAATACGTATTTGACCTAAATTCATTTCTGGAACAAATATATTCTTTATTTTTTTATTTAATATTTTAATTTTTTCCTCTGGAAATGGCCAAATAGTTTTTAATACAAACATTCCTGCATTAATTCCTTGCTCTCTTAATATATTTACAGATTCTTTTGTAGATCTTGCCATACATCCAAAAGTTATAAATAAAATTTCTGCATCATCTATAAGATATTCTTCATAAATTAATATATCATCTAAATTATTATTAATTTTACTCATCAATCTATTTAAAAGTTTTTCAGCTTCTTTTGTGCTGTTAGTAGGAAAACCAGTTTCATCATGAATAAGTCCTGTAACATTATATCTATAACCTTCTCCAAAATTAGCCATAGCAGGAACTAAATCATCAGTATATTCATAAGCCTTATATTCTTCAGGAATACAAGTTGGCTTTTTTCTATTTATTATTTCAATTTCCCCATTTTCTGGTATTTCAACTTTTTCTCTCATATGAGCTATTACTTCATCTAAAAGAAGTATTACAGGTGTTCTATATTTTTCTGCAAAATTAAAAGCTTTTACTGTAAGATAAAAAGTTTCACTAACAGAAGTAGGTGATAAAACTATTATAGGATGATCTCCATGAGTCCCCCATTTTGCCTGCATTACATCTCCTTGAGATGGAGAAGTCGGAAGTCCTGTACTTGGTCCACCTCTTTGAACATTAACTATAACACAAGGAATTTCTGTAATTGAAGCATAACCAATATTCTCTTGTTTTAAAGAAAATCCTGGGCCACTAGTTGCTGTCATTGACTTTAATCCTCCTAAAGATCCTCCAATGACAGCTGCCATACTAGCTATTTCATCTTCCATTTGTATAAATTTCCCTCCAACTCTTGGAAGTAAAGCTGATGAAAGTTCTGCAATTTCAGTAGAAGGCGTTATAGGATATCCTGCAAAAAATCTCATTCCCGCATAAATAGCACCATGAACACAAGCTTCATTTCCTTGAAGAAATTTCACATTATCATGCATGTATTTTATCCCCCTCGCATAAAGTATCTTCTAAATATATAGCATAATCTGGACATCTAAGTTCACAAAGTCCACATTTTATGCAGTTTTGTATATTTTTTATATTTACTAAATTATCTCTTATTTCTAATACATTTTTAGGACAAAAAGCTACACAAATTCCACAAGCTTTACACCAATTAGAGTTTATTACGAGCTTTTTTTTATCTAGTGCCATAGTCTCCCCCCTAAATATATTTCAGAATTTTTTATTAATTATATAATATCAAAACAATTCCTTTTCTGCAATTTAAATTTCATTTTTTATTTTTAAACTTTCATTTTGAAATTAAAATTTCAAAAAATATTCAAATTCCCAATTTTATCATAATATGTTAAATCAGTGTAAAGAGGAGTTATAGAAATATATCCTTGTTCAACAGCTGCAATATCACTATCTTCATCTTGAAGAAATTCTCTAATTTTACCTCCCATCCAATAATATTTATTCCCAAAAGGATCAATCCTTTCTTCAAATGCATTTTCATATTTTCTTACTCCAAGTTTTGTAATTTTAATTCCTTCTATATTGTTATCTTTTATATTAGGAATATTAATATTTATAACACAATCTTTTAGTAAATCTAATCTTTTTTTGTATTTATTAACTATTTCCAATATATATTTTCCGCATTTTCTGTATTCTTCGCTTAATATATTTTTCCCAACATATGAAATTGCCATGGCAGGTTTATTTTGAATAAGCCCTTCAATTGCACCTGAAACCGTTCCTGAATATATAACATCTGTACCTAAATTCGGTCCATTATTTATTCCGCTTAAAACAAGATCTATATTTATACCTCTTAATATAACCTCTATCCCAAGTTTAACACAATCTGCAGGAGTTCCACTTACACTATATGCTTTAACACCTTCACAAAAATCAATTTCTTCTACTCTTAACGGAGTGTGCATAGTAATAGCATGACCAATTGCACTTTTTTCTGAATCTGGAGCAACCACATATACATTTGCTATATTTTTTATAGCATTAGCTAACTCATAAATTCCTTTAGCTCTTATACCATCATCATTTGTTATTAATATATTCATTCTTCATCACTTCCTAATATCATCTTTTTTTCAATTAATATAAGTTGTGGAGGATTATTTTTCTGATTTATAAAATTACATTTTAAAACATTAAAATAATTTTGATCTAGATTAGATAAAAATTCTTCTACTGCATTTTTTTCTTCCATTCCCCCTTCATGTCCTGTATATAGAGCAATACTTATAATTCCATAAGGTTTTAAAATTTTTAATGATTTTTCAATAGCCAAAATAGTAGTTTTAGGCTTTGTTATTAATTTATGATCGCCTCTAGGAAGATATCCTAAATTAAAAAAAATACAAGATACTTTTTCCCTTATGTATTTATCCATATTTTCATGTCCATCTAATATTAAAGATACCCTTTTAATAAGTCCATTTTTTTGAAGTCTTTCCTTAGTTTTATCTATTGCTATTTGTTGTATATCAAATCCATATACTTTACCTTTTTCTCCAACTTTTCTAGCTAAATATTCAGTATCATGTCCATTCCCAACAGTAGCATCTACAACTATATCTCCTTCTTTGATTGCATTTTCTAAAATTATTTTAGTCAAATCTGTAACTTTTGTTAAATACCTTGTTTTTCTCAACATTTACTCCTCCTTAAACTTTTTTATTTCCTCTACATGGATTTGTAAAAAACTCCAAAATATTTATATATAAATACTCATCTTCATTTACATCTAAATTTAAAATAAAATCCCTATTTTTCAAATCTTTAAACCCTATATTTTTATAAAAAGATACATTTTCATCTTTTTTTACCATAAATATTCTTATTCCATTAATATCAGCTAAATTTAAAAGAGATTTTATCAATCCATCTCTTAAAATGCTATCCATTCCTTTATCAAATATATCTATAATTTTCAAAACTGCTATATTATCTAATAACTCATATCCTCCAAATCCTAATATATCATTTTCTTCATATACAACCAAAAAATTATCTTTTGTAATAGTATTTATATTCTTTTCTTTTAAAATATTTTCAAATTTTTCCAAGTCTCTATCTTTAATTTTACAAATAGTAATCATTATATTCACTCCTCATTTATAAAGATTTCAAATACTTAATTTCATCTTCAGTCAAATATCTCCACTCACCTTTTTTAAGATTTCCTAATTTTATATTTCCCATAGATACTCTTTTTAAAGAAAGGACTGGATGTCCAATCGCTTTACACATTTTTCTTACTTGTCTATTTTTACCTTCATGTATTTTTATTTCACATATACTAATGCCGTTTTCTTTTTTTAATATTTTAAATTTCGCAGGAGCTGTTATATAATTTTCTATTTTTAAACCTTTTTCAAATTCTTTAATTTTATTTTCATTAGGAATCCCCTTTAATTTTGCTATATAAGTCTTCGTTATTTCATGTTTAGGATGAGTTAATTTATATGTAAGTTCTCCATCATTTGTAAGGAACAAAAGCCCTGACGTTTCATAATCTAATCTTCCTATTGGATAAATTCTTTCATCTATATTTTCAACTAAATCTAAAACTTTTTTTCTATTAAATTGATCTTTAACAGTAGTAACATATCCTTCTGGTTTATTTAAAATTATATATACCTTTTTATTTTTCAGATATATTTTTTTTCCATCAACCTCAACTATATCTTTATTTATGTCTATATCAACTCCCAACTCATCAATTATTTTTCCATTTACTTTTACTTTTTTATTTTTTATAAGTTCATCAGATTTTCTTCTTGAAGCTACTCCACATAACGCCATATATTTATTTAACCTCATACCATCTCTCCTTTATATTTAATATTTCAATATAAATATTGTTAAACCTACAATAAAATGTTAAAATACCTTTTATATAGTATATATTTTAACATCAATGTTATTCTACTTGGGAGGTTTTAACATGTTTTTTAAAGAAAAAACTAAGTACTACATTTTTATGCTTCTTATTGCGTTTTTACTTTTTAAACTCGTAAATAATACAGAATTCTTTATTCAAAAATTAAATTTTTTTACTTCATTAATCAATCCTTTTGTATGGGCTTTTGCTATTGCTTATTTATTAAATCCTATTATGGTTTATTTTGAAAACAATTTTAAAATTAAGAGAAGTCTTAGCATTCTCCTTATTTACTTTTTGCTTTTAAGTATAATCAATTTTACAATAACTATACTAACTCCTAGAATTGTCAGCAGTATAAATGATCTTTCAAAAAATATGCCTAATTACATAAATACTGCTCAAAGCTGGATAAATAATAATATTATTAAATCAAAATTATTAGAATACAGTAATCCTTATTTAAAACAAAATATAAATACTATTATAAATGAAGCTTTAAATTTTTTAAATATAACTTCATCTAATTTAGTAATAAAAGCTATTAATATCACTTCTAATCTATTTAATGCAGTACTTGGTTTAATAATTTCTATTTATTTATTAAAAGATAAAGAAAACCTTATAAACAATACTGAAAAACTTTTATATGCATTGAAAGGCAAAGAAAAATCAAATAAAATAATAAATTTTTGTAAATTAGTTAATAGAATATTTTCTCAATACATAGTAGGAAAAGCGATAGATTCTTTAATTATAGGAATTCTTTGTTTCATTGGATTATTAATTTTAAAAATTCCATATGCTCTTTTAATAAGCATAATAATCGGAATTACAAATATGATTCCTTACTTTGGTCCTTTTATAGGAGCCGTACCTGCAATTTTAATAACATTAATCAACAACCCAATAAACGCTTTATGGTTAGGTATATTTATATTTTTACTTCAACAATTCGATGGTCTATATCTGGGTCCTAAAATATTAGGTGATAAAGTAGGACTTAGCCCTTTATGGATTATAGTAGCAGTAATAATTGGCGGAGGAGCCTTTGGATTAGCTGGAATGTTTTTGGGTGTTCCTGCCATGGCTATAATCAAAATACAACTTGAAAAATATATAAATAGTAAACTTAATACAAAAAATTATTAAAAAACACTTACTTCCACTTGTCAAATTAAGTCGAATTTGTTATAATAACGAAGCAGGTGATTTTTTAGGTAATTTTCCAAGCATTTCAGGTCTTCAACAGATTTCAAAACTTGAAGACCTTTCTTTATTTTACATATTTCACAAAAATTCTCTGTATTACAATTGTAATACAGAGAATTTTTTTATAATCTAATTTACATATTTTTCTATATTTCAAATCAATTTTCAATAATTTCTACTATATATTTTTATTTAATTGGTTAAATTAAAAATAAAACATATAAATAAGGAGGAAAAAACATGTCGAATAAAAACAATAAAAATAACCAATACAATAAAAACGGAAGACAAACTCCTAATTTAAAACTCGAATTTTCAGAAGAACTTAATCTTCCAAATTCACTTCACCCCAGACAAACAGGATCTGTAAGTCAAAATACAAGTAAACCTATTCAAAAAAGAAAAAGAGATAAAAATGAATAATAGGAGGAAATAAAATGAACAACAATAAAAATTTAAAAAAAACAAACAAAAAAACAAATGCCGAACTTAGAAAAATGTATTCTGAACAAGGAAGCGATATCGGAATCGTAAATGGAAAAAAAATAGATTCAAACAACAAAAGGCTTACAAAACGCTCAAAACTTTCACACAAAAAAAATGCTTCTTACAATGAAGAAGCATAAAAAAGTTGCTGGAAAACAATTTTCCAGCAACTTTTAAAATTCAATTTAAATCATTATTTTACAAATATCATTTGTAAATGCTACAGGATCGTTTATCGGCAAACCTTCTATTAACAATGATTGATTATACAATATATTGGTATACAATTTTAATTTCTCTTTATCCTTTTCAAAACATTCTTTCAATGTCTTAAATATATCATGATTAACATTAATTTCTAAAATTTTATCAGCTTTTATATTTTGACTATTAGGCATAGTATTTAATATTTTTTCCATCTCTATACTTATCTCACCGTCATTCGATAAACATACAGGATGATTTTTTAATCTCTTTGATATTCTTACATCCTTAACTTTATCCCCTAAAACATTTTTCATATACTCAAAAACTTCTTTATAGCCCTCATATTCACTATTAGAATCTTTCTCATTTTCACAAGTTTCAATGCCTAAATCACTACTTGAAACTGATTTAAATTCCTTATCTTTATATGTCATTAACATTTTTATTGCAAACTCATCTATATCTTCAGTAAAATACAATATTTCATACCCTTTTTCTTTTACAAGTTCTATTTGAGGCAATTTTTCAATTCTATCATTCGTTTCTCCAACAGCATAATAAATATATTTTTGTTCTTCTGGCATTCTGTCGACGTATTCTTCTAAAGTTACCATCTTTTTCTCTTTAGAAGAATAAAACATCAATAAATCTTGTAATAGTTCTTTATTTGCACCAAAATCACTATAAACACCATATTTTAATTGTCTTCCAAATGATTTATAAAAAATTTCATACTTATCCCTTTCATTTTTTAACATATTTTTCAATTCATTTTTTATTTTATTTTTAATATTTTTAGCAATAAATTTTAACTGTCTAGTATGTTGAAGCATCTCTCTTGATATATTTAAAGATAAATCCTCTGAATCAACCATACCTTTTACAAAACTAAAATAATCAGGTAATAAATCTGAACATTTATTCATAATTAATACACCATTAGAATACAATTCTAAACCTTTTTCGTACTCTTTTGTATAAAAATCATAAGGTATTTTTTCAGGAATAAACAAAATAGCGTTATATCTTACAGTTCCATCAACACTAATATGAATATGCTTTAATGGCTTATCAAATCCATAATGTTTCTCCGAATAAAAATTTTCATAATCTTCTTTAGTAAGTTCATTTTTGTTTTTTCTCCAAATAGGTACCATACTATTTACTATTTCTTCTTCCATATATTCTTCATATTCATTTTCAGTACCATCTTTTAATTTTCTTTTTGTTACATTCATTTTTATAGGATATCTAATAAAATCAGAATACTTTTTAATAATATATTTTAATCTATATTCTTCTAAATACTCATCAAAGTTTTCTTCTTCCGTATTTTCTTTTATTTTTAATATAATATCTGTTCCAACCGAATCTTTTTCACATGGCTCAATTATATACCCATCTACACCAGTTGACTCCCACTTAAAAGCTTCATCACTTCCCAAAGCTTTAGTAATAACAGTAACCTTATCTGCAACCATAAATGCAGAATAAAATCCTACTCCAAATTGACCAATAATATCAAACCCTTCTTTAATTTCATGTTCTTTCTTAAATGCAAAAGATCCACTTTTTGCAATTATCCCTAGATTTTCTTCAAGTTCTTCTTTGGTCATTCCTATACCTGTATCTGAAATTTTTAATATTCTCTCTTTTTTATCTGGAATTACTTTGATATAATAATCATCTTTATTAAAAACTAAATTTTCATCAGTCAATGTCTTATAATAAATTTTATCAATCGCATCACTTGCATTAGAAATAAGTTCTCTTAAAAATATCTCTCTATTGGTATAAATAGAATTAATCACTAAATCTAATAATCTCTTAGACTCTGCTCTAAACTGCTTTTTTTCCAATTTGCTCTCCCCTTTCATATAAAATCCATTTTACTATGTAATTTTATTTTAATAACAAATTTCCTATAATATTTATTAGCACTCTCAACAACAGAGTGCTAATCTTTTAATTTTTATATATCATATCCTCAATCTCATGTCAAGATAGATGAATTTAATAGATAGCGTCAATTATTCAATCATCCCATTTTATTTAGCTTTATTACATGTTACTACTACAATTATAAAAACTACGCTATAAAAAATAATATAAGTAAGTTGTGTTTGCTCATTCATCTCCTACCTATAAAAGAAAAAAGACTTCTTCATTTACACTCTCATAATTAATATAAAGCAAGAGTTAAGTTTAGAAGATCGAAAAACATTAAAACAATTTACATCTCTCATAGTTAATATAAAACAAATAAGAGATATTGAAAGAGTGTTTGATTATTTAGAATTTACATCTCTCATAGTTAATATAAAACACCT
>NZ_FQXH01000018.1 GCF_900129915.1 Tepidibacter thalassicus DSM 15285
TAAGCATACTCATATTAAGTGTCTTCCCAAAACGCCTAGGTCTTGGAAGAAGTATTACTTCCGAACCATCATCTATTATTTCCTTTATAAACAAACTTTTATCTACATAATAATAATTTTCAGTTATCAATTTTTTAAAATCACTTATTCCTATTGGTACTTTCTTCATGAATTTCTCTCCTCTAATTTAAGGTTATTACCTATTATATCATAACCTATCATCATTAATCCATTTCTCAAAATCAATCTTTGTTTTAATGGATGTATCTCTTAAATAGCACTTCATCACATAAGAAAGTCTGTTGCATACAAAATATTTTTGTTTGAATTACAAGAGATTCACTTATCTCGACTTAATAGAGCATCACTCCTTTCAATAATTGAAGAAAATTTTTTAATTTTGGGGTAAAATTCATTTTAAATTCCTCCTTAGTTTTGTTTTTATTGGTACTGTGATTCTCCTAACGCATTATACTACTTAAAGCAATATAAAGCTTCATGAGTAAATAGTCTTTAGATTTCCTCAGACGAGTAAAACGAAAGACTATTCAAGCTGCGATGAATATCCTGCAATTTAAAATTTGTTTATTTTTTTATTGTATTTTAGATAGCCCCCTTTTGAACAATCAGTTTTAAAATTCCCAAAAAACCCTTATAACCCTATATTATAAAAAAACTGATAAACTTAAATCATTTATAAAGCTAGCTTTTATCTTTTATATATTTTTTATTTTACATTTGATTTTGCATAATCCATATTTAATTTAAAGTTTTTTATATCTAACTCATCTTTAAATTTGTATTTTTTTAGAATATAATGTTTTTTACTATGACTATAACGTTCGTATGTGTTAGTATATCTTAAATGTCTTAATATTGCGTTGTTAACAGCTTTAACAAAAGCTTGATATCTTATTAAATCGAATTCTTCTAAAAATTCTTCCATGTGAGCTAAAGTAACGTTGTGTTTTTGAATATATTTTCTAGCTGTGTTTACAGCGTGATAAGTAATACCTATTAAAAATTCTACTGGTTTTTTAATAGGTTCATCTGTTTTAGGATCTGCTTGTTGAATTTTTAAACTCCAAGAAATAATTTCAGCATTTTTAATTAGGAAAGGTTCTTGTGTGTCTTTATCAATTAAGACAGAACAATATATAGCCATCGGTCTTAATCTTTTAACTGCATAACATAAATATTTAATTACTTTACTTTCATGTGCTATGAAAACAGGATCTAATTCAATTTCTCTTATTATTGTGCTTTTGTCGTCTTTTAATATTAACATTTTTCATCTTCTCCCTTCATTTCTTTAATTATTCTTTAGTTATTTTAGATTCATAATAATAATCTTTTTTATTTAATTTTATTTTTAATTCTTTAGTCATCAACATACCAATTAACATAGTAAATAATAAGTTAAGCATAATTTTTATCCTCCTTTAATATTAATAACATCTCCTTTCAAAGTCCAAATTAACTTAAATAATGGATTGTTAACTCTTTTTAAGACACTTTTTTATCAGACATTAACATTCTATATTCTACAGGGATAAGGTAGTCTAATGAACCATGAATCCTGTGATTATTGTACCAGTTCACATAATCAAATAATTGATATTCAAGCTCCTCAAAACTTTGAAATATTTTATTAAAAGCAAACTCTGTTTTAACAACCTTAAAAGCAGCTTCTGCTACTGCATTATCATAAGGACAACCTTTTTTACTTAGGGATCGTTTTATATTAAATGTAGTTAATAAACTATCTATCACATTATTTTTAAATTCATTACCCCTATCAGTATGTAATATTTAATGTTTTCTAAAGGTCTGTTAATCTTTGTAAAGGCTTTATAAACAAGGTTTGCATCCTTATTCTTATCAGTAACATACCCAATGATTTCACGATTATATAGGTCTAATAATATGCATATATAATTCCACTTACCCTTAAACATTCATATAGGTTAAATCGCTTACTACAACTTCCATAGTCTCCTTCCTATCGAATTCTTTATTAACAATATTTTCACACTTCTCTTCATTACACTTCGATTTATAAACCTTATATTACTTGACTGTATAATTCACTCTCTATTAATCCAACTATCTGTTTTTTTAATTCTTCTATATATCTTTTAGATCTATTAGACTTGATTTACCTCCAAATTAAATTTATTTATTATATCATGTCCGAGTTTTTACTGTCTAATTAACTATAACCTATCCAAGTGAAATTAATATGTAATAAAGCTGCTTATTTTATCTTGCACGAGCTATCATCGACCTATACTAATTATATCGGTCAATTGGCTCCCTCAATAAATAAACGGAAGGATTTGCAAGATTAAAAGAATCTGCCAGACAACAGACAGAAAACTTTCCAATCTCGAAAACCCTTATCTACTAGTATTTTGAGTACCTTATTTATCCCCAAAACTCGTATTAACTTTCACTCTTAACATCAATACAACACACTCCACATGTCTAAACTACCTAAATATATCATCTCTGCCATGTAGCCACTTCCGCTCAAACAATTTTGCAAAATTATATACGTTTTCGCAAATATGTAATTCTGCGAAAAACCTTACCCCCCCTCAACCAAAAATCCCCCAAACCGTAGTCTGAGGGAACATAAAACACACATCCATATTTAGTTAAAAAACTTCAAAACCTTTGATTTCAAGCTATTTTTTCTCTATCAACACAACCGTCTCCACATGTGGCGTATTAGGAAACATATCCATTCCTTTAACTTTAACTATATCGTAATTTGCTTTTTTAAATTCTGCTAAATCTCTGACAAGTGTCTTTGGATTGCAAGAAATATACAATATTTCCTTCGCATTAAATTTAACTATATCTTTAAGTGCATCTTTATGAATTCCGGGTCTTGGCGGATCTACTATTATTAAATCTGGTTTTTCTTTTAAATATTTAACCTTCTCTCCTACATCACCAGCTATAAACTCGCAATTGGTTATATTATTAAGCTTTGCATTTTCAATAGCTGCTTCAACTGCTTCTTTTACTATTTCTATTCCTATAACTTTTTTAGCATTTTTAGAAACTATTTGAGCTATAGTTCCAGTTCCACTATAAAGATCAAATATCACTTTATCCTTTTCATTTCCTATAAACTCTCTTACTATACTATATAATCTCTCTGCTCCTTTTGTATTCGTCTGAAAAAACGAAAAAGGAGATATTTTAAATTTAAGTCCAAGTAAATTTTCGTACAAATAATCCCTTCCATATAGTATCTTTAATTCATCACATTTAACTACATCTGCAAGCCCATCATTTAAAGTATGAAGTATACCTACAACTTTTCCTTCAATCTCTAAATTTAAAATACTATTTACATATTCACCTAAATCTAACTCCATCTGAGAAGAAGTAACTAAATTTACAAGTATTTCTCCTGTATTTAATCCTTTTCTAACTACTAAATTTCTAAGATATCCTTTATGAGTTAAATTTCTATAATAAGGTATTTTTTTTCTTTCAAAATAATCTACGGTAATTTTTAATATTTTTCTAAAGTCTTTATCTACAAGAAAACATTCATCAACAGTTATTATGTCATACATTCTTCCTTTTTTATGAAGTCCTAGTGTAAGTGGTCCATCTTTTTCTTCATCTCCAAATGTATATTCCATTTTATTTCTGTATTCATGAAATTTTGGACTTCCTTCTACTCCTAAAAACTTAAATCCTATAAAATCTTTTTCTGCAAAAAGATCTAGTATTTGTCCTTCTTTTATCTGAAGCTGTTCCTCATAAGGAATTGAAAGTATTGAACATCCTCCACATTCTCCAAAGTATTTACATGTAACAGCTTTTTCTATCGGAGACTTTTCTATTACATTTAATAATTTACCTTCTATTTTATCCTTTCTAATCTTTTTTATTAAAACCCTCACTTTTTGACCAGTTATTCCACCTTTTATATCTACTCGTTCATCTTCTACATATCCATAAGAATTGCCGCCAAATTCCATGGCATCTATCTTAAACTCAACTATATCTCTCTTTTTCACTTTCTAACCTCCAATATCTATCGGTTTTTTATTAATTCCTTAAAGTCTTTAATATTTTTCTTACCCTTTTTTTCTAAAAAATTTATAAGTTTATGTATTGATGTATTAATTATTAAATCATCCGGCATATTAATATCTTTAAATATTTCTTCCACATAATCAAACTTTCCTAATTGAAATGATATATGAGTATCACTACCAACAGATAATTGTACATTCATTTCCTTTGCTATTTTAGCTATTCTTATACAATTTTCTTTGCTTCCCGGTCTACTTTTTCCAAACGAACTGTTATTGATTTCTATTAATACATTGTTTTTCTTCGCAGCTTTAAGCAATTTTTCTTCATCTATCGGAAATACAGGATTTCCAGGATGAGCTATTATATCTACATACTTATTCTCCATGGCCCTAATCAAGGCATTTGTATTTTCCTCTCTAGTTCCAGGCTTTATACAAACATCATGAAGGCTTGCTATAACTAAATCCAATTCTTTTAAATATTCTTCAGGGATATCAAGACTTCCATCATAATCTATAATATTTGCTTCTACTCCCCTTAAAACAAAAACTCCATCTATAACTCTAGGAATTACCTTTTGATTACCTATATGATATATATGAGGTCCTCCTGGCATCGCTGGACCATGATCTGTTAATGCGAACATTTTAAGGCCTATATTTTTAGCTTCCTTTACTAAATCATGCACAGTACTATATGCATGTCCACTTGCAATAGTATGAGTATGTGTATCTAATTCAAATTTCATATAATCAACTCCTATCTTTGTTCAAGTAATAATATTTCTTCTTCTGTAAGTTCTCTATATTCTCCTAAAGCTAAATTTTCATCTAATTTTAAACCTCCCATAGAAATTCTTTTTAAATAAATTACCTTTTTACCAACACTTTCAAACATTCTCTTTACCTGATGAAATTTCCCTTCATGTATAGTCAAATTTATTTCTGATATACTACCGCTTTTTAATATCTCAAGATGTGCTGGAAGTGTTTTATATCCATCATCTAAAATCACACCTTCTTTAAAAGCATCTACATCAGCACTTGTTACTACTCCATCAATTTTAGCAAAATAAGTCTTTGGAACATGTTTTTTAGGAGATAACACTCTATGAGAAAGTTGTCCATCATTAGTTAAAATCAAAAGCCCTTCAGTATCTTTATCAAGTCTTCCTACTGGAAAAGGATTAAATACATAATACTCTGGATCAATTAAATCTAGTACTGTTTTTTCCACATCATCATAAGTTGCCGATATATATCCACTAGGCTTGTTTAACATTATATAAACATATTCTCTGTAATTTACCCTTTCTCCATCAAATATTATTTCATCTTTTTCAGGATCAACGTGAAAAGAAGAATTTTTCACAACTTTTCCATTAACAAGAACTATCCCAAATTTACAATATTTTTTTATTTCACTTCTAGTCCCATATCCAAGGTTCCCCAAAACTCTATCGATTCTCATAATAAACCTCCTAACTATAGACAATTAAATATAATGCTAATTGTCTATACCCATCTCCAGCTCTTTTCATATCCATTTTTTAATGTGTTATTATTGAGTTTTCCAAATCCCAATGGATAATTCTCTACTGATACAAGATTAAGACCTTTTTGTCCATCAATAAATATTGTTTCTCCTTTTAAATACTTTATAACTTCAGTACTATCATAAGACAGATTTATAACTCTTTTAAAATCTTCCACTTTAAGTGCCATGGCAAGTGCTTGAGATGGGGTGAATCTTTTTTTCTTTATTTTTCCTAGTAATAATCCTGTTCTTACTACTTTTAAATTCTTAATTTTTACCAACTGTTTTGGAGCTAAATACAAACTATCATTTATAATTACAAAGTTGCCTTCCAAATTTATTTTTAAGTTTTCTTCTTCAAATTCTCTAAATATTTCAGGCTTTTTATTTATTTTTTCCAAACTATAATCTATACTATCTCCATCAACCTTTTCAAGTAATGCAACAAAATGTCCTTCTCCCTTTAACTTATGTGGCCACAACCTCGCTACTTCCTTTATTCCTAACCCCTGAGTTATTCCATGCACCTTATCTATATTTAGCAATCTAAAATTACTATTCTCACCTAAAAATTCCTCTATTATTTTTTCATTTTCATTCATATTAAAAGTACAAGTTGAATATACTAATTTTCCTCCTACTTTAAGCATCTTAGCAGCATTATCTAGTATATTTTTTTGCATATCAGGATATATACTTATATCATCTTTTTCCCAACTTTTAATTAAAGATTCATCTTTTCTAAACATTCCTTCCCCAGAACAAGGTGCATCAACTAATATTCTATCAAAATATCCTTCAAAATTTCTCAAAAGTCTTTCGGGAGAATCATTCGTAACTAATGCATTTTTAACACCATACATTTCTATATTTTTAACCAAAGCCTTTACTCTATTTGAATTTATATCATTAGTTACCAAAATACCCTCCCCTTGAAGTTTAGATGCTATTTGAATGCTTTTTCCACCCGGGGCCGCACAAAGATCTAATACCTTGTGCCCTCTTTTAACATCTAAAAATTCAACAGGAGCCATGGCAGACGGCTCTTGTATATAATAAAGTCCAGCATTATAAAAAGGAATTTTAGCTGGTCTTATATTTTCTTCATAATAAAAACCATCTCTTGTCCAAGGTATTTTTATCAAATTAAAAGGAGAAATTTTTAAAAATTCCTCCACTGAAATTTTAAGTGTATTTACTCTAATTCCATATGCTCTTTCTTCATTATATGTATTTATAAAACTTTCATAATCATCATTTAATATATTCTTCATATTATCCAAAAAATCAAATGGCAATTTCATATTAATCTCTCCTAAAAATGCTCTCCATTTTCATAATATCTTTCCTTTTCAAACACTGTAAAAGCTAAATCTAAACTCTCAACATTTAAATTTTCTCTTATAGACTCTGTTATAATCTTAGCTACTTTATCCTGAATTTCCTGTCCTCTATCAAACCATGCAACCTCTACAAATGGATAAACAGGAGCTATTTTCCCATCTCTTATAGCTACAGATTGAATACATTCTATCTCAAAATAATCTCTAGGACATTGTACTACATCAACTAATTTATCGATCATTTTCTCACTTATTTTACATATTTCATTAGGTTCAATTCCCCTTATTTTAATTTGCGGCATAACATCTCTCCTTTTTTTATTATTATATATTATATATTATAGCAAAATATATAACTGAAAAATACACAAATCAAGACAATAAATTACAAAACGTTTAATTTTTATAAAATTTAAAAATTAAAAATTTTTTATTTCATATTTTACAATTTTAGATTATAATATCTTTTGTAAAGAGAATAATAAATAATATATTATTTTCTTTAAAATTTACATGAAATAAAAATATGGAGGTTACATATGTTAGTTTCAGCTAAAGAAATGTTAAACAAAGCCGTAGAAGGCAAATATGCTGTTGGACAATTTAACATCAATAACTTAGAATGGACAAAGGCAATTTTATTAACTGCTCAAGAAAATAATTCACCAGTAATATTAGGTGTATCTGAAGGTGCCGGAAGATATATGGGTGGATTTAAAACTATCGTTGGAATGGTTAATGGAATGATCGAAGAACTAAACATTACTGTTCCTGTTGCACTACACTTAGATCATGGTAGTTACGAAGGAGCCTTAAAAGCAATCGAAGCTGGATTTTCTTCAATAATGTTTGATGGATCTCATTATTCTATTGAAGAAAACATAGCTAAAACAAAAGAAATAATCAAAATATGCGAAGAAAAAGGCATCTCTGTAGAAGCTGAAGTTGGTTCTATAGGTGGAGAAGAAGACGGAGTTGTAGGTGCAGGTGAAATAGCTGATCCTGCTGAATGTAAGGCAATATCAGATTTAGGTATTACAATGTTAGCTGCTGGTATTGGTAACATTCACGGTAAATATCCAGAAAATTGGCCAGGATTAAACTTTGATGCTTTAGCTGCAATCAAAGATGCAACTAAAGATATGCCATTAGTTTTACACGGTGGTACAGGTATTCCTGAAGATATGATTAAAAAAGCTATCTCTTTAGGTGTTGCAAAAATTAACGTTAACACTGAATGTCAATTAGCTTTTGCAAAAGCTACTCGTGAATATATAGAAGCAGGAAAAGACTTAGAAGGTAAAGGTTTTGACCCTCGTAAAATATTAGCTCCTGGATTTGAAGCAATAAAAGCTACAGTTAAAGAAAAAATGGAATTATTCGGTTCAATAAACAAAGCTTAATTAAAATATTTTGAGCATAGAGAAATTTTTTCTCTATGCTCTTTCTATTATTCTATATTTCTTCCGGAGCAGGAATTTTAACTTGACGATTTTGTAATAATTTTAGTGTAAGATATATAACCATTTTTTCTTCTATTTTGTTAAACTCTTTTTCTTCAAATGGCACTATTTCATTTTCTGGAGTTTTACGATTTATATATTCATCAAATTCAACTATTCTACTCTTAACCAATTCACAATAAGGAAGTTCATTAAAGTATTCTGTACTTTCTTGATTATACTCTGATAAATCTCCTGCTACTAATTTATCCTTTTCTGCAAATTGATTTGGTAAATCTTCTACTTTATGATATTCAAATTCAAATGATGAATTAGGAACTACTGGAGCTGGTGGTGTTCCATTAAATGTCACTTCTGTTGTACATTGAAATGGCACATCTACTGTACAATGTTTAATATCTCCACATACACCTTCTGAATTTGAACAACTTCTTGTTGAATAATCTATATTTTTTCTCACAAAACCTTTTATAAATAAAACATTCGTATTTTGTAAAAGCATACACTGTGTTATCTTAAGTCTTTTCTTTATATTTTTTATCTCAATAGCATCTTCTGGAAGCTCTATATTAGATAAAACATTAATTTGTAAAGTAAATTCAGCTAAAACAACCGGAATCTTCGCTACCACATTTTTTATAGGGCTTATATTTTCTTTTGTATTCGTGCAGGTTTCAATAGTCCCGCCATAAACATCAACACAATTTGCTTGTCTATATATATTATTCTCCATATATTAAATGTCCCCCTCAATTTTACTATTATATTTCATTCGAGGAAATCATCTTCCTCGATACATAATATGAACTATATAAATTTGTGTTACATATTTAATCTTGAGGCGGAATTAAAACTTGACGATTTTGCAATAATTTTAACGTAAGATATATAACCATTTTTTCTTCTATTTTCCTAAATTCTTTTTCTTCAAATGGTACTATTCCATTTTCTGGAGTTTTACGATTTATATATTCATCAAATTCAACTATCCTACTTTTGACCAATTCACAATAAGGAAGTTCATTAAAGTATTCTATACTTTCTTGATTATACTCTGATAAATCTCCTTCTATTAATTTATCTTTTTCTGCAAATTGATTTGGTAAATCTTCTACTCTGTGATATTCAAATTCAAATGATGTATTAGGAATTACTGGTGCTGGCAATGTTCCATTAAACGCCACTTCTGTTGTACATTCAAACGGAACATCTATTGTGCAATGTTTAATATCTCCACATACTCCTTCTGAATTTGAATGACTTCTTGTTGAATAATCTATATTTTTTCTCACAAAACCTTTTATAAACAAAACATTTGTATTTTGTAAAAGCATACACTGTGTTATCTTAAGCCTTTTCTTTATATTCTTTATCTCAATAGCATCTTCTGGAAGCTCTATATTAGCCAAAACATTAATTTGCAAAGTAAATTCAGCTAAAACAACTGGAATCTTTGCTACCACACCAGTTTTTATAGAATTTATAGGCGCTGGAATACTTGTACAAGATTCTATAGTTATTCCCGTAACTTCAACACAATTTTTTTGTACATCATTTTCACTTGCTTTTTCACATCTATACCCCTGTTCAGATTCTTCACTACTCATAAAAGAACTATCTAAATCATCACTAGAAATAAATTCTTGAATAGTTTTTTCTAAATCTTTTTCTTCATCATCTAAAACATCGTTTTCTATGTCAATTAATTCTTCTTCATTTTCCTCATCTCCTTCTATTTCTACAGAATTATCTGTAAAAAATTCATCCTGTTTATCATTAATTTCCTTTGAATTTTTATTATAATTAAATATTCTTTTACCAGCCACAAAATCTCCCCCTTATAATAAAACAGTCACAAAACACGCTAATATATAATATGTATATATTAATTTTTATATGAACAAAAAAATAATACCTCAAATTGAAACCCGAGGTATTATTAATTAAAATATTTTGAAGAGCCTTGAAGCTGTCTTTTTGCAATATGTCTTGTTAAATCTGCAAGCTTAGCTCTATTGATATTTCCAAACGAAATAGTAAGGACAAATTTAACATCTGTAAAAGTTTCATCTAAATCATATATTTCAAAATGGCATTTTATATCGTCATACTTATATTCTTCTTGAAGATCATCTTCCACATCATCACATACATCTTTTAAATAATCTTTTATATCTTCAAATAACACTTGTAAATACTCTTCCTCAATATCGTATTCATCGTAAAAATCTTCTTCCAAAAATTCATACTTAAAAACAGATTTATCTAATTTACAATCAAATGCCATTATATTTTCTTGATTTATTGAATCAGATATATCTTTTACATATCCAAAATCAGCTTTTATATTCAATATTTCTTCTATCGCAGTGCTATTTATTTTTTGATTTCCCCTTTTATTTTCTAAAATTATTTCTATCATAACTTCCCGTTACTAAATACCTATGTATTTGTAACGGTTTTCACCTCCTCCTATCCAATTTTTTATTTCATATTTTCATTGCAACTTACAATTATTACTTATACTATTATTGTATATTTCATAATAAAAATCAAGCAAAACAATACAAAAGCCCCAATAATACGGGACTTCAAGTATTTACCATATAATTTTTTCAAGTGTAGGATTTACTCCAAATAATTCTTTAAGCTTATAATATTCATCTAATGCTTTTTTGTTATTTTCCCTTTTCTTAACAGCTCTAATCATCAAATTTTTAGGAGTATCCAGAGGAGAAATATATTCAACTACAGAAACATCATATCCATACCCTTCTAAAAGAAGCGATCTTAATCCATCAGTTAACAAATCTGCAAATCTCGCTTTAAAAACACCATGTTTAAGTATTGGATTTAATTCATCAAATTTATACTGATTTAAAAGTTCTTTATGACAGCAAGGAACAACTATTATTGCTTTAGCTTTACTTCTAACCCCTAATCCTAAAGCCATATCTGTAGCTATATCACAGGCATGAAGACTTATAACTATATCAATATCTCTATCAGGTGTATAACTTACTAAATCTTCATTTATAAATTCCATATTTTTATATCCTAAATTTTCAGCCATCTTTTTTGAAGATTTTATAACATTTTCAGAATAATCTATTCCTATAAAATAGCAATTCTTCTTTAAAACCTCTTTGATATAATAATTAAGTACAAAACTCAAATACGATTTACCACATGCACAGTCTAAAACAGTTATACTGTCTTTATAATCGAGTTCTTTTATAAGCTTATCTATAAGCTCTACAAAATGATCTATTTGATTGTATTTTCTTATTTTGTCATTTTTTATTTTACCTTCTTTAGTAAGTATACCTATTTCTTTTAAAAGATCATTTGCCGGTCCTACTTTTACATAATAATCTCTATTTTTTATTTGAGATGCAGTATACTCATCTATTTTTTCTAAAGTTTCATTATTATCTATATATTTTATATTAACTTTTTTATTATCTCCTTCTATTAAAATAGTAGTCCCTCTCTCTATATACTTAAATTTAATAGAATCATAATTTTCAGCTTCTTTAGATATATATTTTATAAACTCATCAAAAGTATATAAATCACTCATTCCCTTAAAGTTCAGATTATATTTATCGTCTTTTATAGTTGCTATTCCTTTAAACTCTTTTTTACCAGACTTATATACAACTTCAATAGATTTAAAAAAATCTTTATTTTCTATACATCTTTCCTTTAACCCCATAAAAAATAAATTAAGTTTAGCTATACTTTGTTTATTCATATCTACTTTTCCTTTCTATATATCTTTTTTTCTAAATTTGATTTTACCTTATTTATTTTTTTTACACAACTATGTACAAGTTCATCAGAAATTTTCAATTCATTTTTTATTTTTATAATATACGCAGGATTTTTAGTATCTAAAAACTCAAGTCCATTTTCCATGGCCTTTCTTCTCATATAAAAAGCTTTTTGCATATCAAATCTAGCATCATCTAATAAATCTACATTTTCTTTATCCTTAAGTTTTGGTACTTCTAATTCCATATACATTTTTTCAACTAATTCACACTTTCTTTTGGCGTTTATAGCTTCATTTTTTAATTCATCAATATTTGCTTTACCTTTTTGAATTTTTTTAAGTATAGAATAACAATTTCTAAGAGGAACTAATGCCTTTTTTTCAATAAAATATATCTCTTTTTTAAAGTTATCAACTAATTCCATTTCATCTATTTCTTCATATTTTTTTATCTGTTCACTGATTTTTATTTCATCTTTTTTTATTGTCTCTACTTCACTTTCTACTATTGTTGGTTTATTATTACTTTTTTGTTCCATATTAATACATTCTTTTTCTTGTACTTCAGTATTTTCATTTGCTTTAACAACATGTTCACTATTTTTTTCTACTGTATTTTTATGTGTTTCTATTTTTTTTACAACATTCTTATTCATACTCAAATTCACAACAATCATCGTACTAACAGTAATTACATATACAATTAAAAATATATACTTATATTTATTTTTATTTCTATATGATAAAATTACAATTATAGAAAGTGCACATAATATACATAGTATCAAATTCCAATTTAACATACAACCGCTCCTTATCCAAATTATGGGCTTTGTGTTTATATTTTGAAACATATATATTTTTATTATGATAGTATAAAAGAAAAATTATACAAGGAGGATAATCACATGGAAATTTCTATTATATGGAATATTTTAAACACTGTACTATTAATATATACTCTTTATTTCTTATTTACATTTATTTTTAAAATACCTAAAAAAATATACGCTTATTTAGACGACCTAGATGCAAGAGAAAAATACAGAGAAATTAAAAAATAATCCCTGGATAAATTCCAAGGATTATTTTTACAAATCTCTTTTTTGAAATTTTATAACTGCCAAACTCAACATAATCAAAATATAAACAAAAATATAAAATATCATAAAAGAACTCGGCTGAATTGAAGCTCCTATCATACTCTCCATATTAAGATTAAGCCCAGAAGCTGTTGTAAACAAAAGCGAAGAAACCTTTCTATAAATTATATCCGATGGAATTATAAGACTAGTTATAATTCCTATATTAGTTAAAACTTTTTTTGCAGCCTCTTTGATCATAAAATGACCTATTTGTTCCATAATTCCACCTATCATACCACAAAAATAAAGAATTCCCAATATGACCCCTGACCCCATAGTTGATAAAAAACAGCTAAAAAATATTCCTATCGAAACTAATAATATAGGTAACAAATACAACATGGCTAACGACTTAATAACTGATATTAAATAAAAATTTACAACTACACCTTTTCCAAAGAAAATATTAAGTCCAATAATACTTAAATATAAAATTGTTATATAGGGAAGTAAAACCGATAAAATTCCCAAAAAACGTCCTAAAACTATTTCATATCTATTTATTGGCTTTGAAAGTATTGCATCATAAGTACCATTTTCAATTTCTGATGAAATAGCTCCAACACTTGAAAAAATAGATAAAAATGATATTATAAACCCCATGGCATAAATACCCATAGATAAAAGCTGTCCTGAAATAGCAGCCCTCATAATAACGTCTTCCGCTCGCAAAGATTTATAAGCAAAATTGAGCGCAGTTCCATAAAGAGCTAGAAAAATAACAGTAAGTACAAGGGTAAAATATAAAATTTTCTTCTTTCTCATTTCGAGAAATGTAAGTCTTATTATAGTTCTCATCTTTCATCTCCCTCTCCTACTGTTTTTATAAATAACTCCTCTAATACATTTTCTTTTCTCTTCATCATATATAACAATCCCTCATTTTTAATTACACACTGTGCGATTTTAGGTAAAACTTCATCATCATTCACATACATTTCTATTTTATCCCCTACCTTTTTAAGAGTTGGATCAAATTTTTTTAATTCATTAATTATATTTTCGTTTAAATTTCCTATTGAAAGTAATATCGGCGAATTCATTAATTCTCTCATCGTTCCAACTTCTTTTACAATACCTTTATCTAAAATGGCCACTCTGTCTGATACTAATTCTACTTCACTAAGTAAATGTGTATTTAAAAAAATAGTTTTCCCTTCATTTTTTAATTTAAATATAATATCACGAACTTGTTTTCTCCCCACTGGATCCAATGCACTTGTCGGCTCATCTAAAAACAAAAGTTTAGGATCTGAAAGAATTGCACAACCAAGTCCTATTCTCTGCTTCATTCCCTTACTATATTCTTTTATTTTTTTATGTTCATGCCCCTTAAGTCCAACTATATTTAACACTTCTTCAATTCTTTTTTTTATATTTTCTTTATCCATTTTATACAAAAGCCCATGATTAAACAAAAGTTCATATCCAGTAAGCCAATTATGATATTGAAAAAGTTCAGGTAAATACCCTATTTTTTTTCTAACATTAACATCTCCTAAGGGCTTTTTAAGAATTAATCCCCCACCTGATGTAGGATATAATATTCCAAGAAGCGTTCTAATGAATGTACTTTTTCCTGCACCATTCTTACCTAAAAAACTAAATACTTCTCCCTCTTTTACAGAGAGGGAGATATTTTCAAAGCCACCTTTACCATTAAATTTTTTTGTCAAATTATAAGTTTCAATAACCATACACTACCTCATCTCCTCAATCAAAGGTAATATTTCTTCAACTGAACAGTTAGTATTTATATAATATATCTTATTTTTATCCTTAAAATAAATCTCTACATAAGAATATTCAGGATCTTCAGTCTCAATTATTACAGCTTTTTGTCCATTAATAGTTAAATCTCGTTTACTTTGATACTCTGGAGAATAAGGAATTGGAAGTACAGATGTTAAATCACTAATTGACATAAATTGCTTTTTCAAATTTTTCGGTAAAAAATTAGTAGAAAATAGTGTTTTTATTAATTGCTTTTCATCTACATCTTTTGGAATTTGTAAAGTAGGTGCATCCATTTCAGTTACCTTAATATATTGATAACCTTCATTTTTAACAATTTCATATTCCACTACATCGTTTAAATGAATAACAAATGGTTTTTGATCTAATGCCTTTGGAATACTAACTTTTTCTCCTAAGTAATTTAAAAGATCATTAGTTTTATCCACATCTAATTTTATAGTTACATCTGTTTTTGGATGTTTAACTGCATAAGTATAAACAAATTCTTTAGGTGCTTTAATTACCTTATTTATAGACATTTTTTCTTTAATTTCATCAGCATCACTTGGACCTTTAATTCTAATCTCATTTCCTTTTTTAGAAACAGCTATGCTCCCAATATCGGAAATATCTTTATACCCATTTCCTTTACTGAATAAATCATTAATTTCCATAATATCCGATTCGCTAATAGAAACACTTGTGATTTCCTGCATACGAAACATTTTTAATAGCTCTTCCGCTTTAGCTCTAACAGGCTCAGCAAATAACAATCCTCCACATATAACAATCCCTGCTGCTACCAAACTCCATCTTCTCGCTTTTTTACTCATATTAAAAATCCTCCTTTTATTTTCTTTATTAAAATCAACCGTATATACATTGATAGGACGACGAGGTGGTATTTTCATACCTACATTTAAAACACTTTCTATTAATTTATCCTGTTGCTTTAATTTTTCAAAATTACTCTTACAAACAGGACAATTATCAATATGTGATAATACTTCATCTACATCCCCTTTATAGGCATCATCAATTATTTGCTGAAGTATTTCTTTATCATAACACATCTAAATCACCTTCTTTTTTATATAAATTTAAAAATTTCTGTTTTCCCCGTGCAATAATTTGTCCTATGCTATTTTTAGGAATATTTGTTGCTTTATGAATTTCTTCATAAGAATATCCTGAAAATTTTAATATTAAACATATTCTTTGTTTCTCTGGAAGATTAAATAAAATCCTTCTAACCTCTTTAATTTGCTCATTTCTAAATATTTCATCTTCTATCGAGAAAATACTATTTACTTCTTCTAATATGCTTTCCTCTCTCTTTAATCTTCTTTTTTCTCCTCTCAAATAATTAAGAGCAGTATTTGTTGCAACTTTTGAAAGCCAAGAAGGCAAAAAATCAATTTTTTCTTTTGAATTATAATATTTTATAAATACTTCCTGAGTTATATCTTCTGCTAATTCATTATTTCCAACTAAATAATATACTTGTTTATAAACTATTGGATAATACTTTTCATAATTTATTTGAAATTCTTCTTCTCTTATTTTTTTTCGCTTTGGGAACCCAAAAATGCTAATCACCCCCAATCTCAACCCATTCTCATATATATAAACACCGCTAAAATATTTTTTGTGACATATTTATAAAAAATATTTTAAAAATTGTATTTGACATTATATTGTATACAGTATATAATGTACTTACAAATTAAAACTCGATCAAAATTGTTCCTAATTAGTTCCTTATTCATTAAAAAAACTGCCTCAAAGGCAGTTTTTTTTAATGAAACAAAAATTAATCCATTATTTTAACTAATTTAAAATCAGTATAATCACAAGAAACCAAATGATATTCTATATTATTTCTCTCTCCTACTAATCCTGCACTAAAAGAATCTTTTCCATGTAAATGACCATATATAACTTTCTTTACATTATATTCTTCATATATTTTAGTAAATTCAGATTCTTCTAACTTATCGTTAGTCGGTGGATAATGTGTTATAACTATTATTTTCTCAAATTTATCTTTTTTAGCTGCATCTAAAGAAAGTTTTAATCTCTGTATTTCCCTTTTATATATTTTTTCATCATCATCATCAAATTTAACTTCATTAGGACAAAGCCATCCTCTAGTACCACATATTGCAAAATCTTCATATACATAATAATTATTTTGAACAAATTTCATATCATCAAATAACTTGTTTAATTTACTTATTGTAGTCCACCAATAATCATGATTTCCTTTTACTAATATTTTTCTTCCAGGAAGATTGTGAATATCTTCAAGGTCATAAATAGCCTCATTTAAATTTATTCCCCAAGATATATCTCCTACTATTAAAACTGTATCATCTTCTTTTACTTTACAAATCCAATCATTTATTATCTTTTCCCTATGATTTTCCCAATTAGAACCAAATATATTCATTGGCTTGTTTACAACTTTTCCAAAATGTAAATCTCCTATTGCATAAAGAGCCAAATTTTATCACTCACCTTTTTTCCATAATCCTTCTTCATATACATTTGAAAGACTTTTTATTATTTTTTCTCTTATATCTTTATATTCTTCCTCTAAAAATTTTACTAATTCCTTTATTTCTTGTCTAGTTGTAAATCCATTTAAAGGACAATTTGATTTTATTTCAGGTAAATTTTCTATACTTACTACCTTTTTTATATTTTCTTCTTTTACATATATCATAGGTCTTATTATATGTAATCTTTTATCTTTATCGTAATTATTTGGACTAAATGATCCTAATTTTCCTGTGTATATCAAATTCATCAAAAAAGTTTCAACAGCATCATCCATATGATGCCCATAAGCAATTTTTGTTGCATTATACATTTTAGCAACTCTAGCCATGGCACCTTTTCTAAATCTAGCACAAAGAGAACATACATTTTTTCCATTTTCAAAATCAAGATGCTCTGCTATATCTGTTTTTTCTATATGTATATCTATATTTTCTTCTTCACAAAAATCTATAAGTGAAGAAAAATCCATTTCCCAACCATAATCTATATGTACTCCAATTAATTTAAAATCCATATGTGAATAATCCCTTAACAGTTTTAATGCGTAAAGAAGTAATGTAGAATCCTTTCCTCCAGATAATCCAACAAGCACTATATCTCCATTTTTTATCATATTAAAATCATCTATTGCTTTTCTTATATCATTTAAAAATAATCTATTGAAATATTTTTTCATTTTCTCACCCCTAGTTTATTAAAAGCCATGGATAATCCATGGCTTTTAAACACAATTCTATTGATTATACTTAGCTAAAATATTGTCTATCTCATTTCTCAAAATTATAATTTCACGCAAATCCTCTAAACCATTTAGTTTATCAAATCTTTCTTGAAACTTAAAAGCTTTTTCAGTTTCACCTAAACTGTAAAGCTTTTGAATACTATCTAAAATATCTCTTACTGTAAGTGATTTCATTTCAAACATTATCTGAGCTCTCATAATTTCTTCTCTTATTTCACTCATTTCTTGATCTAATAAAAACGCTGCATCTGCTGCACGTCTTAATCTCTTAGCTATATCTTCTGGTATATCATGCTGATATTTATATTTTAAAGAATGCTCTATAGTAGCCCAGAAATTCATAGCAAGAGTTCTTATTTGAATTTCTGCTAATATTTCTTTAAGCCCTGATGCAGTTTGTATAGGATATTTTATAATAACATGATAACTTCTATAACCACTGTCTTTATAATTTTTTATATAATCTTTCTCACATACAACAGTCATATCTTTTCTCGTTTTAATTAAACTAACTATTGTATATATATCTTCAACAAATTGACACATTATCCTAATTCCAGCTATATCTTCTATTTTCTCCTCTATTTCATCCATATTAATATTAAGTTTTTTAGCTTTAGATATAATAGAAGATATTTTTTTTACTCTTCCTGTAACAAATTCTATCGGAGAATATTCTCCGTTATTTCTTAACTCTTTTCTAATATTTTTAAACTTAACTTTAAGCTCTTCTACAGCGTATTCATAAGGAACAAGTACAGTTTTCCATTCTCTAAGCTCCATATTGCTACCACCCTTTAACCTAAATTTTCACACTAATATATTTTATCATAAAAACACTATATTTTAGATTACTTAATTAGTAAAAATCACTTCATATAATAATATAACTTACCATTCTCTAATTCATAATCTATTTCATCATTTTCAATCAAGTAAGATATCATACTAGCTAATGTTGAACTAGAAAAATAATATTCCTTATAATTTAGTTTAAGGTCATTATATTCAATAATATCCTTTAATAAATCTTCTCTTGTATACGGAATAGTTAAAAATTCTCTTAATTGATTTAAATATTTATCAATCACCATTTTATTTTTATACACTAAATCCAAAGTTTCCTCTCTATCAAGTAGGGGCTTACCATGAGCAATAACACAATAATCAAATTCTAAACTATTTATTTTGTCTAAAGTATTAATTTGAGCACTTATATCTAATAAAAAAGGAAAATTATACTTGTCTAAAATACTTTCATTAAAAAGAGAATCTCCTAAATACAAAACTTTATCTTCAGTTATAATTCCAACGGAACCTAAACTATGACCCTTTAAATCAACCACAATAAACTTTTCATTGTTTAATTTTACTTCTCCTTCTTCCAATATTTCTTCTACATTTAAAATTTCTCCTCTATTTTTAAAAAAATCATCAAAAAATTTATTAGACTTTCCTCCATAAACATACATAGAAAACAAATAAGCATTATCTATAAAAACTTTAGCATCCCTTGATGCAAGACATTTAGCTCCTGTATAATGATTTAATAAAACTTTACTTGCACCGTAATGATCAGAATGCTCATGTGTATTCACTATATATTTAATTCTAATTCCTTCTTTTTCAAACAATTTTATTATTCTATTACCTCTAGAATTTGATAAACCCGGATCTATAATTAACGCATATTTGTCTTTAAATACATATACTCCAGAATTAGTTCCCCCTTTAATATAATAGCTATGTCCTTTTATTTTTTCTAAATTCACATCAATCCCTCTTTTCATAAAATCAATTTCTTTAATTTATTCAAAATATTCATTGATTTATTTAAATATTTACTTATATTTATTTTTATACTTCTAGATACATTTTCATAAAAAATAGATTCTATAAAATAATCAACTACTCCTCTATCTTTAAAATTCACATTTACAATACCTTGTGAATAAAGTTTCGAATCCAACATTACCATATTATCATAAAAATTAAGTCTTTTTTCTTTTGACATATAACCTTTACTAGGTTTAAAATATTCACAGTACTTTATTTTATAATTTAAAACTTCATCACTTATTTTTATATTGTAATTTTTTTTCATATCATCTGCAAATTTTATGTTCTCTTTTTTTATTCTTTCATAATTTTTTTCATAATCTTCTTTTAGCCAATGCCCATATATTCTACAATTAAGAGGTCTAACACTGTATATCAAACATCTATTGTTTTCATCTTTAAAAGGACAAGACATTTTTTGAATATACTCCAAAAAATAATAATCCAATATTTTTTCCATAACAATATTTTTTATATTTTTATTTTCATTTAAATAATTGTATATATTTAAAAATTCTATAAAACTCGCTCCAACAGACTCCATACAACAATTTCCACAGCCATTACACTTGCCATCTGGTATACTTTTATATAATTCATTAAGATCTTCAAATAAATTTTCTTTTATGCAATAATCTATTCCTCTCTGTATATCATATTTTTTTATACTAGGCATTATTTCCTCTCCTTGATATAATATTTTCATAGCTTAAAATATTATATCAAATTAAATTTTATAAATGGAGGTTTTTTTATGAATAGATACACAAAAATAATTTCACCAACAGGTGCTTATTTCACAAAAGACTTTGAAAAAAAGAAAAAAAATTTAATAAAAGTAAGAGAAGTAAAAGAAGACACTGTTAGAAAATTTTTTCTCAATGGAGATTGCGAAGTCTTAATTTATTTTGAAGAAACAGGAAAAGAAATATTAATTGATTTTTTTAGTCCAGAAGAAGAAATAAAAAAATACTTAGGTCCTAAATTTATAAGTAGATAAATCGAAAGGACTTGATACTATGAACAATAAATCAAAAGCAATACTTTATATGCTATTTTCATCTTTTTGTTTTGCATTAATGGGAGCATTAGTTAAACTCGCCGGAAATGTTCCAACACTAGAAAAAACTTTTTTTAGAAATTTAATAAGTACATTCATAGCAGCTTATTTAGTAATCAAAAATAAAAAGAACTTTTTTGGCAAAAAAGAAAACCAAAAATATCTTCTACTTAGATCTATTCTTGGAACAATTGGAATGATTGGATATTTTTATAGTATAGATCACCTTCTTCTTTCCGATTCGGCAATGCTCAATAAGTTAAATCCTTTTTTCGTAACTATATTTGCTTTGTATTTTTTAAAAGAAAAACCAACACCAGTACAAATTCCTTCTTTAATACTTGCTTTTTTAGGAGCTTTATTTATAATAAAACCACAATTTGATATACAAGTAATTCCTGCATTTATAGGATTTCTATCTGCTATTTTTGCAGGAGGAGCATACACTATGGTTCGCCTTTTAGGAGATAAAGAAGAATTTTATACAATAGTATTTTATTTTTCATTTGCATCATCTTTAATAATGTTTCCTTTAATGCTTATAAATTTTAAAATGCTAACTCTAAATCAATTTTTAATACTTATAGCGACTGGAATAGTAGCTTCACTTGCACAGTTTTCTTTAACTATTGCATATAAACTAGCTCCAGCGGGAGAAATTTCAATATATAATTATACTAATGTAATTTTTTCTGGAATATTGGGATTAATTTTATGGAAAGAAATACCTGATTTTTTAAGTTTTATAGGATATATATTAATTATAAGTTCAGGATTTGCTATATATATTTACAATAAAAAATGCCTGTAAAATTACAGGCATTTTTATTTAAAAATTTAATACTAACAATGCAATTAAATTGTTAAGCACATGAATAGTACACACTACCCAATATGGATATTTCCGTTTTTCTTTATAGATTACATAAGCATAAGCCCATATAATCCCTACTATAATCATATGAAAAACGTACTGTAAACTATACGTATGACGCGACCCAAATATAACTCCAGAAATCAATACTATTAAATACTTCCTTTTACTTAAAAATTTAATTTTATCACATATTGAAATTATTAACTTTTGATATATTAATGTTTCATATAAAGGTGCAATAATTATCCCAAACACAACTTGAATAGCAATCTTATCCGATGCACTAAACGGTGCTGCTCCATTATTATCAGGTAAAAAATTTAATATAGGTTCCATTAAAATAATAGACAAAAATTGAAAAAATAGTATTGTTACAATAAATGAAAATACATTTAAATTTCTTAAAAATTTATCAAATTTTATTAAAATATCTTTTACTCTAGATACTTTAATTTCTGTATATGTTCCCACTTATCCATCCCCTTTATATTTATTTTAGATAATAACTCAATAATAAAATGCTGTCGACATTTTGTCAACAGCATTTTATTGTTATTTATTATTATTTTGTGATTTATTTAAAAACTCAACTGCTTTATCAGGAAAATCAGTAAATACTCCATCAACTCCTACTTTATTATAAAAAACATTTAACATATCTTCAAAATTTTCAGCATATTTAGGTATTCTACCTTTATCTAAACGGAATGTATAAGGATGTACTTCAAGTCCTGCTTCATGAGCCTCTTTAACTAAATTTGTTATCTTTAAATTTTCTTTCGTAGAATCATCTTTTACTATCATAGGTTTCCATGGCCCTACTCCATCAGCATATTCAGCAATCTTTTTCATTGCACCTTTTTCAAACATCCAATCGTAATTATAAGGAACTGCTTTTCCATCTCTATATTCCATTGTTTCATTCCAACTTGTTTCTGCCATTAATTGAACTAATTTCAAATCCATGCCTAATTTTGGCATGAGTTCATTTTTAATTCTCTTTAACTCATTAGGATCAAAACATTGAAGATAAACATTAGAATCTTTAGAAATATATCCATATTTTTTAAGTACTTTTAAAACTTCTAAACTAATATCTTTTCCTTCATGTCTATGAAACCATGGTGCTTTTATCTCTGGATAAATACCTACATTTTTACCTGTACTTTTATTAAGTCCTTGAATCATTTCTATTTCTTCTTCTAAAGTGTGTACTTTAAAAGAAGATTTCCATATAGGAAAACGCTCAGGAAAATTAGCTACTTCCTTACCATCTTTAACATTAAACCCCTCTGTCATTTCAAGTTTTTTAATTTCATCTAATGTAAAATCAATCACATAATATCTTCCATCTTTTCTTTTTCTATCAGGATAAACTTTAGCTACATTTGTAACTCTATCAAGGTAATGATCGTGTAATACAACTAATTTATTATCTTTTGTCATAACTACATCTTGCTCAAGATAATCCGCTCCCATAGCGTAAGCCATGGCTTTTGCTTCTAAAGTATGTTCTGGTAAATAACCACAAGCCCCCCTGTGTGCTATTACAATTTTTTTCCCTTGTTCTGCATAAGACATATTAGTACAAAATGTAATTACAGTAAATAAAGCAGTAAGTAGAGCAAATAATTTTCTCATCCCAATCCCCCTTTTATTTTTTCAAAATTATAATTGATATTACTAAAATATATGCTAAACACAGAAAATAAATATCTTATTTAAACAAATTTTTTAACACTTTTACCATTTAAATAATCACATTTACATCCTTGATATATATCATTTTCCACCAAGATGTATTCCATTTGCAACAACATTGTCTACTTTAGAAATATCATATCAAAAATTACAGGCATTTTTTTATTTATATTTATTAAGTCTATCTTTTGTTTCAAGTCTACTTTTTACTCCATCATCTGCTGATTTATTTCTCTTTTTAGCATCCTTTTTCATATAAGTTTTTCCATGAATTAAATCCAAAATATGAAGCGAATCAAGCCCACCATTCTCCATAGATACTCTGCATGATCCACAGTAAGATATTATATGATTACTCGTTGCATCATTTACTCTTCTATTTAATACTTTTTCTTGGAGCTGAGGATTTACACATCCAACCATTCCACCTACTCCACAGCATCTTGTATTTTCTCTTATGTTATTCATTTCCTCTACCTTATACCCTAATTCTTTTAATATCCATCTTACACTATCATGATGAGAAGTTACATGTCTAGTTGGACATGAATCATGAATATTAAATACAACATCAGAATTTTCTCCGATACCTTTTTGACCTTTAGGAAGTCCTATTTTTTGATGTATTAAGTCCCAATATGAAATAACTTCTTGTTTTGCATATTTTTCATATGTTAAATAACATGATGGACAAAGGGTTACAATTACATCTGCACCTGTTTCATCAATTGATTTTTGAACCATTTTAAATCTTTTTTCAAACTTCTCATCTTCTCCTATCATAAGTGTAGGTTTTGCACAACACTGAAGAACTGCTCCAACTTCTCCATCTAATGCTTCTTTTAAATGTAATAAAGTTTTTTCAACTAATTCTGGACTATATACAGGCACTGTACATCCAGGTACTAAAACATATTTTGTTCTCTTACCAGTTCGAGCTTTTACGTAAGCTGATGTCTTTTCACTACAATCTAATTCTATAGCTTTATCAAGCCCTTTATGTCCTTCAAGTGGCGAATCACCTCCATTTGCCTTAACATATTCTCTTCTCATTTCATCAAAATTTGATTTAATATCAAAATCATTTGGACATTTTATTGTACATTGACTACATTGATTACAAGAATATGCAATTAAAGGATCCATATTTTCATAACCCTTTTCAAGATATTCCTTAAATAATGTCTTAGGACAATCAGTATAATCTCTAAGCATTAAACATTCTTTCATACAAAGTTTACACTCACATTGAAGGCATCTTGATGCTTCCTTTTCTGCTTGTTCTTTTGTAAAGCCTAAAGAAACTTCATCAAATGTTTTTATTCTCTCAGATGGGTCAAGTTCATTTATTTCTTTTCTTTCAACTTTTTCTACATTATCCCAATCAATAGGTATATTTAATTTAGTTTTATATGAAAATTCTTCTTCCATACTTCTTCCTTCTTTTAAGTCTTTACCACTTAAAAATCTAATTACTGATTTTGCAGCACTTCTTCCTGTTGCCATGGCTTGAATAACAATAAAAGATTTTCCACTTGCATCTCCTGCTATAAATACTTTTTCATCTGAAACTGATTGAAGAGTTAACTCATCACATTCAAAGGTACCATTTTTTCTTTTATTTAATAAATTTTTTTCATCAAACGACGAATCAACATTTTGTCCTATTGCAAACACTATTGTATCAACATCAATAACCTTAATATCATTTTCATTAAATTGAGGAGCAAAGTTTCCATTTTCATCAAACATTGATAAACATTTTTTAAGCTCTATTCCTTTTACTCTTTTATTTTCATCAACTAAAATTTTATTAATTCCAAAGCCTAAATTAAATTTAACTCCTTCTTTTAAGGAAGCCTTTATTTCATGAGTTGATGCTGCCATTTTTTCATAACTTTCTTCTAAGCATACAGAATAAACTTCCTCTACTCCATCAAGTCTTAATGAAGATCTTGCACAATCCATTGCAACATCTCCACCACCAATTACTACAACTTTTTTCCCAATTCCATTTACATTCCTTGTTAAAGATATTTCTTTAAGATACTCAGCTGCACTAAATATACCCTTTGCATCATGGTTTTCTAAAGATCTATCAATTCTTCCTATATGCTTTCCAACAGCAACTACAACAGCATCAAATTCATTTTTTATTTCTTCAAATTTTATATCTTTTCCAACTTCAACACCCATCTTGAAATTTATCCCTAATTTTTCTAAATAAGAATACTCAAAATCTATTATATTTCTTGGAAGTCTATATTCAGGAATACCAACTCTCATCATTCCTCCATAAACTTCAAGCTTATCAAATACAGTTACTTCAAAACCTTCCTTTATTAAATCAAGTGCTGCTTGTGCTCCAGATGGACCTGCACCTATTATAGCTACTTTTTTTCCATTTTTAGGTTTTGTAGATAAATCCCAATCGCTAGGATCATCAAAATTATCAGCGGCATATCTTTTTAGTCCTGCAATTGACATAGGATTATTCTTCTCATTCCATTTACAATTTTGCTCACAAGGATGAGCGCAAATTCTTCCTAAAGTTTTTGGCATAAATAATTTTTCTCTTATTACTTTAATTGATTCTTTTCCTTTTCCTTCTGCGATTAATCTAACATATTCTTTTACATTTGTATGCATTGGACATGTTGCAACACAAGCAGGACTTGAATCCCCCATACAATTATCTACAATATATTTCATATTATCTATAATTTCTTTTCTCAACATAATAACCTCCTAATAATAGCTAGATTTTTTTACACATTTAATATTCCTATGCAGCTTTATTTTTTGAATTAAAAACTTCCTTTGGATCTACTGCAAATATCATTACTCCTAATACAATTACGAAACACCAAAATCCTAAGTATGGTGTAATTTTAGTTCCCATTAACCCACTAAAAATTACAGCCCAAAACGCTGCTGTTGAGTTCAAAGCTGTTCCCATAGCCGCTCCTATCAAGTCAACAGCCTTATACCATGATAAATAAGTAATTGCTCCTAATGTAGCAATTGCAGCTAAATAAAATATAGTACCCGTGCTAATAACTTCTCCTGCTAATGTATATCCTTTAACAATTGGTAATACTACTAACCCATAAGCTACAAATGATACTAAGTATCTTACTGTTAAGAAATGTATAGGCTTAGCCTCAATATCATCTTCTTCATTTGTGTTAATTTTTTTCATAGCATATCCAATAATTACACCTTCTGATGCCCATCCAATAACTGCTAATAATACAAAAGCTATACCTTTGTAGAATTGTGGATACATATTAAGGTCAACCTTTGAATAGCCTAATGCTGCTGAACCTATTAAACTAATAATAATACCTATTACCGATCTTAATGATAATTTTTCTTTTAAAATAAAATATGACATAATTGCTCCAACACCTGGATAGATTACAGAAATACTCGATGCATATGGTGCTGAGGCATATTTAACACCTAATAAATAACCACTCATACCAACTGGCGCACCAACAAGAGCAGCCATCATAGTAACTTTACCTTTTTTAGTTTTCATTAGTTGAAATGTTTTTGTTAAATCTTTCTTGAATAGTAATAGTAATGCTAACCATATAAAACAAAATCCATCATGAAAAAAAGCTTGTACTAATGGAGTTGCTTTTGAATTTAAAAATATTTTAAATCCTCCTATTTTACTCATTAATACAGTATCTAATCCCCAAGCTAAACCAACTAATATACCAAACAATATCCCCTTTTTAAAATTTTTTTTACTAGTTTCCATAACACCATTCCTTTCTTATATTATTTTTAATCATCAATGATTGCACATTATATACAAGCAAATACTATGCCAAATTTTAAAAATCACTAAAAACCTTTATTTTGTTAAAGTTTTAATTATAACTAAGACAAAGTGTCCTTAAATTTAACACTTTTATTTGCATAAACTGTTAAATTTAAGGACACTTGTTATTTTTTTAGTCATTTTTCTTGAACCTCTCACGACTAAAGTCTCAAGATTTTATTGTTTAAAAAGACTAAGAACTCATTAGGTTCTTAGTCTTTTTTATATTTCTAAAATTCTACCTCATTACCATAATAAGTACAAATAAATAATTTTTTCATTTCTTCTATTGATATATCTCTTGGATTTGTTCCTGTACATGGATCTACCACTGAAGTTGTTGCAATTTCTTCAAGTTTCTCATTAAAAAATTCTTCGTTTATTCCAAATTCTTTTAATGTAAGTGGAATATTCATTTTTTTATTAAAATCTCTTACCATTTCTACTAATGAATTTACTAATTCATCTTCACTATTCCCTGATAATCCTAACCTTCTTGATATATCAGCATAAGTTTTACCAGCAGTTTTTTTGTTAAATTGGATTACATATGGTAAATATATAGCATTTGCACATCCATGAGGAATATTAAATATCTTTCCTGTTTTATGGGACATACTATGAACTATCCCTAATATTGCATTTGAAAATGACATTCCTGCAAGACACTGCGCTAAGTGCATTTTACTTCTAGCTTCTTTATTTCCATTATAAGATTTCACTATATTCTCTTTCATTATTTCAATAGATTTCATTGCTAATGCATCTGTAAATTCATTTTTTACTTTTGAAACATATGCTTCAAAAGCATGAGTCAACGCATCCATTCCTGTATGCGCTACTAACTTTGGTGACATTGTTTGTACTAAATTAGTATCTACTATTGCTATATCTGGTGTTATATTATAATCAGCTATTGGATATTTTACTCCAGTTTTATTATCTGTTATAACTGAAAAAGAAGTAACTTCTGTACCAGTTCCACTAGTTGTTGTTACTGCTGCAAATTTAGCTTTTGTTCTTAACTGTGGTAAGTTAAATGGTTTTGCAGCTTCTTCAAATGTAAATTCCGGATACTCATAGAACACCCACATAGCCTTTGCTGCATCTATAGGTGACCCTCCACCTACTCCAACTATCCAATCCGGTTCAAATTCTTGCATTATTTTCACACCACGCATAACTGTATCAACCGATGGATCAGATTCTACTCCTTCTATAAGTTTAATTTCCATTCCAGCTTCTTTTAAATATCCTTCTATTTTATCTAATGCTCCACTTTTCTTTATTGAACCACCTCCAATTACTATAACAGCTCTTTTACCTTTTAAATTTTTTAACTCTTCTATTACTCCTTCTCCAAAATAAACATTCCTTGGTATTGTGAATCTTGCCATATTTATTCCTCCCTATTTTATGATATAATTTTTCTAGTTGATTTTTATTTATGATAATTTTTTACTTATGCCTTAGCACATGACTTATTATACGAACATGATAGATTTATATGAAGAAGACACTTTTTAGAAAGATAGTTTCAAAACAGAAACTAATGTTTAAAGGATGGTGGTAAAATATGCCTAAAGATAGAACTAATAAAGTAAGTTGTAATAATTATAGATGTGAAATAGAAATAACTTTAGAATTAATAGGCGGAAAATGGAAAGCTCTTATACTTTGGAATTTAGGAAATCATAAAGTTATAAGATTTAATGAATTTAGAAGAATAATTCCTGAAATAACACAAAAAATGTTGACCCAACAATTAAGAAGTTTAGAGGAATATGGATTAATAAATAGAAAAGTTTATAATCAAATTCCTCCAATGGTAGAATATTCCTTATCAGAAGAAGGTAAGAAATTAATACCTATATTAGATCAAATGAATAAATGGGGAAAAAATTATATAACCAATTATAAAAAGAAATTAAACAATATTTAGCTAATTTTTTACATCATATATTTATTTTTCTCTATCAAATTATTCCTATTTTCAATGTATTCCATTTGATACCATCTATAAGGAGGTATTTTTTATGAATGAATGTAATAAAATGTGTATGTCTATGGAATCAATTGTAAATTCTATTCCCTTTGGAATTTTAACTATATCACTAAATGGAAATATAAATTTAATAAATAATACAGCTAGAGAAATGTTAGAATTAGAAGATTGTTCATTAGAGAGTATAGATTTAAATGATATTCTTCCAAATTGGAAAGAAATTATAGAAAAAGCAAAAAAAAATAATATCTCCTTCGAAGAAAACATTTTGATTAATAGAACAAATCATAGACTTAATCTAGAAATAAACAGCATGAAAAAAAACGAAAAATTTATAGGACTAGTCGTTATAATAAAAGATATTAAAAAGGTTATAAATATAGTAAATAAATATTCTTTATCTGAAGCTATATACACATTTGATAATATAGTTTATAAAAGTCAACAAATGAAAAAAGTTATACAACATAGCAAAGAAATAGCAAATAGCCCATCTACAGTTTTAATAACAGGTCAAAGTGGAAGTGGAAAAGAATTATTAGCACAAGCTATTCATAATTCAAGCAATAGAAAAAAAGGACCATTTATAGCCGTAAACTGTGGAGCTATTCCTAAAAATTTAATTGAAAGTGAACTATTTGGATATGAAGACGGTTCTTTTACAGGTGCTAAAAAAGGTGGACGAGCTGGTAAATTCGAACTAGCAGACGGTGGAACTATATTTTTAGATGAAATAGGTGAAATGCCACTTGAAATGCAAGTAACTCTTTTAAGAGTATTGCAAGAAAATTGTATAACTAGAATAGGAGGAAAAAAAAATATACCTATTAATGTTAGAATAATAGCTGCTACTAATAAAGATTTAAAAAAAGAAATAAAAAAAGGTACTTTTAGAGAAGACCTATTTTATAGATTAAGTGTAATTCCTATAAAAATTCCACCTTTAAAAGATAGAATTGGAGATGTACCTGTATTAATAGATTATTTTCTAAAGATTAAAAGTAATAAATTAAAAAAAGAAATACCTAATATACCTGATAGTTTATATAAAAAAATGATTTCTTATTGTTGGCCTGGAAATGTTAGAGAATTAGAAAATTGCGTAGAAAACATCGTTAACCTAAATGGCAAGACAACTTTTGAAATAGACTTTGATGAATGCACATGTATGACTCGAGATAATTTAGGTAACTTAATAAAACCAAAAACTACTACATCTGATTATTCTTATAATACATTTAATGAAAATGAAAATGAAGAAGTTATTCCATTAAAAGAACTAGAAAAAAATGCAATAATAAAAAGTATATCTTTATGTAAAGGTAATATGAGTAAAGCTGCATTAAAATTAGGAATTAGCAGAAATACATTATACAATAAAATTAAGAAATATAACATCCAAATAAATTAAAAGCAGGACTAAAATATCCTGCTTTCAATCTATTATTTAGCTTTAAAAAATTTTAATTTAAATATAAGATTTCATTTTTTAAATGAATTTTTTAACACTTTTACCATTTAAATAATCACATTTACATCCTTGATATATATCATTTTCCACCATATAATCATCTATCATATCTTTAATTTTCCACCAAGATGTATTCCAATTACAAAATAATGTATTTTCTTCAGGTGCTCTACCTACAAGTCTATGCAACACTATATCTTTAGATAAATATTGTAAAAATACACAAACTCTTTTTACATATTCATATAAAGATATAATTTTTATTTTTCCACTTTCATACTCTTTTGCCATGGCAGTTCCCTTAACTATATATAAAGAGTGAAGCTTTACTCCATCTACATCTAAAGCGGATAATATTTTTGCATTTTCAATTATATCCTCCATATCATCCCCTGGTAAATTTAATATTAAATGTACTATTGTTTCAAAGTTGTATTTCTTTATTCTAACTACTGCATCTATAAATTCAGCTAAAGTATGCCCTCTGTTTATTTTTTTTAGTGTATGATAATTTACAGTTTGAAGTCCAAGCTCTATAGATATATTAACTCCTTTTTGTTCTACTTTTTTTAATATTTTTAAATACTCCTCATTTATAGAATCTGGTCTTGTTGATATAGCTATTTCAACTATATCATCAATTAACGCTTCATTTATATATTGTTCAAATTTATCAAGCGACATATATGTATTGGTATAATTTTGAAAATATGCTATAAATTTATTAGCTTTATATCTTTTTCTTATATAACTCATATTTTTTTCAAGCTGTTCTCTAACAGATAACGTATTTTCTAAAGACTCAAATCCTGCTCCTACATCAGCACAAAATGTACATCCTCCAACTCCTACTACACCATCTCTATTAGGACAAGTTATTGGTAAATTTATAGGAAGCTTGTATACTTTTTCTCCATATTTTTCTTTTAAATATTGTGAATATATTTTATATCTTTGTTCCATTTTAATCCTCCAAAATTTAAATTGATTATAATTTACTATTCATTATAACAAAGTCTTTATTCTAAATATTTTAAATGTAGACTTTATTGAAATTCATAACGTAAATTATATTCTTTCAAAATTTAAATTGATTATAATTTACTATTCATTATAACAAAAATAGCAGGAATAATTCCTGCTATTTTTATAATTAGTTTGAACTCATTATAATAATTTTCTCTGCATTAGTTATAGGAGGTAAACTCATAGTCATTATAGGGCTATGATATATTTTAACCTTTATTCCCTCTTTTATGTCTTTTATAGATAATTTTTCTCCTTGTTCATTTACTATATCCGTTTTATTACTTACATTAAACTTAATTCCTTCATTCATATTTTTTCCTATAAATATTATTTTTCCTTCTTTTATATCTTCAATTTGCGAAATTTCTCCTTCTTTACAATAAATATCTTTCACAATTATTTTTTTAGCATTTGCAATTGGCGGTAAACTTCTTGTCATTTTTGCATCATGATAAACTATTATATTTGAACTATTTTGCAAATCATTAACACCTAATTTAATTCCATCAGTAGTTACTATTTCTGTATCTTCATTTATCATAAATTTAATTTTATCATACATTCCATTCCCTTCAACTAAAGCCATAACTCCAAATTTATTGTTTTGAATTTTTTTAACTTTTCCTATCATTTTATACAAACCAGTAGCTTCGTCAAAATATTCACTACCTCCAGCAAATACATTTTCTTTCTCCTTTATAGATAATTCTAATTGAGAAGATACATTTACAATATATTCTTTCGTATCTATAGATTGTTCTTTTCCTTCAGAATCTCTATATAAATCAAACTTGATAATTGTAGATCCCTCTTTTAATCCTTTTAATTTCCAAATATGCTCTCCACCCATTCCACAAATATTTGATTTTTCACTACCTTTAAAGCTATCAAAAACAACCTCAACTATATCTTTATTTTCAATATCATAATGCCATACATATCCTGTTGTTGGATTTTCTTTTAATTTAATTTCATTTTTTATTTTGCTTACATTACTTTTATTTAAAATAACAGTTTGAGTACTTTCATTCCAAATAATATTATATCCAACTACAGCAGATATAAATCTTAAAGGTACATAAATATTATCATCAATAACTGTAGCTGGTACATCTAATTTGATTTTTTCTGGTTCTCCTGTTAAATCATATTTATGATATATTAATACTTCTTTATCTTCAACAGTCATTTTTATATCTGTATATTCAGTTTCCACATTTACTACTTTTTTATTTTTATCCCATGTAATCTTAACCCCTAAATTTTCAGATAAAAATTCTATAGGTACAATAGTTCTTCCATCTAATATCATAGGCTTTTCATCTGAAAATACAATATTTTTTCCATCAACAATCACATTAATACCTCTTTTTTCATAAAGAACTGGAACTAAATAATCAGTATTTTTTTCATCTGCAAATATCGGTGATATGGATGTCGCTAAAACAACTCCTACTAATGTCTTTGCTATAATATTCTTTTTAATATTCATATAATTTTCTCCTTCCTTTTTTTCTATTCTATTTTATTAGACGATTAAAAAACAAAAAAGTTCCATTAATTTTAAAATATATATTTGAAATAATTTCCATTATTAAATAATTGACAAACATATTATTACATCGTAATATAATAATATACAGTATTATAGGAGGAATAAAAATGGAAAATTACAAAATTGATTCTAAACTTCTAACAGAAAATGCAGAGCTTTTAAAAGCTTTATCTCATCCTGTAAGATTGTGTATAGTTAAAGGTCTTTTAGAAAAAGGTTCTAGTAATGTATCTAATATTCAAAACTGTCTTAATATGCCTCAATCTACTATATCTCAACATGTATCAAAATTAAAAACTGCAGGAATAATAAGCGGAGAAAGAAATGGCCTTGAAATAATATATAAAATATCTAATGAAAAAGTAGAAAAAATAATAAAGGCACTATTTTAAGTTTATTTTTTTAAAACAAATATCATATTATCTTAATATATAAATAAAATAATAAAAAGGAGGATTAAAATGAATAAAAAAATTGTTATTGTAGGTGGAGTTGCAGGGGGAGCTTCTACTGCTGCAAGACTTAGAAGATTGGATGAAAATGCTCAAATAATAATGTTTGAAAGGGGTGAATATATATCTTTTGCTAACTGTGGTCTTCCATATTATATTGGTGGTACCATAACCGAAAGAGAATCTTTACTTGTTCAAACAGTTGAAGGCATGTCTAAAAAATTCAACATGGATATAAGAAACTTAAGCGAAGTTACAAAAATAAACAGAGATAAAAAAACTGTAACTGTTAAAAATTTAAAAACTGGAGAAATTTATGAAGAAAACTACGATTATTTAGTATTATCACCTGGTGCAAGTCCAATAAAACCTCCTATTCCTGGAATTGAGGAAACTGATAATTTATTTACTCTTAGAAATATTCCTGATACAGATAATATAAAAGAATTTATAGATACTAAAAAACCTAAAAAAGCAGTCGTAATAGGTGGAGGATTTATAGGAATAGAAATGGCTGAAAATCTTCACGATAAAGGCATTGAAGTTACATTAGTTGAAATGGCAAATCAAATAATGGCACCTGTTGACTTTGAAATGGCATGTATTCTTCATTCCCACATAAAAGACAAAGGAGTTAACCTAATTTTAGAAGATGGAGTTAAAGAATTCAAAAATAAGGGAAAAAAAATACTCCTTTCAAGTGGAAAAGAAATAAATACCGATATGATTATTTTATCTATCGGTGTTAGACCTGAAAGTAGTCTTGCAAAAGATGCTGGTCTTGAGCTTGGCGAAAGAGGAACTATTAAAGTAGATGAAACTCTAAGAACTTCTGACAAAAGTATTTATGCACTTGGTGATGCAGTTGAAGTCAAAGACTATATAAACGGAAAACCTACAATGATTCCTCTTGCTTGGCCAGCTAATAGACAAGGTCGACTAGTTGCTGATCATATAAATGGAAAAAATGTCAAATACAACGGAACAATGGGTACTTCTATTGCAAAAGTATTCGACATGACAGTAGCTTCTACTGGTAATAATGAAAAAACTTTAAAAAAACTAGGTATAAAATATAAATCTATACACATTCATCCAGGTTCTCATGCCGGATATTATCCTGGATCATTCCCTATAACACTTAAATTAATATTCGATCCTGAAAATGGTAAAATATTTGGTGCTCAAGCAGTTGGCTATGACGGAGTTGATAAACGCATAGATGTTATAGCTACAGCTATTAAAGGAAATCTTACTGTATTTGATCTTCCAGATTTAGAATTAGCTTATGCTCCTCCGTACTCATCTGCTAAAGATCCTGTAAATATGGCTGGATATGTAGCATCTAATATAATAGAAGGATTAGTAGATATTGTTTACTGGAATGAAATAGATGAAATAATAAAAAATGGTGGTATTTTAATAGATGTAAGAGATGAAATTGAAAGAGATATGGGATATATTGAAGGATCTATTAATATTCCTTTAGGTGAACTTAGAAACAGACTTAACGAAATTCCAAAAGACAAGGAAATATACGTAACTTGTCAAGTAGGACTTAGAGGATATTTAGCCGCTAGAATTTTAATGCAAAATGGATATAAAGTTAAAAATTTAGATGGAGGATATAAAACTTATTCATCTGTATTTAGTTCAGATTTTGAAAATAACTGTACTCCTGATATTGATGATTCTGGAGTAGCTCACATAGATACTAGTTGTCTAGAAGAAATTGTTCCTAAAATATCTTTAAATGCTTGTGGTCTTCAATGTCCAGGTCCTATTATGAAAGTATACCAAAATATAGAAAATATGAGTGAAGGTGAAGTTCTTGAAGTAACTGCAAGTGATCCTGGATTCGCAAAAGACATTAAATCTTGGTGTGAAAAAACTGGTAATACACTTCTTAAATCAAACTTTGAAAATAAAGTATTTAAAGCTTTAATTCAAAAAGGAAAAAAGAACAATATAAATAATAATACTAATATCTTACAAAAAAATAAAGATGGAGCTACAATGGTAGTATTCAGTGGTGATTTAGATAAAGCCATAGCTTCATTTATAATAGCATCAGGCGCTGCTTCTATGGGTAAAAAAGTAACTATGTTTTTCACATTTTGGGGGCTTAATGTATTGAGAAAAGAAAACAGCCCTAAAGTTGAAAAAGATATCCTTGAAAAAATGTTCAGTATGATGATGCCAAAAGGTCCTTCAAAATTACCTCTTTCAAAAATGAATATGGCTGGTATGGGCCCTAAAATGATAAACTATGTTATGGAAAAGAAAAATGTAGATTCGCTTGAAACTTTAATTAAAAATGCCATGGATTTAGGAGTTAGAATTGTTGCTTGCGCTATGTCTATGGATATAATGGGAATCAAAAAAGAAGAACTTATAGATGGAGTTGAACTAGGCGGAGTTGCTTCATATCTTGGAGCAGCAGAAGATTCTGGAATAAACTTATTCATTTAATATAAGTAAAAAATGGGAGCTATTTTAGCTCCCATTTTTTACTTACTTACTTTTCCATAAGCCTTTTTATATATATCAGCTAATTCTGAAACTAGTGGTAGTTTAGGATTTGCTGGTGTACATTGATCTTCAAATGCTTTATCAGAAAGCTCATCTATCTTAGCAAAGTACTCTTTTTCATCAATTCCACATTCTTTAACAGACATTGGAACATTTAACTCTTTCATTAAATTTTTAATTGCTTCTATTAAAGATTTTACTCCTTCTTCTACAGTATCTGCTTTTAACCCTAAAGCTTTTGCAATTTCTGCATATTTTCTATCTGCTATAAACTCCTTATATTTAGGGAATGCAGCAAATTTCTTAGGCTTAGTTGCATTATACTCTATTACATGTGGAAGAAGTATTGCATTTGCTCTACCATGTGGTATATGGAATTCCCCTCCTAGCTTATGAGCTAATGAGTGATTTATTCCAAGGAATGCATTAGTGAAAGCCATTCCCGCCATACAAGAAGCATTATGCATTTTTTCTCTAGCCTCTTTATCTTTTCCATTTTTGTATGCTCTTGGTAAATATTCAAATACTAATTGTATAGCTTTTAATGCTAATGCATCTGTAAAATCTGTAGCCATAACTGATACATACGCTTCTATTGCATGTGTTAAAACATCCATTCCTGTATCAGCTGTTACACTAGCAGGAACTGTCATTACAAAACTTGGATCTAATATAGCTACATCTGGTGTTAGCTCATAATCAGCTAGAGGATATTTAATATTATTTTTCTTATCAGTAATAACAGAGAATGCTGTAACTTCTGAACCTGTTCCTGATGTAGTAGGAATAGCTACCATCTTAGCAAGTTTTCCTAATTTAGGGAATTTGAATGTTCTCTTTCTTATATCCATAAATTTAAGTTTTAATCCATTGAAATCTACATCTGGATGTTCATAGAATAACCACATTCCTTTTGCAGCATCCATAGCAGATCCTCCACCAAGAGCTATTATAGTATCAGGTTTAAATGATTTCATTAAATTAGCTCCTGCCATTACAGTTTCAACTGATGGATCTGGCTCTACATCAGAGAATACTTCAATCATCACATTATTCATTCTCTTTCTTAAATGATACATTACTTTATCTACATATCCAAGCTCAACCATTATTCTATCTGTAACTATAACCACTCTATTTACATCTGGCATTTTAGTTAAATATTGAACTGAACCAAATTCATGATATATCTTTTCAGGAACTTTAAACCACTGCATATTCACTCTTCTTTTCGCCACCTTTTTAACATTTATTAAGTTTACTGCTGATACGTTATCTGTAGTTGAGTTATTACCCATAGATCCACAACCAAGAGTAAGTGATGGCATATTAGCATTATATATATCACCTATTGCTCCATGAGTTGACGGTGCATTTACTAAAAGTCTACCAGTCTTAACTCTTTTACCAAATTCATATATTACATCATCATCATTTGAATGAATTACAGCAGAATGTCCAAGTCCACCAAACTCAGTCATTTCTACAGCTCTTTGTATACCTTCTTCACTATCTTTAACCTTATAACAAGCAAGTATAGGACTTAGTTTTTCTTTAGATAATGGATATTTAGGTCCTACCCCTTCAAGTTCTGCCACTAATATTTTAGTATCTTCTGGAACATTAAGTCCTGCCATTTTAGCTATTTTATATGCACTTTGTCCTACTATATCAGGATTAATAGTACATTTTTCTTCATTTATAACTAATTTTTGAAGCTTAGCTATTTCTTCTTTATTTAAGAAATAACAATTATATTCTTTCATCAAATTAACTACATTTCTGTATATTTCTTGATCTATTATAACAGCTTGCTCTGATGCACATATCATACCATTATCGAATGTCTTAGAAAGTATTAAATCATTAACAGCTTGTCTTATATCAGCTGTTTTTTCTATATAACAAGGAACATTACCAGCACCAACACCTAAAGCTGGTTTTCCTGAAGAATAAGCAGCTTTAACCATTCCTGGTCCACCTGTTGCAAGAATTAAAGAAACACCTTCATGTTTCATTAAAAGATTTGAAGCTTCAATAGATGGTTCTTCTATCCATTGAATACAATTCTCTGGAGCTCCTGCTTTTATAGCAGCATCTCTAACTATTCTAGCAGCCTCTACCGAACACTTTTGAGCTGATGGATGGAAACTAAATATTATTGGATTTCTAGTTTTCATCGAAATTATAGATTTAAACATAGTAGTTGAAGTAGGATTTGTAACAGGTGTAACTCCAGCTATAACTCCAATAGGTTCAGCAATTAACATATATCCTTCTTCTTCATTTTCTTCTATAACCCCAACTGTTTTATCGTACTTTATACTATGATATATATATTCTGTTGCAAACATATTCTTTGTTATTTTATCTTCATAAACTCCTCTACCAGTTTCTTCTACTGCCATTTTAGCAAGTTCCATATGTTTATCAAGCCCTGCAAGAGCCATTGCTTTAACTATATTATCAACTGTTTCTTGATCTAATTTTAAAAATTCTTCTCTTGCCTTATTTGCTTTGGCAACTAATTCATCTATCATAAGTTTAGGATCTTTCTTTTGCTTTTCAACTTTTGACATGATATACCTCCTTAAAGTTTGATAGTTATTTAACTAACTTTCTTGTCTTTATAGTACTATTTTTTTTAAATATTGTCAATAATTTTATTTTAATTTTTTTTAAAAAAATCTTTTTTATTCAGGAAAACGTTTTATTGTGCAGGTTTTATTTTTACATTAAATCAATTCGACATTATGAAATTTATTTAACAAAGTAATACTTTTATTATTTTATTCAACAATATTCTTTTTTATTCCAGAGCTATTAGTTATTACTTTAACAAAAACACACAAAAAAAGATTACGTGGCTACGTCCTACTCTCCCAGGAGGTCTCCCTCCAAGTACCATCGGCGCTGAGGAGCTTAACTTCTGTGTTCGGAATGGGAACAGGTGTATCCTCCTCGCTATTGTAACCACATAATCTTTATTTTTTTTCATACTTTCAAAACTGCACAGATTTATTGGTCAAGTCCTCGACCTATTAGTATCCATCAGCTGAACTCATTACTGAGCTTACACCTTGGACCTATCTACCAGGTAGTCTTCCTGGGGTCTTACCCTTACGGTGGGAAATCTTATCTTGAGGGTGGCTTCGCGCTTAGATGCTTTCAGCGCT
>NZ_FQXH01000046.1 GCF_900129915.1 Tepidibacter thalassicus DSM 15285
CCTCGCTCGACTTGCATGTGTTAGGCACGCCGCCAGCGTTCATCCTGAGCCAGGATCAAACTCTCAAAATAAAATTTCGTTACTGGCTTTACCTACTGTTTAGTTTTCAAAGTTCAATTTTCTTGCCCTCTTATCGAGGACAAGTAATAGTATATCATCTTTGTTTTTCATTGTCAACACTTTTTTATAAATTTTTTTATTCAACTTCATCTATATCTTCTATTGGTTCATGCATCTTAGGATAACTTACAGATGCTACTATAGCATTTCTATCATTTAAAACCGAAACTCCTTGAGGTACAGTTAAATCTGCAACAGTTAAAGATCCTCCATTGTAAAGTTGCGACATATCCACGTTTATTTCTGTTGTTTTATTATATACAGGATATTTCACTTCAACATCCAAAAGCTGTTGTTGAACTACAAGCCCTTGACTTTCTATTTGATCTTTATTTACTAAAACTACCGGAACATGAGTATGAATAAAATCTTCATTTGTTACTTTATGTAAATCAAAATGAATAAATTCTTTATCATCTATGACATCTCTTTGAACTTCATGGATATAAACTGTATGAGTTTGACCATTTAAATTTACATCAAAAACTTCATTTTCTCTTTTTTCCTGATATATTTTTTTTAAATCTTTTTTATCTAAGACAACAGAAATAGGATTCATATTTTTACCATACAAAACACCAGGAACAAGACCCCTTTTTCTTAATGCTTTAGCCTTAACATTACCTAAAGAACTCCTAGCTATCAACTCCATAGTAATACCTCCTATATTCTAATTTTTATAAAATATTATTTCCACTATGGAGTTTTTTAATACTAATTATTTATTATATTTTATGATACTGAAGTTAAAAGTCTCTTTACTACATCATTTAACTTTAAATCACCTAGTTCTTTATGTGCCATGGCAAAAACCACTTTTATAATATTTTCTAGTTCATCATATTTATATGAATAAACCCTTATTATAGAATTCTTAGGCATAATTCTCTCCAATTCAATAGCTAATGTATCTGCTAAATCCATATATTCATCAAGTAACTCTTCTTTATCTTCTTCATCAATATCATATCCATCATCTTTAAGTATTTCATTTAAAATATTAATATCAATAGACATATTAAATGCTATTATATCCTCTCTTTTAGATCTTAAACTCATATCTTCTATTATATTAAATTTACTATTTTCTTCTATTATCTTTTTTATATCATTACTATCTAATATTTCATCTTTATATATAACAAACACAACATCATCTCCTTAATAATTTCAAATAATATTATATTTCAATTATATAATTATATTTATAAAGTGTCGAATATATTTTTCTACAAAAAAAGAAAAGCTCAATATTCGCTTTTCTAAAATTACAAAAAATATTTTACTAAAGAAATAGCTAACACTCCAAATATTCCTAAATATCCTGTTATAAAAGAAGTTATTAAATTTATTCCTATATTAAAATTAATATGCAATATGTTTAATATATAATTTAAAGTAAATAAACATATTCCTCCAAATACCATCCTAATTCCTATTTTGCCTAAAAATTTCAATGGTCCTATTATCAATAAAAATATTGTATAAATACTTAGCAATATTATACCATATATTAATATAACCTTTATTTGTAAAAAAGTATCCATAATCCCCCTCCCAATAAATTATACTAAAAATTTATGTATTATATGCTCCTTTATAAATCACTCCTTTTTGTTTTGCTTTTCTTAAAAAATAAGAGTATTTAGATTTAGCAGCTTCTAACCTAAATACAGCATAATCCACTAAATCGGGATCTTTAACGTTTTCAAAAAATGATTCTGCTGATTTTAAATCTAAATATGCTTTTCTTAAATCATTCATAAATTCTTCATTTTCATTAATTTCCTTTTTAAAAAAATTCACATTCATTATTACTCCCTCCTTTAACAATTTATATATTAAATTTTAGACTTTTATACCAAAATTTATACTTTAATTATTTATTAAATTTTTATATAAAAAAAAGCCTTGTATTTATAGGCCTTGTATATTTTTTTGATATTGCTTTGGAGTAAATCCATATTTATTTTTAAATTCATTTATAAAATAAGATATATTTTCATACCCTAAATCAAACGCTACTTCCGTAACATTATTTTCTTTTAAAAGCTCTACAGCTTTATTTAATTTTATATTCTTTAAATATTTTTTTGGAGTTATTCCTGTAACTTTTTTAAAATAAATGCAAAAATTTGACTCAGACATACCTAAACTATTAGCAATATCTTTTATTTTTATATTTTTATTATAATTTTCTTTCATATACTTAATAGCTAAAAATACAGGATTTTTCTTCTCTTTTGTCAATATAATATCTGCTCCCTTTATTTTTAATATATTGTACATCATTTCCTGAAGATAAAGATCCATTAAAAAAGCTTTATTTTTTTCTAAAGAATAATACGTTTTTACTATTTTTTCCATAGCCAATTTTATATTAAGCGTTTTTTTTCCAATAAATAGTCCCCCGTCTTTAGTCTCTATATCTATTTGAAAATCCAAACTCACCTTACTAGTTATATTTTTTATTACATCTTCTTTTATTTCTAACACTAAAGCCTTTGTTGGTTTATTTATTTCCATATAGACCTGAGAGTTTTGAGGTAATATTACAAATTCTTCTTCACCATAACAAAATATTTTCTTATTATTTATTTTTACTTTCTTTTCTCCACTTAATATGGTACATATTCTATTATTTTCATAAGATCTATAATTTCCATTATACGGTTGAGAAAAATCATAATATAAAAGTCTCATATATTCTGTTTCTAAACCATCTAAAAGTTCTAAATTTCTATCAAAGCTTTTAAGCATACGTATTCCTCTTTTCTTTTTTATATATTATTTTACTATTTTTTTTAAATTTAGACATATTTTTTTTAATTTTAGATTAGTTTGTTTGTAAACAATATTTTAAAATTATAAGTGTAACTTTTCAAGTTAATTTTTTAACTATTTTTCAAGGAGGTTTTATATATGAATAAAACATACAAATTTTATATGCCATCTATAAATTTAATGGGACCTGGTTCTTTAAAAGATGCTGGCGAAGAAATTTCTTCTTTAGGATTAAAAAAAGCATTAATTGTAACTGATAAAATATTAGTTGAAATAGGACTAGTAAACGAATTAACTTCAGTTTTAAATGATAAAAATATTGAATATGTTATATTTGATAAAACACAACCTAACCCAACAGTTAAAAATGTTGAAGATGGTCTAAAACTACTAAAAGAAAATGATTGTGATTTTATAATATCTTTCGGAGGTGGATCTCCTCATGACTGTGCAAAAGGTATCGGTATTGTAGCGTCTAACGGTGGATCTATAAAAGATTATGAAGGTGTAAACAAGTCAACTAAAGCTATGATGCCTTTAGTAGCTATTAATACAACTGCTGGAACAGCTAGTGAAATGACTAGATTTTGTATAATTACAGATGAAGAAAGACATGTAAAAATGGCTATTGTTGACTATCATACAACACCTACTATAGCAGTAAATGACCCTCTACTTATGATAAATATGCCAAAATCTTTAACTGCTGCAACAGGAATGGACGCCTTAACTCATGCAATAGAAGCTTATGTTTCAACTGAAGCTACTCCTATTACTGATGCATGTGCTTTAATGTCTATTCAGTTAATATCTAAATATTTAAGAGAAGCAGTTAATAATGGTCAAAATAAAGAAGCTAGAGATAAAATGGCTTATGCTGAATTTTTAGCTGGTATGGCATTTAACAACGCTAGTCTTGGATATGTTCATGCTATGGCTCATCAATTAGGCGGATTTTATGATCTTCCACATGGAGTATGTAATGCTGTACTTCTTCCTCATGTTCAAAAATATAATGCTAAAGTAGTTCCTGAGAGATTTATAGATATAGCTAAAGCCATGGGTGAAAATACAGATAATATTACTCCTCAAGAAGCATGTGAAAAAGCTATTAACGCCATCAAAAAACTTTCTTCAGATATAGGAATTCCTTCTGGGTTAAAAGAATTAGGAGTTAAAGAAGAAGACTTAAAAACACTTGCTGAAAATGCATTAAAAGATGCTTGTGGTTTAACAAACCCTAAACAAGCTACTTTAGAAGAAATAATAGAAATATATAAAAGTGCATTATAAAAATAAAAAAGCTACAAATTATAAAAAAAATGTTGGAATAATTAAGGGTCTATAATATTTAGTGTTGGTGAAAACTAACACTAATTTTTTGTATAAAAAAACGAGACAAGAGAGAATCACTTAGTTATAATTTAATCACCACAAAAAAATCATAAAAGGAGTGATTTCTCATGTCTCATAATAATTTTATACTAAATTTGCTTAATTTAAAAGACCCTAATATAACTTTTAATGATAATTATTACTCTGAAGAAATTATTAACAATGTTAAATCTAAAGTTTTTTATGCTACATTAACCTATATGCCTAATACATGTTATCATTGTGGAC
>NZ_FQXH01000007.1 GCF_900129915.1 Tepidibacter thalassicus DSM 15285
TATTGATTTACATCTCTCATAGTTAATATAAAACTTACAAAAGAATTGTCACATGTCACAGAAGTTGGCTAATTTACATCTCTCATAGTTAATATAAAACCCCTAAAATATAAAATCTTTTAATCCATTAATATTACATTCTTCAAACCACATTAAAAATCCTCTATTTTTTCTAAATTTGCAGTAAACCTCCAATAGTGTAAATAATACATTTTATCATCATCTTTCAACCTCTTATATTCTAATATATAAAACCCACTTCATCAAAAAATAGGTTTACTGCAAAATAAAATTATAAAAACATTTCATCGAAATTTTTCGTTTTACCAATAATCTCTTTTTTTATAAACTTAGGAGTGTTTATTTTATAAATATATATTGAATCTTCTTTTTTACTCACCATTTTTTCTATCTCACTTAAACATTTATGCAATTTACCTTCTGTTATTTCACCTTCAAATACAGAATTTTGGGTCCAAGTTAAATATTTTTTTAAACATTTTCTAACTTTACTAACTCTTTTTACTTCTACATCATAAGTTAAAATTATATACATATTACCACCAAGCCTTTAAAGGTTTATATTTTTCATCTCCTATAAATTGTTTAATAAGCTTATAACACTCTAATCTTATAAAAGTCCTATATGATACTTTTCTTTTAAGCTTTCTATGTTTTATAGTTGTTGACATCTTTTGTTCAAATTCTGAAATAAATTTTTTTCTTCCACTTTCACTCAAAAAACATATTTCTCCTTCAATTTTAAAATCATCTTTAGTTATAACTCTATTATTAATTAAAGAAAAAATTATAGGATCAATGATAAGTGGTTTAAATATCTCTGCAATATCTAAACTAAGCGAAAATCGCTTTGTTGATGGTTCATGAAGAAAACTTATAGTTGGATCTAGTTGTGTTTTATATATTTCACTTAAAACCGAAGTATACATTATACTATTTCCAAAAGAAATAAGTGCATTTACTGGATCCGATGGAGGTCTTTTCTCTCTTTTTTCAAATGTAAATCCATTTTTTAATATATCATTAAATGAAGAATAATATTTTTTCCTTATTCTTCCCTCTATACCCATTAATTCATCTATTTCTTTTACTTTATCTATATTTTCTTTTTCACATTCTATTTCTTGTATTAAATCATCTTTTATTTTTTCTTTATATCTTCTCATATTTCTTAATATATGATGAATAGCACTATATACAAATGCTTTAGCAATTTCAAGTCTTCGATCATAGTCAATATAAAAATATGATTGATGAACTGTAGTAAATCCTGATACATTCTTTTTTCTTGGATAGTATGTACCAGAGTAATATCCATAATAATTGTAAAAACTAAGCATAACACCATATTGAGCTAAATAATTAAGTAATTTTGTATTTATATCTATTTCACCAAATAAATGAATATTATCAATTTGCTCTATAGGAAGTGCTCTTTTATTATCAATATCATCTATAAAATATATAGTATTATCTTTACGTTTAAGTCTGCCATGGCTAAAAATATAATAATCTCTACGCAAAATTATTCCTCCTTTGCAAAGCAAAACTCATAATATGCACATTTAGTACAGATAAGTAGTTTTTCTAACTTAGGTGGATGTTTCATTTTTGTAATTTTGTTTATTTCAATCAATGTTTTTTCTATATTTATTTCTTCTTCTTTAGTCAATTCTAGTTCTTCTTGTCTTTTTTCTTTTACATAATTAATTATTCCTTTTTTAATTATCCCTAGTTTTTTTAGGTAATAAAGATAATATATAAGCTGCATTTTATCCGCTTTAGGCATTTTACTGCTTATTTTAGTTTCTTTTATATATTCTCCTTGCATAATATCTAATTTTAAAATATCATCTATCATAACTTCTTTATTTTTTAATCTTGGATAAGATTTTTCATGTATTAGTTTACCACTTAATACTCTATCACTATTTTGTTCCATAGTAATACCTTTGTCAAATAACCAAAGTTTACGTTTACATATATAATAGTAGTTTATTTTAACTCCCTGTACCTTTAATTTTTCAAAATCTAATTCCATGTCAATACCTCTCTTTAATTACATAAATTGTATTTCTTCATTAAAGTTTTAAATTTATAAAATAAGGAGCATTGAATTAGGTAAAATTATCAACACTCCCTTCCTTATAATATAAATTAAAGAAAATAATTTTCTATACTTAATTTCTTTAGTTCTGACTTGTTTTTAATTTCTAAACCTCTTTCTTTATCATAAGTACAATACATATCTCTTAAAATTAAATATCCTTCTTCAATATACAATGCACCAAGACCATTTAATTTATGATAATAACCCTCTGAAATTTGTATAGATTTAAATTGATATTCTTTAAAAGAAGCTCTTTTTTTCTCAAGTTTTCTATAATCACTTTCTAATATAACTTTTGCATTTATATTTATATTTCTAAATAATTTACTTGCTTCTTTCTTATTATCAACAATATTTAAATATGGTTCATAATTAAATATTATTTCTTCCCCATTTAGTTCTCCATACATTAAACCATAAATGTTTTTTATGCTTCTTTCTGCTTCTTGAAATTCATCTTCAAAATACTTTTGTATTTCTGCTAAACAATAATACTTTTCTAGTTCTTCTTTTCTATCTTTCATAGATATAACTTTATTTTTTAATTCCTTTAGTTGCTTTAACGTTGATTTTTTTACTACTTTAGGATACACATCTTCTTCAGTTTCATTTAAAATATAAAATGTACCGAATTCTAAGGTATCATGTCTATTACATCTTCCCATTCTTTGTATAATAGATTCCATTGGTGCATTATCACTAATAATAACTTGAAAATCTAAATCTAGTGATATTTCAACAGCCTGAGTAGAAACCCATATATCACCTTTTTGCTCTAATATATCTATATACTTTTGCTTTTTATCTTCAAAAGTAAATCTACTATGTAATAAATTTATTTCATTTTGCGGAAATTTTTCTTTTGCTTTATTAAATATATCTATTGCCTTATCAACTGTATTTCTTATTATTAAAATTTTACATTTATTTTTAAGAGCTTTTTCTATTTCTTTCATGATAACTTTTTCATCATTCTTTAACACTTTAAGTTCAATTTTTCTATTTTCTTCAACTTGTTCATCTTTATTAGATTCAATAAAGTCTACATTGCATTCCATTAGTTTTTCTTTATATGCCTGTGGTAATGTAGCTGTCATTAAATGAAATTTAGTATTCAAATATTTGCTTGCAAACTGTATAAAATATATTAATGTTAAATACATTCTTGGATGTAATAAATGTACTTCATCAATAGTTATATAGCTCTCATATATGCTTGCAAATATCTTTTCATAACCTGGATATTTAAACATTGAAAGTAGTAATTGATCAACAGTTGCTATAATATATGATTTTGCAAAATTTCTAGATAAAGTTTTATCTCTTAAAGTAGTTTTTACCCCTTCACTATTTACATTACTATTATCATCTTCAACATATAAAGATATATCTCCATGTAATATTCCTATATTTTCTTCACCAAGTATTTTTTCAGCATCATTATAAAAACTTTCTGCTGAAATTTTATTAGGAACTAAAAATATTTTTCTTTTCCCATACCATCTATAATCAGCAGCTGTTTTACCACTTCCTGTGAATGCCTCTGTAATTACATTTTCATCCATAAGTTCTCTTAATTTATTTTGCATAGGTCTAAACTCTATATTATTCTTATTAGTTTTTTCTTTAATGTTGTTTATTAACTTTTTATCAATTTCTTCTTTTGTATAAGGTAAGAAATATTCAAATTCTTTTATTTGTGTAGATGCTAAATGATCAATTAAATTTAAAAATCCTTTAAAAACTATATATAAATATTGTAAATCTCTATTTCCACCAAAATCTTCGCTAAGTTCATCCATAAAATTATAATCTAAAAATTGTTCATTAAATTCAATATTTATATTAAGAGATTTATTTATATATGCTTCGATTTCTTGAATATCAAATTCATCATTTAAAAAAATTCCTTCTTCAACATCTCTTAAAAGAGCCTTTTCTATTTTACTTTCACATATTTCTAGGTATTTTTCATAATTTCCATGATGTAATAATATTGCTTTATATAATACTGTTTTTAATGACTCATCAATGTCTAGATCATTAAAAATCGTCTTTAAAAAACCTCCAGATAATATATTATGTCTTTCATCTTTTATATTTTTAACTCGAGATCTTAAATTTAAAATTTCCTCTTTATTTTCTTCTTTTGAAAGCTCATCTATTTTGTTAGCTAATTCAATTTTTTGTTGAAATTTTGAGTTCATTTTTCCTAAATCATGTAAAATACAAATATATCTTAATAATTTCTCAAAATTAATTTGTACGGTGTTAGATACTCTTTCATCTATATATTTGAACTTAATCTTGCATAGAATTTTATCAAGTACATATAATAAATCTTCTATATGCTCAATCAATGTTTCCATTTCTATTTTTTGGTTTTTGTTTTTTGATTTTGCTAATATTTGCTTTTTCATAAATATGCACCCTCCTAAAGCCATGTAAATACAATATTTTCTATATGTCCATCTTTATTTTGATTTTGATAAATATTGGCTTCTATGTCGTATATGTATGCCCCAGTATTATCAAGATAAATATAATGTTCATATTTCATAACTCTATCTTTTTTTTGAGCATTTAAGTCTTTATATGTTTTAGGTAGTGCATATAATACTCCATTATCTATAATATTTCTTGATTTATCTGATTTAATATCTACAGGAATATATGTGTTTTTAAATAAGTATTCATTCTTAATTGCATCTTTTTTGCTTTTTATAAATTTAGTCTCAATTTCAACTTCTTTTACAAAACTTTCTCCTTTATTCTTTGGTATTATAAAATCTTCTTTTCGTCCTAAACTTAAATATTTATTTGGCTTTTCTAAAGCTGATTTTACTAAATCATTATTTTCAGTACTCAAAAATATTTTCAAATCCACATTTTGTAAAATTTCAAAATTCATTATTCTGTTACCATATCTTTTTTTATGATAATTATAAAATTCTCCATACTCTAATGATTGTTCTAATTTATTTTTCTTAATACGTTTTTTTTCTTTATTTAATAATTTCTCATAATCACCTATAAAGTCTCTATTTTCACCTCTTATAAATTCAATTACTTTATTTTTATAACTACCTACTACACCTATTTTAAACTCTGTATTTAATTGTCTATCAATTAAATACGATATCATACCTGCAATGGTTGTTGCAGGTGGTAAATTCAAGGTTGGTATATAATCATCCTGTATTATTTTAGGATCTCTATAATGAGCAAATGGTTGATGAATATCTATTAATAAAACCTTTTGTTTACTCATTCTTATCTTCCTTTTCAGTTAAATACCATTTATTATTTTCATCTATGTCAATTTTCTTTAAAAGGTTATTAATTTCTTTTACAGGATACCCCTTGGAAATCAACTCTTTATCTTCTTTAGATACAATTTCAACAAATTTAGTTTTAACTCTATTACTGTATACTGCTATTGTATTTTCCTTTTTTAAATCGTAACTATTTATAGTTTCAACTACATTATCAAGTATTAAATTATTATCTCTATCCATGTCAACATCATTCCAAAAATATGGTATTACAGATTCAAATGCTCCCCCAAATACAGCTAATGGTTTTAATAATACTGTCTGATGCTTAATTGTTCTTGTAAAATTACATATAACATCCAATATATCCTTTAAAGCCTTTTTTCTTATATTTTTATCCATATATATTCTTTCATTTGGAGCTAGATATTTTCCATCCTTAACTTCTAGAACCCCTAACCTATCTAACTCAATTGTAATTGTATACACATAATAATCTCCAAATATTTCTTCATTTGCTAAAGCTTGTGTTTGAGGTAGCTCTTTTTCATATTTTTTGCCATCCTTACCAAAATATTTTCTTTCTAAATCTTTATCTAAAAAACCTTTATTAGTAATTAATTGAGTATCGTTCTTAAATGTATGAACAGATTTAAATGGAATTATTCTTAAAGGTGATGTTTTATTTAACTGTTTATCAGGAATTAAAAAACCAAAAATATCATTTTCTAATCCATTTTCATCAACCATTTCAATATATTCTTCCTTTGGATACATATTTTTAACTTTATTTTTTTTATCAGCATTCAATACAATACCACTTAAATTCCATCCCTTTTTATGTAATGCTCTTCTCATTTCATATGTTATTGTACCTACACTTGTTACAGCATATTGTCCATCACCCATAAAACATTTTTTTATAGGTGTATAATTTCCAAATCCTTGATCATTAGATAAAGCTACCGGACTATTTGTAAGTATTGTTAAAGTAATGCATGAAATTACAGTTTTATTCATTTTATTCATCCTCCTTATTCTCAATTAAAAAACTTTCCATAAGTTTGCCAATATTATAATGTAACTCATATTCACTTCCATTTATTATTACTTTTGAAAAATTTTTAGGTATACTTAATTCATTTACCGTTATCAAATGTACTAAAGTTTGAAAAATTCCAGTTCTATTATCAGCTTTAAGCATTTGATTTAATTTAAACATAATTGTCTTTTTATTCTCTTGAGAAATTTTTCTTCCTAAGGTAAATCCTAATTTCTCAAATTCATTTTCTTTCATTGGATTATTAAATTTATTCATTTTTATGTTTTCTCCCTCCTTACTTATTATAGTTAAAATTTCTAAATAAATTTTTATATTACTCTTACTTTTCCATTCATCTAGAATTCTTTTTTCATCTTTATTATCAATAAATAATAAATCCTTTATTAAAAAGCATTTTAAAGATTCTATATTATTAGAAATAATAAACCCTTTACATAATTTTTTCTTTTCTGCACTATCCTTACCAAAATTAAATCTGTCTATTAAATCACTTAATTTAATATTTCTAATTATATTCTCAAACTCTAAAATACTATTCAACTTAAGAATTACTCCTTTTTTTGCATGAGTTATTAATTTATATAGCCTAACTTTTCTATTCTTATATTGAGCTAATTTTCTATAAAATCCTTTTTCATTTAAATTCTCTATTGAAAGTAATAATTTATAATTTAAAAATTTCATTACTTTTAAATCTTCAATAACTACTAATACTGATGGTTTTGCTAAACTCATATATAGCAAATACATTAAATTTAAAAATTCACATACAAAACAAACTGACGGATTATCTAATCCATAATTATTAAATGTATTATTTTCCCATCCCATAAATGAGTAATTATATTTTGAATTCTTTCTTATCTTTAGTTCATTTTTATGAGTTATATCATATTTTGTAATTAAATATGTATGACATATTGTACAAGTTGCTTCTAAATTTTCATAATCTCTTAATATTTCCATTTGCTCTTTTTCATCTTTTAAATTTAGCTTTTCTACTATATCTAATAATTTTAAAAAATTACTATGAAAATTTTCTTCGCTTTGTGAATTATGTCCATACTTTGAACTATTTCTTACATACGGGAAATATTTTGATACTTTTTGATTTATTATATATTTAAAAAACTCATTTTTGTTAAATTCGTGTATTTCTAAATAATTACTATGTAAAATACTTCTTATCTTATAACCTTCATTGCTCATTTCAGTTATTATATTATCTAAATATATAAGTCCAATATCCCTTACTACTTCTCCACTTCTATAAAATACTAATTTACTTATTTTACTCACCTCCTATCTTAAAATATCTATCATTCCAAAACCTTGTGATCTTTTAAAACCAACCCCTAGTAAATATATATCCTTTAAATCTTGTATATCCCCTTTTAGTTCAAAAATTCCTGAATAAGCATTAACATAATAGTATTTTTTATTTGTATTTTCTTTAAAATTTCTAATGTCCTGTTTTACAACTACTTTTTTCATTTTATACGGAATAAATTTAATCCTTTCTTTAACCCCATGGCCTCTATAGCTTTGTAAAGTCTTGTCCACAATATAATTTAATTCATCTTCAAATTTTTCACCTTCTATATCTACAGGATTATTATTTTTATCCTTTACACAAATAGGAGATAATGTATTAAATACTACACTACTTTCATTTATATTTTTTTCTTTTAAAATATTCATTCTCACTTTGTTAATAGTAAAATCTTTATACTTAAATTCTTTTATTTTCAAAAGTCCATTGTAAATATTTATGAAAAATTCATAATCTGGAGTACTTATATTTACAATAATTTTGTCATTTATAATAAATATGTCTTCTTGTCTTTCGAAGTTTTTCATAAATACTGAAAAACAAAAGTTTTTAGGTTTTTTGTTAATTTTTTGTTCATCATACAAATAAATCTTTTTAAAATAATTTTCATCACTCTTTTTAAGAGCATCTTTTATTAAACTTACAATCATCATATGATATGTAATAGGAAACCTATCGCATTTAAATTCACAACTCAATCTCATTTATCTCACCTCCTCATCATCTATTATAAACAACATTGTGGAACTTTTTGGTACAGTTTATAAAATTTTTAATAAATCTCTTGGATTTCTTTTACTTCTTCTTTTATTTCATCTCTTAAACTCTTTGGTTTTATTACTTCTACACTACTTCCCATACTCAATATCCAACTTTTTATTTCCGTTATTCCTCTCATTTTTGCTTTAAATATTATTGATTTGTCTTCATTTTCAATTATTTCTTGATTATCTACCCATATTTTTTCTGATACTATGTATGAAAGAGGATATTTTATTTTAAGTTCTAATTCTATTTCTTCCCTATCTTTATAAATTCCAATACAGTTTTTCATGTATTCTTTCCAGCTAAAATTGTTTTGAATTTTAAATTTTGTATCCAGAACATGATATTCTTTTATCCTACATATTTTAAAATCAATAATATTTTTTCTTTTTTCACAATAAGCAGCTAAATACATATCTCCCTTATATTGATAAAGTCCATATGGATGTATTATTCTTTCATTCAAACCAGAATTTAAAGAATAATATTTCATATATACTTTTTTTCTAGTAATAACTGCAATATTTATATCTTTAATTTTTTGTTTATCTTCTTCTAAACTTGCCTTAGCCTCTTTAATAAAATAATTCATATTTTTACTTGAATCGTTTTTTATATTAGTAACAGCTTTTATTTTATCAACTATATATTGAAATTCTTTTGTATACATATAATCATTATATTTTAATTGTTCTAAAACAATATCTATTACACTAATTTCGTCAACTGATAAATTCAACCCAAGTAAATTATTATTATTCAATAATTTATATCCTCCATAAGGACCTTGTTCTGATTCTATATAAATACCAGCTTCATATAAATTATTTCTATAATTTCTTACTTGTTTTTGTGATACTCCGAGTTCATTTGCAATTTCTTGTATTTTCATCTTACGTCTACTTTGAAGAAGAACAATCATTTTAATAACATTACTTATTTTCCCAACACAAAACACCTCCTAATTTATTGAAAATTTTTTCAAAATATATATTCTCGCTCTATATATGTAAATCCTACATAAAATTATAATTTATTTCATTTTTTGATTAAATTAACTTTAACTTTTCAAAAAAATAAGTCTTCTATCGCAATTTTACAACTGCAAATAGAAGACTTTAATGATTATATACACTATTTTTTAGGAATAACTATTTTCTTTCCTTCTTTTCTCCACTGTGCAAATTCAGAAATAGCAGTAAAAAGTACATCAGTTGACGAGTTAAGTGCAGTTTCACAAGAATCTTGAATAACTCCAACAATAAAACCTACACCAACAACTTGCATCGCTACATCATTTGGTATCCTAAACAAACTACATGCAAGAGGAACCAATAACAATGATCCCCCAGCTACTCCAGAAGCTCCACAAGCACTTATAGCTGAAAGTAAACTCAATATCAATGCTGTTCCAATATCAACTTTAATACCTAATGTATTAACTGCTGCAAGTGTCAATACAGATATTGTAATTGCTGCACCAGACATATTTATAGTAGCACCAAGTGGAATTGATACTGAATAAGTATCTTTATCTAAACCTAATTTTCCACATAAGTTCATATTTACTGGAATATTCGCAGCTGAGCTACGTGTAAAAAATGCTGTAATCCCACTATCCTTTAAACACTTTAATACAAGTGGATATGGATTTTGACGAATACTAATAAATGTAATAATTGGATTTACAACAAGTGCCATAAAAACCATACATCCGACTAATAAAAAAAGTAATTGTACATAGTCCTGTAAAACTTTAATACCATTTGTAGCAATTGTATCAAATACCAATCCCATAATACCAAATGGTGCAAAGTTAATCACCCATTTTACTACTTGAGATAATGCATCTGAAATATTACTAATCATTGTTTTCGTAGATTCAGATGCATTTTTTAATGCAAGCCCAAGAAGTAATGCCCAAACTAAAATGCCAATATAATTAGCATTTGCAAGTGCTTTTACAGGATTGTCCACTATATTCATAAGTAAAGATTTCAACACTTCAACAACACCTCTAGGAGGTGTTAAGTTCTCAATCCCTGCTCCAGCTCCAAGTTTTAATGTTACCGGAAACATAAAACTTGCTACAACAGCAACAAGTCCTGCTAAAAATGTTCCTAAAAGATAGAGAACAATAATTGATTTCATATTAGTTTTTTGACCTTTCTTATGTTGAGAAATAGCAGACATTACTAAAAATAATACCAGTATAGGTGCAACTGCTTTTAACGCACCTACAAATAACGAACCAAAAATAGAAATTGGTTTTGCTACATTAGGAACTGTAATAGCTAAAATAATACCAGTAATCAGACCTATAATAATTCGCTTAACCAAACTCAATTGATTCCATTGCTTTAATAATTCCGTCATTTTCCACCGTCCTCCCCTTTTCATCTTAATTATCGTTACTGAAATCAAACTAAATAATTTTAAAATTCAGATAACACTGAAAGTTTATCATATATTTTGTCTAATTACAAGGTATTTTGATTATTCATTAGTATTACATATAAGTTTCTTTCTTTTAACGTCCTAAATTCCATCTTTTAAAATGATATTTAACTCTTTATATACTTTAAATATTAAATAATGATTTAATTTTAGAAAAAATTCCTCTACTTTCTTTTTTATCTTCATCATCAAATATATCTTTTCCTTGATACACTCTATTTTCAACTTTTTTAGTTTTTATAGTATTGTTATTTATACTAATTTGTGAATATGTTTTTTTTAAAGATTCAATTATATCATTATGTACACTATATGTAACATTTAAAATATCTCTTGCCCTTGTCATTCCTACATAAAGTAATTTTTTAGCTTCATTATATCCTCTCTCTACGAGCCCGTCATTTAATCCACATATAAATACAACTTTAAAATCTAATCCTTTTGCACTATATATAGTTGATAATTTCACACTATCATAGTCTAATTTAAAATTAGATTTTGTTCTTGTAGATTTACTTATTGAATAACATGGTATTCCTTTTTCTTTTAATACTTCTTCCATAATTTTTAAATAATTAGTATTTTTATATGAATTATATGGATGTAATATACACATATCACTATAAGGTATTCCATTTTGTTTAAGTTCTTTAATTCTCTTAGCTATTTTTTCAACTTCATCTTTAAAATCTAAACAATTTATAAGTCTTGGCATTTCTCCTACTCTTAAAGATGTTTCTGGATTAATTAAAAAATCATTATCTTCTTCATCAAAAGTTAAATCTGAACTTGAAATACTACTATCTACTAAAAAATTATGTGCAAAATCAAGTATTTGCTTAGTATTTCTATAGTTTTCTCTCATAATAACTGTTCTACCAGTTGCTTTTATACCAACTGATTTTAATGTATATTTTCTATTATATAAATTTTGTGCTCCATCTGAAGCTAAAAGCAGATGACTATGTTCTGGATTTCTTAACATTTTCACAATAAATTTTAACCATTCTTTATCTAAATCCTGCCCTTCATCTATTAAAATAGCATCATATCTCATATCTGCAGATATCATGTCATCAGTAATTTTAGATATATTTTCTGTTACATCTTTATCTTGAAATATTGGAGTTTTTAAATTAAACTGTTTTGATATATTATTAATTAAACCATGAAAATGAATAACTTCAACATTATCAATTCCATCATCTATTATTGAAGTTCTTAAAAATGTAGATAACGTTTTATTGAAGCACAAAACTAATATTTTCCAATCTTTATGAAGCTGAGCTAAGTATTTAGCTCTACAAATTAAAACTACAGTTTTACCACTTCCTGCAACCCCTCTTATTACTCTATGTCCATATCCTAATCCTTTAGCATATTGTTCTTGATTTATATTCATTACTTTAAAAATAGATTCATTATCTTGAGATAATTTAACTTCTTTAAATAAATTCCCTCTTATTCTATCTATCATATTCCTATTCAATGGTTCGAAATCATACTTAACAGGAATCATAGATTTTAATTTTTGTTTTAAATATATTTCATCAAAATTATCTTCTATCATTTTTAATTCATCTTGAAATAAAACACAATCTTTATTTATTGTATCTACAAAAGGACTATTTAAAAATGATTTTTTAGCTATTCTAGTAAAAACCACACCATGACCATATGAAAATTTTAAATAATCATTATTATTTTTTAACTTTTTATCTTTTTTTAATTCATCCACTATATTGAACATATATTTCCTAGCTTGTTTTAATGGATTAATCTTCTTCCCCATAGTTTTTAATTCAAAATAATTCGCATCTGCAGATTCTATAGATCCTATTTGCCAATCCTTTACCTCAAGAATAACAATACCTAAATCAGGTCCTAATATTATAAAGTCTGGATATCTATTATTAACTCTTAAATCAAACCATACTATATAACTTGAAGGAAGTGTTTCTTTTAAAATTTTAAATACTCTTTTTTCTCCCCCAGTAGCATTTTTTAAATAACTAATACTTTCTGGAATCATAACTGCCAATTTAATCACCTCAAACAACTTTTAATCTTCCTTTATTTTACAACATATATCATTTTATCTAAATTTCTACATTTTTTTATTAATTCCTCTAAAAATATAAAAAATCTTTATTTAATTTATCTACTCCCCATGTAATATATATACTCCCTTGTATTTCTATGAATATTGTCACTTCATTGAAAAAAGAAATAAAAAATAAAATGAGAATAACCCCTTACATTATGATAAAAAGGAGTTATTCTCGTAAATAACAAAATTTTTTATATTAATTTTTCATCATATATGTTTAAAAGTCCTACTCTTTTAACTCTTTCATATAAATTTTTTTTATCTATAGTATATAAACCTTTTTCTTTCATTCTTTCAAAATAAATCGATCCAGCAAATGTAAATCTCAATTTATTTCCATTTTCTTTATTCATCATTTCATTTGAGTAAGAGATCATATCTCCTATTGCCAAACTAACTGGAAGTTGTAAAAGTGGGATTCCAATTATATTTCTAACACTATTATTCCCCGCTAAATAACCGGTAATTATTGCTTCAGCTTGCCCGACCAAAATGCAATACCTAAATTATTTATTATTAACTATTATAAAGAATTATATTCACATATTGATGAAAAAACTATTGGTTCTAGAATAAGAAAATCAAGACTTTCTAAAGGATTATCTCAACTTGATTTATCAAGACTAACTGGATTAAGCGAAGGAGCTATCCATGGCTATGAAACAAATACTATTCATCCAAGCAAAAGTGCACTAGAAAAATTAGGACAAGTACTTAATTTAAATTATATATGCTCTGATGGATATTCTAAATTTTTACTTAGTAACTATCCTGAAAAGCTTAGAATGTGGAGAAATAAAAAAAATATAAGTATGATAAAAGCATCTGAAATTCTTGGAGTTGGAAAAAGCACCTATGCGAGTTGGGAAAATGAAACTTATAGTGTTAGTAAAAATTATTATTATAAACTTATTCACTTTTTTAAAAAACTATAAATAATTATCTAAATTGAAAATATAAATCTTTCATATTGCTAAAATCAGTCTTTATTTGTATATAATTTAATTTTGTATCAATCTTTTGTTTGTTGCTTAATATAATAAGAATAGGGAAAACAGGTAACTTTCCTTTATATTTTTTACTTATTTTTAAACCTTCATATTTTTTAAGTTTCTTTTTTAAATTGTTATTTGATATTTCTACTTCTAAAAAAAGTAGAAATTTTTTTTGTGTTTTTTTATTTTCTATACCAAACAATGCATCGCTTCTTATATTATTTATTTCAAATTCCTTTTTAAAATGTTTAATATTAAATAGCTTAGATAGTTGAACATAAAATTCTGTCCTCAAAACTCCATGTCTGATATTTACTGGTTTCTTCTTAATATAATACTTATACTCACTAATTTGATTTTCTCTAAATCTTTTTAGTTTTTTTTCTTGAACAAGTCTATTCAAACGTCTATAACAAACTCTATCTGTTCTATTAGAAAAAAACATCTGATATATTTGATTAGTAGTAGCAACCCCTACTTTTTCAATGAAATTTATTACCTTTAAATCTCTATCTTGAATTTTAGCACTCACAATATCACTCCTCGCTGTCTAAAAAATCAAAATCATTTACTTCACCATTACTCTCTCTTAAAACAGATTTTACTTTTTTATCTTGTTTAAGCTCTTTATCCTTTTTAAATCTATTTAATATATCTTGAAGATTATCTTCTGTAACTCTTATAGATTTTATATTTTCTACAACACATTGAACATTTGTATTAACTTTCTTCTTTTTAGAATATATCAATTTCTTAGTTTCCTCTGATGATAAATTGAATGCTTGAATTTTTTCAAATCCTGCACTACTCTTCAATATTGCTCTACCTTTACATTCAAGAGTAGCTAATTCACTATGATTTTCCCCCATTATTACCCTTGAATTAACTTCATTGCTTGTTTTTAAACCTATAATACAATCTGTATGACATGTAAGTGATTTAGATAATAATTCTCTGCTTGGATGTTGAGTTGATAAAATGCAGTTGATTCCAGCACTACGAGAAATAGCCATTAAATCCTCTAGGCTTTTAATTAATTTCTTCTCTGATCTTGCTAATGAAATTTCATCGAAAATCATCAAGTGATAATCCAATTGTTCTTTTTTAAATTTTTTATTATACTCTTGAATATTTAAAACTCCTACTCTTTTAAATAAAATCATTCTCTTTTTAACAATATTTTTTAAGTTGTTCACTGTTTCATAAACATCATCTATTTCATAACATAAATTTTCTATTTTATCCATGCGATTAGCAAATAACCCAAATTCTGCACCATATTTCAAATCAACGAGGTGTAATCGGACATTTGGTTTAGATACTATTGCTGTAGTAATAATATTTCTAAGTATTGTTGATTTACCTGAGTTTGTACTTCCAGCAACTAGACAATGAGGATCTTTTTCAAAATCTATATATCTTAGTTCATTTGATATATTCTTACCTATACAATACTTTTGAGGACTTTTAACATTTATCAATTCAAATTGTATGTTTGTTTGCATATCTCTATTGAATACCTTTATGAAGACACAATTGTTATGATAGGCTATTTCTATGTTATTTACATTTAAAAACTCTTTAATTTCCGTTTCTTTTTCTTTAAATTTTTTAGACGTTATAGCACTGCCTGCTGGTATATTAAATATTAATAATTCTCCATAATCTGCTTTTTTTCTATCTACTAATTGTGGAGTTATTATTAAATCTTTTTCTTTAACATTAATATTAGAGTTTATAAAGAATTGATTCCATAACTCTTTATCTTTGTCTTTAAATAAATTTAGTTTATCAAAAACACCATATACAGTTGTAACTATACCTACTCCACTTAAACTTATTGGAATTAAAGGGTTAGCCATAAAACCTAATCCAAATATTCCAAAAGCAGTGGCACACAATCCTATTTCTATTAAGTTTTTCTCATCTGATTTTTTACCATCATTTGAAAATTTATCTAAAAATAATTCTAAATCTTTTTCACCTGTATCGTTCATCTTCTTCCAATCTCTATCTCCTCCTTGAATCAATCCACCCATATGATTATCCCCTTTCATATTTTATAATTTTTTCTAATTTTTATTTTTTACAATTTAAAAAATTTTTTAAAGGAAAAAAACGTAAAGCAGCACAATGCTTGCCTGACTGTATTTAGGAATTTTAAAACTTATTCAATAAAATTTTTAATAAATATTAGCATTTCAACAACTTATAATTTTTTAAGTTATTGAAACTTATTCTATATATTGTTTGTATAGATAGATTGAATACCTTTTATAATAACAACATATTCAACAAAGAGGAAAATATTGTATGTCCATTTGATTTTTTTCTTAAAATAAATTAATTTATCCAAAACTTTGGATTTATAAACAATAAAAAAATACCTAGATTTAATCTTCTAGGTAAAATATATCTTCTACAAGTCTATTTAATTTTTTTGCTATATACAACATAGATTCAGCGCTTGGAACAGTACCATTTTCATAATTATTATATTTTCGATAATCCATTTCTAATATTTTAGATGAAAATTCTCTTTGATTCATCATAAATTCTTTCATCCGAATTTCTTTAAGCCTATTTTTTACAGCCATGGCTCCCTCCTTTATTTCATTTTTAATCATATAATATGTATTAGTCTTTTATAGTGTAAATCCTTTACAAAAATTACGACAAAAAAATAAAAAAAGCTAGAAAGACCTAGCTATATAAATAATATTTTTTACTTTATTTTTGATTACGAAAAGCATCTTCAGGTTGAGATATAGTCACTGATTTTTCATCATAAACTATATCACTATTTTCAAGAGGTAATATTTTTAGAATAAATACTAACATATATCCAATTCTAACTATTCCAACAATAAACAATACACTTAAAAATATAAAAATTAATATTCTATAATTAAAAATTATATTATCTGAACCTGTTTTAAAAATTATATAAAAACTATGTAAAAGAATAAGTAGTCCACTTACTATAGGTTCTATAAAGTAATATATTAACATATTCCACATTTTTTCTTCATTAATTTTTTTAATAATCTTCTTTTCTATAATACCAATCAATATAGTAATTGATGTTATTAAAAAACCTACAAGAGTTACCACAACCGTTACAATCATGCTAAATAAAGTATCTATTTTGAATATATAAATACTCTTAACATTACATTTGTAAAAAATGTAAGTAATTATAATCGATATTATGTATGTAATGAAAATTTCAATATATTTTTTAATTTTCATTTCTATCCCTCTTTTTAAAAAATATCATTATTATTCTTTCTCTTCAAATAACACCTCTTTAAAATAGGATATACCTTTTCATGTGTTAAAGGATTTTGTTTATCTACCTCAAATTTTTCTGTGTCTTTTACTCTATCGTTTAATAAATCAACTTTTTCTGTTATTGTATCTGGATTATTTTTAAATTTCACTTCTAATTTGGAAGTTGCCTTTAAATCATGTAGCTCATCAATTGCTTCATCTATTAACCCTGGTGCTAATGTTCTATCACGTTTTACATTCCCAAGATAAATTTCCACTTTTAAATTTGCACCTTTATACTTTAAAAAACTTTTAAGTAATCCACCTAAATGTGATTCTTCATTAATTTCATTTAGATCGTCTGTAGATAAACCAAAGCTAATAGTTCTATAAATCTTACCTTTTAACATTTCTTTAACATCTCTTCTGCTTATAATTGGTTTTAATTTTATTAGTATATTTTTATTATCAATTACTTTATTTAAATATTCTTCTATTCCAGAAGGAGTTAGACTATTCCTGTTTCTATGAAAAACTAATATACATTCTTCTTTATCATATAAAGCAGATGCAAATTCACCTACATATTTATCATCATCTAATGCTATTATTTCATATTCTCCATCTTCATCAGCAATTCCTGGAGGGCAATTTTCTCTCAATCTTAAAAATTGAATTTCCCAAACCTTATCACTGTCATGATATTTTACAGTTTGTATCCTAGCTTTCTCACCTCTGTAATTTTGAGTTGTATCTTTTGCCGTTAAAGTGCTAGCTTTTTCTAAAATGCCTGTTATATCATACCTATTTTCTATTATATCTCCGTTTTCATTTTTTATTGCACAAAAAATTTGAAAATAATCAAATTGTACATATTTATTAGCCATATATAATTCCTCCTATAATTTAGTATTGCATACATATTATAACACCTTCTATTAATTTATGACAATAAATAGAGAAAAAGGAACTTGCCAATATAAACATAAGTTCCTCTCATCTGTGCGATACTAAATTATAGGTTTGTTAGCTTTATTATATCATATTTAGAACATATATTCTATACATAAATTTTATCAAGCAAAAAATAAGAAAAGAGGTAGCATCATGGCTACCCTAATTTTCTTGAAACCTTTTTAATAAGCTCTCTTACATATTCTGTTTTATAATCATCATTGTTTATCCAATAAGCAGGAGAATTTATTACTCCTTTTTCTGCTAATTTATTTATCGCGATCTTAAAATCATCATCAACCACTCTGCTCTCCCTCTTTAATTCATTTAAAAGCCAATTATAAGGGAATTTTTTTCCTGGACAAGTCTTATAACTCGCAAACTGATTATGCATATATACAGGTAATTGTCCATATCTACACCATATATTTCTTATAAGCTCAATCAATTTGTACAATTGTGCCTTTGATGGTTCATCTATATCAAAATTTCCAACTAAACATATCCCTATACTGCTTGAGTTTTGTCCCTTTGTGTGTGCTCCTACTTCATTTTCATCTCTTCCCTTGAGAATTTCATACTCATCACCTACAAGCTCTATCCCCCAATGATAACCTATATCTCTCCAACCTTTACTTTTATGATACTTTCTTATAGCATTCCAGCTTACAGTTTTTCCATCTTTCGTAAGTGAATGATGTATTATTATTTTATTTGGCTTATTCATTTTCAGCACCTTCTTTCTTATCATCTAAAAACCATTTACCTTCTTTTGGATTAGATATAATTCCTGCTATAATTAAGATACTTAAAAATGCTTTTGTTAAAGTTTCATAGTTACCAGGAAGTATTATATTTATATCATATACTTTCAAACTATCAGCTAATATTGGAATAAAAGCTAATATAGAAACCCATAATCCATAATTTCTGAACTTATTATCCATTATAATTTCCTCCCTAACCTAAATGTGTAATTCCAGCCATAATAATAGCTCCTGCAACGGTACCTAAAATACCCCACAGAAGCTTATTTGGTCTACTTTCAATATCTTCTATTTTGTTTGCTATTTTTTCTATACTTCCTTTTATTTCATTAAGAATGTTGAATATCATATCTGTTCTTTCTTTTTCTACATCTGTTTTTCGCTCTAAATTAGTTATTCTTATTTCAAAATCTTTATTATTTTTTTCAATCTCTTCTACTCTTTTAGCAAGTGTTGTCATGTATACACAGTCTTTACAATCATTCATTTAACTTGCTCCCTTCATTAGTATACATCATTAGCATAATCAGGTATATCAATCTCAAACATATACTGAATCTTCATAGTATTTGCATCAGTTTTTTCTACTGGTTGAGCTAACTTAGTGTGGGCTCCTATAGGCTTACTTGTTAACAATGCTCTAATTAAGAGATAGTTTTTTTTTCTTCCATAATACCTACTTATCCATCTATCTGTTCCTAAGATATTATAGTAATCAGTATAACTGGTATTATCAAATCCAAAATTCATCTTAGATGGTTCTAAAAGATTTCCTTGGGGTGTAATTACCTGATAAAAGCTAGTACCACCTTGAGTACCACTATAATATAAATAAATTCTATTAGCACTTCTATAAAAGTTATAAATTCGTACTCTTCTTTCAATGTTTCCACTATCCATTCCCTTAGTGGCAAACCAAGTTGAGTTACCAATTTTCGGTTTTAAATTCATATCTTGAATAATATTACCATCTGCATCTACTCTTACCCATCTACTTGTGTAGATGTTTTCATTATACTGTTCATCAAGTCTATAGGTATAACCAATAATATCAATACAACCATCTAAATAAACGCCTTCATCTGATACTTTCTCGTAATTAAATAATATGTTATAGTCTATATCTTTAAAAGATTGACTCATATTAACATCTACAAAGCTAAGTTGTACTCCAACTTTACTCCATTTATATATTCTAAGGTATCTTTCATTTGAAATATAATAGGTACAGTGACCAATAAAGATTAAATTTCCATCCTCTTGAATATAAGGACATACACTGCTTAAATAATCATATTGTCTAACTTCATCATTACTATCAGGAACTAATGGATTACCTTCAGAGTTTAAAAGTTTTACCACTTTATCCCAAAGCACTATATCATTTGTGCTTAAATCAAAAGGAATCATAAGCCAGTGGCCTTTTAAGTGTTCTGGGAATTGTACGTAGTTTGATTGAGTAACATTTGTTTCTTTCCCATCTAACAAAACCCAGCCTTTTGTAAGGCTAGTAAACTTTATTGTTCGTGCATAATTAAATAATCTATTAACAACCCAATATCTTTCAGGTTTTGTAGTGCTATCGAGATAATAATCTGTATCTCCATTTTCTCTACCATACAGACAAGGTCCTTGATAAAAATAATCCTTATAATTAGGATCTGATTCTCCCCAATAAATACTCTCTATTCTTCCATTAGCAGCATGAGTTGGAAAGTCAAAGACAAAATTTATCTTCATTTTATTATCAGTGACTTCAAATCTAGTTTCTGCCCTATTTATGGTACCTCTTTTAATATCATCTCCAGAGTATGTACTATTCCTATGGGCATACCCTATAACATTACCCATAACTCTTTGTTCATTTACATTTTCAGGTTTATCATAATCTGTTAAGTAAAGATAATTAAACCAGTTGTAGTTATAGGAATCTCTAGTATTTCCAACTCCCATTACACCATTTAGGAATTGGTTAATAAATGTATCTTTAAAATATAGGTCTGGTATTAGGTTTTCTGTATAAGCTTCTTTTACTTTTTTATTTGTTTTTTCATCAAAGAGCTCAATTAGTACTTTACCTTTTATTCCTGTGTCTTTTTTCTTCTTTTTATCTGTATAAATTTCTCCTGTTAAATAATCTTTATTGTAGCTTATAACTTCTCTTACAGCCATACTCTACCTCCTAAATAATAATATCCAAAGGAGAAGTATAATTTATTTTAATTCCTTTAAACTTACATTCATCTGTTTCTTCTCCTTTATAAAAACGAAATGCTAAGTATAATTCATCACCCATTTTAAATATTTCTTCATAGTGAGCTTCAGTTATTACTTCAAAATCTTCTTTTCTCATTCCTTTTATTGCAAAATCTGTATCATTTGTAATATCTACAACTTGCCATATTAGGTTAGTAATATCAAAAGCGTACCATGTGATTTTGTCTTTGCTTAAGGCGTACTGTAAATCACCAGTTCCACTAACAGTATCATCAATGGTAATTGAACTAATTGTTTGTTCTAGTATTCTTCCTGTGTTTTCTACTACTATTTTAGGAAGGCTCTTTACTGTTTCAATTAGTTTAAGACAAAAGTTTTCAGGGCTACTTACTACTTCATCTTCATTTGTAAAATAATAAATCTTAGGTCGCAAATCAACAAGACCTGCCCTACTTACTTTTAGTGTCTTCATTCCATAGTTTAAAAATATCTCATCGGTTAATTTGTCTGGTGTTAAATCCACTAGTTCCTGATTCTGTTCATCAATTATTTGAACTACTTCATACTGCTTGTTTGTTTCATTCCAAGCTTTCATTACTCCTTCATCTTCTATAAAATAGCGACTTTCCACAATATTTAAAATTAAATTGTCTATATACGCCCGGTCATCATTTTTACTTACCGAACCATCTTTATAATACTTCCAATGAAAGTTATGTTTTCCTTTTGGCAATGTTTTTGAAAACTTATTCCAACCAACAACTCCTGATTCTCTAATTTCTCTATTTCCATCAATATAAAATTCAAATTTGTCATAACTACTTTCAGAACTAACCCGCCAATAGAATTCTATATAATCTGTAGTAACTGTCAGATAAGCATTAGATTCTTGGCTATGAGAAATATCTTTACTTCCATAAGAATAATTTCCATCATAAGCCCTTTGAGTAGTTCTTTCCCAATCTCCTGTGAAATTAAATATCAATGTTTCCTTTTCAAAGGTTTCTATTTTAAGCATTTATTTTAGACACCACCTACTTTGATTAAACTTACTTCAAAATTTTCTAATTCCCTATATTGACTTGGGTCTGAAAACTGTACTGTAAACATAGCTCCTGTTCCTATAACTACTCCTGGTCCTCCTACTGTAGTTGGCTTTAGTTCTTTAATAGTAATATAATTATCTTCTTTCCAGTTTCCATCTCCTACATCTTTTAGCTCTTTAAAGTGTTTCACCCATTCGTCTGTAATTAGATTTAAGTAGAAATCTTCATTAGCCTTCTGACTAATTCTAGTGATTTTCATAGTAATTTTATTATCTGTTTTTATGTTTGTTGGGTCTTTGCTTAATGCTTCATTATAGCTTATCTGCTGTAAAATTTGCAGCTTATCATCTATAGGATTATTAATATTTACCTCCGTTTTTAAATTATTTTTATAACTTTGTATTTTCTTTATAAACAAAGAATATAGTACAAATTGCATAACTTCTGCCCTTGGTAGACTTGGACTTAGTCCCCCTTCTAAATTCCTTCCTTCTATCATTACTTGCAAATTGTTTTTATCAATATTAAATGTACCTTCTGAAGTTTTCATTTCTATTACAAAAGCATGATGTCCTGCTGTTACTTGAGGAATAGGAATAGTTAAATTAATTACATTTTCACCATTTGATAACTTTTGGCTAGGCTGAAACTCATAATATTGCCCATCTAATGAAAACTTCATAAAAAGTGTAAGATCTGCTGAAGCACTTCCGTTAATGATTAAATTACAAGTTAGGTTAGTATCTGCTAAAGTTGAAATACCTACTGCAATTGCTTGATAAAATGAAGTTGAACTTATTATAATTGCTTCACTATTTTTCTTTATAATAACTGCGTTTTGACTTCCTTCAATTTTGCTTTCCAGTTTTTCTATAATACTTGTAAAATCTAATTTATTTATTATTGTATTTAATGGATTCCCAAGCTCAATTTTAGTATTTATAGGTCTTAATAAATCTTTAACTATTTTTATAACACGTAATTCAGAGTAAATACCAAGTTTCTCATGTTTTACCTTTACTATATCTCCTAAACTTAACTTAAACAGATTTGAATACTCTTTATATTCTTTTGTTTTACTAAGTTCTAAAAAATCAACTTTAATATTAATAAAAGGATTAGAAATCTTTTTTATATACTCTTTAGCCACGTCTCTCAGTTGCTCTACATCTTTAATTCCTTGAAACTCTACTTTTCTTGTTATTGGATATGGAAGAAGATTTGTTATGCTACTATCTGCTTCTATATATCTTTCAGGAAGAACTAAATTGTTCTCTCCAATTGGATATATTCGTGTAGCGAATTCATTTATATCAACGATAGCCCTTAATCCTTTTATATTCTTACCGTATTTTATTATAATGTCTTTTGCTTCTCCCAACTTTTCTACTATTTCAATCTGATAGTTATTTCTCTTTAACTCCCCACCATATATTTCAAAAAGTTTAAAAATGGCTTCAAGGGCACTTACATTCCTCATTTTCACAGGATAAATGTTTTTTTCTGGCGCTGTAAATTCAAATATTACTTGTGCTTCAGGTGGTATAGTACCTTCTAAAGCTTCTTTCATGTTTGCATTTAAAAGATTTACTGCTTCTATAAAATAAAAAGTAAGGTCATAAAATATATGCCTTGCCCACACCTTTATTTTCCTTATAATTTTCTGTTCTCTCTCAATCTTATATATTCTAAAAAGCTGACCTTCTGCCTTTATAATATTAAATTCTATAAGAAAATTTGCTTTTTTAGAGTTTGCAGGGTATTCAATATATAAACTATATTCTCCATTAAGCTCTTCAGTTATTTCTGCTTTTATACATTCATCAAGTATTGCAAGTCCGTTATTATCAAAATTTCCTTTTCTAGTCTTCTTATCATAAACTATAATCACTACAACCACCGCCAGTTAGGGAGAATTTCTATCTTTTTTACATTTCCTGTCCAAGTAAGATTGTTCTCTGCTATTTTAAATTTTGGAAATTCTCCATTCATTTTAGTATTTAAAATGTTGCCTTCATCATCATAAGCATCTTGGATTATTGAGTTTATAATTATTTTATTAGTTATTTCTTTAAGTTCTATATGTTGTTCATTTATTTTTAGTAATATATCTCCATTACCATAAACTCTAATTATAGGCTCACTTTCAATAGTACCTGGATTAATTATATTACTACTTTCTGTAATCGTAAGTAGACTATTTTGCACAGCGTATTTAAAGGGTCTACAGCTAAAAAGAATTAAAAATCTTGAAGTATATGTAAACACCTGTTCAAAATCTATGCTATTGACAACTTGAGCTATATACTTTTTATCAGGCTCAAAGCTAAATATTAAATCACTTTCTCCTGCATTAAATAACCATGCTTTTATTTCATCAAGCTTTCGTACTAGATTCTCTTTTTCTTTTACAGCACATTCAATTCCTATTGTAATATCTTCAAATGTACTTTCATCATATTTAAGTCTTGAATGCCTCCCTGGAATATCTATATAAGATACCCTTCGCTTCGTTGAAGGGATGGTCGGTCTTTTTGCAATCAGTATTCCAAAGTCTAGATAACTATCTTTGCCATTAAAGTTAAAGCTTAACACTATTTTCCACCCCTTCCCATTGTTACTCTTTGTCTATAGAATTCTAGTTCATAAGCAAGTTGCTCAATGTCTTTATCTGCGTTATTATAAAAATTTTCTATATGAAGAGTAATTCCACTAGAAGTAGCACTTTCAGAATTAAAACTTTTATCTCCTACTTTTTTAAGAGCTCTTGCTAGAATATCATCTAGTCGATCGATTGGAAGTACTGCTTCTGTTCCCGCTTCACCAACTCCGATAACGCTTGGTCTATTAAAAATACCACCCTTTGCATACCAATTAACATGTACTTTAGGAACAGGAATACTAACACCAGCTATTTCTCTATGTGAAACTGAAAAATCAAAATGAGGTGTAGGAATATGGATATTTTTAAATGGTCTTACAATAGCTCTTGCTATATCCCTAAAAATATTACTTGCTTTTGATTTTAAATTATTCCATGTTTCCGTTAAGCTATTTTTAATATTACTCCAGGTATTTATCATTTTAGTTTTTATATTATTAACTGATTGTGAGATTGTATTTGATATACTCGACATCTTACCACCAGTAATTTTGTCAAGAACATTGAATGTATTTTCCCAAACAGTTTTGTATATTTCTGTATAAGTTCCTATTACACCCTTTATACCTCCACCATGTTCATTTATTTTACTTCTAATTATTTGCCATGTTTGTGATGTGTTTTCTTTCATTGAATTCCATTTTTCAGACATAGTACTTTTTATAGAATTCATCTTATCTTTTACATTATCGAATACACCTGATATTTTACTTTTTACTGTAGTTTGTATATTCCCCCATGCTTCACTAGTGCTAGTTTTTATATTATTCCATGTGCTAGTAGTTTTTTCTTTAACTTGATTCCATTTGTTCGATATACTTTCTTTTATATCATTAAATTTTTTACTTAAAAACTCTTTTAATTTTTTAGCACCTTCTTTAATCTTATCCCAGTTTTTAATTATCAAGTATCCTGCTACAACTGCACCTGCGATAGCCAAACCCCAAGGGCTAAATAAGCCACCTAAAAGTGGTTTTAAAAATCCAGCAAATTTAGTTGCTGCTGATGAAATAGATCCCCAATGCGTAATTAATTTGCCTCCGACTAACATCACATTGCCTATCGCCCCTGCGAATTGTCCAAATATGAGTAATATAGGACCAATTGCCGCAACTAATAAGCCTATTTTTACTATCAATTCTTGCTGTGCTGGACTAAGTGAATTAAATTTATCTGTCCATTCTTGTATTTTAGCAACTAGTTTTGTTATCATAGGCATTAGTGTTTCTCCTATGCTTATAGCAGCACCTTCCAAAGCTGATTTTAATTTTGTCAATTGACCTTGAAGATTATCTTGCATTGTTTTTGCCATTTCTTTTGCTTTACCTTTGCTTTCTTCTATTGCACTCGCTAATTTCATATAATCTTTTTCACTTGCATTTACTATAGCTAAAAGTCCTGACATAGCTTCTTTCCCTGCTATTTGTGCTGCATAAAATGCTTGTTGATCTGGTGTTAAATCTTTGAATTTTTCTCTTAATTCTTCCATTATTTGAATAAAAGGTTTCATTTTACCAGTAGTAGCATCTTTTATAGTTATACCAAGCATGTCCATAGCTGTTCCACTTTCCTTTGTCGGTTTAACCAACCTTGTCATAATAGAACGTAAAGCAGTACCACTATTTGATGCTTTTATTCCTGCATTAGCCATCAATCCTAACGCAAGAGCTGTTTCTTTTGCTGTATAACCTAAACTTCCTGCAACTGGTGCTACATATTTGAACGATTCGCCTAACATGCTAACATTTGTATTCGCATTACTTGAAGTTGCTGCTAATAAATCAGCAAAATCATTTGCTTCATTCGCTTTCATACCAAATGCTGTCATTGCATCTGTTACTATATCTGATACAGTTGCTAAATCTTCTCCGCTAGCTGCTGCTAAGTTCATTACTCCACTTAATCCATCAAGCATTTGTTCTGTTTTCCAACCAGCCATAGACATATATTTAAGTGCTTCTGCACTTTGGCTAGCACTAAATTTTGTTGTTGATCCCATTTCTAAAGCTTTATCTTTCAAAGCTTCTAAATCATCACCTGTAGCTCCACTAATAGCTTGTACTTCAGACATAGCAGATTCAAAATCCATTGCAGTTTTGACACTTGCAGCACCTATGCCAACAAGCGGCATTGTAACTGTTGTAAGTGATTTACCAACATCTTGCATTTTTTTGCCCACGTTTTGCATTTTAGTGCCTACAGCTTTTAGTTTGTTCCCTAGCTGTATCCATCTATTCTCTTGTATTCTAATATCATCATTAACCTTTTTTAGATCTCGTTCTAAATAATTTAACTTTGTCTGTGCATTATTATATTGAATTGCTAAATTCTGTGTAGCTTTAGCATCTGTGCCTTTTGTTTCTTTCGATTTTTCAAACGCTTCTTTAAGTGCTTGTACTTTTTGTTTCTGCAAATCAATAGATTTATTAAGATAATCAGCTTTTACTTTTAATTTATCTGTAGAACTTCCAAAGCCACTTAATGCACTGCTAGCATTTTTAAATTCTGATTGTACTACTTGTAATTGCCGATCAAGTTTAGTACATCTGTTTGTCTGCTGTTCTATTGTGTTATTTGTTTCTCTTAATTCATTTTCTAATCTTGATAGTTCTGCTTGAGCTCTATTGTATTGAATAGCAAGGTTTTGTGTCGCTTTATTATCTGCCCCTTTTGTTCGTAGACTCTCTTCGTATTTCCGTCTCAGCACTTCAACTTTTTGGCTTTGTATATCTATTTGTTTATTTAAACTTTCTGCTTTTAGTCGCAATTGTTCTGTAGAATTACCAAAATTACCTAATTTAACACTTGCTGCTTGAAATTCTGATTGTACTACTCTTAATTGTCTATTTAGTTTGCTAATAGAAGTGTTAAATCCAGTTGAATCCATACCTACCCTAACAACAAGACTACCTACTTCAGCCATTATCTCACCTCCCTATTCCTATTATAGAATTTGGTCAATATATGTTTTCTTCTCTTCAACATCTAATCCATTAACTTGTATATGCACCCTCCACAATGCATACAGTTTTTTAAGAGTGCATTTCCAAAACTCTTTTTCGCTCATTCCTAGAAGCACAGTAGCCATGTAATATAACCAATCCCAGTCCAACGTTTCATTGTCAGACTGGGATTCTAGTTTTTTTCTTTATTTTCTTCGTCACCATTAGGATTAGGCATAGCATCACTTATTGCTTTTGATATAATATCTACTACTTCATTAAGTTTTTCTAGTGTAATCATCTTACCTACTTCTTTTTCTGTAAGTCCTTCATCTTCATGTATTAATCCAGCCCAAAGCAACGTTCTTATTCCTTTCACACTACCCTTTTGCAATTCTTCAAATGCTTTCTGAATGCTGCCGAACCTATCTTCTAATTCACAAAATGAATTTAAATCAAACAATAAATGTCTTTCTTTATCCAATTTAATTTTTATGCCTACTTGCTTTAATTCTTTACCTTTCATTATTTACACCTCCAAATTTAAGGTAGGAAATTAATCCTACCTATGCTAATGTTGCATTTTCTTCATATACAGAATCAAACCATTTGTCAGCTAATGCTTGTGTGAATCCTGTTGTATCTTCATCTGCTGATACTTGCCATGCTTCGTCATATATTCTTTTTAAGAATGTTCCTTTTAGTTTTGGAGTAGAGAAATTGGCTTTATCCTCATTAGTATGATATTCTTCTTCAATGAGTGAAAATTTACCTTTGTAAAGCCATACATATTTATATTTTCCATTAGATTTTTTGCTTTTAAAACCAATCGCAACGTATGGTGCTTGGTCTGTTGCTTTTTTTACCAATGCACCATTGTTATCTATTGTATGTCCTTGTAAATCTGCAAGAACCTCAACTGGTAAATCTGATACTTCTAATTCAACACTAATCTCTCCTAAAGTTTCAACAGTTTCAACAATACCATCATCAGCATATAAACTATCAGTATTTGTTGATGGACTTATCTTTGCATCAATCGCAGGTGCTATCGGCTTTACTGTATCATATGTAACGCCTGTGTTATCATCTTTAACAAGTTTTGCGTAAACAAGATTTCTTAAACCTATTGTAGCCATAAATAACACTTCCTTTCTTAATTTTTAATTATTTTGAGCATAGAAAAAACGCATACTTTTATGATATACGCCTGTATCTTTCTCATATAAATCTATTGATGATGTTCTCTTAAATCCTACGTTTTCAAGTAGTTCTCTTGTTTGTTTTGCTATATCATTATAATTACCTTTACTCCAAATATCAATTTGAACATAAAACATTGTTTGTATTTCAACATCATCAGCAAACAACTCACCTTGTTCATTGTAACAGAAAAAAGTTATGTAAGTATCTTCGTTTCCGTTGTATTTTTGAAAGCAAACAGGTATTCCTAAGGGTTGTAATGTATCAATTATCAATTTATTTATCATAATCCCAACCCCTTTTTAAGTTCTTTTATTATAATCTCTTTTATTTTGCTTTTATTTTTCTCGTAAGCAGGGGCTAAATAAGGTTTTGCTGGCATTTTACTTGTCCCCCACTCAATAAATTTTCCATAAAACATTTCACTATTATCACCTTTTGTAATACCTACTTCCACATACTTCTCACCATTTTTAGTTTTAATATTACTTATTTTAAGCCCTTCTCTTAGTCTCCCTGTATCAACAGGTGCATTTGCTTTTGCATCTTCTAAAATCGGCTCTGCTGCTTTTTTTATTGCTTTATTTTCTATTCTACTTGTTTTATTACCCATTTCCTGCAATTTCTGCTCTAATTCCTTTAAACCTTCTAGTTTAAATTCAGCCATTGTTAACCACCTCGGCTATTAACTCAACAAACTTATTGTTAAAATTATAATTGTTTATATAAACAATATTATATAGTTTATTATTAAATCTAATTTTCATATCTGTGTTTAATTTAATGTCTTTTCTATATCTAATAAGAAATCGTATTTTGACTTTACTATAATCTGCACCTGCTTTAAAAACTTCTCTTCCACTCATATTAGATACTTTTGCCCAGCACTTACATACTTCTGTTTCTTGCTCTGTTGCAAAACCATATTCATCTTGCATTTGTTGTATTTCTACTATAGATATACGTTTATTCAGTTCGCCTATTTTTATATCCATAGTTACACCTCTTCTTGTGTATATTTTAACTGCAATATAATAGTCTCTAAGCTAAAAGCAAGTTTATCAGCTTTGCCAGTAACCTCTCTATTCTCGTACCAATGAGATACTAATAGCTTTATTGCTAGTTTATATAACTCTTTTGTATAGTCTTTATTTACACCTGCATTAGTTAAATATTCTTCTGCTGCAGTAATTAAATTATCTAATAGCATATCTTCTTCTGTGTAATCTTGTTCTAATCGTAGAAATTCTTTAACTTCTGATATATCCAATATTATCACCACCTATTAAAAAGAAGGGAGTACCCCTTCTTTTATACTACTGCTGTAACGTCAATTTTACCTCTTACAATCGCAGCACTATCCCATGCTTTATACTGCTCTCTTTCGATTACTCTTAGCTCTGTCCTATCTTTCCTAAATGCTGTACCACCAACATTAGTTGAAGCTATTTCATATCTTTGTCTATCAAATTTAATTACTCCCTCTTTAAAATCTCCAACATATATTGGCGCATATTTTGTAGTAGTTCCAGTAGTAGACAGTTGACTGTTAGGAACTACTATAACAGGTTTACCGAATAAGATTTTGCGTGTAGGTTGAGTTATATCATCTTTTAGAAGTGGTCTACCATTTTTATCTTCTAACGTATCAAGATATTGGAATCCATCTTGATTAGTAAGTATCTTAGCTCCTACAGCATGTATTGGATCAAGTGTAACATTCAAAGCTTTCTTAATAGCTTTGTAGTCAGCAAATGTTTTTTCACTTAAAGAATTTAATATCGCTAAAAATAATGTATTATTTGTTACAATAGATTTCTTGCCTATCCATTTTTTAAGATAGTTAATTATATTTTGGTCGCTATCTTTAAGTAAATCATTCGGGATTGGTAACCAACCAGCATATTTCTGAATTGTATAACTAATAGTCTCAAATTGTGGGCTTGCCATTTCATCTATATCAGCCGTATCATCAGTAATATTAACAAGTGGAGTCATAGTTGCTATCTTTTCAATTACCCTACTACCTGTAAGACTAGAAACTGGTTCAATTGTTGCAAGTTTAGATAAATCAATTAAACTCCTTTTATATTCGTTTATTTTTGTTTGTAAATCTTGTGGCACCAATAAACCACCATCAGCGTCAGTACTTTCTGATAAAGAGTTTTTGAATTCTAAAACTTCCCTGTCCTCAGCTGTTAACCTTTTACCCTTAAGTGCCTTAAAGAAAGCATTTTGGTATAATTGTTCCTGTTCTTTTTCATCTTTAATCTCTCCAATAGGTTTACCTGAAATATTTTGTGCTTCTAAAGCCTCAAGTTCATCCATAAGATCTAATTGATTTTTTAATTCTTTAGCTTCATTTACTTTATTTTTAGCTTCTGTCATTTTGTTTTCTTCCACGAGTTGTCTAGCTTCAGCCTTTAAAATTTCAATTTGATTTTTTAGTTCTTGTCTTTTCTTGCTCATTATTAATTACCTCCAATATTTTGTATTAAAAAAGAACCTTATATAAGGTCCAATTCAATCAACAATTTTTCTTTTTCTAAATTTTTGTTATTATCAATCTGCTTTTTCTCTATTGCAAATAACTTCTTTATAGCTTCATTAGTGCTATTCACTATTGCAAATCTATTATAAGCAAAATCTTTGATATTACTTACTTCTATTTGCTTATCTTCATATAAAACACCATCTGCAAAACCATTTTTAACTGCTACATTAGCACTCATCCAAGTTTCATCATCCATCATGCTAGATATTTTATCTCCAGATAACCCTGTCTTATTCACATATGCATTTACAATAGTTTCTTTTACAGCATCTAGTATTTCTGCTGTTTTTCTCATTTCTCTCATATCACCACTAGCAATAGTGAGTGGATTATGTATCATCATAATTGCAACTGGCGACATAAGCACTTCATCTCCTGCCATGGCAATTACAGAAGCTGCAGACATAGCTTTTCCATCAATTTTAACGGTTACTTTGCCTTTATGCTCTTTAAGGGCATTATAAATTCCTGCTGCTGCAAATACATCCCCACCATAACTATCAATCCATACTATTATATCTTTCCCTTTGTATTTACTTAATTCATCTTTAAATACATTTGGTGCAGTATGCTCAATTTCAAACCATTCATATATCCAAGCATCATCATTACTTACAATTTCACCTTCAATTCGCAATTCAACACTTTCTGTATTATCCTTTTCATTTTTTATGGTCGCAAAATTCCAGAACTTCATTACTTGTCACCCCCCTTCTCATATGCAGCACCAGCTTTTTCAATAGGTGTCATAGTTCCATTTACAAGCAGTTGGTCACCACCTTCTTTGGGCTCTAATTCTTCAAGTGCTCTTACTTCATTAGGTGTAATAAAACCTGCTTGAATGCCTATTCTGTATGCCTCGTATCTTGTTTTTATATCACCCCTTAAAATTACATCTGCATTAAACTTCATATAGTAGCCTTGCTGTATCTCTTTTGTAGTGAAAAGCTTATATGTAAGCTCGTCCTCATACATTTTTAAAATAGCCATCAGAGTATCCGTATAAAACTCCCTGTTAGCTTCACTAGTGCTTGCATAACTTGCTTTTTGCAAATCGTTCACCTGATGTAGCTTTATGCCATATGCTGCAGTCAATTGCCTAATCGTCAAATTAGTATTTTCTAAAAACTGCGCATCCGTCATTTTTAAACTAATAGGCTGATATTGAAAGCCTATTGGCAGTAAACTAACTTTATTTGCATTTTTAAGCCCATTTGACATCTGCTCAAACTTTTCTCTAAATGTTTGTTCAGCCTTTGAGTTCAAATCTCCTACATATTGAATTATTCCTTTGATTTGCATGCCATTTTTATAGCTATTATTAAGAAACATACTTGAACTTTTAGCATTCTCTATACTATTTCTAAGAGTTTCAATAGGGTTTATGCCAGCTATACCATTAGTTGTAAGCCCTTTGAAATGTAGTAAATCAGTAGATTCTATTCTATATTGATGTCCTAAATTATCAGTAAATACATACCAAATTTTATTTTTAGAGCTTAGCAACCCTACATCATCAACATATATCTTCACTTTTGCGCTATCCAAAGGATATAAGCCTAAAATAGTACCTGCTTTTCTGCCTACTTTTACTCTGTCTATCCAAACATAAGCATTTCCATAGATATTTCTTTGAGTTTCTATACACTTCCAAAAATCACTTGCACTCATATATGGGTTTGGTCTCAATTTAAGCATTGAATATAGATAATGTTCCTTAGCTTTTCTTGTACCATTGCTATCCTTGTATACTTTCAAAGGGAGTTTACTTACAGTCTCTGCTAAAATTTTAATGCAAGTATAGACTGTAATTTCATTCAAAGAGTTTTTACCACTAATATTCAATTCATCTGTACTTAATCCCATTTCTTCTAACCATTGCGAAAGACTTTGCAAGCCATCAATAGTTTCATTCTTAAAAACTTGTTTTTTTCTGCTAAATATCAATATTTATCACCTCCTTAGAGGATATTTACTAAAATAAATGCCTAGTCCAAACAAAGTAACTCCAGTAGCATATAATCCTGCTATTTTAGACAATAAAAAAGTAGCTATAACTATTATTGTTAAGCCACCTAAAATCAATATATCTTCAATATATTTTTTTATAATTTTCATTCTATACACCCCATAACTTATTAAGAAATTCTATATCCGCATATTTATTTACATCAATGCCCGTTTGTTTATTATTCATCTTCATCATTATCTTGTGAATATCTATAGCAGCATCTATTGGGTCAATTCTTTCCGTTCTGTGCTCTTTATCTATTTTTATTTCTCCAAAACTATTTCTAGTAATTACAGCATTGACACCGCAGAATTTAAATAATCCATCTTTCTTATTGTATTTTACAGTACCATTATCTACACTTAATTTAAAATCTTCTGTTGGAGTGTTTAGAGATTTAGCTGATTGTTTTATTTCTATACAATCAACCCCAAAACTTTCTAAATCACTTAAAAAAGCGTCAGCATTATGCGGGTCATAAGCTATTACTTTAAGTTTTAAATCATATTTTTCAATAAGTTCTTTAAAATAACTTATTATATATTTATAATCCGTTTTAATTCCTCCGAGTGTCTCTGTTAGAGTTATTAATCCTTCATTTGCCCATACGTCATATGGTGCATTATCTGTTCTAATATGTTCGGCTAACCTCATTTTAGGCATGAAAGAATGCTGATGAAAAAAATATGCAGGTTCTCCATTTTCTAAGAAAAGAAATTCTAATACTCCTGAAGTTAAATCTCCTCCACTGGATAAATCTAGCCCTAATCCACACTCTTTACCTCTGAAATCTTCTAAAGTTAAATCGCAAGCACACTTTTTCCAGTTATCTATATTAAGATATTGATTATCAGAATGTTTGTACCAAATATTAAGGGCTTTCGTTAAAAAATCTCTTAGGTCACTCCCCCCCATATCTTTTGCAGTCTTCCCTACAGCTATAAGATTTTCTAAGTCTTCTTTATCTTTACAGACTAAAGGATTGGCTTTAACCCAATTTTGCGGATTCCAAATATCATCTTCTTTATCCATCTGTGCTATATAAATAAATTGCTTATCATTGCTGAACACTCCTTCTAAAACATTCTTGCAATATTCCCAAAGTTTATAACATGGACTATTAAGATTAAACCCAGCAGTAGTTATAACGGATATCAAACTTTGTTTCATCTTTCTAGTTCCACCTTCAAGCAATTTATACATCTGATTATCTTTATGGGCATGGTATTCGTCAACTATTCCCAAAAGCGGCCTAAATCCATCTATGCTTTTAGTATCTTTCCCTAAAGCTTTAATGGTCGAATTAGTTATAAGACAATCTATTGTACTCTCATATTCTTTTATTTTGAATAATTCTTTTAAATCGTTATCCGCATTTATAAATTTAACTATCTCTTTGAAAACGATTTTGGCCTGATCCATTTTTGTTGCAGTACAATATATCTGTCCATACTTATACCCATCAAAATTACCATAGTATGTTGCAAGAATACCATTAAGAAATGACTTACCATTCTGTCTGCCTAATTGTATATATGAGTTTCTAAATCTCCTGTAACCAGTACCTTTAGTTACCCACCCGTTGATTGAGCCTAAAATAAAATCTTGAAATCCTTCCAATTTTACAGGTGTCTCTTCTTCGCCTTCAGCAATTGTGAGTGTTTCAGCGAAATCTATTATTTTAAGTGATTTTTCAATATCGAATTCATATTTGAAAGTTGCTAATTTACTTCTTTCTAAATCATCTAAATGTCTTTGACAAGCTAATCTTACATACCTTCCAGCAAATTCTCTGCCTTCAATAACATCTTTAGCATATTTGGTAACTCTATCTATCACATAGAATCACCTCACATAAATTTAGCAAATTTATTTTTAGGTTTTTCATCTTCACTTTTAGGAATTACTAATTTACATCTACTAGAAATAGTTAACCCTAAATCTCCTGCTGCTTGTCTTGCCATTTTAAATAGTTTCTCTTGCATAAGCAATAAACCGTAATATTTTTCATTTTCTGGACTCATTCTAATAGCTTTCTTAACTACCTTTTGATACTGATATTCTGCTATTAAAAATCTTGCTAATGCTTCACAATCTAAATTGCTCATTATGCCAATATTAATAAGTTCTTTAGCTATACGATTAAATTCTTCTTGCAATTCCTTAGGCAAGTAAGAAGGCGACTCAACATTATCTGCTGGAGCTTTTACTTCTGTATTTTTTCTCTCCTCTATTTCCTTTTTAGTCAAATGTTTTTTTCCTTTAACTAACAGTAAATCAGTTGGTTGTCTTGGTCTTGCCACCCATTCTCACCACCTTTCAAAATTTTTATTTAGGGAATTTCTGCGGAAGAAAAGAGGGCACGCGGTCTTGAGCCATTTACTTAAAACTTTTTCAATCCCCCCTACCCCTTTACTGCAACGAATTAAGTTCTAACATCTTAATTACAAACCTTCCAATAACGTTCTCTAGTTCTTTTTTAATATCTTCTCCATTATTTTCTTTTTCTTTTAGATTTAATAATTCATCTATAATATCAACCGCTTCTTTAAAAGTGTTCCTCATTTTTATTAATTCTTTTACATCATTCATTTTATTTCAACTCCTTATGTCTTTTCTGATGACAACTCTCACATAAACATACTAAGTTATCTACATCTAATCTTTTATCCCAATCTTGTTTAATCGGCACAATATGATGTACTGTATCGTAAGGTGTTATTCTATTTTCCTTTAAACAGTCCTGACATAAAGCATGGTCTCTAACTATAGCGACTTGTCTTACTTTTACCCATTCTGCACTATGATAGAATTTACTATACTTAATGTTATCTTTGCTATATCTAACATGTCTATCATATTGCTTATTGCTTTCTCTTCTTTCTTGCTCATACTTCTTCTCGCATTCTTTGCAATACTTTTGATTGTAGTCTATTATTTTTCCACATGCACAAGTTTTCTTTAGTGCCATCCATCTCACTCCTGTTTTTTTCTTTTATACTATTTCAAAAAAAGAAAAAAGCCTGTTGGGGGTACAGGCTCTTAATATTAAGGAGCAACTTTTGTCCATTAGCGACTATTCGATCTTGACCCAAGCAAAAACCTCACGATGCCGGTCTTGTTGAATATTGATGCTAATTTTTATTTCCTTTTCAATAGCAGTTAATGAAAAAGTGTATGAGCTTGTCTCATTTCCTGCTAAATAGTGGATTTCTTATTTACTATTATATCTCATAGTTTAAGCTATAAAGTTTCGTTTTTGTTTCAACTTTGTTTCACAAAAATTATAAAACTTTGCAATATCTTTAACTATATTTTTTCTTCTTCTTGATTCTGTTGCCTTGCTTGTATTTAATCTTATACTTATTTCATCTAAAGTTTTTTCATGTCCATATTTATATTCTATAAAATCTTTTGCTTCATCTGATAATTTAGATAAAATATAGTTCATATCTGATATTCTTTCTTCCATTAAAGTTACTTTTGTCTTCAATTTTAATATCTTCTTTACTGTTTTAACAAGTTCTTCCTCTATTTTTTCAATTTCTCTAACTAATTCTCTTTCTACTAAACTATCTGTATTGCTCGTTTGAACATTTATTCCATCATAATTAACAGCTGAAATACTTACTTTTAAAGTTATATCCGTAGTACTTAGTATATATTCAAGTCTATTTTTCTTACCTTCTAAAGATATTATTTTATATTTAATCCTTTCTATCTCTTTTTTATCCTTAAAATATCTATATAACATTCCTTCTATTTTTCTAAAAACCTCATCTGTTATCATTTTTTATATCACCCCTTTTTCTCTAGCTTATTTTCTTTAGTTTCCTAAGTACATCTTCTCCTAACAAATCCCCTATAGTAATTTTTATATCTGCTTTTTTATTAAGCTTTTTAATTTTTTCCTTTTTCATATCATAATCTTTTCTTACCTTTTCAATTTCTATAGCCATACTTTTACTCATTTTATATATGCAGCTAGATTTTATATATTTATCACATGTTTTTCTTAAACTGCATCTTTTGTTATAGCACATTTTCTCACCCCTTATGCATATAAGGCTCTTAGTTATATTTTAAGAGCCTTATATAAATTACTATTCCACTTCTTCTATAGTTACTTTAAATGCCTTACCCCTAAGCATTATAAGTCTTACAGCTTGTCCTATATCTGATTCTGGAATATCAAACTTAACTCTCATTCCATCATTTCCAGTATTAATAGCACTTTGTATTTGTGGTATAGATGCCATAAATTCAATTTTGTTATTCATTTAAAATTCCTCCCCTTATTATTTATTTAATCTTTTATTAACTCCATCTATAAGCTTCTTGCCTTTTCATTACCCAACTTCCTTAATGTCTATTTCAGTACGAGGATTATTTTTATCATAATCTCCTTTTAAAATTAAATCTATATTATTAAAGCTATCATCTTCTAATACTCCTGATTTAACTAATCCATCTAAAAGAAATTTACCTGAATAGTTATCTGGATCATGCCTTCTTCTATCTTTAAAATAATATGTAATCTTAACTATTGCTTTTTTTATAGGAACAGGAGGTTTGTTTTTAATCCCTGCCCTTACTAACAATTCCCACTTTTGCTTTTCTACTCTATATTTTTGAAACGAATGACTATTTCCCATATATTTATTATTAGAAGGTGGTATATCTTTAATTATTACTTTTATTTCCTGCATAACTCCTCCTAAAACTTAACTTCAAATTTCCCTGGCTTAACTTCTACATCTAAACCTTCTATTTCTAGCACCTCACCAGTCACTTTATTAATTATCTTTCCATCTGCTATTGTTAAATTCTTCTTAAGCTCTCCCCAAGCTAAATCTTCTTTAGTTTTTATATACTCTTTATATCCTTCTAACTTTTTAATATTTTCTAGAACTTTTTCTTTATCTACTTTAAAGTCTTCTTTATCTTTTTTTAAAATTAATTTCCCACTTGGTAAACTATAAGATTTTTGAGTTTTAGTTTCCTTCATTTTCACAGTCTTAACATATTCTCTTAGTTTAGCTTCAAAGAATGATGTTTCATTCTCCATTTTCTTTTTTTCTTGTTCGAGAGCTAATTTGATTTGTTCTATTTTAGCAAGTGCTACCTTTTCAAATCTTTTATATTTCTTCTCTAGCTTCTTTTATCTTTTCAAGTGCCCAATCAGCAGTTAAATCATTTTCTATCTTCCAAGTTTCTTTTTCTTCCTCTTTTACTTCTAAAAACATATCTGATAATCTAAAATTTTCATTCATTTTATTTTCTTCCTCCAATCTATAATTATTAATATTCTTGCTAATCCTTTACCTTCTATTGTATTTTCTGTTTCAACCTTTCGTAAAGAATAAGGTATGTACCCTATTCTTCATATCCCATTAAAACTCTATAAGCTAAATAACTATTACCATCTGCTAATTCTTCTATTGCTCTATGATGTCTATCCAGTAATTCCCTATGTTCTAAAATCAATCTATATAAGCCTTCAATACCTAGTTCTCGTGCTTTTTCATCTATCTCCTTTTCCTCTATCTCTATTTCTTTTTCCCACTTTTTTTCTTGCTCTAATCTGAATTTCAATAGCTCATCTTTATATTCTTCAAAACCCTCAGTATCTTCTATGTCCCAACATGGATCATCTAGCCAACCTTTTTTTAATTTTTCAACATCTGTTCTTATCATTTTTCTTTCTACCTTTGCTTTCATCTTTACCTCCCTATTATTTTAACTAACTCTCTATCTGATACATTAAGTATTTCTTGTGCTGCTTCTTTTTTAGTGCAATTTGTATTTTGTTCTATCTTAACTGCTAAGTCTATAATATCTACTTTAGTAATTTGCATTTACTTTCAGCTCCTTTTGTCTTTTTATAGCTTTAAGATAATGTGTTCTATAATTTCTAGCAGCAACTTCACTTATGTTATATTTTTTAGCAAGTTCCTTAGCAGTTAATCCTAGTCTAATATCTACTCTCATTTTTCTTAATTTCTCTTTACTTTTCATTAGTTCTTCCCCCTCAAATAATCTTATTACATTAAACAAAATTCCCATTTTACTTTCTTTTAAGCTCCTATCCTAACATTAACCTCTGGTATCCAATTTTTTATAAAATTAAAAGCCATGGCATAATCCTTTTTAAGTATATCTCTATAACTAGGAACTCCTAATCTTTTCTTTATATCTCTGTGTATAGCTTGAAAATATTTATTTTTATATATTTTATATGCTTCCGTTTCCTTTCCACCAAGCAATTCAATAATTCTGCATTTTACAGCAAACTGTATCTCTTTAGCTTGGTTATATGTAAGAGTTATTTGAGTTTCTACTTTTTTATCTACATTTTCAATTTTCTGATTTAGTTCTTGTTGAGATTCTATAAGAAGCCCTATTTGCTGATTCATCAATTTTAAAGCTTCAAGTGAATTATTGGTAGGAACTAATATAGCTTGTCTTCTTCTTAAAGATTTCAATATTTTTCTAACCCATGATCTAAACTCTTTTGCTTTTTCTGTTTTTGCTAACATTGTTACTTCATAAATTCCATCTTCATTGAATACTCTTGTTTCTCTAATTCCTGCTTCCGTAACCAAATTGATTACGGAAGAAAACTCACTATTTTTAAGGTGCTCATTTCTATTTACTAAATTCCCAATGCTTACTCTAGGATTTGAATAATCTAATGCTTGTCCTAATTGTTCAGCAGTCATAAATATTTCATCATTACTACCTTGATAAAAATCACATTTTACAGTTCCAAAATTTTCACTTCTTACAATTTTAAAATTCTTCATTTTCCCATCTCCTTTCTAGTTTTTCTTCTCATTGAATTTACTCCTATCAAAGCTGGCACTCGTTCTGTGCTGGTTTTCATATTTCTATATTTTTCAAGCTCTTCATCAGATAATTTATAAGTTACAAGGCTATTATCTACAAACTCTTTTACTCTCTTAGCATGTTCAACTTCCTTTTCCCAAGAAATAATTCCAGTAAAAGCATCTTTCATCACTTTTAATCTCCCCTTTTATTTTTAAATAACTAATTTGTATAACCTATGATTAAGTTTTTCTCCTACAAACTCAATGGTTCTATCTTCACACATTTGAATTATTCTACTTCCAATAGCTTCATCTAAATCCAAAAGTTTATTTACTGTATATTCACTAGATACTATAATCGGAGCTCTTTTTAAATACCTGTAATTAATAATTTCAAACATAACTCTTGCATCTGCATCATTTAAAATTTCATTTCCTAATCTATCTTTGTATGTTGCTTTCTTGAATAGATCATCTATAAGAAGTACACTAGCATTTTTATATGGATTGATAGCATTTGAATAATTTATTTCATCATTTGCTACCTGTTTAATTTTCACTATATCTTCTCTATATTGCATATATAAAACTCCTATATTTTTGCTCATTAGATTATTGGCTATTGCTATTGATAAATGAGTTTTTCCTGCTCCAACTTGTCCCAAAAATGCTATACTGTTCTTTTCTGTATTTCTTATTTCATCAAATTTTTTAATATAATTTACTGCTTTTTTCTTAGCTTTTTTCAAAATATCTATCCCTTTATCACTATAATTTCTAAAACTCTTTTTTCTAAAAGCTTCAGATATTCCACTATTTTTTAAAATTCTTTCATATTGCTTTCTCTCTCTGCACTCACAAAATACCATAGCATCAAGTTCTGAATTATATATCATTTCTCTATCCTTACACTTAGGGCAGTTAAAAGATTCCGTTCTCTTCCATCCATCTATCAAGTTCTTCTCCTTCAAGTTCTGCGAGTTCATCACTGATTTTTGACTTTGGTAGCTTGTATCCTTCAAAAGTGCTTCCACTCTCTTTTTTAGCATCATCTCTATATCCATTTCTTACAATTCCTCCCCCTTGTTTTTTACTGTTTTTTCTATCTTGATAATCTCGTATATGAGCTTTAACTGCTTCTAGTGTAGTTAATCCTTTAGAATGCCAATCTTGAAGTAGTCTTTCTATATAACTTAAATTTCTACCGTTCCTCTTTACAGCTAGTCTTATAGCTTCAATAATTACTCTATAATCTATTTGTAAATCTTCTAAGTAATAAATTATTTCCTGAACTTCTATAGGTGTAATCGGATGTATGTTTTGATTAAATGTTTTTATTATTTCTTTGAAACCTTCATCATTTTGGTATGGTTCTTGCTTTTCTTCTTTTTCTTTATTTATTATATTAGTATTATTATTTAGTATTATTTCCGTGCAGTTTTTTGACATCTTGCTGTCTAGTTTCTTTACAACTTGCTGTCTAGTTTCTTTACAACTAGTTTGCAAGTTTCTATCAATCTGTTGATTTTCCTCATTTTCTTCCTGTTCAGTTTTTTTACTTCTAGTTTTCAAGTTATTGTCAATCTGTTGATTTTCCTTTCCTTCAAGTATGCTTATTAAATATTCTGCCGAATCAAGAATTTTAAAATATCTAGTCGCGGGAACTCCTTTTATTTTAAAATCAATTAAATTTAATTCTTTTAATTTTTTTATAACTTTACTTTGTTGATACTTACTTAACGTTGTACTTTCTTCCATATCTTCTATTGTGCTGTAAAAGTAACCTTCTTCATCTAGTTGTTTTTTTTCTAAGAAGTAAATATATTTGCTTAATAATTCACTATAAAAAATAGTTTCTTGAAGACCTATTTCTTTTGCTAATTTTTTATTTATAGTTATACTTCCATCTGATCTAAGTAAATTTATGAGCATTGTCATTCCTAGTTTCATATTTTCACCTTCTTTATTAAACTTTTTGTATAAAATCCGTTAATCTTGTACATAATTTAAATAAATACAATTTTATATAACTTTTAGAGAAATGGAGAAATTAATATCTCCACTCCCCCATTTAAATATTTTCACTTTCACTACTCCCACCAATTCAGCTCAGGTTCGGTGGGAGTTTTTATTTCTAACACTCCATCTACTTCTACAAATTCCAAACCTAAATCTTAATGTTCTATATCTTCTAAAAGTGATAATCTATCTATAGGATCCATGGCAACCGCTCCTAACTAAAAGTTTTACTTATATTTTTTTGACACGATATACATAATTCTTTACCAAATTTATTTTTAGAAAATATTGATACAGCTTGATTTATTTCTGTTTTACACTCACTACAAATCATTTTGTTTTCTGTAGTTTTTGAAACATCTTGTCCCATTGATTCATTGTTTGGTTCACATGGTTCCAGTATTTCGATTTTTTTCTCTCCTCCTCTTTCTCTTTCTTGAGCTGATTGTGTTTCTTCACCCATTTGCTGATTCTCGCCATCTCCTCCGCCATGGCATTGAAAGGGCAATTCTCCATCTTCTACAAAATCATCTTCTGTATAATCAAAGTTCTCTTCATCTATCAAATTCGCATCCATAAATCCTTCTGCCGTAATCTTTTTCACACATCTGTTATAAGCTCTTGTTGCTGCCATTACATCTAAAAAGCCATGTATTGTGCTCATTTTTACATTTTCTTTATTTGCTATAGCAGTTTCACTTACCTTAAGTCCATCTCCAAATATTATTATGCATTTATTCAAAGCAGTTCCTTTTGGAGTTGTAAATGCTGCCATATCATAATCACGTTCTTTTAAAATTTTGTCCAATAATTGAGGCGGTAAATTTAAAAACTTTTGCATTTCTTCCGGTCCTTCATGTGCATAAGATACTGGTATACTTAGTATTGCTTTTATTCCACCTCGTTTATTTGCTACTTCTTGAAGTTTTAAACTTAATCCACCTTTACTTATATATGGTTTTCCGCCCATGTTTACCATATAAGGAGCCATTCCTTCTATATTTAATATTCCTTCATAACTGCTTATTTTTTGTAGTGCTGCCATGGCGTTTTTATCCTTTTTAAATTCAGTTAAATTATTTGACATTTCCCATACCCCCTATGCTAATATTTCAATTTCTTCACTTTCATTACCAAGCTTGTCCTCAAGCTTTTCTATAGCTTGTACACTTAAAGTAAGTAATCTATACATTTCAGTATCCTCTAACATGAATCTTTTTTGATTAATCATCATCTTTAGTTGCTCTAAAGTCATTTTCATCACCTCGTTTTTGTGATATAATTTGAGTACGTTAAATTTTTCAAATGTTTTTAATTAAAGCCTTTCAAATTGCGAGTTCGAAGGGCTTTTTCCCTTTTTGCCACCTCGTCTTTTAATTTAGAAACTAACTCTTTTGCTTTACAGCTAAAAACTAAACCCTCTTTTAAAACCTCAAATTCCTTATTTTGCTTTATGTTTGTAATAACATACATTTGCTACACCTCCTTCCTATTCTTGTTTAGTTCATCTTCTAATTTTTTAAAAACTTCATCTAAAACTTCTAATGGATATTTATTTTTTAAAATTCTTATAAAAGCTTGAGCTTTTCTTCTTTCAAATTCTTCTAAATTTTCTTTAGCTGGTGGCACAACTGTAACTTTTTTTATTCTGTTCACATTCACATCACCAACCCTCCTTTACAAATTTTATGAATTTTAAAATTTGTCCTATTCTATTATCATTTCAAAAATCTCATTGAAGTTGTTTAATATTTCTTTAGCTTGTATTTTAGCACCAGTCCAAAACCAAGTATTTTCGCTTTTCCCTTTATTTCTTTTAATACATTCTTCAGAATGACTTATTTCTTGTAGAAGGCTTTCTTTAAACTTTAGGAATTTTTCTTTTTCCTTTTTAGTCATATAAATAAATCGCCTCCCAACACTTACCACTATTTTTGTAATTGCTTATATGAGATAATATAGTTAAGCAGTAGATTGGCCATTATACAATTTGTATAGTTTTGTGTTAAAAAAAATTTCATCTATTGTAGAATCAAATAGATCAGCAATTTTTTTTGCTAATTCTAAGCTTGGGTTTCTCTCACCTCGTTCAATCATTCCATAAAATACAGGTGTTATTTCTAATATTTCTGCAACCTCTTGCTGTGTAAGATTATTTTTCTTTCTTAATTTTTGTAATAATTCTCTTTTCATAGTATACCTCTTTTCTATACATTTCGTATATACGTCAAGTGTTTTTATACATTTTGTATGTGTATGTTTTAAAAAACTATACAGAATGTTATAATTCAAATATAAAATAAATTATTATAAACAAATTGTATATAATATCTGGAGGGAATATATGTTTAGCGAAAGATTAAAACAATTAAGAAAATCTATGAAGTTAACTCAAAAAGAACTAGCAGAAAAATTAGGACTGTCTCCTGGAGCTATAGGTTTATACGAACAAAACAGACGGACTCCTGATATCGAACTACTTAACAAAATAGCTACTTATTTTGATGTAACTGTAGACTATCTATTAGGTAGAACTAATAATCCTACTACAGTTAGAATCGAAGGAGATAAACTCCCTAAAGAACTAAGAGAAATAGGTATAGAATATTTGACAATAGCTAAAGAAATGGCTGATAAGGAAATACCTCCAGAGGACATCAAAAAAATAATAGATGTTTTAGTAAATAGAAATAAATAAAAAATGGCAACTATTTAATTATTGTTGTCATTTTTTATTTATTTAGAGTTATTTTTTTTGATTTTCATAGAAAATAATGGTATAATTTCTTTGAATATACAGAATATATAATATATACAAAAGAAAGGAGTTTTGCCAATGAAAAAAATTTTAAAATGGGGATTAATTGCATTTATAGGATTGATTATTATTTGTGCAATAGCTGGGGGCGAAAATGATAATCCTAATGAATCATCTGAACCTGCTTCTGCAACAGCAACTGCTACTCAAGAAGAAACTATTGTTACAGAAACTGCAAATTATATTGTAGATGATGGTATGTATAAAGTAGGTACAGATATTCAACCAGGAGAATATCTGATTGTTGCTGACGGAATGGCCTATTATGAGTTAGATAAAGATTCAAGCGGAAATCTTGAAAGTGTTATATCAAATGATAATTTTACTATAAACAGATATATACAGATAAAAGAAGGAGAATACTTAAAACTAAAAAACTGTAAACTATATGCAGTTGATAAAGCTCCAGAATTAGCTGTAAAAGAAATGTATAAAGTTGGATATGATTTACAAGCTGGAGAATATAAAGTTGTAGCTGAAGGCATGGGTTATTATGAAGTTGCAAAAAATGCTAGAGGCGGAGTAATGAATATAGTTGCAAATGAAAATTTTGAAGGTGAAACTTATATAACAGTACAAGATGGTCAATACTTAAAACTTCAAAATGCTAAATTAAAATAATATTTAAAGAGCAGAATAACTGCTCTTTTCTATTTATGTTCATAATTTTCGTTAATATACAAATCTTTTACTTTAATCTCATCTATGTAATTTATATCTATCTTTATTTTTTCATAATTATCTGTGTTTTTTAATTCTTCATTTGTTTTTTTCATACACTTTCTCCCCTTTTGCTTGTTTATTCTTAGTCTTATTTATCTTTATAGAACATTTGTTCTTTTTTTATTCTATTTCCATTATATACCTCTAATTCACCCTAGTCAAGAACGTTTGTTCTCGTGAAAATATATACTTTTTTGTGGTATAATAACTATATAATTACCTTGAAAGGATGTGTAAATTATGAATAATGAATTATTAACCACGCTTAGACAATTACTTAAAGAAGAATTAGAACCAATTAAATCTCAAATTAATGAAAATACTCAACTTTTAAGCGAACTTAAAACTAAAATTAATAATCTTGAACAAGGTCAATTTAATCTTGAGTCTAAACTAGATACAGTATCTAATAAGCTTGATGATTTTGAAACTAAAAATGCCCAAAGACACATAGAGATCATTGACAAACTTAACTCTGATATTGAATTTATAAAACATAAAGAATTTAAAAATGAAGAAGATATTTTTAAGCTAAAAAAGAATCTTCAAATTATCAAATAAAGCTGAGCTTTTGCTTGGCTTTATTTTTTTAACATAAATCCCCTCCTTTTAATTTATTTTGGTTATTTGGTTACAGTATACTATCCTGTCCAAAATCTGTCAAAACATTGGAAATACTTGGGTTAAAATGCTCTCTTAGGAGTACTTTTAAATTCTTTATCATAAAAAAAATAATCTTTTCTATTAAAAACTATACTCCCTTTGGAGTACTTTTTAGTTTATAATGTTATATTGAGGTGTGTCGAAAATTGAAAGATATAATAAGTAACCGTCTAAAATTCATCAGATTAAGTCTTAAAATGTCGCAAAAAAATTTTTCAAATTTCTTAAATATCTCTTTAAGAACTTATCAAAGTATAGAACAAGGTAGAAAGCACCCAGGATTAATTACTATTATTAAAATAGCTAATAAATTAGGTGTATCGCTTGATTGGCTCTTAGGAAGAGATTTAAAATACATATATGGAACAGATGCAGACATAATTGAATTAATCAAATTCAAAACAAGTAATAAATATCAAAACAAATAGCAAATAAAAAGTATAATTAAAAATAAAATGCTAATATAATAAAAAGAAAGGAGTTATTTATGAAAGCTGCAATTTATTCTCGTAAATCTAAATTCACAGGTAAAGGCGAGTCTATAGAAAATCAAGTACAAATGTGTATAGATTATGCTAAAAATATAGGTATAGAAGATTTTTACATATATGAAGACGAAGGCTTTTCTGGAAAAAATATAGATAGACCACAATTTCAAAAAATGATAAAAGATGCTAAAGATAAAAAATTTGATGTTTTAATATGTTATAGACTAGACCGTATAAGTAGAAATATAGCTGACTTTTCAGCTCTTATACAAGACCTTCAAGATATGGGTATATCTTTTATATCCATAAGGGAACAATTTGACACCTCCACTCCTATGGGCAGAGCTATGATGTATATAGCTTCTGTATTCGCTCAACTTGAAAGAGAAACTATTTCTGAACGTATTAGAGATAATATGCATGAACTTGCTAAAACAGGTAGATGGCTTGGAGGGCAAGCTCCTCTTGGATATGATAGTGAACAAATAGTATATTTTGATGAAAATATGAAAGAAAGAAAAATGTATAAACTATCTGCTAATGAAGAAGAACTGAAAATAGTTAAACTTATATTTAAAAAATATCTAGAAACTAAATCTTTATCTCAAGTTCATAAGTATATGTTAATCAATAACATAAAAGGTAAAAATGGTGGAAATTTAGCTAAAGGAAGTATCAATGATATATTAAAAAATCCTGTATATGTTAAAGCAGATGAACAGGTTATTGATTATCTAGAGTCCCTTGGAATTTCAGTTGTTGGAAAACCTGACAAAAAACATGGAATATTAACTTATTCTAAACGTAGAAACGGAAAAGAAACAGATATGACTAAATGGATAGCTGCTATAAGTAAACATAAAGGAGTAATAGATTCAAAAGATTGGTTATTAGTTCAAAAAATATTAGAAAAAAATAAAGCAAAAGCCCCTAGAACTGATACTAGCCATACCGCTATACTTACTGGAGTAATTAAGTGTAAATGCGGATCAGGCATGAGGGTTATTTATGGCAAAAAAAGAAAAAATGGTACTAAGCCTTTTTATTATACATGTACTATGAAAAATGATTCTGGAGGCACTAGATGTAAAAGTAAAAATCTAAATGGAACAGAAGTAGAAAATATAGTAATTAATGAAATAAAAAAAATAAATAAAAATATCTTAATCCAAGAATACAAAAATGTAAAAAATCATTTATCCAATAACGATAATTTAATAGAAATAGAAAATATCAACAAAAAAATAGTCGATAATGAATCAGCTATTTCTAATTTAGTTAAACAATTATCTAAAAATATTGATAGTATAGCATCTAACTATATTATATCAGAAATCGAAAAACTAAATGAGGAAATATCTAAATTAAAAGAAAAATTAAATGAACTAAATCAAAACAAAAAAATGTTAAACAATAATTTATTCAATATAGATATGGTTTTAGAAGCTCTAAATAGGTTTAATAAAGAAATTGACAATGCATCTATAGAAGATAAAAGATTTTTAATTTCTATGCTAGTTGATAAAATAATTTGGGACTATGAATCTGGTGAAATCAAAATAATTTACTGGGGAGGAGTAAAAAAAAATTAAACTCCTCGCCTAAATTTCCCAATGTATTGCATTTTGGTCGTACTAGCTTCTGTATGCCCAACAAAAAATCCACTTTTCTCTCCAGCAACAAATAAATTATCTACCCCTATCACCTTCATATTATTATCTCTTGGAGCAATAGATAAATATCTTATAGAATTTCCAATACCAGCTGAATACGGATCTTCAAATTTAACATTTTCAAACCCTTTTATTTTTCTAAGTTTTTCCAAAGGATAAAAAGGTGTCATAAGTTTTGCATGACCTGTATCAAGAAGAACTATATTTTTTGCAAACTCATCTAAAGCATATTGTTGACATACTTTTATATCCAATTTGCCTTCATTTATTTCTTCTTTAGGAAGAGGTATTATAGCTATTCCTTCTTTATTAAGCTTTTCTCTTATTTCTTTACTTAAAGATTCTTTATTTAATTTAATAGAACCACTAAAAGCTCCATAAGTTCCATCTTTTCTTTGTCCTATTATATCTTCAATTCCACATTTTTTAGTAATACTTACTCGCCCACCAAAAGATGGACATCTCAAGATACACATTGAACATCCATTTCCATACTTAAGACAATTTCCCATTGGTCCTGTAGATCCTGTAGTTTCTATAAATGAATCTCCCTCTAATTCATTTTGATTTTCAAGAATAACAGCTCTTATTTTTTTATTTTCCATTTTCACATCTACAACTCTAGAGTTGAAAAATATTTTTATATCCATATCTAATATTTTTTTTCTTACAACACTTTCAATTAAAGTAACATCGTATAAACTTGCATGTTTATGCCCCGGAAAATCAATATTTTTATGTCTTGAATATTTATCTGTTAACTCAAATAATTCTCTTCCCCCTAATAATATATTTTCTTCTGTAGCTGTAAACCTTCCATTATTTCTCATTATTCCTCCAACATTTCCAAGACCAAGAAGCATATCTGTTCTTTCTAAAATAGTTACATCAGCACCTGCTTTTTTAGCACTTATTGCAGCTGCACATCCAGCCCATCCTCCACCTATTACAACAACTCTTTTCATTTTAAAGCCTCCTTTAAATATATTCTAGGCTCTATTTGAGTTTTACAAGTTCTTATTTTTTCTCCTTTTATATTAACAATACAAGCACCACAAATTCCTTCACCACAACAAATCAAATTATTATTTGTAATTGCTAAAGGTATATTTTTGTCAACTTCATCTACTAAATTCATAATATTTTTATTAAAAAAATTAGATCCTGCACTAAATACTAACCCTACTTCTTTTTTTAAATTTTCTTTAATTAAAAATAACTCTTTGTTAAAATCAATACAATTAATTTTAACATTATAATTTTTAAGCATTTTTTCAACAATTAAAATACGCTTCCCATTTTTATCAATAAATATTTCTAATTCATTATTATTTTTTAAAAGTTGATTGCAAACATTTATTAAAGTAACTGCTGACAACCCTCGAGTAACTAAAATAACTTTTTTATCCCTTATTTTTTTTAAATATTTAAGTCCAAATATCCCATTAGCATAAGGTCCTTTTATATATATTTTTTTATTTTTCAATAAATCTTTAGTTTTAGGTCCTATACCTTCAATAATAATACTCAATATATTATCATCTAAATTTACGCTCATAACAGAAATTGGACTATTAAATTTTTCTTCTTTTCTATTTTCTCCTCTTAAAAGTATATAAGATCCCGGATGTATCAACTCAGTAGCTAAGCCTTTAGGTATTTCTATTTCTAATAAGTATATGTTTTCTCTAATTTCAATTTTGCTTTTAATATTACATAAAACATCTTTTCTAAGTTCATTTATTCTTTCATTATTTTTTATAAAATTTTGGTATATACATACTCCCTGCCAATTACAATCACAAAACTCATCACCTCCTAAATGAGAACAAACTATACAATCTTTAGTTTCAGCTAAGTGACAAGGACAATATATGCTTCCAGCATCAACACATACATTGCTTTTCATAAATATCCCTTCCTTATTATTTAAATAACATCATTACTATAATTTATTTATATTTCTTTATTTTGGTTACAAATCATAAAAAAAAGCTGAAAGCATTTTTTGCTTTCAGCTTTAATTTTGATTACTATTATTTTCATTATTATTATGATTACTCTCAAGTTTTTTATTTTTACTTTTCCCATTAAACATTTCATGTATATTTTCCATAAGCTTAGGAGTTTTATTTAATATATTATCAAGCATATTTGCATTTTGATCTATATACATTAACTTCGTTTCATTATTATCTACAACCATAAATGCTACAGGTTGAACTGTTATTCCAGCTCCTGCACCTCCTGCAAATGGATAGGTTTCATTAATTTCATTTTCTTTACTTCCTTGTCCTTTATTGTATTCTCCTCCTCCTGAAGCAAAGCCAAATGACAATTTTGATATTGGTATTAGTACTGAGCCATTTGATGTTTCAACAGGATCTCCTACAATAGTATTTACATCTATCATTTCTTTCATATTTTCCATAGTTGTTTTCATTAAACTTTCAATAGGATGTTGTTGTTCATTCATTATATACACCACCTTCATTTATTTAAAAACTTTTATAGTATTTAATTAAATGTAAAAAATTTATTATTTTTAAATTAAATATCGTTTTAATGTAAATTCTCAGTGCATTTTCATTAAATCCTGGTGTTATTTTTAGATGTATATTTTTTGTATTTATATTATCGTATATGTACTTGTAAATTATATTAATAAAATTAAATAAAAATATACTTAAAAATACATTTTCACTTGAAAAATACATATCACTCTTCAAATCTTCTATTTTTGCTTTTTTAAAAATATACTTAAATGCTTCCATTTGATTGCGTAAACTCTCAACTAATTCTTCATTGCTTAATTTTTCATTAATTTTAGTTATTAAATTACCTTGTTTCGAAAACTTTTCTGTAAATTTAAAGTTTAAACCCTCCTTATTAGCATATAAATCAAAAAATGGATATTTTTTTTCATATCTAATAATTCCAAAAATAGCACTTATTTTAAATATTACTTCATCATTTTTCCCATTTTTATTTAAATTTATACTTATTCTCACTTTAGAATTAATAAATATAAAAATCAAAACTATTAAACTTAAAAATATAATTATATAATTATTCATATCAATATTATTTCCTAAAACTTAAAATAAATACTTTTTTTTAAAAAACTATTGACTTTTTTTTATTTTAGTGTATATTTAATATTTGTAAACATAAAGTTTACTTTTAGGAAATAACATAAATAATAAACTTTAAGTTTACTATTTATAAATATTTTTCCTTTTTTAGGAGTGATTATTTTGCAAATCGGCAGAAAAATTAATCGGTTAAGAATACTAAATGGACTAACACAAGAAGAGCTAGCTCAAAGATGTGATTTAACTAAAGGTTTTATATCAAAAATAGAAAGAGATCTTACATCTCCTTCTATTGCAACATTAATGGATATACTAGAAGCATTAGGAACAGATTTAAAATCTTTTTTTAATGAAGATACTGAAGAAAAAATAGTATATAAAAAAAATGATATATATGAATCTGTAAATGAAGATTTAAAACATACTATACACTGGTTAATTCCAAATTCTCAAAAAAATATGATGGAACCTATTTTGATAGATATTGAACCTCATGGAAAAACTGTTATAGACAGACCTCATGAAGGTGAAGAATTTGGTTATGTAATAAAAGGTTCTATAACTCTATGTATTGGAAATAAAAAACTTAAAGTAAAAAAAGGAGAAAGTTTTTATTTTACACCAAATAAAGAACATTATATTCTAAATCATTCTAGTAAAAATGCTATTATTTTATGGATTGCTACACCACCATCTTTTTAAAGAAAGGAGTTTTTTTTATGAAAATCGAACAATTAGGAAGACATATTTTAGCAGAATTCTATAACTGTGATAAAGAGTTATTAAATGACCATAAGTTAATTGAAAAATTCATGGTAGAAGCTGCTCAAGAAGCTAAAGCAACTATAGTTAAAAGTGTATTCCACTTATTTAATCCATGGGGAGTTAGTGGAGTTGTAGTTATTCAAGAATCTCATTTAACTATACACACTTGGCCTGAATATGGTTATGCTGCTGTTGACTTTTTTACTTGTGGAAATGAAGTTAACCCTTGGGTTGCTTTTCAATATATGAAAGAAAAATTAAAATCAGAAATAACTGAAACAACAGAAGTTCCAAGAGGACTTGTTGATAAAATCAAACTTTATTCTAAAAATCAAGTTAACCCTACTAATTTTAAAACTTCTGTTTAATCAAAGAACTTGCTAAATTAAAAAACATATAAAATAAACAAACCTAAAACAGAAGGAGGTGAAAACCGTTACAAATACCTTAAAACTAAAAAATATTAAACAATATACAGGTATTTGATAACGGGTATTATATGGAGTTATGGTATACAGAAAAACATTCAGAAAGCGTAAATTTTTCACTAAAAGTAAAAGAACATTTATTTAGTGGACAAAGTGAATTTCAAAAATTAGATATTTTAGACACATATGAATACGGAAAATTAATGACTTTAGATGGATTAGTAATGGTTACTGAAAAAGATGAATTTGTTTATCATGATATGATTGTGCATACTCCAATGGCTGTAAATCCTGATGTAAAAAATGTACTTGTTATAGGTGGAGGAGATGGCGGTACTGTCAGAGAGCTAATGAGATATAATAATATAGAACATGTAGATATGGTCGAAATAGATAAATTGGTTTGTGATGCCGCTAAAAAATACTTGCCTACTTTAAGCTGTGAATTAAATAATCCAAAAGTTACTCTTTTATATGAAGATGGAGTAAAATTTGTTAAAGAATCACCTGATAATAAATACGATTTAATTATAATAGATTCTACTGACCCAATAGGTCCTGGTGAAGGATTATTTACTACTGAATTTTACACTAACTGTCATAGAATTTTGACTGAAAATGGAATATTGGTAAACCAAAATGAATCAGTTTTTTATGAAGATACTCAAGAAGCTGCACTTAAAGCTAATTCAAAACTAAAAAAAATATTCCCAATTGTTAAAGTATATCAAGCTAATATACCAACGTATCCATCTGGATACTGGTTATTTGGATTTGCTTCTAAAAAATATGATCCAATAAAAGATTTACAAGCTGATAAATGGAATTCTTTAGGTTTAAAAACAAAATACTACAATACTGATTTACATGTTGGAGCTTTTGCTTTACCAAGTTTTGTAAAGGAGTTTTTTGAAAATGGATCTATTCAATTCTTATAATTTCATTGGATGTGAAAGCAATTTTAATGAATCGGAAATAGTAATATTTGGGGCTCCTTTTGATGGAACTTGCTCTTTTAGACCTGGTTCTAGATTTGCAGGTTATAGAATAAGAATTGAATCTTATGGACTTGAAACATACAGCCCCTATCTCGACAAAGATTTAGAAGATAAAAAAATATATGATAGTGGTGATTTAGAACTACCTTTTGGAAATAAAGAAAAATCATTAGAACTAATATACGAATATACAAAACATATATTAGATAATGATAAAAAACCTTTTATGATTGGTGGAGAACATTTAGTATCTCTATCACCTATAAAAGCGCTTCATGAAAAGTATCCCGATTTAATTATACTTCACTTCGATGCTCATACAGATTTAAGAGAAGATTATATGGGTGAAAAATTATCCCATGCAACTGTTATTAAAAGAGCTTGGGATTTAGTAGGAGATAATAAAATATATCAATTTGGCATTAGATCTGGCTTAAGAGAAGAATTTAAATGGTCAGATAAAGGGCATACTTATTTAAATAAATTTGATACATCTACCTTAAAAGAAGTAATTAAAATTATAAAAGATAAACCTGTTTATGTAACTATAGATCTTGACATACTAGATCCTTCTATATTCCCAGGAACAGGTACTCCTGAGCCTGGTGGAATTACTTTTAAAGAAATGATGGATTCTATCAAGTTAATGTCTGAATTAAATATAGTTGGAGCTGATGTTGTTGAACTTGCTCCAGACTATGATCCAACAGGTGTATCTACTGCTGTGGCTTGTAAAGTTATAAGAGAACTTATGCTTTGTTTATAATAAAATAAAAGTTTAAAAAAAAATGTTGGAGTGATTAATTTCATTCCAACATTTTTTGAAACTAACAATTATTAATTTGTTTCAAAGCTATTTAGAGGTGGTAACTCTTCTATTTTTTCTAACCCAAATAATTTTAAAAATTCATCTGTTGTTTTATATATTATAGGTTTCCCTATTCTATTAAGCCTTCCAGCTTCCTTTATTAAATTATATTCAATTAAAGTACTTATCGCTTTATCACATTTGACTCCTCTAATTTCTTCTATTTCTACTTTAGTAATAGGCTGTTTATAAGCTATTATAGTCAATGTTTCAAGTGTTGCTTGAGTTAAACTTTTTTTCTTTTTAGGCTCAAATAATTTCCTGATATATTCTTCATACTCTTTATTAGTTCCCATTTGATATTTATCTTGAATTTTTAATATTTGCATACCTCGTTTTTCTTCTTTATATTCTCCTTTTAACTCTTCTAATATATTCTCTATATCTTTTTTATTTATATCAATATTTATAATATCTTTTATTTCTTTCGCTGATATAGGATCTGAAAATACAAATAATATAGCTTCTATTATTTTTTTTATTTTTTCTTTTTCCATAACATCACTCTACCTTTTTCACTATTATATCTGAAAAAAAATCTTCTTGTTTTATTATTATTTCTTTGTTTTTTATAAGCTCTAATATAGAAAGAAATGTAACTATTATTTCTTCTTTATTGCCACTTTTAACTAGTTCTTTGAATAAAAGTGTACCTTCTTTATTAATTTTATATCTTACATAATTTATTTGTTCCTCTAAAGGTATAATTTCTTTTTTATAAATTTTATTTAATTTATCATTTTTTGTCTTTTTCTCTATTATTATATTAGGTAAAAATTTAATAAGCATATTTATATTTAAATTAGACAAATCTAAGTTTTCTTCAAAATAAATTTCTTCTTTTTTTCTATAAAAAATTCCTTCTCCACAATACATTCTATTTTTAAGAAACTCAGAAGCATTTTTAAATTTTTTATATTCAACTAATTTTTCCATTAATTCCTTTCTTGGATCATTATCATCTTCTTCATTATTTTTTTTATATAATAAATATTTAGATTTTATCTCAAGTAATTTACAAGCCATTATTATAAAATCACTCGTTATCTCCATATCCATTATTTCCATATTCTTTAAGTATTTTAAATATTGATCTGTAATTTCAAATATAGAAATATCGTATATATCTATTTTATTTTTTATTATCAAATCATATAAAAGGTCTAATGGTCCTTCATAAACTTTCAATGTTATATTGTAACCCATCTTTATCACCTTATATAAAAGTAAATATTAAATTTCTAACTATATTTAAAATAGGAGTAAGAATATATCCTATTTTGTCTGTAAATACTAAAAAAAACAGTACTATAGTTCCTATATTTTCATATTTCCAATAATAATATTGTAATTTATTCGGCAAAATAGAAAGTAATATTTTCGACCCATCAAGTGGAGGTATTGGAAGAAGATTGAATACTGCAAATCCAATGTTTATCCCAACTATATTTACCAATATACGATGTACAGCATACATTTCTATATAAAAATGTTCAAAGTTTAATATATGCAAAGTAATTATAGCCATTATTATATTAAAAACAGGACCTGCTAATGATATTAAAAACATTCCTAATCTTTTGTTTTTTAAATTATTTGAATTTACAGGAACTGGTTTCGCCCATCCAAAATGTGCAATTATAAGCATTAAAAATCCAATCGGATCTATATGTTTAATAGGATCTATTGTAAGTCTTCCTTCATTTTTAGCTGTATCATCTCCTAAAAGATAGGCTACAGCTCCATGGCCAAATTCATGTACAGAAACAGCTAAAAGTATCCCTGGAATATTTGCTAAAAAATCAATTATCAATTTTCATCTCTCCCATTTTCATTTTGTTTCCTATTAATTATAACAAAACAATATATTTTTTTAAAGAAAAAACTGCACAAGTTAATATTATCACACATATTAATATATACTTCATACTATAAAATATAACTTTCGATTATAAAACACTTCTTAGAAAGGAGTTTATTTCAATGGAAAATATCAACAAAGAAATAAAACTCTTGCTTCAAACTGAAATATTTCAAAAATTTTTGTGTACGAACGCTCTTAAACTCGCTCAATTAAACACATTAATTAACTTATTAATTAAATCTAATATAGATTTTAATACAAGCTTTAACTCCGAAACAAGAAAAAGTCCAAAATCAATATCAGTTACAATATATATAAATCCTTCAACAACTATAACTCGTACTTTTTTATTTGACGATATATAAATTACTATTTTTTCTAAAAAATATGTGTTTTTCATAGAAGTTTCTACATAACTTGAGTAATAAAAAGTATATAAATTGACAAACTATATATCAGGAGGTGAAATTAATGAAATCATCAACATATACTATAATTGCAATATTGAGTTTATCCTTGACATTCGTGGGATGTGCAAATAAACAAGCTCAAGTCACGCCTACACCATCAAATCAAAATACCGGAATATATTCTCCAAATAGACAAGCTAATTACCCAACTAATCCTTATACTGGATATATCGGAAAAAATATAATGCCAAGAAATATAACACGAAACTACAATACAAATCAACCTTTAACTACTAATTTAACTAATAGAAGTAATAAAATAGCTTCAAACTGTAATAAGCTATCTGGAGTTAATAATTGTACAGTTGCAATTTCAGGAGATACTTGTTTAGTTGGAGTAGACCTCGATAAAAATGTAGAAGGGAATTTAACTAACGATTTAAAAAATAAAATTAAATCTACTTGTAAAAATACAGATAAAAACATAAAAAAAGTCGTAGTTACTGCAGATGCAGATTTATATGAAAGGATAAAAAGAATTGGACAAGATATAAATTCAGGAAGACCTCTAACAGGTATAGGTAATGAAATTCAAGAAATTATAAGAAGAGTAACTCCTAGATAACAAAATCTAAAAATCAAAAGCGAATTCTACAGAATTCGCTTTAATTTTTTTATAATATTGTATTTACTACTTTCTGAAGCATTTTAAAATAACTTGCCTTTTTAACTTCTTTAGCTGATATTAAATCTGATTTTAAAATCATTTTATTATTGTGATATACTTGAATTTCTCCCAATTTATCGCCTTTTTTTATAGGGAACTTAATTTCTTTATATATTTTTATTTTCTTTTTAAAATCTTTTTTGTCTCCTTTTTTGTTTAATACATGTAAATCTTCTTTACAAAGTAATTCTAAATATTCAGAGTCTGCCTTTTCTAATTTTATTTTACTAACTACATCATTTTTATTATATATTTTCATCGTTTCATAATTGGCAAATCCATAATTTAATAAAGAAGAAGCTTCTTTAAACCTATCTTTAGATGTTGGAGCACCTAAAACTACTGAAATAAGAGTTAAATTATCCCTAGTTGCAGAAGCTGCAAGACAAAATTTAGCTTCATTTGTAAATCCAGTTTTTATACCATTCGCTCCTTTATAAAATCTTATCAGTTTATTAGTGTTTACAAGTCCAATTTTTTTCTTTTTCTTTCCTACAACTATCTCATCCATCCATATTGTAAGGTATTTATGGATATCTTTATATTTTAATAATTCCTTTGACATTAAAGCTATATCGTATGCACTTGTATAATGATTTTCTACTGGAAGTCCATTTGTATTTACAAAATTTGTATCTTTCATTCCAAGTTCTTTTGCTTTTTCATTCATTTTCTTTACAAAAGCTTCTTCACTTCCATAAATATGTTCTGCCATGGCCACACATGCATCATTAGCAGAAGCTACTGCCATTCCTTTAAGTAATTGATCAACAGTTTTAACTTCTCCTGGCTCTAAAAAAAGTTGACTACCTCCCATACTTGATGCTTTTTCACTTATTGTAACTTTATCATCTAGCTTTATCCTTCCATCTGCAAGTGCTTCCATTGTTAAAAGCATAGTCATAATTTTTGTTACACTTGCAGGTGGAAGTTTTTCATGACTATTTTTCTCATAAAGAATTGTTCCGCTTTTAGCATCCATAAGTATTGCAGATTTAGCACTTAAATTTATATCTTCATTTGCTAATACCACAACTGTTTGTGATAATGTTAATAATAATGTTAAAAATAAACATAACTTTCTTTTCATTTTATTCACCTCATTTCATTTTTAGATATATTTTTACACTTTAAAGCTTTTATTATACAAAACTAGATTTGGTAAAAATAACAACCAAAAAAAAGCTACAATCTTTAAAGATTGTAGCTTTTTTAAAAAGTCTATACTTCCATGATTATAGGTAAAATCATCGGATTTCTCTTTGTTCTTTCATAAAGATAATTTTTAAGTTCATCTTTTATAGTATTTTTGAGATATGCCCATTCTCTTATTTGTTTATTTTCACATTCTGTTAAAGCTTCTCTAACAACAACTTTTGCTTTTTCTATTAAATCTTCTGATTCTCTAACATATACAAATCCTCTTGATATTATATCAGGTCCTGCTATAACCTTTCCATTTTCTTTAGCAATAGTAACAACTACAACCATAAGACCATCTTCAGATAAGTGCTTTCTATCTCTCAATACTATATTTCCTACATCTCCTACTCCTAATCCATCTACAAGTATATTTCCTGAAGGAACATATCCTCCTAATCTTGCACTATTTCTATCAAATTCAACTACACATCCAGTAGTTACTGTAAATATATTTTCTTTTGGCATTCCAAGCGATACTGCAAGTTCTGCATGCTGTTTTAAATGTCTATATTCTCCATGAACTGGCATAAAATATTTAGGTTTTACCAATCTATGCATTAACTTTAATTCTTCTTGACAAGCATGCCCTGATACATGTATATCTGCCAAATCATCATATATAACTTCTGCTCCTTTTTCAAATAACTGATTTATAACTTTTGATACAGTCTTTTCATTACCTGGTATAGGAGTAGCTGAAATTACTACTAAATCTCCTTTTTCTATTTCCATTTTTTTATGTTCAGATGATGCCATCCTAGAAAGCGCAGACATAGGTTCTCCCTGTGAACCTGTTGTTATTATAACTAATTCATCATGTGAATAGTCATTTATTTCATTAAGATCTATCAATATATCTTCAGGAAGTGTTAAATACCCTAAATCTTTAGCAACATTCACTACATTTACCATAGATCTTCCAGATACAGCTACCTTTCTGTTGTATTTATATGCTGCATTTATTATCTGTTGAACTCTATGAATATTTGATGCAAATGTAGCCACTACTATTCTTCTTTTAGCATTTCTAAATATTTCATCAAGAGATGAACCAACTGTTCTCTCTGACATTGCATAACCAGCTCGTTCAACATTTGTAGAATCAGCAAGCATCAATAAAACACCTTTTTTCCCAAGTTCTGCTATTCTATGAAAATCCATCACATCTTCATCTATAGGAGTATAATCTACTTTAAAATCTCCTGTATGAAATATTGTTCCGATTTCAGTATGAATAGCTATAGAGCATGCATCTGGAATACTATGAGTTGTCTTAATAAACTCAACTTCCATAAAATTTAATTTAATTTTATCTTTAGGTTTTACTCTATTTAATTTTACATTATTTAATTTATGTTCTTTTAATTTAACCTCAACAAGTCCTATAGTAAGTTTGGTTCCATAAACAGGTACATTTAACTTTTTCAATACATAAGGCAAAGCTCCTATATGATCCTCATGTCCATGAGTTAAAAATATTCCCTTTACCTTGTCTCTATTTTTTAATAAATAAGTTATATCAGGTATTACAATATCTATCCCAAGCATTTCATCTTCCGGAAAACTAAGACCGCAATCTATCACAATTATCTCATCTTTATACTCTATAGCAGTCATATTTTTTCCTATTTCATTTAACCCTCCCAAAGGTATTACTTTTAATTTTGTAAATTTTCTCACCAATAAAATCATCTCCTTTTATATATAAATTCCTTATGTTACCCGTTCATTTTCTACATCAGGTAATAGCCCAGAACGTCCAACTATTACCATAGTACCTTTTTATTTTACCATATTTTTATATATCGTTAATAGAATAATTTTTGACAAACATATATTCTTTTGATATTCTCAAATAAATAGCATTTATTTTAACTCCCTTATTTAAGGAGGTATTTATGAAAGGTGTTACTCATTTTGCAATAGGAATACTAACAGCTATTGAAACTTCACTTTTAATCGATAAACCTCTAACTCCATCAGGATTTATATTTGCGTCAGTTTGTTCACTACTACCAGATATAGATGAACCTCATTCAATAATTTCAAATGCACTTATTAAAAGTTCTTTTTCTAAAACCATTTACAGATATACTCTCTATATAATTAATATGATTACTTTATTTATTTTAATATACATCAATAAAAATCTAATTCTAAATTTTATAATAAGTTTTAGTATAATTATATTAATTGAAAACAAACTAAAACATATAATTTTGAGAAAATGTTTATTTTCTCTTTTATCTATTATATTATGCTTATCTTTATACTATATAAAAGCACCTTTTCCATTTATATCATTATCTATATTCTTTGGAATAGCGCCATGGCTTAAACATAGAGGATTTACTCATAGTATTTTAGGTGCAATGTTTATGTATTATTTATTAAAAGAAATAGAAAAATTACTCGGTCTCGAATATATAGCACTATACGGATCTATTGGTTATTTATCTCATTTATTTTTAGGAGATATTTTTACAAAAATGGGTATACCAATATTTTATCCAATATCTAATAAAAAAATATCTCTAGGCTTTATAAAAGTCGGAAGTTTTATAGGAAATATATTTGAAGCTATATACATATTTATTTATTTTTTAATAATTATATATACTTTAAAATACAAAATTTAATTTTTAAAAACCCCATGGCAAATGCCACGGGGTTATTTGCAATCACTACATAAGCCAAAAAACTTCACATCGTGATCAAAAATCTTAAATCCGTAGTTTTTTTCTATTTGTTCTTCTAATGTATCAAGTAGATCTTCTTCTACTTCTATTATTTTATTACATTTTTTACATATCAAATGATGATGATTATGTGATTCATTATTTATATTAAGCTCATATCTACAACATCCATCATCTAAATTAAGCTTCGAAACAGCTCCTATATCATCTAATAATTGAAGTGTTCTATACACAGTAGCAAGCCCAATTTCAGGACACTGCTTTTTAACTAAATCATATATCTCTTCACTATTTAAATGTTGACCTTTACTCTTTAACATTATATCTACTATAGACCTTCTCTGTGGAGTTAACTTAAAACCTTCTTCTTTTAGCTTATTTTTTACAACCTCTATATAATTGTCCATTTAATCACCTACATTTTCAAATAATAATATTTTTCAATTAATATTTTATTGAAAATACAATAATTTGTCAAGACCGCTAACTAATATACTGAAAATCAGATTTATTACTTTTTACAATTAGTCTTTAAATTACACTTCTTACAACTACCATTACATTTAAAAAATTCCAACAAACTTGTATAACATCTCGGACATCTCATATCTTTATTTTCTTTTATAGTATATCCACATGTAGGACATTTAATTTCCACAACAACACCTTCTTTCAAAATTATTAAAAAGTCCCTATACTATTTCTATTATAGTATGGGACTTAAATAAACTATATTACAAATAAAGCTAAAATTCCTCCAACTAAAAATGAGATTACAAAACTTCCTATCCATATAGCAACAGATTCCTTCCAACTTCTTTCCTTAAATATAACCATAATAGCTGCTATACAAGGAACAAATAACGTTATAACTACTAAAGATATTAAAAGTTGAGCTGAATTTAGTACTCCTTGTGAAGCTAAATCAGTTAATCCTGCAGCTCCAAAATCTCTTCTTATAATTCCCATTATAAAAGTTTGAGCAACTCTCGGATCTAATTTTAAGAAACCTTGCGTAATAGGTGCAAAAACTTTTATAATTGCATCTAATGCTTTAGTATCTTGAAGTAAAGTTATTATCGCTGCTCCAAGAACAAATAAAGGACCCGCTTCTAATATAAACATCTTCGACTTTACATAAGTCTTTTTTAAAATATTTGAAAATTTAGGTATTCTAAGAGGCGGTAAATCTATTAATAAAGTTGTTGACTCACCTGGCATAAATTTATTCAAAAGTACTCCAACAATCCCGAATACTAATACTATTGTAAATATATATATTAATGTATATTTAGCACCAAGAGATGCTATAAGTCCTGCTATAACTCCAAGCTGAGCTGAACATGGTATAGCAAGTCCAAGAAGCATTGTAGCTATAAACCTTTCTCTTTTTGAACCTAATATTCTAGTTGTCACCGTTGCCATTGTAACACAACCAAATCCTAATATTATAGGAATTATAGCTCTACCATTTAATCCTATAAAAGTTAAAGCTCTATCTACTAATGTAGCAATCCTAGGGAGATACCCTGTATCTTCAAGAATTGATAAGAAAAAGTAAAACCCAACAACTAAAGGAAGTAACAATCCAAAAAGATATATAGGTGCCATTGTTAAAACTCCAAATTCCCCTAAAAACAAATGTCCAATAAAAGTATCAAGAGGAATAACTTTTCCTAAAGTATTCATAATAAAATGGTAATAATATTCTCCCATTATAACCTCTTCAGTTATACCAACTATAGTTTGAGCAACAAAGACTCCTATTGCCTGATATATTAAATATAAAGTAAATAAAAGTATAGGTATACCAGTTAAAGGTTGTACCATCCATCTTCCTAATTTAGTTTTAAGAGAAGCACCTTCATTAATTTGTCTAACAGTCATCTCTATTATACTATCTATTCTAGATCTTCTTTTTGTATATATTTCCTCTCTTAACTTTGGAGCATTTTTTATATTATGTCTTTTAATTATATTTTCATCTTCTTCAAGAATTAAAAGTTTTTCCGAATCTAAATCTACTTCGTTTTTTATTTTTTCTTTATTTTCTTTTACAATATCTAATATATTTCCTACTCTAGCTTGCCTTATACTTTTTTTAACTTCTTCTAAACCTTCTCCCTTTATAGCACTAGTAGGTATAACTTTAACTCCTAATTCTTCCGAAAGTTTATCTATATCTATCTCTATTCCATTTCTTTTAACATCATCCATCATATTAAGAGCTACTATTACAGGTTTCCCTGTATCAATTATTTGTTGAGTTAAAAATAAGTCTCTTTCTAAGTGAAGTGCATCTACTACATTTAAAATTATATCTGCATGTAGTATTACATCTCTAGCTACTCTTTCTTCATCATTAAAAGATGATATGCCATAAACTCCTGGAGTATCAATCACTACATATTTTTCAAATCTACCAGAACTTATATCTACCGTAGTTCCTGGAAAATTAGATACATCTACATACATTCCAGTCAAATAATTAAAAAATACAGATTTACCCACATTAGGATTTCCTGCTAAAACTAATTTTATATCTAAATCTTCAATTTCTACATTTGGATTACAAGTATGACATGTGGACATAATAACTTCCTCCTATACTGCTTTTACTTTTATAGTTTGTGCAAGTTTTCTTCCTATAGCTATTTCTTGAAATCTATTTTGAAGAACTACAGGTCCAGCTAAAACCTTCTCAGAACAGACAAGCTTAGCTCCTTCATATAGTCCAAGCCTTATTGCTTGAACTCTTATTTTTTCATCTGGTATTGATAGTATTTCTATTTTTTGTCCTCTATTTACCATATCTAAAGTCATAATATCTCCTCCCATGTGTAACTTAAAATCATTATCACTTTATTCTTAAATTATATTTCATATGATAATGAATGTCAACATGAGTTTTATTCTAAAAAAAGCTACCTAATTAATAGGTAACTTTTTTATTCTAATCCTTCTTCTTGCATTAAAGTTTCATATACAGCCACAACATTTTCATATTCTTCATCATTCTCTATAGGAATAATTGAATATTCCCCGCCTTCTTGCTCTTCTATTCTAAATATGTATGCCTCTTCTCCATTATCCTCTAATGGCATAAGTATAGCGTATTCTTTCTCCTGAGCTTCTAAAGTCATTATGACTTCAAATTTCACTTCATTTCCTTCTTCATCTACTAATGTTACTATATTTTCTTCCATAACGTCACCTCGTTGATTTAATATTTAATATTATTATATACTAAAAATAATAAATTTAACATAAAAAAATTATATATTTCTTTTCATATCAAGATAACCTTGAAGAATAAGTACTGCAGCTAACATATCCACAACTTTTTTTCTTTTTTTTCTACTTACATCTGCTTCAATTAATGACCTTTGTGCAGCTACAGTTGTAAGTCGTTCATCCCAAAATTCTATTTCTAAATTAGTTTTTTGTTTTAACTTTTCAGAGAATTTCATAACTTTTTCCCCTTGAGGGCCTAAAGTCCCATTCATATTTTTTGGGAGGCCTACTATTATTTTATCTACTTCTTTTTCTTTTATTATTTTTTCTAATTCCTCTAAATCTTTTTTTATACTTTGTCTTCTTATAGTTTTTATACCTTGAGCAGTAAGCCCTATTAAATCACTAACAGCAACTCCTATTGTTTTATCTCCTACATCAAGCCCCATTATTCTTTTCATATAACAACCTCCTAAATAACTTTTATGCAAAAATCTTTACAGTATTTTGAACAATAACCACATAATACACACTTATCCTTATCTACTACTGCTTTATTATTAACTATAGATAACGCTTTATGAGTACATTTAGATACACAACTCCCACATCCTTCACACCAATTAGCTATATGCAATTCTCTTTTTTTATTATTCAATTTTTCTTTTATTTCGTCAGGAATTTTTTTTCCTTCAAATTTTAATATATTTGCCTTTACTTCTTCTTTAGACTGCATCCCTATTGCAATAGAATCAATTTCTTTTAAATTTAAAACATAATCCAACGCTTCATCGTATGAATGTATCAAATTTCCTCCACCTAAAGGCTTCATTGCATATATTCCTATATTATTTTTCTTAGCTTCTCTTATAGCTTCAAGCATTTGCTCTATATTTCCATCATAAATTCCAATGCCTGCTTTATTTACTATCGGATGAATAATATCTATTTCATTTATTTTAGATGCTGCTTTTACTGCTGAAATTGTATGAGTTGATATTCCTACTGCTCTAATATATCCTTTTTCTTTCATTTTTATAAAATATTCTAAAGCTTCGTAATGTCCTCTTAAAGTGTGTTCACTTTCTTGCTCATGAAGTAAAAATCCATCTATATAATCAGTATTCATCTCTCTTAAAGCCTTTTCTAAACTTTCCTTAGCTGTTTCTTTAGAATATGAATAAGATTTAGTTATAAGTATTATTTTATCCCTTTGATAAAATTTAAAAACTTCATTTATATGAGCATATGTTCCATAAAGTTCTGCTGTATCTATAAAATTAACACCACTTTCAAAAGCTTCCAATATAATACTCGCTCCATATTTAGGATTAAAATTTTTTTGAAGTGGCCCAATTGTCAATGCTCCAAAACACATTTTAGATACTTTAAATCCTGTTTTGCCTAATACATTATATTCCATAATTTCACTCCCTTAAAGAATTTAAGCCATAGATTAATCTATGGCTTAAATTTAAATTATAACTATACTTTTCTTAACTTATCCACATGTTTAGTAATAATAACTAAAAGCGGAATTATAACATAAGCAATACTTGTAGCTGCAGCGACCACACCAGAATCATTTACAAAAAAACCTACAGTGCTTCCTACTACAATAGCACTCCACCCTTTTGTAAGGTATGAATATTCTTCACAAATATTTTTAAATATTCCAATTGGTTTATAAAATAAAACTCCAACAATTAAAATTCCAGATATAAGTACCTTACTCCATATAGTTACTCCTATAAGCCTTAAATTCATTTCTATTTTCCTTTTTATAATTTGTATTATAACTAAAGGTCCTCCTGATATTATTTTTTGTATAGCTCCTGCTAAATGAGATTTACTACCTATAAAGAAAATGTCTATTACCGCCATTGAAGCAACTACACAAACTACAGCAATACATATTAATATAATTTTTTTCATATCTATTTTTATATCATATAATCTAAGAATTAAATATAAAAATGAAAATACAGCTGTAATAGTTCCTCCTACATTAGCTCCCATTTTAGGATGTCCTAATATAACTACTGAAATCAATAATATAATTAAAATTGTTTTTTTAGCAATTTTATTTTTTTCCAAAAGACCAACAAGCGAAAAAATCAATGAACCTATAAGAACTCCCATATATTCATTCCCTATACCATAATACCTTGCTCCAATAATTGGGTCATATCCCAAAAGAGAATTTTTTATCATGTTTTGTCCACTAACTCCATCAATTAAGACCCCAATAGATACTAATAATCCCAAAGCTATTAATTTATTCAAATCATCTTTTATAAATTTATGAACTAAATAATATACTGAAATTAAAACAATTACTGTACACGCAATTATAGATAGTACACTCTTAAAATTAAACAAAGGAGCAATTAATAAAGCAAATGGTATAGTCATTGTAAACTTTAAAAAAGAACTTAATATTTTAAAACTATTTTTCGGAATATTATTTTTAAAAAACAACGCTAATACTGTTAATATCCACACTATCATTTCAAGCGCAGCATACGTATAAAGGACTGGTACTCTAATTTTAGAATTAGATACAGTCTTTTCATAATCTCCTATTAATAAATTTATATTGTTATTTTCCAAAATTTTTTCAATTTTTTTACCTACCATAAGCTTAGAATTTATTCCAAAATAATCTAAAATATCTACAGGAATATCGACATTCCCTATTATACCTTTTCTTCTAGTTGTAGCAGAAGATAAAAGTCCCTTTTTATCTCCTTCAAATAATATTACATAAGAAAGCTTGTATCCATTTTTATAATCCTGCATTTTAGGATAGGTACTTATAATGTATACTCTATCTTCTTTATTTACCATCTTAAAAATTTCATTTAAATAACCACTTATATTTTTATTAATATCCTGTTTTAATTTATTATAGGTCTGTTTATTTAAATTTTCTTTATAAAGGTCAAGTCTATATGTGTCTCCAAGCTCTACTATTAATAAATCACTATTTTTATAATACTTTTTTGTTTCACCTAAAAGTTTTTTATAATCAGTTTTTATTCCAAATGGCATCAAATCATCTTTAATATTTAAATCATCTATGTTCCCTTTTTCTATTTGTCCATTGTCATCCATGGCAATAAGACAAATTTCTCTATGATTTTGTTCATCTGTATCTGCATTTCCCAAAACAGCTAAACTTAAATTGTTATTTTTAAATTCATAACCAAGTGCACCTAAAAATGCACCATATTCTCCTTTTAAATTATCATTTTTAAGCTTGTTTATATTTAAATTGTTTATATGTTTTCCTTTAATACCTGTTCTTCTTAAATAAATATAATCATTTTCCTCATTTATAGTTCTAAAATCTATATCCCCTTTACTTAAATAAGCTCTAGTTCCAGATCCTATTGTAGCATACGACTTTATATCAGAAGTTCCATTTGAACCCCTAATATTCATAAGCCCTATATATCCTCTTTTATCCATTTCTTTATTAAGAGAATCAATTTCTTTTAAATCGCTTATGCTAGTTCTATTTATATTTATTAAAATGACTTTTCCTTTGTTTTGTGAAAAAGAAATATTACTTATAAAATTAAGTGCTGTAACTACTATTAAAACCATTACTAAAAATTTTCTTTTCAATTTATTCTCCCTACTTTCCTTCTAGGTATTTTTTTAAAATTTCTTCTAATAGTTCATCTCTTTCAAATTTTTTTATTAAACTTCTAGCATTATTATGACTTGTTATATAAGTTGGATCTCCTGATAAAAGATATCCTATCAACTGATTTATAGGATTATATCCTTTTTCAACTAAAGCATCATATACTTTCAATATAATTGTTTCTGGTGTAATTTTTTCCTCTATATTTCCCTCAAATTTCATTGTATAATCTATATTTTTTCCCACATTTAACACCTCTTTTTATTATGTTATTTTATAATAACCTATTATAACATATTTGTTAAATAGCAAAAAGGAGCAGAATGCTCCTTTTTGATTATTCATTAATTTGATTTTCTAATACTTCTTTTGCATACATTAAAGCTTCTTTTACTTTAGATACGTCTTTACCACCAGCTTGTGCCATATCCGGTCTTCCTCCACCATTTCCACCAGCAATTTTAGCTACTTCTCTTATTATATTTCCACAATGTACTCCTCTTTTTACAACATCTTTTGTAGCTGTTACTATAAAATTAACTTTATCATTAGCTACATTAGCAAGAACTATTACTCCTGATCCAAATTTATCTTTAAGATTATCTCCTATGTTTCTTAAAGAATTCATGTCCATTCCTTCAAATTTTGCTACAATTAAATTTACTCCTTTTACTTCGTTTTTAGTTATCGCATCATCAACAGAAGCCATGGCTAATTTGTTCTTTATAGAATTTAACTCTTTATTTAAATCTTTCACTTCATCTACAAGAGATTTTACTTTAATTGTAACATTATCTTCTTTTGTTTTTAGTGTATTGCATATATCTTTTATCGTATTTTCTTTTTCATTTATATAATTATATACACTCATTCCAGTTATAGCTTCTATTCTTCTAACTCCAGCAGCTACACCTGATTCTGAAAGTATTTTGAAAATTCCAATCTGTGCTGTGTTTTTAAGATGAGTTCCACCACAAAGCTCACGAGAATAATCTCCCATAGATACAACTCTTACTACCTCTCCATACTTTTCTCCAAATAAAGCAGTAGCTCCTATTTTCTTAGCTTCATCTATTGTCATTTCATCAGCAGTAATATCTAAAGACTCCATAACTTTATTGTTTACCATCATTTCAATTTTTGATAATTCTTCTCTTGAAATAGCTTCAAAATGAGTAAAATCAAATCTAAGCCTTTGTGGAGTAACAAGTGAACCTGCTTGTTGAACATGATCTCCTAAAACTTCTTTTAACACTTTATGAAGTATATGTGTCGCAGAGTGATTTCTTGCACTATTCATTCTCAATTCTTTTTCAACTTTAGCATTTAATCTATCTTTAACATTTATACTTCCTTTTTTAATTACAACTTCGTGATGAATTCTTTCATTTGCTCCTTTTTTAGTATCAATTACATCTCCTTCAAATTTTTCATTAAATAAAATTCCTCTATCACCTACTTGTCCTCCACTTTCTGCATAAAAAGGTGTTTTATCAAGTATTATTGTAACTTTTTCTCCATTATGAGCTTCATTCACTAATTCATTATCATTTACTATAGCTAAAACAACAGCACTTTCTTCTAAAGAAGAATATCCTACAAACTCAGTTTTAATGCTTTTATCTATTTTAGAAAATACATCTTCTTTCCATCCTTCACTTTCATCATTTTGTCTTGCATTTCTTGCTCTATTTCTTTGTTTTTCCATTTCTTCTTCAAAAGATTGTTCATCTACTTCAAATCCTTCTTCTTCTAACATTTCTTTAGTTAAATCTATAGGAAATCCATACGTATCATAAAGCTTAAATGCGTTTTTTCCTGATAAAACTTTATTTTTATTTTCTTTTAATTCATTTATGTATGATTTTAGTATTTCTATACCTTGATCAATTGTTTCCTCAAATCTTTCTTCTTCTATTTTTAACACTTTCTTTATATAATCTTTCTTTTCTAAAAGTTCAGGATAAGCATCTGCACTAACTTCTACCACTTTATCCATTAAATTATATAAAAATGAACCTTGTATTCCTAAAATTTTTCCATGTCTTGCAGCTCTCCTTAAAAGTCTTCTAAGCACATATCCTCTTCCTTCATTTGAAGGTAATACTCCATCAGCGACAAGAAAAGTAACTGCTCTTATATGGTCTGTTATTATTCTTATAGACGCATCATTTTTTTTATTTTTTCCATATTCAACATTAGCAATTTCTACTACTCCATTTAATATATGTTTTATGGTATCTATTTCAAATATATTATCAACATCTTGCATTATACAAGCTATTCTTTCAAGTCCCATTCCTGTATCTATATTCGGATTAGGTAGAGGATTATAGTTTCCATTTTCATCTTTATCAAATTGAGTAAATACATGATTCCAAAACTCTATAAATCTATCACAATCACATCCAGGCTTACAATCTGGACTTTTGCAACCATATTTTTCTCCTCTATCAAAATAAAGTTCTGAGCACGGGCCACAAGGTCCTGTTCCTATTTCCCAAAAGTTATCCTCTTTACCAAGTCTTACTATTCTCTCTTTTGGGAATCCTATTTCTTTATTCCATATTTCAAACGCTTCTTCATCATTTTCATATATAGAAACCCATATTCTATCTTCTGGAATTTCAAGATGTTTTGTTACAAATTCCCATCCCCAACTTATTGATTCTCTTTTAAAATAATCTCCAAAAGAAAAATTTCCAAGCATTTCAAAAAACGTCGCATGTCTTGCCGTTTTTCCTACGTTTTCTATATCTCCTGTTCTTATACACTTTTGACAAGTAGCCATTCTTTTTTTTGGTGGCTCCTCTTTTCCCATAAAATAATTTTTTAATGGAGCCATACCTGCATTTATAAGAAGTAAACTCGAATCATTTTGCGGAACAAGCGAAAAGCTCCCTCTTGATAAGTGACCTTTTGATTCAAAAAAATCTAAAAATTTACTTCTAATTTCATTTAATCCTATTTTTTTCATTATATTTCCTCCTTTATGTACAAAATAAAACCCTCATCTCTATGAAAAACATAGGGACGAGGGATAAACTCTCGCGGTACCACCCTATTTGCTAAAAATTAGCCTCTTAGGATAAAATAAACCTTAATTTTAACGGAAATTTTCCGACAACCTCTACTAAAATTTTTTCAAAGTTGTTACTCCAAGGTAGCTTCAATTAACCTATCTAGGAATCTTCCAGCCATGGATTCCTTCTCTATAAGAATCAGTTAATTTACTAGTCCTCTTCATAGTATTTCGCATATTAATTTTTACACATTTAGATTTTATATAAGAAATACAAATATGTCAACAAGTTAAAACCAATTTCTATCCATTCTATTTACCATCTTATTTGCAAATCTAGCCATATTTCGCCCTGCTTTGTAAACCATTCTTCTTTGACCTATATTCATTCTAGAGACAGCATACATAGAAGCTGCAGCACCTAAAACTCCTCCTATAACCATAGGATTTACTATATTTCCATTTCTTCTCATAATTTCACCCCTTTCTTAAGAATATTTTTTACTAAAGAGGTGAATATATACTGAGTAAAATTTACAAAATTATATTCTTTTTTCTATTATTCCACCACCTACTACAACATCATTATCATACATAACAACAGATTGACCTGGAGTTATTGCTCTTTGTTTTTCATCAAATACTATCTTTATTTTATCATTTCCTTCTTTATATACTACAGCATCTTGCGGTTTTGCCGAATATCTTATTTTAGCTTTAACTCTTATAGGTTCTTTTATATCATCAAAAGGTATAAAATTCACATTACTAGCTATTAAACCTTTGCTAAAAACTTCATCATGTTCACCTAATACCACTGCATTTTTTTGTGGTAATATATCTACTACATACATCGGCTTTCCAAGAGCTATTCCAAGTCCTTTTCTTTGACCAATAGTATAATTTATAATTCCTTTATGCTTTCCTAATATGTTTCCATCTTTATCTATAAAATATCCCTCTTTTATTTTTCTATTACTATGTTCTTTTACATATTTAGCATAATCATTATCTTTTACAAAACATATTTCTTGACTATCAGGTTTATTAGCAACAACCAATCCTATTTCTTCAGCTATTTCTCTTATTTTTTCTTTTGTATAATACCCAAGTGGAAATAATGTATGTTTAAGTTCATATTGAGTCATATTATAAAGTGCATACGTTTGATCTTTTGCATCTGTAATAGATTTTTTCAATAAATATCTATTTAACTTTTTATCAAATTCTATTTTTGCATAATGTCCTGTAGCTATATAATCACATCCTATTTTTTTTGCTCTTTCAAAAAATTCTCCCGATTTTATATATTTGTTACATGCAATACAAGGATTTGGAGTTCTTCCTTTTATATATTCATCTATAAAATAATTTATTACTTTTTCTTTAAATACATTTTTGAAATTCATTACATAGAAAGGAATTCCTATTTTATCTGCAACTCGTCTCGCATCCTCTACCGCAGATAAAGAGCAACATCCACCTTCTTTTTCTATTAACTCTTCATCTTCATCTTGCCAAAGCTTCATTGTAACTCCAATCACATCATAACCTTGTTCTTTTAATAAATATGCAGCAACAGAACTATCTACTCCTCCACTCATTCCTATCATTACTCTCTTTTTCAAAAATATCACCTCAATATATTTATTTTTACCATATTTTCAAAATTAAACCCGGGATTTTTCCCGGGTAATATTTTTATTCTTCTTCAACATGATGATGATCATGTTCATCATCTATTTTAACATCTTCAAGTCCATCTATGTGAATATTATTCTTCTTAGCATAATCTATTATTGCAGATTTAACAGCTTGTTCTGCTAAAACCGAACAATGCATTTTAACTGCTGGAAGACCATCTAAAGCTTCTGCTACTGCTTTATTTGTAAGCTTTAAAGCCTCCTCAACACTTTTCCCCATTATCATTTCTGTAGCCATACTCGATGTTGCAATTGCCGAACCACATCCAAATGTTTTAAACTTAACATCTTTTATTATATTATCTTCTATCTTTAAATATATTTTCATTATATCTCCACATTTAGCATTTCCTACTTCTCCTATGCCATCTGCATTTTCTATTTCTCCAACATTTCTAGGATTCATAAAATGATCCATTACCTTTTCACTATACATTATCATTTCCCCCTTTAGTTACTTTTTCATATAATGGTGATATCGATCTTAATCTTTCTACAATTTTAGGAAGATGTTCTAAGACATAATCGACATCATCTTCAGTATTCATATCTCCAAGAGATAACCTTAAAGAACCATGTGCTATTTCATGAGTAAGACCTATAGCCATTAAAACATGTGATGGATCTAAAGATCCTGAAGTACATGCCGAACCACTCGATCCAGCTATTCCAACCATATCAAGACTTAAAAGAAGAGATTCTCCCTCTATAAATTCAAAACAAAAATTAGTATTTCCAGGTAGTCTATACTCTAAACTTCCATTTAATCTTGTATAAGGTATTTTTTCTAAAACTCCTTTTATAAGCTTATCTCTAAGCTTTGTAAGTTTATCTATATGCTCATCTAAATTAACTCTAGCAAGTTCAGCAGCTTTACCAAACCCAACTATTCCTGCTATATTTTCAGTTCCAGCTCTTCTTCTCTTTTCTTGAGCTCCACCATGTATTAAAGGATGAAGTTTTACACCTTTTTTAATATATAATGCTCCTACTCCTTTAGGTCCATATATTTTATGAGATGACATAGCCATTAAATCTACGTCTAAATCTTTTACATCTATATGAATATTCCCTAATGCCTGTACACCATCTGTATGAAATAGTATCCCCTTTTTCTTTGCTATTTCCGCTATTTCTTTTATAGGTTGAATTGTTCCTATTTCATTATTAGCAAACATTATAGATATAAGTATTGTTTTATCAGTTATAGAGTTTTCTAACTCTTCTAAACTTATTCTACCTTCTTTATCCACATTTAAATAAGTTACTTCAAACCCATGATATTTTTCTAAATATTCACAAGTATGCAATACTGCATGATGCTCTATTTTAGTAGTTATAATGTGATTCCCTTTATCTTTATTAGCAAATGCAACTCCTTTTATTGCCCAGTTATCTGATTCAGACCCTCCAGCTGTAAAATAAATTTCCGAAGAATCTGCATTTATAAGTTTTGCAACTTCATCTCTTGCCCTATCCAAAGCTCCTTTTACATCTCTACCAAATTTGTGAATACTAGATGCATTTCCAAACAAATCACTATAATACGGAAGCATCGCTTCAAGCACTTCTCTCTTAACAGGAGTTGTCGCTGCATAATCCATATAAACATTTCTTTTTTCCATTTGACTTATCCCCCTAACCATTTATATCCTTCATTTTGTTTTTATAATCATCTATCATATTTTGAAGAGTTATAGAGTCTATAACAGATTCTACACTTTCTTTTATCTTTTCCCATACAACTTGAGTTACGCAGTGTCCTGAATTTTTACAATCACTTTCTTCATCTAAAACACAATCCGAAGGAGCTACAGGCCCTTCTAGAACCCTTATTATATCTCCTACAGTAATTTTACTCGCATCTCTTGAAAGCAAATATCCTCCTTGAGCTCCTCTTATGCTTTTTACAAGCCCAGCTCTTCTAAGAGAAGAAAATATTTGCTCTAAATATTGATCTGATAAATTTTGCTGTTCTGCTATATATTTTAAAGGAACTGGTCCATTACTTTCATCTAATGCTAATTGAAACATTGCTTTTAATCCATATCTTCCTTTTGTAGATAATTTCAATATATCGGCTTTATAAAATCTATATATTTTTAAATAAATATATAGATTCTATTCATACACTCAATATTTTTACAAATATTAGTGTACATAATAGCATATCTCTACAATGCTATACCGCAAGCCAACGGTACTTTTATTCACCTCTCTTTGTTTAAATCAAGTAACTAATTTTCCATAATGAAAATGTAGAGTAGTTACTTGATTTATATTTTTTAGTATATGTTCTTTTCCACAATCATATAAATTATATTAACACCATACAGTTTTGCCTTATATGTTAAATTTAGTACTTTTAATTCCTAGTAAAAAACTCTGAATTCTGATTTAAGTATATTATATCCAAGTATTTTTGTCAACATTCTAATTTTTAATCTTTTTTCTCTTCAATATAAGTATCATGTCTCTTACTTCTTGCATTTTTAAAATATTTGCTGTAAATAAAAATACCCCTGCTCCTAATAAAACCCCTATACTTACTTGAAGCAATTGAATTTGCTTATCATAAACATTAAAATATTTACTAAATATTAAATTTAAAATAATAATAAATACTCCCATAACGATAGATGCAAATGTAGTTTTAAGTCCTGAAACTAATATTTCTTTTCCATTTATTCCTCCCATTTTTTTTCTAAGAGTGTTAAATAACATACTCATATTAATAAAACTAGTAATAGAATAAGCAAAAGCCAAACCCTTTACATTCATCGGAGTAGTAAGTCCTAAAAATAAACTTAACAATATATTTCCCAAAACGGCTACAAAACTTATTTTAACAGGAGTTTTTGTATCATGATTTGCATAAAATCCTCTAGTTAAAAGTTGTACTCCTCCTTGAAAAGCAAGCCCCAAAGTATAAAAAATCAAAATACTTGCAGTGATTTGTGCATCATATTCATTAAATGCTCCACGAACAAATAATAATCTAATTAAAGGAACTCCTATAGTCATAAGTCCTATAGCAGATGGAATTGTAACAAAGAATATATTCCTCATACCCATCGAAAAAGTTTCTCTAAAATCATTCAACTCTCCTCTTGCAATTTGAGATGTTATCGTCGGAAAAATTACAGTTGCAATACTCACAGAAAAAATCCCAAGAGGAAGTTGCATTATTCTATTTGCAAGTCTAAGCGCTGTAATACTCCCCTCATCAAATCCCGATGCTATATTTTGATTAACTATAAGATTAATTTGAGTAACAGAAAGTCCAATAAATGCCGGAATAATTAACTTAAATATTTTTTTAACTCCAGGATGTTTTAAATCAAGTATAAACTTATATTTTTTCGCTTTTTTTATAACAAATAAAAATTGAAATAAAAAATTCGATACAGCACCACAAACAACTCCTATAGCCATACCTTTTATTCCAAATTCGGATGATAAAAATATCGTTCCGAAAATAATACCTATATTATATAAAATAGGACCTATTGATGGAACATTAAATATTTTATATGAATTCAAAATTCCCGTTTCAAGACCTGCAAGTGCTGTAAAAGTAACAGCTGGAAACATAAATCTAGTAAGTTCAACTGTAAGATTTAATTGCTCTCCTTTAAAATTGTAAGCCACAAAAGGGACTAAATAATCTGCAAATATCATACCTAAAACCGATAATAATAAAAGTAAAATAATAGAAATATTTATAAATGTAGATGCCACTTTCCAACCTTCTTCTTCATCTCCTTTTGATAAGTAACTAGTAAAAACAGGAATAAAAGCTGAACTTAAAGCGCCACCAACTAATAAATAATACATAACATCAGGTATTGTAAACGCCGCAAAAAATGCATCCGTCTCCATTCCTCTTCCAAATGTATTTGTCATTATAACTTCGCGAACAAACCCAAGCAGTCTACTTACTATCATTATTATCATAACTAATACTACTGTTTTAGTTGTCTTCTTTTGACTTTTCATAATATACCTCTTTTCTTTAAATTTTACATAATTATTACTATGTAATTATAATTTGATAGCAACGAACCTGTCAACTGTACTAATAGAGCCTCAATACTGTTTAAACAGTATTGAGGCTCTATAATTATTTGTGCCTTTTTTTGTTTTTAAATTTATTTTTGTTTCTTTTACTACTGTTATTTTTATTATTTTTTGGCTTTATTAAACATTTTGCTCCATACCCAATAAGATCTTGTCTGTTTGCTTTTATTAGAGCTTCATATACTAAATTATAATTTTTAGGATTTCTATATTGAAGTAAAGCTCTTTGCATTGCTTTTTCACTCTTACTTTTTGGCACATAAACTTCTTTCATTGTTCTTGGATCAAGTCCCGTATAAAACATAGCTGTTGATAAAGTTCCAGGAGTAGGATAAAAATCTTGAACTTGTTCTGGTTGATAACGAATATCTCTTAAATATTCTGCAAGTTCTATTGCCGATTCTAATGTACTTCCAGGATGACTAGACATCAAATATGGTATTATATACTGTTTTTTACCTATTTTTTCATTTATTCTAAAAAATTTCTCCCTAAATCTATCATAAATTTTCCCAGATGGTTTTCCCATATATTTCAAAACTTCATGAGATATATGCTCAGGTGCTACCTTTAACTGTCCACTTACATGATGTTCAACCAGTTCTTTAAAGAAAGTGTCACTTTTATCAGCCATAATATAATCATATCTAAGCCCTGAACGCACAAATACTTTTTTAACATTAGGTAATTTCCTCAATTTTCTAAGAAGATTTAAATATTCTGTATGATCAACATCTAAATTTTTACAAGGTCTAGGATATAAACACTGTTTATTTTTACAAGCACCTAACTTTAATTGTTTCTCACAAGCTGGCTTTCTAAAATTAGCAGTAGGCCCTCCTACATCATGTATATATCCTTTAAAATCAGGGTTTTTCGTAATTTGTTTCGCTTCTTCTATTATAGATTCTTCACTTCTGCTTTGCACAATTCTTCCTTGATGAAATGCTATAGCACAAAATGAACAATTTCCAAAACATCCTCTTGAACTTACTATACTAAATTTAACTTCTTCAATTGCTGGTATTCCACCCTGTTTTTCATATATTGGATGATAATTTTTTTGATAAGGTAATGCATAAACTTTATCTAATTCCTCCCTACTTAAAGGCATTTGAGGCTTATTTTGAACTAGATATTTGCTTGCATGCTTTTGCACTAAAATTTTTCCTCTAACAGGATCTTGTTCTTCATATTGTATTTTAAATGCTTGTGCATACTTGTATTTATCTTTAGACACTTCTTTATAAGATGGAATTTCTATATAATCATCATATAACTCCTCTAAATTGTCTAAAATATAACATGTACCAGGTATATGCCTTATATACTTTATATCAAATCCATCATTTAAATTATTAGCTATTTCAATTACCGCTCTTTCTCCCATTCCATATACTAATAAATCCGCACTGCTATCTATTAAAATAGATTTTCTAACTTTATTTTCCCAATAATCGTAATGTGAAAATCTTCTAAGACTTGCTTCTACTCCACCTATTATAATGGGAATATCTTTATAAGCTTCTCTTATTCTATTACAATAAACAATTGTAGCCCTATCAGGTCTTAACCCCATTTTTCCACCTGGAGAGTATAAATCTTTTTCTCTTCTTTTTTTACTTACAGTATAATGATTAACCATCGAATCCATATTTCCTGAATTTACCAAGAAACCCAATCTCGGTCTTCCTAATTTTCTAAAATCATCTGCATTTTTCCAATTTGGTTGAGCTATTATTCCCACTTTATACCCTTCATCTTCTAAAACTCTTGAAATTATTGCTGTCCCAAAGCTATGATGATCTACATAAGCATCTCCTGTAACTAATACAAAATCTAACTGTTCCCATCCTCTATTTATCATATCTTGTTTACTAATTGGTAAAAATTTGCTATTCATCATATCATCACCTGCTTATATTTTGTTCAAACACATACAGCAATATTATCAAATTATATTCTACATTACAAGCTAATTTTTTAAATTATAAAAACTTATCGTTATGTAAAAAATAATACTTAAAAAGAAATAATATAGGAGCTGATAAAATGTTAACTATTATAACTAAAAATATATTATTGTTTACAGTAGGTATAATAATAATGAGAATTATGGGTAAATCAGCTATTACTCAACTTACACCATATGATTTAATGGCTATAGTAATTATTGGAACAATTATTTCTGAACCTTTAATTAACTCTAAAATAAAACCAACTGTCATTTCATTAATATCATTAACATTATTTTATATTATTTATTCAAAACTATCATTAAATCAATTATTTAATAAATTTTTACTAGGTGAGCCAACAATTTTGATAAAACAAGGGAAAATAGATGAAAAAAATCTTAAAAAAGAACACATTTCATTAATACAATTAATATCTATACTTAGAACCAATGGCTATCCAAAATTAGATGATGTTGAATACGCAATTTTAGAACCAACAGGTGAAATAAGTATAATACCAAAATCTTCTGTTAGAAATGTTTCTATTTCCGATTTAAACATTCCTGTTGAACCCGAAAAATTACCTATAGCAGTTATAATAGATGGAAAAGTACAAAAGAAAAATTTAAAATTAATACATAAAGATGAAAAATGGCTTAATAATAAACTTAAAGAAGAAAATGTTAATTTAAAAGATGTTATTTATGCTTATTCAGTGGAAGAAAGAGAAGAAGTTTATTTTGATGTTAAAAATAAAAAATAAAGCTGATATATTAAACAGCTTTATTTTTTATATATTTCTTAATATTAATTTGATTTTATACAAACTCTAAAATATCTTTATAATTTCTCAAGCCATTTTTGAGCAAAATCAACAGCTTCTCTTTGTTTAAAAAGTCTTGTCTTACTTTTTCCTATATAATTAATTATTACTTCATGTTTTTTTTCAAAATCTTTTCCTATTTCTTCAAATACATCTGTATTAAATTCTATATCATTATATTCCTTCCAAACTCTGTGTTCATTTTCAATAATTGGAGCTCCCGCTTTAAAAGGCTTTTGATTAGGTATTCTATATTCTGATAAGTGAAATGACGTATTACTGCCATAACCTACTCCTAATAATAAAACCCAACCATCTAAATCATATATTCTTTGCAGTGGAGAATTCTTTCCTAAAGCATTATCTAAAGAATGATTATTCACTATATATTCTGAATTTTTTCCCCATGAAGTAAAAGATAATGTTGGATGTGCACTTCTTATAACATTTGGAAATTTACGAAATGTCTCTGCAATAATTCCCATACCATTAGTAGGTGTTATGTCTGGTTCATAAGCTGGCATAGTATCTTTTATAGTTTGCCACCATTCTCTTGGTACTGATGGATTTTCCCAATAACATGGATCTGAATAATCTCCACTATGAGCTGGCATAACAATAGTTCCTAATGGAGTAATAATATCCATTAAAGCTTGTATTACAGCAACAGCTCCTCCACATACCCAACCTATGGAACTCAATGATGAATGAACAATTACTGTCATTCCTTCTTTTAAACCTATTTTTTCAAAATCTTTTCTAAGACTTTCTCTTGTATTTATTGTCTTTGTTTTTTCAATTATTTCCCTTTCACTCACTTCATTCACCTCCTTCAACAAAGAAAGAATCCCTTTAAATTAAGGATTCTTTTTAGCTTTTATATTATTCTTTCATTGTAATTAATAATTCTCTATCAGATACCATATCTCCTTCTTTCACATATACTTTATCTATTATAGCATTAACTTTAGATACTATTGTTGTTTCCATTTTCATAGCTTCAATTATTACAACTGGCTGATTCTCTTTTACAGAATCTCCTTCTTTTACTAATACTTTAACAACTTTCCCAGGAATACTCGCTCCTACTTCAAATTTATTATCAATATCTGCTTTAATAACTGTTTTAATACTTGAAGCAAAACTTTTATCTTCTATTTCTACCTCTCTTCTCATACCATTTAATTCAAATATTAATGTTCTTTTCCCATCTTCTTTAACATCAAATATTTCTATCAATTTTATTGTAAGAACTTTTCCTGGTTCTATTTCAACTTCACATTCTTCACCTTTATTAAGACCATAGAAAAATACATGACTTTCAAGTTTTGATACATCATTATATTCTTTCAAATGAGATAAATATTCTTTATATACTTTTGGATACAAGCAATAACTTAGTATATTTCTTATATTAGCATTTATTTTAAATTTATCATCAAGCATTTTTTTAATTTCATCAAAATCTACATTTTCTAAGAGCTCTCCTGCCCTTACATTAATAGGTTTTTCACCCTTTAATACAACCTTTTGTAAATCCTCAGGAAATCCTCCTTCAGGTTGACCTATCATACCTTTAAAGTAATCTACTACTGAATCTGGAAATGATAGATTTTTTCCTTTTTTAACTATATTTTCTTTATTAAGTCCATTTTTAGTCATAAATATAGCTAAATCTCCTACAACTTTTGATGAAGGTGTAACTTTTATAATATCTCCTAATATTTCATTAGCTTCTTTATAATTTTCTTTTACTTCTTTAAATTTATTTCCGAGACCTAAACTTTCAACTTGTGGTTTTAAATTAGTATACTGTCCTCCTGGTATTTCGTATTTATATATTTCTGCTGAAGAAGTTTTAAGTTCACTTTCAAATTTATAATATACTTTTCTAAGTTCTTTATAATATTCACTTATATCATATATTCCTTCAAGATTTATTTTTGTATCTCTAGAAGTATTTTTTAAAGCTTCAATTAAACTGTTTAAAGATGGCTGACTTGTAAGTCCTGCCATGGACTCTACTGCAGTATCTACTATATCAACTCCTGCTTCTGATGCCATAAGTAAAGTTGACATTCCATTTCCACTTGTATCATGTGTATGCAGATGAATTGGAATAGATATTTCTTCTTTTAATGCTTTCACAAGCTTATATGCTGCATACGGTTTTAAAAGTCCTGCCATATCCTTTATAGCTATAATATGAACTCCCATTTTTTCAAGTTCTTTTGCCATATTTACATAATACTTAAGTGTATATTTAGTTTTACTAGAATCTAATATATCTCCACTATAACAAATGGTTCCTTCAACAATACTACCTGTATTTAAAGCTTCATATATAGGAAGTCTCATATTTTCTATCCAATTTAAACTGTCAAATATTCTAAATATATCTATTCCTTTATTAGCTGATTCTTTTATAAATTCCTTTAAAACATTATCAGGATAATTTTTATATCCCACTGCATTAGATGCTCTAAGAAGCATTTGAAACATTATATTTGGTATATTTTCTCTAAGTTTTTCAAGTCTTATCCATGGCGATTCCTTTAAAAATCTATAAGCAACATCAAATGTAGCTCCTCCCCACATTTCAAGAGAAAATAAATCGTTCATATAATAACTTACTGCCTTTGATATTTTCAAAAGATCATTAGTCCTAATTCTTGTAGCAAATAAAGATTGATGAGCATCTCTCATTGTCGTATCTGTTATTAATAATTTTTTTTCATTTTTAATATAATCTATAAATTTATCAGCTCCAAGTTCTTTAAACAAATCTCTCGATCCTTTTTTAATAACACCATCATCAATTTTAGGAACCTTAGGTATATCAAAATCTTTTTTTACTTCTTTATTTTCGTTTACTATTACATTTCCTATAAATTGTAAAAGCTTTGTACCCCTATCTTTTCCTTCCTTTATTTTAAATAGTTCTTCTGTTTCATCAACAAATTTTGTATCACACTTACCTTCTAAAAAATCTGGATGATTTAAAACATTAACTAAAAAACCTACATTAGTTTTAACTCCTCTAATTCTAAGCTCTTTTATAGATCTCAATATTTTTCTAACTGCTCCTTTAAAAGTTCTATCCCAAGATATAGTCTTAACTAAAAGACTGTCATAATAAGGTGTTATTCGTGCACCTGTAAATCCATTCCCCCCATCAAGTCTTATACCAAAACCTGAACCAGTTCTATATACATGAATTTTACCAGTATCAGGCATAAATTTATTTTTAGGATCTTCTGTTGTTATTCTACATTGTATTGAATACCCATTTAATTTAATATCATCTTGAGATTTAATATTTATTTCTTCACTATTTAAAGAATAACCTTGAGCTATAAGAATTTGGCTTTGAACTATGTCAATTCCAGTTACCATTTCAGATACTGTGTGTTCAACTTGTATTCTAGGATTCATTTCTATAAAATAATAATTTTCATCTTCATCAACTAAAAATTCAAGAGTACCTGCACTATAATATCCAACATGTTTTGCAAGCTTTAAAGCATCATCACATATTTTTTTTCTAACTTCTTCACTTAAAGAAAATGCCGGTGCATACTCTATTATTTTTTGATGTCTTCTCTGTACTGAACAATCTCTTTCATAAAGATGAACTATATTACCATATTTATCTCCAAGTATTTGAACTTCTATATGTTTTGGTTTTTTTAAATATTTTTCTATAAATATAGATGCTCTTCCAAAAGCTTTTTTAGATTCACTTACTGCTCTTTCAAATTCTACAACTAAATCTTCTTCTTTTTCTATAACTCTCATTCCTCTTCCGCCCCCACCATTAGAGGCTTTAAGCATTATTGGATATCCTATTTCTTTTGCGATTTTTTTAGCTTCATCAGTATTTGAAATAGAACGTTCAACTCCAGGTATAGTAGGAACATTAACTTCTTTTGCAATCTTTTTAGAATTTATTTTATCCCCCATCTTATCCATAACTTCAGGAGAAGGTCCTATAAATTCTATATCATTATCCCTACACATTTTAGCAAATTTAGGATTTTCTGATAAAAAACCATATCCAGGATGAATAGCGTCAACTCCTTTTTTCTTTGCAACATGAATTATTTCTTCCATATCAAGATATGCTTCAATAGGCCCCTTATCTTCTCCTATTAAATAAGATTCATCTGCTTTACTCCTAAAAAGACTATATTTATCTTCTTTTGAATAAATACCAACAGTTCTAATTCCAAGTTCTGAACAAGCTCTAAAAATTCTTATAGCTATTTCTCCTCTATTAGCAACTAATATTTTTCTAAATTTTTTCTCCATTTTATCAACTCCTTCTTTCCAAATTAAATGTTAATTAATAAATATATTATTCCGATTTTATAATTTGTTTAATCTCAATAACACTTAAACAAAAAAGCCTTTCATCCCCTATAAAAGAGATAAAAGACTCAAATTCTCATATCTACTCTTCTCTTTATAGTCTCTCTTTATTAAATTAACTCTTTTTTGTTTTTTCTTTATTAAATTAATTTATTTCATTATATACTTAAATTGATTAATTGTCAATTGAATCATTAAATTTTTGATAAAATTTCCTTTTCTTGATTAAAATTATAATAACATTTTATACGTTATAAAAATCCTCTTTATGGATAAAATACAATAATGAAAATTTAATAATTAGGAGAAATTTATGAAAAAAAACTCTTTTTTAAAAATAATAGTTTTAATTTCCTTACTCCTTCAAATTTATTCTTTACTTATTTTTTTATTTAACAAAAAATATTTAGAATTATTTGGAGTTTTTTTAGTGCTAATTTACAATATATTTATTTTATTATTTAAAAAAATAACAAATACACAAATTAATAAATTTTGTATATTACTTAATTTTCTACTACCTATTTTCCATTCTTTTATAGGTAAAACTCTAAAATTTTACGATAATATTTCGTGGTGGGATAAATTTCTACATTTTTATGGAACTCTAGCTATATCTTTATTATTTATTTCTATTTTTAAAAAATTAAATTTTTTAAAAGACAATTCTAAATTTTTTATATTTATTTTTACATTTATATTAGGTGGTTTCTTAGGACAACTTTTTGAAATTTTAGAACATACTATTGATACATTATCTCATGCACAAAGTCAACATGGATTAAATGATACAATGTTAGACATCACTTTAAACAATTTAGGGGCATTATTTGCCAGTTTCTTGACTTTTAATGAAAATTTATACAAATAAAATTTCCAAATATTAATTTGAAAATTTTTTCACATTTTTCACCTTTACATAATTAGCTCATAAAATAATACAAAAATTATTATTTTAAGTAGGTGAATAATGTGAAACCTAATAAATACAAAAAACTTATTGTTGGAATTAACACTAAAATTCCTATTAGCAATGGAAAATTAGTTAAATATATTAATTTTGACAACGCAGCAACAACTCCACCTTTTGTAGCTGTTTTAAATGAAATTATAAATTTTTCAAAATGGTATTCTTCAATTCACAGAGGTAAAGGTTATAAATCTCAACTTTCTTCTGAAATATACGATAAATCAAAAAAAATAGTTGCAGATTTCGTCAAAGCAGATCTTAAATACAATACTGTCATATATGTAAAAAATACCACAGAAGCAATCAATATGCTTTGTAATGTACTTTCTCAAAATCATGATGAATTTATAGTTTTATCTACATGTATGGAACATCACTCTAATGATTTACCATGGAGAAAAAAATATAAAGTAGATTATGTCAATATCGATAAATTAGGAAGATTAGATCTAAAAGACTTAGAAAATAAACTTATAAAATATAATGGAAACGTAAAACTCGTAACCGTAACTGGTGTATCAAATGTCACAGGATATAAAAATCCTATATACAAAATAGCTTCATTAGCACATAAATACGGTTCAAAAATAGTCGTTGATGGAGCACAATTAATACCTCACGTTGCCATGGATATGAAACCTCAACATTCTAAAGAACACATAGATTACCTTGCTTTTTCTGCACACAAAATGTATGCACCTTTCGGAATTGGTGTCCTTATTGGACCTAAATCTATATTTGAAAAAAAATCTCCAGATTATGTTGGTGGTGGGACAGTAAATATCGTAACACACGATTTTATTGAATGGACTCATCCTCCTGAAAAATATGAAGCTGGTACTCCTAATATAATGGGAGTTATAGCTCTTATAAAAGCTATAAAAACATTAAATAAATTGGGAATGAATAATTTAGAATTACACGAATGGAACTTAACAAAATACACAATAGAAAATCTCAAATTAATACCTGATATCAAATTATATGGAGATTGTAAAAATTACAAAGATAGAACCAGTATTATTCCTTTCAATATAGAAGGTCTATCTCATGAAATAACAGCTCAAATACTTTCTTGCGAAAGAGGAATAGCAGTTAGAAATGGCTGTTTCTGTGCACAACCTTATATTCAACGACTTTTAAACATTTCCAAAGAAGAAATCGAAAAAAGAATTGTAAATCCCAATCTTTCTCATCCCGGAATAGTTCGCATCAGTTTTGGACTATATAATGATTATACTGAAATTGATACCTTAATTGATATATTAAATAAAATAGTAAAAAACAAAGAATATTATAAAAAAAAATATGCACATTAATTAAAGAGGGAAAATCCCTCTTTTATATTTTAAACATATCTAATAATTTTTAATATATTTTAAATAGGTTTTCACTTTTTCTTCCATCTTGTTTTCTCCTGGAATATAATAAACAGAATTTTTAATATTATCAGGAAGATATTGCTGTTTTATATAATTATTTTTATAATTATGAGGATATTTATATTCAATTCCTCTCCCTAATTTATCAGCACCACTATAATGAGAATCTTTAAGATATATAGGTATATCACCAACATCTTTTGACTCTAAATCTTCAAGAGCAAGATCTATAGCTTTATATGCTGAATTTGACTTAGGAGCCGTAGCAAGCACTAATGTAGCTTGTGAAAGTGGTATTCTAGCTTCAGGAAATCCTAATTGCATAGCACTATCAACACAAGATTTTACTATAGTTATAGCATTAGGATAAGCCATTCCAATATCTTCACAGGCTATTACAAGTAATCTTCTACAAATAGATACCAAATCTCCAGCTTTAACAAGTCTTGCAAGATAATGAATAGAAGCGTCAGGATCACTTCCTCTAATAGATTTCTGAAAAGCACTTAAAATATCATAATAATTATCTCCAAATTTATCGTAATTTAAAATCTTTTTTTGAGTACATTCTTTGACAGTATCTACATCTATATATATGCTTTTATTTTCATCTACTTTTGTAGAGTATATAGCTAATTCAATAGCATTAATAGCTTTTCTTAAATCTCCATTACTAACAGTTGCAACATAATCTAAAGCCAACTCATCATATTTTATATTTATATCACTTAAATCAGCTTTAGCTATGTCTATTGCCCTCCTTAATCCTTTAATTATATCATCCTTGTTTAACATTTTAAATTCAATTATTGTCGATCTACTAAGTATCGCTTTATAAATATAACGATAGGGATTCTCTGTCGTACTTGCAATCAATATTATTTTTCCATTTTCCATAAATTCAAGAAGCGATTGTTGCTGTTTTTTATTGAAATTTTGAATTTCATCCAAATATAAAACTACTCCATTTAAAGTCATTAAGCTATCTAAATCTTTTATAATTTCTTTTATATCATCTAAAGATGCATTTGTAGCATTTATCTTATAAAACTTTTTATTTGTAATTTTGGCAATAATATTCGCAACAGTTGTTTTTCCTACTCCAGGCGGACCATAAAATATCATATTAGTTACATGTCCAGAACGTAATATTCTATTTAAAATTTTACCATCTTCTAACAAATGACTTTGTCCTACAACATCTTTTATATCTTTAGGCCTTATCTTATCAGCTAATGGCTTTATCAATATTTATCACCATTCCTTCTTTTATTATTTTTAAAATACTAATTCGAAAAAAGTCCTAATATTATTTTATTGCTAAAAGCAAGTTAAAATAATATTAGGACTTTAAAATAATCTAACTATTTTTTAAGTTTATTTAACTCATCTAATAATTTTTCATTTAATATTTTAATGTGAGTTCCTTTCATTCCTAAAGACCTAGATTCTATAACTCCAGCACTTTCAAATTTTCTCAAAGCATTTACTATTACAGATCTGGTAATCCCCACTCTATCTGCTATTTTACTAGCAACAAGTAACCCTTCTGTTCCATCTAATTCATTAAATATGTGCTCTACAGCTTCAAGTTCTGAATAAGAAAGAGTTCCTATAGCCATTTGAACTACAGCTTTTTTTCTCATTTCTTCTTCCATTTCTTCAGACTTAGCTCTAAGTATTTCAAGACCAACAACCGTAGCACTATACTCTGCTAATACTATATCTTCATCTGTAAACTTATTTTCATATCTAGACAAAATTAAAGTACCAAGTCTTTGTCCACTGCCAATAATAGGAACAAGAGTTGTAAATTTATTATAACTTTCTATATCATACTTAAATATTTCTAAAAACTTATCTCCTGTAATATTTTCTACTGTTTCTCCAACTTTCATTATATTTTGTGTATATTCCTCTGGTAATCTTTGCTCACCAGTTTCTTCATCAACTATTACCGCACTATCTTTAACATCAGTTAAATGTAATCCTAATACCTTTCCTTTTCCATTAATAATATAAGTATTAGTGTTCAAAACCTCACTTAGTATTTCACACAATTCCGGAAATGAAACAGGAGTAGTACCAGATCTTTGTAATATTTTATTTATTTTTCTAGTTTTTTCTAGTAGTTCACTAGCCATATTTATCCTCCTCTTTAAAACCATATATATTTATCCATAAATTAAAATTATTTAGAATTGTTATAATTTTAAATAATATATACAATGCACATTTGAAATATTATCATAGTTTAAGAAATTAATCAACATCAATTTAGCTAATTTTCGACTTTTTTTCAAAATCACATTCCTTATTTGAACATATTATTTTTTGTTCTTTTTTTGTCTCTTTATAAACTAAATATTCTCCACATTTTTCACATTTTTCACCTGTGGGCTTATTCCAAGATACAAAATCACACTCTGGATATTTAGAGCAACCATAAAATACTCTACCTTTTTTACTTTTTCTTATTATTATTTCTCCTTCTTCACATTTAGGGCATTTAATTCCTGTTTTATTAAGAAGAGGCTTTGTGTTTTTACATTCCGGATAGTTCTTACACGCTAAAAATTTCCCAAATCTTCCATATTTAATAACCATATTTGAACCACATTTTTCACAAATTTCATCAGTTTCTTGTTCAATAGATACCTTTTCTATCCTTTCTTTAGCAATTTCTATCGCTTCTTCTAAAGGTTCATAAACTTGTTTAACCACTTCTTTCCAATCCTTTACTCCTTCTTCTACTAAATCTAACATATTTTCCATTTCAGCTGTAAAATCTAAATCTACAAATTTTTGAAAGTTCTCCTCCATTATTTCTGTAACTAACATTCCAAGTTCTGTAGGAACTAAACTATTTCCATTTTTTTCAACATATTCTCTTGCAAGTATAGTAGCAATTGTTGGAGCATAAGTACTAGGTCTGCCTATTCCTAATTCTTCTAATGTTTTAACCAAACTAGCTTCTGTATATCTAGCTGGTGGCTGTGTAAAATGCTGTTTTGGTAATACCTTTTCAACTTTCAATTCTATTCCTTCACTAATTTCTGGAATTAATTTATCTTCTTTACTAGAAAAAGAATATACTTTCAAAAATCCATCAAATTTTAATTTATGTCCTGAAGTTTTAAATATATAATTCCCTATTTTAGCTAAAACATTATAATTTTCATATATTGCATCTTCCATAAGACTCGCTACAAATCTTGACCATATAAGATTGTATAACTTATATTGATCATTATTTAAAGAATCCTTTATGAAATCCGGTGTTCTAAAAACAGAAGTTGGTCTTATAGCTTCATGAGCATCTTGTACTTTTTTGCTTTTAAGCTTTTTATTTTCAAACCCTTTAAAATATTTATCTCCAAAGCTATCCGTTATATATTCTTTTCCTTTACTTATAGCTTCTTCAGAAATTCTTTGAGAATCTGTTCTTATATAAGATATAAGACCTACTGTTCCTTCTCCTTTTATCTCTATACCTTCATATAACTGCTGTGCAATTATCATTGTTTTTTTAGTTGAAAATCCTAATTTATTAGCAGCTTCTTGTTGAAGAATACTAGTCGTAAAAGGTTTAGGAGGCGATTTTTTTCTCTCCTTCACTTCTATTTTTTCTACAATTAAATTTTTATCTTTTATTTCATCTAATATAGCATCTACTTGCTCCTTATTTTTTAAATCAATTTTTTTATTTTCATTTCCATAAAACTTAAATTCAAATTCATCATTAAAAGTTTTACATACTAAATCTATAGACCAATATTCCTCTGGTATAAATTCTTTTATCTCCTTTTCTCTATCACATATTATTTTTGTAGCAACAGATTGCACTCTTCCTGCACTAAGTCCTTTTCTTATTTTTTGCCAAAGAAGAGGACTTATTTTATATCCTAAAAGCCTATCTAAAATTCTTCTTGCCTGTTGAGCATCCACCAATTTTTTATCTATAGTTCTAGGGTTTTTTATTGCTTTTTTTATAGCATCCTTAGTTATTTCATTAAATTCTATTCTACAATTTTGACATTCTTCTAATTTTAAAATGTACGCTAAATGCCAAGATATAGCTTCTCCTTCTCTATCTGGGTCTGTTGCTAAAAATATTTTATCTGCTTTTTTTGCTTCTTTTTTTAATTCATTTATTATAGGTCCTTTTCCTCTAATATTTATATAATAAGGTTCAAAATCATTTTCTATATCTACACCTAATTTACTTTTAGGCAAATCTCTAACATGTCCAACGGATGCTTTAACTATATAGTTTCTCCCTAAAAATTTTCCTATGGTTTTGGCTTTAGCTGGTGATTCAACTATAACTAAATTTTTTGCCATTAAATGCACCCCCAATTCAATATTAACCTAATTGTTTATACTATATATTTTATTTCCTAATTCACTTACTATACCTTTTATTTCTAAAACATTTAAAATACCTAATATATCTTTAATGTTTAATTTTGTATATTTACAAATCAAATCCACATGTAAAGATCCATATTCTTTTAAAATATTTACCATCTTTTGTTCATCTTTAGATAATTCTATATCTTCTTTATCTAAAACATATAAATTTTTTTCATAAAAAATATTATATTCTTCTAATATATCATCAACACAAGTAATCATTTTTGCTCCTTCTTTTATTATTTTATTAGTCCCTTTACTCATTTGAGAATTTATATTTCCAGGTATAGAAAAAACATTTTTCCCATGTTCTAAAGCATAATCCATAGTTATTAAAGCCCCACTTTTTTCTCCGGCTTCAACAATCAAAACTCCATCAGATATTCCACTTATTATTCTATTTCTCATTGGAAAATAAATTGGTCTTGCTGATGTCCCTAAAGGATATTCAGAAATTACAGCTCCACCATCTTCTATTATATCATTCATAAGGTTTATATTTTCTTTTGGATATACCTTATCAATAGAAGAACCTAAAACAGCTATAGTTTTCCCTTTGTTATTTAAACAACCTAAATGACTATAAAAATCTATTCCTAAAGCCATTCCGCTAATTATATTAATCCCTAATGATGATAACTCACTACTAAATTTTTTTGCACACCAAATACCATAAATTGTAGGTTTTCTAGAGCCAACCATGGCTATGCTAAACTCACTTAATATATCTACATTTCCTTTAACAAAAAGTACATATGGTGGATTATATATATTTTTCAATTTTTTTGGATATCTAGGATTATTTATAGTTATATAACTTATATTATTTTTATACATATTTTCTTTTATCATCTCTAAATAAGTTGAACTTCTATAGTTTACTATATTTTCCTTTACTTTTAAACTTATATTTGGAATTTTATATATTTCAGTTTTATCTACCTCATAAAAATTCTCAAATCCATTAAAATAATTTTCTAATTTCTGAATAGTTTTATATCCTATTCCATTTATATGCCACAACAAAAGGTATATATCATCAATTTTCATGAATAGCCACCTCAAATTAATAATTTAATGGATATTATGTACATTTTAACTATCATTATACATTAAATAATATAAAATGCAAAATAAAAAAGATAACTACAAATTAAAATTGTAATAATTTAACTAATTATTATTCAAAAAAATGAAAAGACTATTATTAAACACTATAAAATAAAAAGGATGTGATTTAATGAGTAAAAAACACAATAACAAAAATTTCAACAACAATGTAGAATACGGTGCAGAGTTTACTCCTAATTATACTAAAAATGAAACTTACAACAATACATTTGAAAAATCAAATATAATTGGTTACTTAGCTATTTTATCTTCTATTGTGTCATTATTTACTTCTCCTATAACATTTGGAGTAATTGGAATTGTACTAGGCTTAATTGCAATATATTCTGATGCAAAAAAACTTGGATATTGGGCAATTACAATAGGTGTTATAACTTCTCTTACTAGTTTGTTTTTTAGAATAGCTGTAATTTCATTTATATTTGGATTATTTTAGCAATAAAGGAACTGTCTTGAATCAATTTAAAAGACAGTTCCTTTCTCTCTTATTATCCCCAATAATTAAAATACGCCTTTCTAAAAGATAAAGCTTCTGATATGTGATTTACATTTATTTTTTCTTCTCCTTCTAAATCCGCTATAGTTCTCGCTGTTTTTAAAAGTTTATAATAACTCCTCGAACTAAATTTATATTTTGTAAACACACTTTTAATAAAATTTTTACTTTCTTTATTTAAACAACAATGTTTATCAATATCTTTTGAGTTTATTTCATTATTTGTAAATATATTCTCATTTTTATATCTGTCCATTTGAATTTTTCGTGCTTTTTCTATTCTCTTTTTTACTTGACTCGAATTTTCTACATCTTCATTTTTCTGAAATTCATCATAATTTAAAGATGTAACTTCAACATACAAATCAAATCTGTCAAGTAATGGCCCCGAAATTTTATTTAAGTACCTTTTTACTTCACTAGTTGAACATTTGCATTCTTTAGTTGCATCTCCAAAATAACCACATGGACAAGGATTCATAGAAGCTATTAAAAGAACATTACAAGGATATTTTAAATTTATTTTAACTCTAGATATATTAACATACTTATCTTCTATTGGTTGTCTTAAAGTTTCTAAAATTTTTCTATCAAATTCCAAAAGTTCATCTAAAAATAATACCCCTCTATGAGCAAGTACTACTTCTCCAGGTCTCGCATCATTTCCGCCACCAATAAGCGCAGTTTTTGTTATCGTATGATGCGGAGACCTAAACGGTCTTTTAGTAATAATTCCTATATTCTCATCTATAAGCCCAGTTGCACTATATATCTTACTTACTTCAATAATTTCTTCCTCTGTCATATCTGGGAGTATTGTATTAATTCTCTTGGCAATCATTGTTTTTCCAGATCCTGGCGGACCTATCATTAACAAATTATGATTTCCAGCTGCCGCTATCTCAACTGCTCTTTTGACAAAATAATTTCCTTTTATATCTGAAAAATCTAATTTATATTCATCTTTTAAATCTATTTTTTCTTTTACATATATATTTAATTTCCTTTTATTTGTTAAAAAACCAATTAACTCTATTAAATTTTTAATTCCATACAATTCTATTCCATCTATATACGATGCTTCTTTTATATTTTCTAATGGAAGAAATACTCTCTTAAATTTTCTATTTTTAGCCTCAATAATTATAGGAAGTACTCCTCTTATTTTTTTTAGTTTTCCATCTAATGATAATTCACCCAAAAATAAACTATCTTTAATATATTCTTCATTAAAATCATAGTTTCTATTAAGTATGCCCACAGCCATGGCTAAATCAAAATAAGGTCCTTCCTTTTTTATATCAGCAGGAGATAAATTTATAACTATTCTACAATTCGGAAAATCATATCCACTATTTAAAATAGCAGACTTTATTCTTTCTTTCGATTCTCTTATTGAAGCATCGGGAAGTCCAACTATATTGAATACAGGTATCCCCTTAGATAAATCTATTTCTACATCTACAATAAATCCATCTATTCCTAACAAACAAGCACTTTTAATATTACAAAACATACTGTTTTCCTCCTAATAACCCCAAAATGCATTCTCTATATGATTAATATTCTTATTTTTCAAATATACTTCAATTACATCAAATCTAAAATCATTATTTTTTATATTATTAGATAATATATAATGTTTTGCAGTATAAATTATTTTGCTTTGCTTCCTATAATTCACAGACTCACTTGGATAACCATAATTCAATGAATTTCTCGATTTAACTTCTACAAATATTATCTTTCCATCCTTTGAAACTATTAAATCTATTTCTCCATACTTAGTTTTATAATTTTTTTGTAATATTTTAAAATTATTTTTTATCAAATAATCACTTGCTATTTTCTCTCCTAAAATACCTTTTTCTCTATTATTCATATCAATGCCCCTTTTTAGAATCTATATCAGCAATAAACACTAAAATCTGAGCAATCGCTTCATAAAGCTCAGGAGGTATTTCATCTCCTATTTCCAAACTTTCAAGCTGTCTTGCTAATTTCTCATCTTCATATATAGGTATTTTATTTTCCTTAGCCTTTTGTATTATATTTTCTGCAACTTTTCCTTTTCCCTTACCTATAAGTTTTGGCGCATTATACTCATCTATATTGTATTTTAAAGCAGTCGCAATTTTAATTCCCTTCTTTAATTCCATAAAATCACACCCATATATCAAATTTAGAAAACTTATTATTCATACACTCTAAATTACTTAATATACTTTCACTTTCTTCTTTAATTTTATAACTAATCTTAATATTTTTTATTCCTACTTTATTTAATACATTTATTAATTTATTTTCACTTAATTTAAATAATTTTAATATATTTTCATTTTTCATCCTAAATAAAATTTTAAGTTCCTTATTGCAATAATTTAATATGCTATCTACCCTATCTAAATTATTGGTATTTAATGATATAAATATACTTATTGCTCTACCATTTTTTTCTTTTTTTGTATTTTTATCATTTATCAAAATTTCAGCTAAATTTTTATATTCTTTATAATAAAAAGGTATCTGAAAATACATATACTCATTTGACATATTATTTAAAAATTCCAACTTTTGATTTATATTACTCAATTCCTTTTCTTCCATCTCTCCCAATTTTATATCATTTTTTAATCCCAAACTTTTTATTAAATATTCTAAATTTTTTTTCATTTCTTTAATATTAACTTCTTTATCTACTTCAAAATCTTTTATAATACTTTTAATTATATCCTTAATATTTTTATTTTCTTTGACAAAAACTTTACCTTTAGAAGAAACTATTTCTTCAAAACTATTTTCATCAAAATTTATATTTTTAGAATTTAATTTACTGTTATTAAATAAAAAATTAATTTTATTTAATAAATCTCCAATATTTTCCCCTTTCAAAAAACTATCTAATATTTTCATATTCTCAGTATTTAATTTAAAATTATTTTTAAACAAAAATAATATATCTTTTTCTTCTAAATTTAAATTTTTTAATTCTCCTAAAATATTTTGTATATTCTTACCTTCTTTATTTATGTACATATTCTTAACTATTTCTCTTATTTCCTTATTTTCTATATTTTCAATATCCTTATCTAAATTTTGTATTTGTTCTTCCGATAAATTAGATAAAATTTTAAACGATACTATATTTTCTTTTAAAAAATTAAAATTTTTATTATTAACAGGTATATTTTGTTTTATCATTTCCTTTATTAAATCTTTATTTTCTTTATTACTTTGTATATTAAGTTCATTTATCAAATTATTTATTTTTAAATCCAACTCTTTTTCAAATGACGTTCCTTCTATTTTAGGCTGAAGAACAAACCCGCTAACTCCTTTTAAAACTTTAAAACTAACTTCTTCACCTAATAAATTTTCAAGTGGTATATTACTATTTGCTAAAAACTCCTTTCCATTTTGAAGTAAAATTTTAACTGTATTTGACTTTACATCTATTACCTTACCTGTAAATACACTATTTTTTTCTAAAAACTCAACTAATTCAACATTATTTTTTAATAAAATTGCTCTTAAATTAAAATCAGTATATCCTGAAATTCTCATACTAATCACCATTTAAAATAGATTTTAAAAAAGACTTTCTATGAATAGAAGTTATTCCATATTTTTCAATAGCTTCATAATGTTCTTTCGTTCCATATCCTTTATGTTTTGAAAATCTATATTCAGGATATATTTCGTCATATTCGCACATTATTTTATCCCTAGTAACTTTAGCAAGTATACTTGCTGCAGCTATTGATATTGATTTAGCATCTCCTTGTATTATAGAATTTTGAGGTATACCTACATTCGGTATAATTTCTGCATCTACTAATAAATAATCCGGCTTATTTTTAAGATTATTCAACGCCTTTTTCATAGCCATATAAGTTGCATTTAAAATATTAAATTTATCTATCTCTTCATTGCCAACTATTCCTATGCCATAATCTATTGCTTCTTTTTTTATTATTTCAAATAATTCTTCTCTTTTTTTTTCACTTAATTTTTTAGAATCATTTATTCCTTTTATCACTGTATCCTCATTTAATACTACAACTGCAGCAACTACAGGACCAGCAAGTGGCCCTCTTCCAGCTTCATCCACACCACCTATATATTTATATCCACTATTATATCCTTCTCTTTCATATATTTTTAATTTTTCAATTCTCTCTTCTTCTTTTTTTATATCATCTAATTTTTTAGAAAGCTTTAAAGCTATCTTTTGAACAGACTTTCTCTTATCATTTTTTAGCATATCTATATATTTCACATAATCTTTTATTTCTACATTATTTATAAATTCATTTATTTTCTTTACATTCATATTTTCAAACATAATTTCATCTCCCTATATAACTGTATTATCTATAAATTTTAAAAAAATAGAGAAAGAATTATTCTTCCTCTATTTATCAACTACATCATCCGGAATTTCTAAAGTTATATTTCCTATTTTTCCTTCTCTAAACTCGTTTAAAATCATATTAGCAATTCTAGTATAATCTAGTTCTCTACCAGCCATAAAACACCCTCTTTTTTCTCCAATCGCATTCATTATATCTAAAGGAGTTTCTCCCAATTCATTTAATTTATATCTTCGTTTTAAATTTTCAGGAGCTATATCCATTAATTTTTCTATAAGTTTTAAAGCAAGAGTTTCTACATCTAACACTTCATCTTTTATAGCTCTTGTAAATGCTAAATTAAGAGCTACCTGTTCATCATCAAACTTCGGCCATAATATTCCAGGAGTATCTAAAAGTTCTAAATTCCCTTTTAATTTAACCCATTGTTTTCCCTTAGTTACTCCGGGTCTATCTCCTGTTTGTGTACTCTTTTTACCTGTTAACCTATTTATAAGTGATGATTTCCCAACATTAGGAACTCCAACAATCATAACTCTTATAGGTCTTTCTTTCCTTCCTTTTTTAATTAAAGATTTCATCTTTTCCTTTGTAACATTTTTACATTCTTCTATTATTCTATCCACACCTTCTCCTTTAATAGTATTTACAGGAATAGCTTTAATACCTAATGAAGAATAATAATCTTGCCACATTTTTAATTTTACAGAATCAGCCATATCTGATTTATTTAATACCACAACTTTTGGTTTTCCCTGTATTATCTTATCTATATCAGGATTTTTACTACTATAAGGTATTCTACTATCTAAAAGCTCTACAACCACGTCTATAAGCTTTAAATTAGCTTTTAATAAATCCTTGGTCTTTTTCATATGACCAGGATACCAATTTATGTTCATACTGTCATTCATATTTTCCATATTATCACATCCATTTTATTAATTTATGTTTTATTTATCAGAAAAATATAATTTAAAAGGGACTGAATAACAGTCCCCATTAAACAAACTATTTAGCCTCTTTAATTTTAGCAGCTTTACCAACTCTTTCACGAATATAGTTGATTTTAGCTCTTCTAACTTTACCTTTTCTTACAACTTCAATTTTTTCAATTTTTGGCGAATGAACAGGTAGTATTTTTTCAACCCCTACACCAAAAGATATTTTTCTTACAGTGAAAGTTTCTCTAACTCCTCCACCTTGTCTTTTAATAACTACACCTTCAAATACCTGAATTCTTTCTCTTTTTCCTTCTTTAATTTTAAGGTGTACTCTTACTGTGTCCCCAGCTCCAAACTCTGGTAAATCATTTCTTAATTGTTCATTTTCGATAGCTCTTATTATGTCCATCATTTTACTTCCTCCTATCCTAGACGTTCTTAATTTTTATATCAGAGGAACGTCCGTAATTTTCAACCTTTTAGATTTTATCACGAAAATAAATCATTTTCAATACTTTTTATTAATTTTTTCTATATATTTCTTATCTTTATCAGTAATGTTCGCATTTTTTATTAAATCAGGTCTTCTTTTTAAAGTTATCTCTATAGATTGTTGTCTTCTCCATTCATCTATTTTTTTATGATTTCCAGAAAGTAATACATCAGGCACTTTTTGTTTCATAAATTCTCTTGGTCTCGTATAATGTGGATATTCAAGCAAATTATCCTTAAAAGATTCTTCCATAAAAGATTCTTCTTGACCTAAAACACCAGGAATAAGTCTTGATATAGAATCTACCAATATAAGCGCAGGAAGTTCTCCACCTGTTAATACATAGTCTCCTATAGAAATTTCATCTGTTACAATTAAATCTATTATTCTTTGATCTACACCTTCATAATGTCCACAAAGAAGTATTATATCTTTATCAGTCGAAAAGTTTTGAGCTAATTCTTGATTATACACTTTTCCCTTTGGAGTCAAATATATAACTTTTGGATTTTTTATATCAAATTTTTCTACTATATGCCTATATGTATCATATATAGGCTGAGGAGTCATAACCATACCAGCTCCCCCTCCAAATGGATAATCATCAACTTTTTTATGCTTATTTTTTGAAAAATCTCTTATATTATACAAATATATTTCTACTTTCTTTTTTTCAACTGCTCTTTTTATTATACTTTCACTTAAATACCCTTTAAATACTTGTGGAAACAATGTCATTATATGAAATCTCATTAATCAATCATTCCTTTTATTGGATCTATTATAATCTTTTTCTCTTCTATATTTATTTCAGGAACAATTTGTTTAACAGCTGGTATTAAAAATTCTTTCCCTTCTTCATTTTTTATAATATATACATCATTAGCTCCTGTTTGTATTACATCATCTAATACTCCTATATAATCACCTTTTACAGTATAAACTTTAATTCCTATTAAATCAGCTATAAAATATTCATCTTCTTCAAGCTTTCTTGCATTTTCTCTAGGTATTTTTAGATATTCATTTCTTATTTTTTCTACTTCATTAATATTATCTATTCCTTTTATTTTTAATATTACCAGATTATTTTTATATCTTACTTTTTCTATTTCATATTTTGTATCTAAATCATCACCAATATATACCCAATCTAATTCTTCAAATCTTTCTTTATAATCAGTCAAAGGATATACTCTCATTTCTCCTTTTAATCCTTGAGTGTTTACTATTTGTCCAACTTTAAAGTATTTTACCATAAAATCACCTACTCTACATTTATCAATTTAAAAATACACAAAAAGGATTAGGTTTGCCCTAATCCTTACTGTATGATTTCAACACTTACTTTTTTATTTTTTCTAACAGCAGCGGCTTTTACTAAAGTTCTAATAGCCTTAGCAATTCTACCCTGTTTTCCTATCACTTTACCCATATCTTCTTGGGCAACTTTTAATTCCACAATTACAGATTGTGTTCCTTCTATCTCATTAACAACTACTTCATCAGGGTTGTCAACTAGAGATTTAGCTATTTTTTCTACTAATTCTCCCATGACTTCTACCTCCTATTAGAAGGATACTTATACAATTATTCAATAATACCGTTTTTCTTAAATAATGCTCTAACAGTATCAGTTGGTTGAGCACCATTTTTTAACCATTTAGTTGCCTTTTCATCATCTATTTTGATTTGCTTTGGCTCAGATACAGGATTATAGTATCCTATTTCCTCTATAAATCTACCATCTCTTGGAGCACGAGAATCAGCAACAACTATTCTATAAAAAGGCTTTTTCTTAGCACCCATTCTTCTTAATCTTATTTTAACTGCCATTTATTTCACCTCCCTTAAAATTTTAATCTATCTTCCAAAGAAAGGAAATTTGAATTTTCCTCCCTTTTTCATGCTTTTTTCTAAATCAGCAAATTGCTTCATCATTTTTCTAGTTTGTTCAAACTGTTTCACAAGCCTATTTACTTCTTGTACTGTAGTTCCACTACCTTTTGCTATTCTTCTTCTTCTACTAGCATTTAATATCGATGGATCTTTTCTCTCTTTCTTAGTCATTGACTGTATGATAGCTTGTATTCTAACTATTTCTTTATCATCAAAATCAATATTTTTAAGTTCTTTTGCTCCACTTATACCAGGAATCATTTCTATAATTTTATTTAAAGGTCCTAATTTTTTTATTTGCTCCATTTGAGTTAAAAAATCTTCAAAATCAAATTCCTGTTTTTTTATTTTTTCTTCTAATTCTTTAGCTTTTTTTATATCTATAGCTTGTTCAGCCTTTTCAATTAAAGAAAGAACATCTCCCATTCCAAGAATTCTAGATGCTATTCTATCAGGATAAAACGGTTCTAAATCATCCAGTTTCTCTCCCATACCTATAAATTTTATAGGTTTATTTGTAACTGCTCTTACCGAAAGTGCAGCTCCTCCTCTAGTATCTCCATCTAACTTTGTAAGTACAACTCCATCTATTCCTAGAGCTTCATTAAAACTTTGAGCTACATTTACTGCATCTTGTCCTGTCATAGAATCTACAACAAGAAGTATTTCATGTGGTTTAACTTCTGATTTTATATTCTTAAGTTCATCCATTAAACCTTCATCTATATGAAGTCTACCAGCTGTATCTATAATAACTAAATCGTTATTATTTTTAACAGCATGACTTATTCCAGCTTTAGCTATATTTACAGGATTTTCTTTATCTCCCATAGAAAAAACAGGAATATCTAATTTTTCTCCAACAACTTGCAATTGTTTTATAGCAGCAGGTCTATATACATCACATGCAACTAATAAAGGTCTTTTTCCTTGTTTTTTAAAAAGCCCTCCAAGCTTTCCACCTGTTGTAGTTTTACCTGCTCCCTGAAGTCCAACCAACATTATTATAGTTGGTGGCTTTGAAGAAAAACTTATTTTACTCTGTACACTTCCCATCAAATCAGTAAGTTCTTCATTTACAATCTTTATTACATGCTGCCCAGGAGTTAAACTTTCCATTACTTCTTGTCCTACAGCTCTTTCCTTAACTTTATTTACAAAATCTTTTACAACTTTAAAGTTAACATCTGCTTCAAGAAGTGCAAGTTTTACCTCCCTCATAGCATCTTTTACATCTTTTTCACTTAATTTACCTTTGCCTTTTAATTTAGCAAAAGTATTTTGAAGTTTTTCAGCTAATCCTTCAAAAATCATCCTAACAACTCCCTACAAATTTCTTCTAAATTTTCAATCTTAGGGACTAAAATAGAACAGTCTTTACTAGATTTTATATCTTTTTTTATATCGACAATTTCTTTATATATATATTCAACCCATCTATTTCTTTCATTAAACTTTTTAACTAACTGTAATTTTTTTTCATACTCCTGCAAAATTTTTTCTGCTCTTTTTAAAGTATCATATACCCCTTGTCTTGAAATGTTAAGATTTTCGCTAATTTCTCCTAAAGAGTAATCTTCATTATAATATAAATTAACTACTTCTCTTTGCTTTTCAGTCAAAAGTTCTTTATAAAAATCAAATAGAATACTAATCTCTATAGCCCTATCTAGATTCATATTAACACTTCCTAAAGAAATATAAGTGTAAAGTTCACAACCTTTACAGAAGTATTTTATATTATATAAATCATATTGTCAACATTTTTTTATTCATTTTCATCCCCAAATAATGCGTTTACAAAATCCTTAGCATTAAAATCTTGAAGATCCTCCATTCTTTCTCCTACACCAATTAATTTTACCGGAACATCAAGTTCTGATTTTACAGCAAGAACTATTCCACCTTTAGCAGTCCCATCGAGTTTTGTTAAAACTATACCTGTAATATTAGCAACTTCTTTAAAAACCTTAGCTTGAGAAACTGCATTTTGACCAGTAGTAGCATCTACTACAAGTAAAATTTCTTTTGTAGCATCTGGATATTCCTTATTTACTATCTTAAATACCTTTCCTAATTCATTCATTAGATTTTTTTTGTTATGTAGTCTACCAGCAGTATCACATATTAAAACATCTGCTTTTCTAGATTTTGCTGCCTTTATAGCATCAAATATAACTGCTCCTGGATCAGACCCTTCAGAATGTTTAACTATATCTACACCTACTCTATTAGCCCAAACTTCAAGTTGATCTATAGCTGCTGCTCTAAATGTATCTCCTGCAGCTAAAAGAACATTTTTACCTTCTTTTTTAAATCTATTAGCCATTTTTCCTATAGTAGTAGTTTTTCCAACTCCATTTACTCCTACAACTAATATTATTGCCGGAGAAGGTTCTATATTGAGCTTGCTTTCTTCATCTATTAAAATATTAGTCAATATATCCTTAAGTTCCTCTTTAACTTTAAAACTCTCAGTTATTTTTTTGCTCTTAACTCTATCTCTAAGTTCATCTACGATTTTCATAGTAGTATTAACCCCTACATCTGAAGTTATTAATATTTCTTCTAATTCTTCAAATAATTCTTCATCTACTTTTACATAGATTTTCAAAAGATTATCTACTCTATCTGTAATTCCTTTTTTAGTTTTAGATAATCCTTCTTTTAATCTTGAAAATAAACTGAATTTATTAGAATTTTCTTCTTTTTTTTCATTTAATTCATATTCTTTTTCTTCTTCATCAACTCGTTCTACAATCTCCTCTTGTTCTACAGTTTTTTCTTGTTCTAATTCCTCGCTATTTTTTAATTCTTCATTTTCCTTTTTTTTAAACTTATCAAATATTTTTTTAAACATCAAAGTTCCCTCCTAACCAACATTTTCTTCTGTCATTTTTTTTGCTTGTTTTAATTCCAAACTTACTACTTTAGATACTCCTTTTTCTTGCATAGTAACTCCATATATATAATCAGAAACTTCCATAGTACCTCTTCTGTGAGTAATAATTATAAATTGTGTATTTTTAGATAATTCCTTTAAAAATTCACCATATCTATATATATTTGCATCATCAAGAGGTGCTTCTATTTCATCTAATATACAAAAAGGAGTTGGTTTTGTAAGAAGTATTGCAAAAAGTATAGATATAGCAGTTAAAGCTTTTTCTCCTCCTGATAAAAGATTTATATTTTTTAATTTTTTTCCCGGAGGTTGAGCTATTATTTCAATATCACTTTCAAGTATGTTTGATTTATCAACTATTCTAAGTTCACCATGTCCTCCTCCAAATAATTTTTTATACACTACTATAAAATGTTTGTTAATTTTTTCAAAATTAACACTAAATTCTGTTCTCATATTTATTTCTAAATCTCTTATAAGCTTCTCTATGGATTGTATAGATTTTTCTAAATCCTGTTTTTGTTCTTTATAAAAATCATATCTTTTCTTCACTTCTTTATATTCTTCTATAGAATCTAAATTTACATTTCCCAATTTTTTAATCTGTAATTTTATATTTTCTATTTTCTTTTTATCTACATCAATATTATCAACTTTTAATTTTAATGCATCATGAAAAGTCATTTCATAATTTTCCCAAAGATTATTAAAATAATTTTCTTGACTTACTTCTAATTTATCTATTTTGCTGTCTAACTTATATAAACTTTCTTTTAAATCTAAATATTTTTCTTCTGTATTTTTTAAAATTTCCTTTTTATTCTTTAATTCATTTAAAATTATTAATTTTTCTTTTTTATATTCTTTAAATTTTTTCTCAACATCATTTATTCTCTCTTTAAGTTCTTCTTTCTCTACTTTTATAAGTATTAATCTTTCTCCTAATTCTTCTCTTTCCATTTGATGTTTTTTAATTTCCTCTTTTTTTTGATTTAATTCTTTTTTTATATTATCAATTTCTTCATTAATTCTATGTATTTCTTTTTCATTATTTTTATACACTTGAGAAAGTTTAGCAAAATCGAGATTCGTATTGTTTAAAATTTCTAAGTCCTTTTCATATTTTTGTTTATTATTTTCTTTTTGTTGTGTAATATATTTAATTTCTTTTTCTAATTTCAATATTTCTTCTTCTAATTTATTTATTTCTTCTTTCAAGGAACCTATACATTTATTTGTATAATCTAAATTCTCTTTTAACCCATTTTTTTCTCTCTCTAATTTTAATTTTATATTATTTAGATTATATATATCTTCTTTTAATTTGTTAATGTTAGAATCGATAGTTAAGTTTATTTTCTCTTGATTTTTAATTTCAATATCTAAATTAAATATATCTTTTTCTTTAGTTTCTAATTTATTTTCTAAAATACTTTTTTCCCTTATAAGCTTTTCCAAATCAATATTAAAATCACTTATGTTTTGTTCAAATTCTCTTATAACTCTTTTTCTTGAAAGCAAATTATTTACAGTTCTAATACTCCCTCCAGTCAAAGCTCCTCCTGCGTTAAATACATCACCTTCAAGCGTAACTATTTTATATTTATGATTAATAATTTTTCCAAGTTTTATAGCTACATCAATATTTTCAACTAATATAGTCCTTCCCAATACATTTTCTATTATATTTTGAAATTTAGATTCACATTCTACAATATCACTTGCTATTCCTAAAAAACCTTTAAACTTTGAAACTTCATTTACATTTATCTTTTTTCCTTTTATTATATTTAAAGGCAAAAATGTAACTCTCCCTAAATTATTTTTCTTTAAATACTCTATTGCAAGTTTAGCACTAACTTCATCTTGTGTAATTATATTTTGAACAACAGCTCCTAATGCTACTTCTATTGCTGTTTCATATTTTTTAGGAACTTTTATAATTTCAGCTACTGCACCAAATATTCCTTTTAAATTTTTATTCTTAAGTACTTGTTTTACACCTTTATTAAATCCTTCATACTGTTTTTCCATTTCATAGTATATATTTAATTTTGAGCTATATTCATTTATCTTCAAATTTTTATTATTGATATTTATTTCAATCTCTTTTATATCTCTTTTTAATTTATTCAAATTATTTATTTCTATATTTTTGTTTTTTACAAGTTTATTCAATTTTTCATTGTATTCATTTTTCAATTTTAAATTTTTGTTCAACTCTTTTTGTATATCAGCTACCCTTAAATTTATATCTTTCAATTCTTTTTTTAGTTCAGCTTGTCTATTTTGTATATTTTCCAAATTAGTATTAAAACTTGAAAGTCTTATATTTTTTTCATTTTTTTCGTCCAATAAATTTATTATATTGTTTTTTAAACTTTCTACTTTTTCTTCTTTTATTTTTAAATCTTCTCTATATTTACTTGTTTTTTCTTGAACAAAATTACTTTGTTCCTCTAACTTTTTCAAATTTAAATTCAACTTTTTATTTTCATCTAATAAAACCCATAACTGTTGTTCGTTTTTTTCTCTTTTTAATTCTAATTCTATTAATTCTTTTTCTTTTCTCTCTTTATTATTTTCTATATTTTTTATTTTTTCATTTAATAAGTTTAAATCTGCTGTTTTATGATCTATCTCTGCTTTTAATTTATGTATATTTTCATTAAAATCAGTTATTTTTTCTTCTAAAAAAGATATATCCTTTTCTAAATTTAAAATTTCTTGCTCTTGCTTATTTTTAATTTCACTAGACTCATTTAATTGATCTAAAAGTATTTTACTGTGATTATTCAATTCTTTTAATTGTAAATCCAAAAATTCAATTTCTCTTATATAATTGTTTACCTCTAATACCTTTAATTCATCTTTTAATCGCATATATTTTAAAGATTTATCCTTTTGGATTTCTAGAGGTTTTAACTGATTTTCTATTTCATAAAATATGTCATTTATTCTATCTAGATTTTCTTTTGTATTTTTTAAATTTTTTTCTCCTTCTTGCTTTTTATATCTATATTTAGATATTCCACACGCTTCATCAAATACTCTTCTTCTATTATTTGAATTATTACTCAATATTTCATCTATTTTTCCTTGCTCAATTATTGAATATCCTTCTCTTCCTATTCCTGTATCTAAAAAAAGCTCTTTTATATCTTTTAATCTACAAAGTTTATTATTTATATAAAATTCACTTTCTCCTGATCTATACGCCCTTCTTTTTATAGCAACTTCACTATAATCTATATCTAAAATCCCATCCTTATTGTCTATCGTAAGTATTACTTCACAATAATTCATAGGTTTTTTAGTATCTGAACCGACAAATATTACATCTTCTAACTTATCTCCTCTCAAACTTTTAATACTTTGTTCACCTAAAACCCATCTAATTGCATCTAATACATTACTTTTTCCACTTCCGTTAGGTCCTACAATTGATGTTATGCCATTTTCAAATACAATATCAGTTTTAACAGGAAAGGATTTAAAGCCTTTTAATTCTAATTTTTTTAAATACAAAAAAATCCCCCCATACTAGAATTTATAAATATCATATAATTTGTTGTAAATTTTTTGAATATTAGTTTTATATTCTATGTTATTGTAATTAAAACAAATTTCGTCAAAATCTAGTTTTTTCTCTTTAACTTTCAAATTTATCTTATGTTTTTCCTTTAAATACTTTATATTATTCTTTTTATTTCCAATTATCTTAGATATATTTTTTTTATTTACATATAATATTATTTCTTCTTTTATATTTTTATTTTTTATAATAAATTCAATGTAATCTCTATAAATTCTAGATTCTATAAGTTCTCTTATTGAAGGATGATACGGCCCAGAAATTACATCCCTTCCAAGTGTTATATCTTCTGTAGGTTGAAGTCCTACTCTTATAACGTTTATATTATTTGTATAAAATAAAACTAAAAGCTTTTTTACTATTTCTATTGTCTCTTCTAAATCAAATGGTTTGTATTTTTTTTGATTATATAACTTTTCAAGTCCAGTATCTTTTACAACTAACGTCGGATATATTCTAACAAAATCCGGTTTTAAGTTTATAAATCTTTTTGCAGTATATATACACTTTTGCTCGTTATCTAAAGGAAGACCTACCATCATTTGAAGTCCTAATTTAAATCCATATTTTTTTATTAATTTCGATGAATTTACAACATCTAAATCACTATGACCTCTTATACTAGCATCTAAAACATCTATATTCATTGATTGAACTCCAAGTTCTATAATAGTAACCTTATTTTCTTTTAATACCTCAAGAATATTTTCATCTATACAATCAGGTCTTGTAGAAAGCCTTATATCTTTTACAATCCCTTTATCCACATACTTCTTAGCTATAGATAAAAACTTTTTTTGCATTTTTATATCTATTGCAGTAAAACTTCCTCCAAAAAAAGCAATTTCTATGTGATAATTTTTATCTATAGTTTTTAAATAACTTTCTATTGTATTTTTTATTTCTTCTTCTTTAATATCAGTACATACTCCTGTTATTTTTTTCTGATTACAAAATATACAATCATGTGGACACCCTCTATGAGGTACAAATATAGGTATTATCCTTCTTTTCATCGCTTATCAACCTTCTTTAATGCTTCTTTTGCAGCCATTTGTTCTGCTTCTTTTTTACTTTTTCCTTCACCTTTACCTAATATTTGATCTCCCAATTTTACTTCAACTATAAATTTTTTATTATGATCTGGGCCAAATTCTTCTATTACATTATAAAATATTTTCTCAGTTGTTTTACTCTGTAAAATTTCTTGAAGATAAGTTTTATAATCTCTAAATATTTTACCTTTTATAGAATCATGTATTGTATTTTTCATAGAAGAAAGTACAAATTCAGTAACTTCTTCAAGCCCTCCATCTAAATAAATCGCTCCAATAATCGCTTCCATGGCATCAGCAAGTATTGATATTCTCTCTCGTCCTCCACTTATTTCTTCTCCTTTTCCTAATAATAAATATTTCCCTAAATTTAATTCTTTTGCTACATCACTTAATGACTCTTCACATACTATATTTGCTCTAAGCTTTGTAAGTTCTCCTTCTGGTAAATCCTTTTGATTTACAAATAAGTAATGACTTATTATTATTCCAAGTACTGAATCACCTAAAAATTCTAATCTTTCATTGTATTTTATATTGCTTTTTTTATTTTCATTTGCATAAGAACTATGAGTTAATGCTTCTATTAAATAATCTTTGTTTTTAAATTTATATTGTATTTCTTCTTCAAATTTTTTTATAAAATTTTTTACATCATTTTTTAACATGATTATATTAACTATTACTCATATTTGAGTAACAGTTCCTCCTTTCTTTATTATATTTATCACTATTTATATAAACAATTTGCTTTTAAGTTATTTTTTCAAATTATAGTTTACTATGTTTAATACATTATTGCAAAGAAATTTAAATAAAAAACGACTGCTAAAAGCAGTCATTTTTTATGCAAATTTCTCTTTTATTTCTCTTCATGCTCTCCACAGTGGCAATCAATATAATCATGATCTTCATGGCAGTGGCATTCATCTTCTGCAAATAATATAACCTCTTTACAATTTGGGCAAAGAATATCTACATCTTCATCGTATAGTAAATCTTCATCTATTTCAACTTCTTCTCCACAATTCGGGCATTCAACTTCTATATACTCAAATTCTTCATCGTCAATATCATCTTCATATACTTCATCTTCTAGATCTTCTAAATCTTCATCTATCGACTCTATGTATTCAGCCATTTCGCTTTGTTCTTCTTCAATTTCAACTATTGCATCAGCAAAATCATCTAAAACATCAACTATTTGCATTAAAAGTTTTCCTTCTTTACTACTTTCGTCAATTCCTAAGCCTTCTGCCAATCCTTTTAAATATGCTACTTTTTCATATAAATATTGCATATTATATACCTCCTTATTATAATTTTAACTTCCCTATTCATATTAAGATATATATATTATATCCAATAAGAAGGTACATTAAACTCTAGATAAATATTCTCCTGTTCTAGTATCTATTTTTATTTTATCTCCTTTATTTACAAATAAAGGTACTTGAACTACTGCTCCAGTTTCAACTGTTGCTGCTTTTGTTACATTAGTTGCAGTATCCCCTTTTACTCCTGGTTCAGTATCTACAACTTCAAGTTCTACAAAGTTTGGTGCTTCAACTTGAAAAGCTTGCCCTTCATAAAATCTAATTGTAGCATTATCATTTTCTTTTAAAAATTTTATAGCTTCTTCAACTTGCTCATAATTTAAAGGTACTTGATCATAAGTTTCATTATCCATAAAATAATATAATTCTCCATCATTGTATAAATACTGCATTTGTTTTGTTTCTATGTGAGCTTTTGGGAATTTATCAGATGGGTTAAAAGCTTCTTCCCTTATAGCTCCCGTTTTTAAATTTTTATATTTCGTTCTAACAAATGCTGCTCCTTTACCAGGTTTAACATGTTGAAAATCAACTACTAAACATGGTTGACCATCTTTTACAAAAGTAACTCCTTTTCTAAAATCTCCTGCTGAAACCATTATTATCCCTCCATTATTTAATTTTTTAGTATGATAATTCTATTAATTCCTTAGGTGAGTTAGATAATACTTTATATCCATCTTCTATAACAACAACCAAATCTTCTATTCTAACTCCTCCAAAATCAGGAATATAAATACCAGGTTCATCTGTTATAACCATACCAGGTAATAATGGATTTTTACCTAATGAATTTACATGAGGCATTTCATGAACTTCAAGACCTACGCCATGGCCAAGCCCATGTCCAAATTTATCTCCATATCCTGCATTTGTTATAACATCCCTAGCAATTTTATCTAGCTCACAACCAGTAATCCCTGGCTTTATAGCTTCTAAAGCTTTAATTTGAGCATTCAATACAATATCATATATTTTCTTTTGCTCATCATTTGCTTTTCCCACAACTATAGTTCTAGTCATATCAGAACAATATCCATTATATATACAACCAAAATCTAATGTCAAGAAATCTCCTTCTTCTATTAACTTCTCACTTGCAACTCCATGTGGAAGAGAAGATCTTTTTCCAGAAGCAACTATAGAATCAAAAGATATACCTGAAGCACCTTTTTTCTTCATAAAATACTCAATTTCTAAAGCTATATCTTTCTCAGAAATTCCTGGTTTTATAAATTTTAATATATGATCAAAAGCTTCATCTGCAATATTAGCAGCTTTTGCTATTGTATTTATTTCTTCTTCATCTTTAACAACTCTTAAAGAAAGCATTAAACCTTTTAAAGGTACAAAATTTATATCCTTAAGTTCATTAGTGAATTTAGAATATGTAGAAAAATCCATATAATCATCTTCAAATCCTAATTTTTTTATATTCATATCAAGTAAATATTCTGTTATAGGCTTTGTTCTTGATATTTCAAGTATTTCAAACCCCTTACATTGATTTGAAGCCTGTTGTACATATCTAAAATCTGTAAAAAACATATTTTTACTTTCTGTTATAAGCACATATCCTGCAGTTCCTGTAAAACCAGAAATATATCTTCTATTTTCAGGCTTATATATTAAAACTGCATCTAAATCTCTATTCTTCATTTCATTTTTAAGATTTTTTATTCTACTATTCATTTATTTTCCCCCTTTTTAAAATAATCAACTAAAGAATATACCGCAAGCACATAGCTATAAAAACCAAATCCCGATATTTGTCCTATACAAGCCTTGGCTATAACACTATTTTGTCTAAATTCTTCTCGTGAGTAAATATTAGAAATATGAACTTCAACTGTAGGTATATTTATAGCCTTTATTGCATCGTATATTGCAAAACTGTAATGTGTATAAGCCCCTGGATTTATTATTATACCTTCATATACTCCAATGCTTTCATGAAGCTTATCTATAATTTTTCCTTCACAATTACTTTGAAAAAAATCCACAATTACATCATGCTTTTTACATTCATTTAAAATAGTAATTTCTAAATCTTCAATACTGCTTTTTCCATATACATCTTTCTCTCTAAATCCTAATAAATTCAAGTTAGGTCCATTTACAACCAATATTTTCTTCACAAAAACACCTCAAAATATAATTTTTACCATTATTATAATATCATACTTTATTTAAATTGAATAGTATACTAAAAACTACTTCTTGTATATTTTTATCATCTACATCTACTATTATATCAGAAGCTTTTTTATATTTATCAATTCTATTATTCAAAAGAGCAGTTATTTTTTTATCTAAATTTTCATTTTCCAACAAAGGCCTTTGTATATTTGACATTTTCAAATTTCTAATTATAGTATTTTTACTTGCATTTAACCATACTACAATTCCAATTTTTTTTAACAAATCTATGTTAATATCTTTTTCTATTATTCCTCCACCTGTAGATAGTACTATATTTTCTCTACCAACTATTTTTTTTAATATAAAAGTTTCTAAATCTCTAAAATAAATTTCTCCTTTTTGTTTAAATATATTGTTAATACTCATATTTTCTATTTCTTCAACAAGTAAATCAGTATCAATAAAATCAGCATTAATTTTTTGAGAAAGACTTTCCCCTATTGTAGTTTTTCCTGTTGCCATAAATCCTATTAATACTATATTTTTCAAACTACTCAACCCCACTATGTGGATTTTTACTAACTATTTCAATTGCCTTTACCAACTGATTCATAATATCTGCATTAAATTGACTATCCATTTCATTCAACTTTACAAAAACTTTTCCTTTTTGAGTTACACAATATTTAGGTGATAAATTATTTAAAGCTATAGCTTTTATATCCAAAATACACTTTTCACATTTACAAATCCCTTCATATTTTTGCAAAACTTTTTCTAAAATAACATCCACCATTTCTTCCATATAATTTTTTAATTTGTACATTTTAATCTCTCCCTTAAATTAAGATATACAATAATTCCTAAAATAAACCAAAAATTCAACATTCATAATTTCATTATTTTTTTCCATTTCTAAACAAACCCTTATTCCCTTACCTTCACTTATTTTTTCAACATTAAATTTTTTTACATAATCACCAATTTCATATCCATTATACAACAAATTCCTTCTATAAAACATCTTTTTTCTCTTATTATCTATATATATTCCTTCTATATTATTTGATAATATAAACCTTAATTCCTTTATTTCTCCTTTATTAAAATTTTTATTCTTAATTTTATGTCCATTTACATCTATAATACTATCAACCCCCGAAGAAATATGCAATTTATCTTCTATAAATTCCTTTATAAATTGAGCTTGTTCTTGAATTTCTATTCTAGCTTCAGTTTTTTTCAGTATTTTTATATTAAAAAACATAACATTAAATAATAAAAGTAGTAATATACTAGTAAGTCCTAATGAAACTATAACTTCCATAAGTGTAAAACCTTTTTTATTCATATATATCTTCTCCATACTTATAAATACATTCTTTAATCAAAGTTCTTCCACTAAAGGGAATTATAGTAATTTCTCTTTTTTTATTGTTATCTCTATCAATTATAACTATAGTATCTCCTTGATAATTCAGAGAACCTGTTAAATTAAATATTACCTTAGAACAAGAATAATAAATATCTGTATTTTGAGGTAGTTCAACTTCTTTTTTATCTTTTCCATCTTCCCTTAATACATAAGAATTTACTCCATTAGGCTTTTTCTTATAATAAATATAAGTTGAATAATCCGAATTAATATTTTTTATTCTTACATATCTTATATCAGTGCAAAGCTGTCTTACAAATGAATCTATTTTATAATCTTTTAAATAAAATTTACAAATAGATATTGACAATAATATAGAAATTATACAAAGACATAATAAAAGCTCTATCAAAGTCACACTCCTTTATTATTCACAACTATCTCCTCCTAATCCAATTTCTAACTTCAATGAACTCATTTGTATTTTTATCTACATTTCCTTTATTAGGTATTTTTATGTAAAAATCCAAAGTTATTTCCTTTCGTATTTTTCTTTTTTTATACAAAGAAGATATTTTAAATTTTATTCTATTATTTTCTATATATACTAAATCATCTACTAAATCTATTTTCAAACCATTACCATTTATTTTTTCTATATCTTTTATAAAATTATATTTTTTACTTTTTTCTAAAAAAAATTTTTTATAACCATTTTGAAACTCTTCATTTAATTTTTGTTCTATATTTTTTTTATTTAAATTATAAGAAATACCATTTTCATTTAATATTACATTTAAATAAATGCTATCTTCTCCCATTAATTCCTTATCAATTTCATTTTCTATAAAATTATCGTATTCAAATTTCAAAAAATTATTTAATTTATGCTCTCCATATTTTATAGCTCTTTGAATTTCCTCAACAACTTTTCCATAAACAAGTTCTAAACCTCCTTCACTTATATAAAAACATTTTTTTGAATTGACATATACATTTTGAATACTATAATTAGTTAAAGAAATACTTAATAATGTTATGCTTAATATTAATAATATAAAAAATACAAAAATAGTATTAATCAATATAGACCCTTTCTCACCTATCACAAAATCACCTTATATTTTTATAACTTTGCAAATTTAAAATTTCATTACTATCTTTTTTAACTTTTACTATTAATTTTAAATAATTATTCACATCAAATTCACTATTTGTCACTTCTAAAATAGTATCTACAATATATTTTCCTTCAATAAAAGATTTATCATTATAATTTTTCATCAACTCATCTGCATTTTCTACTTTCATTTTTTCAATATATTTTTGAGCTAAATTCAATGCTTTTAATTTTTCATTTGATTTTAAAGATAAAATAAAACAATTCAAAAAAATGCTTACAAAAGAAAATACTATTATTTCTATTATTACTAAACTCAATATTATTTCTATTAATGTAAATCCTCTATTTTTATTTAATCTAACCATATTTAACATCTGCTTCATATTTTAAGTATTATCTGAATTTTATAAAATAATACATTTTAACAAAAAAATCATATGTTTTTTTATAATTTAAATTATAAAAAAACATATGATTTAAAATTCACACTTTACAATATACTATTCAATTCTTCTCTAGTTGGTTTTATATCTGTCCATATATAAAAAGCTTCAATTGCTTGATTTATAAGCATATTTATACCACCCAATGTTTCTAAATTATTATCTTTTGCCCATTTTAAAAATTTTGTCTCTCTTGGATTATATACAATATCACACACTAACATATCATTATTTACTTTTATATTTTCATCAATTGCAATACTATTAATATTTGGAGTCATACCTAAAGATGTAGTGTTTATAAGTATATCTATACTTTCTAAATCTTTTTGAGTTACATTTAAATCACCTACATTAACTTCTATATCAAAATTGCATTGAAGCAACTTACATATATTGTTAGCTCTATCTAAACTTCTATTTCTAATTTCAATAGAGTTAGCTCTAAAATTTGCAAGTTCTACAGCTATACTTCTAGCTCCTCCTCCTGCTCCCAATATCATGATATTTTTATTTTTTATTTCATATCCTTTTTCCAATATAGAACTTACAAATCCTATTCCATCAGTATTATACCCTATTAATTTCCCATTTTCATTTTTAATAGTATTAACAGCTCCTATCAGTCTTGCACTAAAAGATATTTCATCTAAATACTTTAATATATTAACTTTATGAGGAACAGTTACATTAGCAGCATATATTTTAAGAGCTCTTATTCCATTAACAGCGTCTTCTAATTCTTCCGAATTAACATCAAAACACATATATTTATAATTCAGATTATATTTTTCAAATAAATAGTTATGTATACTTGGTGAAAAACTATGTTCTACAGGGTGTCCTAAAAGACAAATTAATTTAGTCTTACCATTTATCAAATACACCATCTCCTTAATATGAACTTATAAAACTTTAATTCCATTGATTTTGCACTTCAGTTGCAAATAAACTACAAAGCATAAAACCAATTAAATATCCAATAAAACTTAAAATTATACTATCAATATCAAATCCTTTATAATTGTAACCTATCAAAAATGAAATAATTAATTGTAAAAGTTCTTTTGATGCTGAAATTACAAATCCTATTTTAAATATTTTTGGTTTATTCCAACGATTTTTAACAAAAATACAAATAATAAACCCTATAGGTATAAATGGGAGAAAATTACCTATTATCATATTGTAAACAACAATGTTTGAAACTGAATCATTTATGTTCTTAAATATATTTATTAAAGGAATATAATTATGTTTTAATCCAAAATTATTTTTTATATCAGACGCTATTATCTTTTTATTAATTGGTATTGGGAAAATCATTATTTTTATTAATAAAGATATATAAATAGAAAATATAAAGTGAAGTATTTTATCTATAAATATAAAATAAGTATTTTTATTTGCTAAATAAATAATTGCTAAATAACAGATTACAATAAAAACTCCAATAAAAAAATTAAAATAAAGCATTATACGTAACCCCTCCTAATATATATTTTATTGTGATTAATACAAAATCAACCGCTTGATAAAGTGTAACAAATTATTTAAAAAAAGTCAATTTTTCCATTTTATAGAATAATTCCAATATCAAAATTCCAATTTAAAAAAATGTTAAAAATTAATTTCCTATAAATTTAGACCCCGATAGCTTAATTGCTACTTTAACAACATTATAAATAAATATCGTCATAAAAACATTAGTTATCGCAGTTGGAAGTACTATACCTAAAAACAACCCATTAAACGGAGCAGGTAATCCTACTATAAAAAGTGCAGATATTAAAAATACAACTCCACTTATAATAGTTCCTATAAAAGATATTGCCAATATAAATACTTGATTTTCTTTATACTTCCCTACTATTTTTATCATTAAAAACACTAATATACAAGTAACAAATTTATCTATAATATTTGGAATCTGTCCTCCTGGGAATGTTGTTGTCATAGCAGTTATAAATCCTCCAATAATAGCTGTTAATATAGAATTTTTAAAATCACTATTTATGAGAATAGATACAAACATAATAGAAAGCATTAAATCAAATTTCATACCAACTATCATACCTGGAATTAACTGATGTAATATAAATCCTATAGCAAGTAATAATGCCGTTAATATATTTTTTCTCAAATTCATACAAATCTCTCCTTCTATTTTTCTACTTAAATAAAAAAGCCCTCCATCCCTAATTAAGGGACGAAAAGCTCAATTTCCGCGGTACCACCCAAATTAGATAGAAAAATACTATCTCATCTCAACAGATACAGAGATTATCCTCGATATCCTGTTTCTGTAACGGGAAACCCCCGACCATGGCTAATTTTCAAATAAATTTATTTGAATTTCACCAGACTTCTCACAGGTCCATTCATTAGAAATTTAATAATAGGACTCTCACCAATCTCCTACTCGCTAAATATTAAATATTCTAACTACTACTCCTGATCTTAGAATTTAATATATTTATTTTTATTAATTATATTAAATTCTAAGAATTATTACAATTATTTTCAAAATATTTTTTATATAATTTAAATTATATAAAAAATATTTTATTCAGCTACTTACCCAAAACAGTCAACACAACTTTTTCGATAGCCTTCGCAGGACTAGGAATTTTAACGCCTAAACTTAGCAATATGCTTATTACAAACGCCAATATAAACGTAATAGAATACAATACAAGCTCTTTTTTTTGATTCTTTTTTAATAAAGGTACTATCTCAATTACACCTATAATTAAATAAGCTAAAATTACTAAAAAAACCACAATTAATCACCTACCTTGATAGGTTTTGATGTTAAAGCACTTCCTTTAATATTTACCTGCACATTTATTTGTATATCTAAATTTTTGAAAATATAATCCCAATTATTTTTTACTTCCTTCCATGTATCAGGCATTTTTCTATGAATAATAGCTCCAAACCCAAAAATATCACTTTCATATTCATTTTGTGCTTTTTTTATTACATCTTCCATTTGATTTTTTATTACTCTTTGCGCCTGTTTTTTTAATTTTTCACGCCCTTTTTCACTTATAAGATCTTCTTCTCCCATTATCTCTCCTATACCCACATCTATTTTAGAATCAATTTTAATAATTATATTTCCATCTTTTAATACTGGTTTTACCTTTGTTTTAGAGCTAAACACTTCCAAAGAAACATCTGTATTTTTTTCTCCTACATCCTCTATTACAAATACTCCTCCTTTTAATTCATCCTTTATAAGAAGCATACTTCTCGTTTGCATTCCATCTATACACCCTACCATTTTGTCTTTTTTAAATACAGCACTTCCACATATTTCAGGAACTACATCGCCTTTCTTTTTAACCATATGAACAGCAGGAATAACAGGAGAAATTCCTTCATTAGATAAATCATCTAAAAATTGATATAGTTCAATTTCTTTAAATTTAGAAATTGACTTTTCATTTTTCATCTTATCTTCCAAATGTGCTGAAATTGTTGAGTGAAGCTTTGTTTTTCCTTCTAATATTTCTTTAGCTGTCTTTTCTTTTGAAACCAAAAGCCATATATCTGATCTAACCTCTGCATCTCTAGTTATAAAATCAAGCACAGGTACAACTCCTTCTTTTGCTATATCTGAACTTATAATAAACACCTTAGCATGAGACCAATATCCTCTCTTTCCTGAATGTATAATCATATTTCTTACAGCATCAAATAAACTATCTCCTTCTTCTGAAATTACATCAGCCTCCATTTTAAATTCTTGTCCAGCCATTGGCTTTATAATTTCTGTAGTGAGAATATACTTATCTTTTTCCCTATACTTATCCACAGCAGCACCGTGAATTATATTCATATCATTTATTTCTCTATAATTCCAACACCCAGTAAGTACAATTACATATAATAAAATGGTAAAAATTAAAATGATTATTTTTATATTTTTCATTATATTTTACCTTCTTTCCCATCTATTAGAGCTCTTTCTTCTTTCCATATTTTTATTAGCAATTAACTTAGGTCTATAATACATATACCACCATGGCATTCTTATAGATGTATCCTTTAAATCTTGAATATCGACAGAGCCTAAATTTAACATATATGGTATTCCAAAAGATCTAATAGACATTAAATGGATAAACAAACCTATTACTCCAAATATATATCCATAAAGTCCAAGCATAGAAGCTAACAATAAAAATATAGTTCTAATTACAAGTATAGGTCCTAACATTTTAGGAGTTAAAAAACCTGAAATACCAGTAATTGCTGTTATTATTACCATAGGAGCACTTATAAATCTTGCATTAACAGCAGCTTCACCTAACACTAATGCACCTACCATACTTACAGTTGAACCTATAGGTTTTGGAAGCATAATTCCCGTTTCTCTTAATAATTCAAATACAAATATCATAACAATCGCTTCAAATATAGTTGGAAATGGTATTCCCTCACGAGCTGCAAAAATACTAATTAACAAAGGTGTTGGAATCATTTCTTGATGATATGTAACTAAAGCTAAATAAATAGCTGGTGTACTAGTTGTTAAGAAAAAACCTATATATCTTATCATCCTATTAATGGAAGCATATATAAAATTATTATAATAATCTTCATTAGATTGAAAGTACTCCATAAATAAAAAAGGTAATGTCAAAACAACAGGAGTTCCATTACATACCACAGCTATTCTGCCCTCTAATAATTTAGCAGCAACAATATCTGGTCTTTCTGTGTGTCCAATTGTTTTAAAAGGAGATAGCGGTTCATCTTTTATTAATTCTTCTATATAACCTGATTCAAGTATTCCATCTATATCTATTTTATCCAATCTATGTTCTAATTCTTTTAAAATTTTTTCGGACGCTAAACCTTCTATATAACATATACATACTTTAGTTTTTGTTCTAACTCCTATTTTTTTAAATTTAAATTTTAAATCAGGGCTTATAACTTTCCTTCTTATCAAAGCTAAATTAGTATTAATAGATTCAGTAAATCCTTCTTTAGGACCTCTTACTGTAACTTCTGACTCAGGTTCTTCTATGGCTCTTCTTTCCCACCCATGAGCGCTAACTGAAATAGCTTCATCAACTCCATCAATCAAAAGAATTACATGTCCATATAATATTTCTTCTATCAAATCATTTATATCTCTTTTTTCTTCAGCTTCTGCCGTATATACTATTGTATTTAATATTTCATCTACATTGTTTTTATTTATTATTTCATTCATAAGAGGATGCATAATGTACTCATTGAGTATCTCTTTTTTTACCAGTTCATCAATATAAACCATACAATATTTAAATTTATTATTTTTTTTATTTTCAAACCTTCTGTATTTTATAGTTTCAATATCTTTTAAAATTTCTTTAAACATATTGATATTTTTTTCTAATGATTTTGAAAGTTTCAAATTACTATATTGACCAAAATTGATATTTTCTTCTTTATGTGATTGCTTAAACATTTTTAACATAAAAACACCCTCTATTTCTTAATATATCTTATGTTATATAATTATTTCCACGATTTAATTTATATATTCCATTAGTAAAAAAAAATCCTTATATCATTTTTCGATATAAGGATTTAGCAAAAACTATTCAATTACCGTCATAACTTCTTCTAATGGTTTTCTAGGAGGACTTTTAACCTCTCCATCAGGAACTCCAATAGGAGTCATTGCAACAAGAGAATATCCATCTTTCTTAAATCCAATAAACTCAGCAAGTTCACTTCTAGCATAATTTGGTCCTGTCATCCAACAACCTCCATATCCCATATTAGCAGCAGCTAAAAGTAAATTTTCCATAGCAGCTCCTATATTTTGTATTCCCGGAGCAGGTTTTAAAAGTTCACGTATTTCTTCATCAGATGCTCCACCTTCTTTTAACAAATCTAATGCTGTAACAGGATAATCACCTGCATATACCATTATAAGTACAGGAGCATTTTTAAACATTATAAAATATTTTAAAAACTTAATAAATTTCTCACGTTTTTTTTCATCTTTTGTATAATTTGCAATTTCCATATGTTTTTTTTCTATTAATTTAGCCATCTCTTGTATTTTTTGTTTATCCTTAACAACCACAAAATGCCAATTTTGAACATTCTTACCCGAAGGAGCATGTGTAGCAGCTTTTATCATTTCCTTTATATCTTCCATAGGTACATCTTGATCTTTAAATTTTCTAACACTATGTCTTTTATAAATAAAATCTAAATTTTTCATATGTATCCTCCTTTGTATTTTGTATTCAAATATATAATACCACATAAAATATTTCTACATCAAATATTATAATAGGATTGTGCTTACATATATTCTATAAACACAATCCTAATAATTTAATTATATTCTACATATTTTCATTTTCTAGATAAAATTCTCTTTTAAGTTTTTTTAAAGCTCTTTTTTCTATTCTCGAAACATAAGAACGAGAAATATTTAATTTTTTTGCAATTTCCCGTTGAGTTTTATATCCACTTGGTGTAAGTCCATATCTCAATTCTATAATTTCTTTTTCTCTTGATGTAAGTAAATTATTAATCTTATCATATAATTTTTTTATTTGTATTTTTAATTCAACTTCATCTATAACATCATCTACATTTGTTCCCAATATATCTATCAAAGATATCTCATTATCTTAAACCTTTTATCAATTTATACAGTAACTTTAACATATAAATTCCCCATTATTAAATGCAACCTCAAGCATAAGTTTAATTCTATTCAATTGATTTACTTCGCTTGCTCCTGAATCATAGTCCACTGCTATAATGTTGGAATTAGGATATCTTCTTTTTAATTCTTTAATTACTCCTTTTCCTGTTATATGATTAGGAAGACAAGCAAAAGGTTGCACGCATATTATATTCTCAACACCATCTTCTATTAACTCAATCATCTCTGCTGTTAAAAGCCAACCCTCACCAGTTTGATTACCTAAAGATACAATAGTACTTGTTTTTTTAGCCAATTCATAAATATTTTTAGGAATACTAAATCTTTCACTTTGCTTTAAAGCATTTCTCATATAATTTCTGCAATATTCAATAAATTTTATTATAAATTCACTCAAAAATTTATATCTTTTTTTACCCGCTAAATAATTATATTTAAATATATTTCCATAAACACTATATAGAAAAAAATTAATAATATCCGGAACTACAACCTCCGCACCCTCATTCTCTATAATATTTATAATATTATTATTTGCCATGGGATGAAACTTAACTAATATTTCACCTACTAACCCTATTCTCGGTTTCTTTATATCAATAACCTCTAAAAGATCAAAATCATTCACTATATTTTTTATATTCTCTTTAAATTTTTTTACATTCCCTATATTTACACTTTCTTTACAAATTTTAACCCATTTAAAATACAGTGAATTTGCTGATCCTGTAAATTTCTCATAAGGTCTTACCCTATATAAAACCCTCATAAGCAAATCTCCATAAATACATGCCATAATCAACTTTTTCATAATATCTATTGTTAATCTAAATCCAGGATTTTTTTCCATTCCTAACAAATTCAAAGAAATAACAGGAATATTTTCTAAACCTGCATCTTTTAAAGCTTTTCTCAAAAATCCTATATAGTTACTAGCTCTACACCCTCCACCTGTTTGAGATATAATAACTGAAGTATTATTAATATCATATTCACCCGATTTTAATGCATTAATTATTTGACCAACTACTATAATAGATGGATAACATGCATCATTATTTACATATTTTAATCCCTCTTCTATGCATTTTTTATCACTTGATGAAAGAACTTTTAAATTATATCCCTCACTATTGAATGCTTCTTGCATAAATTGAAAATGAATAGGTGACATTTGAGGACATAATATAGTATGATTTTTTTTCATTTTTTTTGTAAATATAACTCTTTCATTATCTCGCCTTATCTTTTTTAAAACAATTTCTTTTTTTTCTCTTTCTTTTAATGCAGATATTAATGAACGTATTCTTATTTTTACAGTTCCTAAATTACTTACTTCATCAACTTTTAAAACAGTATATGTTTTTCCATGACTATTTAATATTTCTTCAACCTGATCAGTTGTTACTGCATCTAAACCACATCCAAACGAATTCAATTGAATAAGTTCTAAATTTTTCTGAGTTGCTACAAAACTTGCAGCTGCATATAATCTTGAATGATACATCCATTGATCAACAACTCTTAAAGGCCTTTCCACTTTTCCTAAATGTGCTATAGAATCTTCTGTAAGCACTGCTATATCATAAGAAGTTATAATATTTTGTATACCATGATTAATTTCTGGGTCTATATGATACGGTCTTCCGCATAATACAATTCCTTTCTTTCCACATTCACTTAAATATTTTATTGTTTCTTCTCCTTTTTTTCTTATATTATCTTTAACATTTATATCCTCTCTCCATGCTAAGTCTACAGCTCTTTCAATTTCATTTTTATCTATATTAAATTCCTTAAAAACTTCATAAAGTCTTTTTTTAAGCCTTTTTTTATTGTCATAGGGAATAAATGGATTTATAAATTTTACATTATTTTTCAAAATAATATCCATATTATTTTTTATAACTTCTGAATAAGATGTAACTATCGGACAATTAAAATGATTATCAGCATCTATTTGCTCCTTCTTTTCATAAGAAATACACGGATAAAAAATAATTTTTATTCCTTTATTTATAAGATATGCTATATGTCCATGAACTAATTTTGCTGGATAACATACTGATTCTGAAGTAATAGTATCTATTCCCAATTCATAAATATCTTTTGAAGAACTCGGAGAAAGTTCTACTCTAAATCCAAGTTTTGTAAAAAAAGTAAACCAAAAAGGATAATTTTCATATATATTGAGCACTCTTGGAATTCCTATAATTCCCCTTATCGCATCTTCTTTTTTAAGAGGTTTATAATCAAATATTTTCTTATACTTATAATCATATAAGTTTATTATTTCTTTGTTACCTTTTTCGTGTTTCACTCCTTTTTCACACCTATTTCCAGAAACAAATTCTCTTCCATCATTAAACCTATTAACTGTAAGCAAACAATTATTTGTACATTTTTTACATCTTATCATAAAAGTTTGTATAGAAAATCTATCAAGCTCATCTTTATTTAAAAGAGTGCTTTTATATCCATAAAAATATCTATTTTTAGCAATAATTGCAGCCCCAAATGCTCCCATAAGACCCGATATATCAGGTCTTATAACCTCTCTTTTTGTAATAACTTCAAAACTTCTAAGTACAGCATCATTGCAAAACATTCCACCCTGAACTATTATTTTCTCTCCTAAATCCTCTGGTTTTTTCATTTTTATAACCTTAAACAAAGCATTTTTTATAACAGAATACGAAAGCCCTGCTGAAATATCCCCAACAGTAAACCCATCTTTTTGAGCTTGTTTCACTTTAGAATTCATAAATACTGTACATCTTGAACCTAAATCAATTGGATTTTTTGCAAATAAAGCAATATTTACAAATTCTTTTACATCCATACCAAGAGTATTTGCAAATGTCTCTATAAAAGAACCACACCCCGATGAACAAGCTTCATTTAACATTATGTTTTCAATAATTTTATTCTTTATTTTCAAACATTTCATATCTTGTCCACCAATATCTAAAACAAAATCTACTTCTGGTAAAAAAAACTGAGCTGCTATATAATGCGCTATTGTTTCAACCTCTCCTATGTCAATAAGTAGAGCTGATTTTAAAAATTCTTCACCATAACCAGTTACCACAGAATTTACTATTTTTGCATTCTCAGGTAATTTATCATACAAATCTTTTAGTGCTTTTATTACAGAATCAAGGGGACTTCCTTTATTAGTATCATAAAAAGAATACAAAATCGAGCATTCTTCATCTATAAGTACAACTTTAGTTGTAGTAGATCCTGCATCTATTCCTAAATAACAATTTCCATTAAAATTTTTCAGTTCCTTTCTCTTTACTTTGTCTTTACTATGTCTTAATCTAAATTCATCAAGTTCATGCTTGTTTTTAAATAAAGGTTGTAACTTTACAATTTCGTTATTTTCAAAACTATTTAAATTAAATAATCTACTTTTTAATTCATAAAGAGAAATTTTCTCTTTATTTTTTGATTCCATGGCTGCTCCCATAGCAACATAAAATTGAGAATTCTCAGGAAATACAACTTCACAATCATCCAATTTTAAAGTTTCTTTAAATCTATTTCTAAGTTCAGATAAAAAATAAAGTGGTCCTCCTAAAAACGCTACATTTCCTTTTATAGACTTACCACATGCAAGACCTGATATCGTTTGATTTACTACAGCTTGAAATATAGAAACTGCTATATCTTCTTTTAATGCTCCTTGATTTAAAAGAGGTTGAATATCTGTTTTAGCAAATACACCACACCTAGCAGCTATAGGATATATTGTTTTATAATTTTTTGCAAGTTCATTAAGACCAGCAGCATCAGTTTTTAAAAGTGATGCCATTTGATCTATAAAAGCTCCAGTACCTCCCGCACAAATACCATTCATTCTTTGTTCTACTCCATCATTAAAAAATGTTATTTTTGCATCCTCCCCTCCAAGTTCAATAGCTACATCAGTATGTGGAATAAAATTTTCAATAGCTTTTTTAGAAGCTATAACCTCTTGTATAAATTCTATATTCAACCATTTTGATACAAAAATACCTCCTGAACCTGCTACCATAATAGTTATATGATTATCTTTAAATTTATTGTAAATTTCAACTATCAATTCTATAACTGCTTTTTTTATATCAGAATAATGTCTTTTATATCTACTAAAAACTATCCTATTACTACTATCCAATATCACAATTTTAACAGTAGTCGAACCTACATCTAATCCTAAATGTAATAAATTATTCATACAAATTAAAAATTCACCTCCCAATCTATTAATCTCCTTCAGATAATAATTCTTCTATAATCTCCCATCCAACCCGATGAAAATCATATAATACTTCATTTACTTCTTCTAAATTCAATTTAGGCCCTATAATATATACTTTTGTATTACCAAATTTATAAAATTCATCATATTCTATATTATCTTTTTCACAATTCATAACATTCCCCCCCTTATTCCAAATATATGAATCTATAAATTTGTCCTATTCATTTTTAGTTAAACAAAAAAATAGTGCTTAAAAAAATATAAGCACTATTTTTTAAACTAAAATTACATTTTCACATCCATTTTTAACTGCTAAATTTAAAAGTTCTTCCATCATATCCTCACTAGGTACACAACTATCAATAATATCTTTACGAACTCCAATTGGTCTATATTTTATAATTTTATATCTTATATTAGAATTTAAAGATACAAGTAATTTACTAATCATATCGACATTATAATAATTGTTTAAAACACCTGGAACAATAACAGTTCTTATTTCATATAATTTATTAATTTTTGCAAGATATTTTACATTTTCAATCACAACATCATTACCCTTACCCGTAAGCATTTTATGTTCTTTAAAATCATACGCTTTTATATCTACCATAGCCATATCTATCAAATCAACTAACTCTTTTTTTTCATATAAAGGAATTGAAGCATTTGTATCAATAAAAACAGTTAATCCCATACTTTTTACTTTTTTAAATAAATCTACTAAAAATTCAGATTGAAGTGTACATTCACCACCAGAAACTGTTATTCCAGAAATAAATGACTTTACTTTATTTATTTCTTTTAAAACTTCATCAACACTCATATAAGTCGCCTTCGGTGAACTATTGTTTTTACAAATTTGCAAACACAAATCACACATTTTACAAATATTTTTATCCCATATTACATTTCCGAATTTTAACATAAGAGCATTATAAGGACATTTACTCACACATATACCACAACTATTACAAACATTTATAGTTTCTGGATTATGACAATAAAGACAATTAAAATTGCATCCCTGCATAAAAATCACAGTTCTATTTCCAGGTCCATCTACAGAACTAAAAGGAATTATTTTATTTACTAATCCTCGCATTATTTCTAACCTTTCTCTTTAATACTTTATTGTTTTTTACTGCTCCAAGTCCTAATGCAACAGTATCTTGAAGAACCTGTTCCCCTCTTTCTAATTTCTCCATTTCTGATTTTTTTACAAGATATCCTGTAATTCTAATAATATCACTATCCGTAGAATATAATGAAAAATATCTCATATTTTCTTTAAATGCACCTTTAATAATATCTAATATAAACTCTGGGTTATTTTTAGCCATACTGTCAAAACTGAAAATATCACCTATACCTGATGGAAAAAATTTATGAAATTTAGCTGCTTGCATTAAATGTTCATGAATTTCAGGTTCTTCTCCAATAGGTATTCTACACCCAGGGCTTATACCATTATCTGTATCTATTCCGACCTGAGCATGTAACAAATATTTTCCATTTGAAACTTTACAGTGAGAATTATTATGTTTACACACTTCCTTTTCTAATCTAGAAATAATTTTAAGTCCCAATTTATTAGCATATTCACTATGTCCAAATCTATCTTCTTGTTTATCTGAATTTATAAAGTGATTTACACACTCTGCTAAACCAAAAATACCAAACATAGCTGTAAAATTATTTTTACTAATCAATCCTTCTTTAACTAAAAAACTTGATTCAAAAAAACCGCTTTCTTCAACTAAAAATTTAACTCTTTCATCTATATAAGAGGCCATTCTTTTTACTGCATCTGGAAGAATTACATCGATAAAATCATCTACATCTTTTGACTTTTTAGCTAAATTTGCTAAATTTAATCTTACTAATGTATAACTTCCACCACCTATATTTAACCCATTATAACAGCTAACTATTCCATAATTTTCTCCCAAATCATTTAAAAACATTTCATGATTTGCAAAACTCGGCTTCGCTGTAATAAGTGCTGTATTTATCGCATCAATAGCAAAATCATTCGGCGTATTTTTACTATATTTAATTGTAATATTGGGAATAGCATTTTGAAGTTCTCTTTCCGCTTTTAATATCAACCTTCCAGCTTTAGTGTCTTTTGGACCAATATTAGCATGACAAAATGAATCTGTAATAGTTCTATCTATATGAGTTAAAAATAATTTTATAACATCATAAGCTTTCTTTTCATCTTCTACAAACGGATCAAGTAAAATATCAATATTTCCTATATACACAGGAAAAGAAGTTATAGAAGGAACATGTTTATATAAAATCAATAAATTATTTACCGCTTCTAAAATATTCTTAGGAGGTTTAAGTCCTAAAAACTCACTTCCATTTTTTATAAACTTTTCATAATCAGGTACTACGTATCTAGGTCTATATGGTGCATGTCCTTCATTAAGGTCACAAATTATGCCTTCGTTTATGTATTCATAGACCTCTTTGCTTACATTAAGAACACTTAAACTATTTTCTGCTTCTCTTGCAAGACTCAATACCTTCTGCTCATAAGTTAAAGAATTATCTTTTATAATATTCAAAACATTATTCATTTATATCCACTCTCCATTTTAATTTTACTTGACATATATATTTTATATCCATCATCACATTTTGGCAAACGTTATCTTAAAAATAAACATTATAATTTTACTTTTAACATATTAATACAAATAAATCATATTTATTAATACAAAAACATTTAATTATATAAAAGGAGAAGATATTATATGCTAAAAGTCTGCATGTATCTTAGAAAATCAAGAGCTGATGTAGAAGCTGAAAGAAAAGGAGAAGGAGAAACTTTATTAAAACACAAAAAAATTTTAAATAAATTTGCAAAAGAAAACAATCTTAATATAATAAAAATATACGAAGAAATAGTTTCTGGAGAAAGTCTTGTTCATAGGCCTCAAATGTTAAAACTTCTTAAAGATGTAGAGAAAAAAATGTACGATGGAGTTCTATGTATGGATATTGATAGACTTGGCCGTGGAAATATGCAGGAACAAGGTCTAATTTTAGAGACATTTAAAAAATCAAATACAAAAATAATCACTCCTAGAAAAATTTATAATTTAAAAGATGAATTTGATGAAGAGTATTCAGAATTTGAAGCTTTTATGGCACGTAAAGAATTAAAAATAATAAATAGAAGACTTCAAAATGGTAGAATCCGAAGCATAGAAGAAGGGAACTATCTAGGTACACTTCCTCCATATGGATATGAAATTTATTATACAGACAAGTATAGAACTCTTAAAATTAATAAAGAGCAATCTCATGTTGTTAAAATGATATTTGATTTATACATAAATCACGGAATGGGTGGAAAAAAAATAGCTAATACTCTAAATAATATGGGATATAAAAGTTATACAGGAAAAGAATGGTCAAGTTCTTCTGTACTCAATATTATAAAAAACAAAGTATACACCGGAAGAATACAATGGAAAAAAACAGAAAACAAAAAATCTAAAAAAATAGGCCAAATAAAAGAAACCAAAATTAGACCTAAAGAAGAATGGATAGATGTTGAAGGTAAACACGAACCAATAATATCAATGGAAATTTACGAAAAAGCCCAAAAAATACTATCAAAAAAATACCATATTCCTTACCATTTTAACAACAAAATTAAAAATCCACTAGCAGGTTTAATCAAATGCTTTAATTGCAATTCTTCTATGATTCTTAGACCTTACAAAAATAAAGATGACCAAATTATGTGCTATAAAAATTGTAAAAATAAAAGTAGTAAATTAATATATATAGAAAAAAATTTAATTTTAGGATTAAATAAATGGCTAGAAAAATATCAACTAGACTGGAATATAATGAAAACAATAAACAACGATATAGATTACACCATAAATTTGTATAAAAAAAATTTATATAATTTACAAAAACAACTATCCAAACTTGAAAACCAAAAAAATAATATTTACGACTTACTAGAACGCAAAATATACGATGAAGATACATATATAGAAAGGTCTAAAAAAATAAATACAAAAATTGAAAATATAAAAAAATCTATTGAAAAAATAAAATCCAACCTAAATTTGAAAATAAAAAATCAAAATAATAAAAAAAATATTATTACTAAAATAAAAAAAATATTAGATCTCTATGAAAAAACAAATGATCCATCTAAAAAAAATAAATTACTGAAATCTGTAATCTACTATGTGGAATACAAAAAAGAAAAACATCAAAAAAACGATGAATTTACTTTAATTATTTATCCTAAATTACCAAAAAAGTAAATTATAATAGGTAGATAAAGTATTTAGGATATCTCATTTCCTTCTTTATCTACCCCTATTGGGTCTTGCAAAGAAACTTCTCCTTTGTTTTTTTTTCCCGCTCTAATACTCATTAATATTTCATTTTCTATACATCTAGCAGCATAAGTAGCAAGTCTTGTTCCCTTCTCTATATTGTAGGTATCTATTGCTTTTATAAGTCCTATTGTTCCTATGGATATTAAGTCTTCAAGCTCTTCCTGATAATTTGTATATTTTTTTACAATATGTGCAACTAATCTTAAATTTCTCTCTATAAGAATATTTTTTGCATTTAAATCTCCATTTTTAAACCTCTTTAGATACTCAAGTTCTTCTTTAGGGGTTAATGGATTAGGGAAAGATTTTGTGCAAGCCAATAGATTCACCCCCATATATTGCGTCATTCTATATTATATGAATATAAAGTTTTCAACGTGCCTGTACTTATTTAATATTATTTATATTTTTAACAATATCTCTAAAAACAGGTGCCGCAGAACCTCCACCTGATTTTCCATTATATACAAATACTGTTATTGCATATTTAGGACTTTTTGCAGGATAATACCCCGTAAACCAACCATGTACTAATTTTTTACCGTTAACATAGCTTTCTGCAGAACCAGTTTTTCCTGCACTTCCTCCTTTAAGTCCTTTTATATTTTTTGCAGTTCCTTCTCTTACTACACCCTCCATCAATTTCCTAACTCTATTTATCACAAATGGAGATACAACTACTTTGTCCTTTTCAGGTCTATATTTCTCTATTTCTTTCATATTTTCATTAAGCACAGAGTCAAATAAATACAATTTTTTATATACTCCATTATTAGCTATTATTTGTGTCATTTGATTTACTTGAAGTGGCGTTACTTCTATATCCCCTTGCCCTATGGATATATTTCCTATTGCATTTCCCTTTATTTTATCCCCAGCAGGAAGAATCCCACATTTTTCTTCTTTAAGTCCAATATTAACTTTATCCTTTAATCCCATTTTTTTAGCCATATCTAATATTTTTTTACTACCAACTCTTTTTCCTACTTCAACAAATACAGGATTACACGAATTATAAAAAGCTTCCTTAAAAGTTTCTTCTCCATGGCCTTTTCGCTTCCAACAATTTATTTTAAGCCCATTTAAATCTATTTCTCCAGTACAATTAAATTTTTCATCTTCGTCTACTACTCCTTCTTCAAACGCAGCAAGAGATACTATTATTTTAAATATAGAACCAGGAGGATAACTACATTGAATAGCTTTATTGAGTAACTCTTGATTTTTACTATTTATATAATCTTCAACTTTATTAGGATTAAAATTCGGTCTAGATGCCATGGCCAAAATTTCTCCTGTATTTACATTTGAAACTACAACAGCACCTTTTTTGCTTTCTTTATCTAAAGCCTTTTCAACTGCTTTTTGTATATTATAATCTATAGTTAACTTTATATTTTTAGATTTAAGATTCTCATCTCTATATTTTTTAAAACTACCAGGTACTACATTTTGTCTAGCATCTATAAAAGCTTCTACATATTCTCTTCTTTGATTTTTTAACAAGCCATCTTTAGCTCTTTCTATACCACTTACTCCTTTATTTTCATATTTATTTATATATCCAATAGTATGAGTAAGTATATTCTCTTTTAAATACCTATGTGTTTTATTTACTATTAAAACTCCACTTTGACTTTCTATTTTTCTTTTTAAATTTTCATTTAAATATCTTATTTTTAACTCTATTAAATCACTTTTACACTCAAAATTCTTATATATATTTTTTTCAGACATATTAGTTATATTTTTTAAAAGCTCTATTGTTTTTTTATTTAACTTAAAATTTCTTTTCAATATAACAAGTACATCTTCTTTCTCTTTATCTGTTAAAAGAATATTATTTCTATCATATATAGAACCTCTATTACTAGTTAAATCCACTTTTATTTCACTTTGTCTTATTGCTCTATCATAATATTCTTTTCCTTTATAAACTTGAATATAAGAAAGTCTTCCTAAAATTAAAATAAATACAAAAATAAAAAAATATAAAACCAATTCAATTCTTTTATTTTTCTTTTTAACATTATTTTTTCTCAAAAAAACACCCCCTGATAAAAATTATTTTTTCCAATTATCAGGGGGTTAATACTTAATTTAATAATCTTTATTTACTTTTGACTGTATTATAGATTTAACTTTAGCAACAACAATATCTATTGCAACAGTATTATATCCACCTTCAGGTATTATAATATCAGCGTACCTTTTATAAGGCTCTATAAACTGCATATGAGCAGGTCTTACTGTAGTAAGATATTGATCTATTACTGAATCTACAGTTCTACCTCTTTCTTCTATATCCCTTTGTATTCTTCTAAGTATTCTGATATCATTATCAGTATCTACAAATATCTTTATATCAAGCATATTTCTCAATCTTTTATCTTCTAAAATCATTATCCCTTCAACAACTATTATATCTCTTGGATATACTGTTACAGTTTTTTCTAAATTTCTAGTGTGTTTTTCAAAATCATATACAGGTTTTTCTATACTCTTTCCGTTCACTAAGTCATTCAAATGACTTATAAGCAAATCATTATCAAAAGCTAGTGGATGATCATAATTCGTTTTTAATCTTTCCTCAAAAGGAATATGACTTTGATCTTTATAATAAGCATCTTGTTCTATTACTGATATATTTTCTTCAGGAACACTTTCTATTATCGCTTTTGTCACTGTACTTTTTCCTGAACCTGTTCCTCCAGTTATTCCTATTATTAATGGTCTATTTTTCATCTTTTATCTCCTTCCTTAATATATAATTTTCCTTTACAGGAACATTTAATTTCATCTTTATTATTTGTCTTGGATGCGGAGCTACATCTATTTCTTCTCCTTCTATCGTCCACATTTTTTCTATTTTTGTATAAACTGTATCCTTATTTGGACCTATAATTTCTATTTCATCTCCAGTAAACATTCTATTTCTCTGTTCAACAACAGCGATATCTTCTTTTTCATCATATTCTTTAACAAGCCCTATAAAATCGTAATTTCTTATATACGAACTAGAACCATAATGTTGTTCATCTGAACCTGGCTTTTCAAAATAAAATCCTGTTGTAAAATCTCTATGACTTGCTTTTTTTATTTCTTCAAGCCATAAAGGATTAAATTTCCAATTTTCAGGATTTTTATAATACTCATCAATAGCCATTCTATATGCTCTTACAACAGTTGCAACATAATAAGCTGTTTTCATTCTCCCTTCTATTTTTAAACTTTTAATACCTGAATTTATAATTTGTGGTATGTATTCTATCATACACAAATCTTTAGAATTAAAAAAGAAAGTTCCTCTTTCATCTTCATATATTGGGTAATATTGTCCTGGTCTTTTTTCTTCTACTAGGTAATATTGCCATCTACAAGGATGAGCACATGCGCCTCTATTCGCATCTCTTCCTGTCATATAATTACTTATAAGACATCTTCCAGAATACGATATACACATTGCACCATGTATAAATGCTTCTATTTCCATATCTTCTGGAATATTATCTTTTATTTGCTTAATTTCTTTAAATGAAAGTTCTCTTGCAACTACTATTCTATTTACTCCTTGATTATACCAAAATCTAGCACTCATATAATTTGTATTATTTGCTTGTGTACTTAAATGAACTTCCATATCAGGTATAACTTCCTTAACTACAGATAAAACACCTGGATCAGAAACTATAACTGCATCTACACCTATTTTTTTCAAGCTTTTCAAGTATTCATCAAGCCCTTCAAAATCTTCATTATGAGGTATTACATTTACAGTTACATATACTTTTTTTCCTCTTTCATGAGCAAATTTTACTCCTTCTTCCATCTGCTCATATGTAAAATTTTTAGCGCCTGCTCTTAATCCAAAAAATTCTCCTCCAATATACACTGCATCAGCACCATAAATAATAGCCATTTTTAATTTCTCCAAATCTCCTGCCGGAGCAAGTAATTCTACTTTTTCCAATTAAATCACCTCTTTACTTTTTATAACTTATCGCTACACCATCGCCAATTGGTATTAAGCTAGTATCTAAATAATTACAATTACTTATATAATCTAAATAATTTCTCATTCTTTTTACTATAGTCTTTTTTCTTCTTATAACATATTTATCACTTGCTACCATACCTTTATAAAGTATATTATCCGAAATTAACAACCCTCCAATTTTTAATTTTTCTATAACTAAATCGTAAAAAAGCTTATACTGTCCTTTTGCTGCATCTAAAAAAATCATATCAAAATTTCCTTCAACTTCTTTAAGCTTTTCTTTAGCATCTCCTTCTAGTATTTTTATATTATCTTCAAAACCGTATTTTTTAAAATTTTCTCTAGCTTTTTCTATCATCTTTTCATTTCTTTCTACAGTTATTATTTCACAATTTTTATTTAAAGTATCAGCAAACAACATAGAAGAATATCCTATAGCACATCCAACTTCTAAAATTCTTTTAGGTTTATGAATTTTTAAAAGTACTTTCAAAAACTCAGCAACTTCTTTCTGAACTATCGGTACTAAATTTTCATCTGCATACACTTCTAATTCTCTTAAAAAACTCTTACTTTCCTTTAAAGTTTTTCTTATATAATCTTGTACTAATTCATCAACTATATTACTCAAAAGTATCATCCTTTCTATGACACAAATAAATAGGTGGAAATCCACCTATTTGTTTTCAAATTTTCTTTTAAGATGTTCGCTATAAGTTTTTGAAAAACTATGACTTCCATCTTTCTTAGCTACAAAATAAAGATAATCTACATCAGCTGGATAAAGTGCCGCCTTGATAGATTTTTCTCCAGGTGATGCTATAGGACCTGGTGGAAGTCCATTATTTTTATAAGTATTATAAGGTGAATCTATTTTTATGTCATTATAAGATAAAACAGATTTTCGCTCCCCTAAAACATACTGTACAGTAGCACAAGATTGAAGAGGCATATTTATATTCATTCTATTATAAAAAACAGCTGAAATTATCGGTCTTTCTTCATCGAGTTTCGCTTCTTTTTCTATAATAGAAGCCATTGTTATAACTTCATTCAAATTAAGTCCCATTTCTTTTTGTCTTTTTTTATAATCCTCATCGTATATTTCATTAAATCTTTTTAACATTATATCTATAATAACTTTTTCTGAATAATTTTTATCTATAAAATACGTATCAGGAAATAAAAATCCCTCTAAAGAAACTATATTTTTATCGTTTAAAAAAGGATATTTACTTTTAAATACCGAAGGATTATTCACTAGTTCTAAGAACTTCTCTCTATCAACAAGTCCAAGATTTGAAAATCTATTTGCAATCTGATTTGCTTCAAATCCTTCTGGAATAGTTACCTTAACTATATTCTTATATACTTTTCCTGAATTTAATAAAGCAAGTATTTTTTTATTCGAAAATGATTTAGAAATACTATAAGTTCCTGCTTTTATTCCTTTATCCATATGATTTATTTTTGCCACTATTATAAAAAACCATTTATTTTTCACAACTTCTTTATCTACTAAAATACCAGCAGTTTCATTAAGTGATGAACCTCTAGGAATACTAACAATTACTTTTTCATTACTTTTTGAGTCATAAGGACCTACTTGTATATTAAAATAAACTAGTCCTAAAGCGATAAATATTACTATTAAAATAGCTTTTATAAAAAATTTTTTCATAATATTACCTCTTTTTTATTTTTTATTAAATAAAATTTTTCTGTATCTATACTATTATATAATTTTAGACTATTTTTTACAATATGTAACTTCTCAAAAAAAATAGAACAAGCTATAGCTTGCTCATATATTATATCTATATCCTATTTTCTTTTTCGATCCACATAAAGGACAATTTTGCATACTTAAAGGTCTTTCAAGCCCGCACTCTTGCATAAGTTTATCATTTTCAAAAATACTCAAAGTAAAACCATCCTCTACAACATGTCCTTCATTTAATACAATAATTCTATCACACAATTCAAGTACCATATCTAAATCATGAGTAGTAATTATTTTTGTCTGTGAAAAACTGCGAAGAAGATTAATTAATCTTCTTCTAGCTCTTGGATCTAATGCAGTTGTCGGTTCATCCATAACTAAAACATCTGGATTCATCGCTAAAACTGTTGCAATCGCAGCTGCTCGTTTTTCTCCACCTGAAAGCTTATATGCAACTCTATCCTTTAAATGTAATATGCCAACTGTCTTGAGAGAATTTATAACCCTTTTTCTAACCTCTTCCTCAGATAATTTATAATTACGAGGTCCAAAAGCTACATCATCGTAAATATTAGCCATAAATAACTGATCATCAGAATTTTGAAAAACAATTCCAACTTTTTTTCTTATCAAAGGTAATGTTTTTTTCTCCACAAGAATATTATCAACATAAACTTCACCCTCATCTGGAGATAAAGCTCCAACAAGGTTCATTAATAAAGTCGACTTTCCTGCACCATTCGAACCTATAATACCTACAGACTCTCCATCTTTTATCTTAAAATTAATTTTATTTAAAGCCATCTTCCCATCAGGATATGTGTAACTTAAATTATTTACTTCAATAATGCTACGACTCATTTTACCCCTCCTGTTATCAACAAACCAAGTATAGTCGTAATATCTACACAACGCACAAATATAAAATACAATATCCATATTCCCAAATAAACAATATCTCTAAATGCTATATTATCTACACTGCCAATATTATAATCTCCTATAAACCCACGACAACACATCGATAAATAAATGCGCTGTGCTCTTTCTACAGTCCTAATAAGTAACTGCCCTGTAAGTGAACCCCATACACTAAACCTAATGCCTTTTTCTCGAGGAGATCTAAGTAAATATGCACGAATCATACTATGAGTTTCTTCAATCAACAATGATATATATCTATATGTTAAAATAAACTGTATCACAAACACTTTAGGTATTCCTATTGTTCTAAGCGCTAATGCAATCCCATTAATTCCCGTTGTCGCTATTAGAATAAATGCTGCCAAAACAGTTAAAATACATTTAATAAGAATGGAAATAAAAGAAATCCATCCCCCTGAAATCTTAATCCATGAAAGTACTATTACAGGATTAGAATCAAAAAGTGGATTAAAAATTCCTAATCCAATAACAAAAGGTGCTGCAACAAATAATCTTTTTAAAACAGGAACTAATGGAATCTCTGCAATAATAATTAAAACAATAGGATAAAAAACAAGTGGTATTAATCTACTTATATCGTATTTATCAAAAGATACTGTAATTATCAAAAATGCAATAGTTGTTATCAGTTTAGCAAATGGATGTATATTATGTATAATCGTTTCTTTACTTGAAATTTCATCTAAGAATCTAATGTCATATAATGAGTTGAGCATTTTTTCCATAAATTAAAACAACTCTCTTTATTAAGCAGCATTTGCTTTTTTTCTCTTTTTTAATTTATATACAACAAAACCTGTTGTAGCAGCTAAAATCAACGTCATTAAACCTCCAATTAGTCCCGAAACAGTAGTTCCACTACTTACAGCTGGCCAAGTTTCTTCTGATTCTTCTTTATCTGTTTTAAAACTATAATCTGGTAAAAATGCACTTTTTTCTTGAATTTTTTCAAGTACTTGATGAATTCCATTTGGTATTTCAAGTTCTTCTTTACCTGAGGTTTTTAACATAGACCATTCAAGTCCATCAGGATATGCAGAAGCAAACCAAGAAAGAACCCCTCCAGTTAAAACTGTAACAACAACAATTGCAAGAAGTAATTTTTTTATAAAAATATCCCCTAAAGCTTGATTCAAAGCTGCCTTCTCTATAACTTCAGGAAAATTATTATAAACAAATCCTACTACTGCAGCAGTTACAAGCCCTTCCACTATTCCAATAGCTAAATGAATAGGCTGCATTAACATAACAAATGTAGTAAATGGCAATTCTGTTTTACCTGATAATAAAGTTTCTATAACAACACTAAACGCACCAAGCTGAAGTCCTATAATAGCAGATACCATTGCTCCTATAAATATATGAGTAGCTGAATAACCTTTTCTCATAATGCGTTTATATATCAAAGGATACACAATAAAACATGTGTAAAATCCCATATTAAAAATATTACATCCCAATGCTAATAATCCCCCATCTGCAAAAAACAATGCCTGTATTATCAATATAGAAGCCATGGTCAAAAATCCCGCATAAGGTCCAAGTAATATAGCAAGAAGTAATCCTCCTCCCAAATGTCCACTAGAACCAGTTGCAGGAATTGTAAAATTTATCATTTGAGCTGCAAACACAAATGCACCCATTACACCCATTAAAGGTATTTTTTTCTCATCAATATCGTCTTGAATTTTTTTAATTGAATAAGCAGCAGTTCCTACTGTTACTGCCCACATAGTTCCACCTACAGCAGGTGAAATCAAAGCATCAGCCATATGCATAATTATATCCCCCTTCAACCTTATTCTTGTTTTGATAAAAAAATCACAATAATTATCAAACCTATTCACAGGTTACTTTAGCCTTCATGGCTAATTTGTATTAAATAAATAAAGGCAGCCTTTTTAGGCTGCCTTCATGACATAAATTTTATGCTATATTTTTTGAAGTCTTCATGACTATTTCCTTAACTTGTCATAATTTTACCACAAACTAACTCTAAATTCAATATAATATTCTAAATATTAACAAATTACTTAAAATCTTTTTATTCCATCTTTTGTAACTATTCCATATATTAACTTTCTTTCTACAGGTTTCTCATCAGATATAGTATATGCTGATAAAAGTCTTTCTTTAGCGCTTTCAAGTTTTGTAGTATCATTCACATACATATGTGCTAAAATTTCCCCTTCTTCAACAAAATCTCCTACTTTCTTATTAAGTACTATACCTGCTCCTAAATCCAATTTATCTTCTTTAGTTTCTCTTCCTGCTCCTAACATCATTGCACTTAAACCAACAGTTTCTGCTTCAATTTTGCTTACATATCCTTTTCTAGGAGATTTTACTTCTATTACATTAGTAGCTTTAGGTAACAAATCATAATTATCTACTACATCTTTATTTCCGCCCTGAATTTCTATAAACTCTCTCAACTTATCAAGTGCTTTTCCAGAAGATATTGATTCTTCAAGCATTTTCCTTCCTTCTTCATAACTACTTGCAATTTTAGCAAGCATTAACATATAAGCTCCTAAATTCAAACAAAGTTCAGTAAAATCTTTTGGTCCATTTCCTTTTAAAGTTTCTATAGCTTCTTTTACTTCTAAAGCATTACCTACTGCAAAACCTAAAGGCTGATCCATATCAGTAACAACCCCTATAGTTTCCCTATTCATGCCATTTCCTATATCAACCATTTCTTTAGCTAAAGCAAATGAATCTTCTAATTCTTTCATAAACGCTCCACTTCCAGTTTTAACATCTAAAACTATAGCATCTGCTCCAGAAGCTAATTTTTTACTCATTATGCTGCTCGCAATTAATGATATATTATCAACTGTAGCAGTAACATCTCTTAAAGCATATAATTTTTTATCAGCAGGAACTATAGATGCAGTTTGTCCACAAACAGCTATTTTATGATTATTTACATTATCTATAAACTTGTCTTGATCCATTTCTATAGATAAACCTGGTATCGATTCCAGTTTGTCAAGTGTTCCTCCTGTATGACCAAGTCCTCTTCCTGACATTTTTGCAACAGGAGCACCACAAGATGCTACAAGTGGTGCTAAAGTAATTGTAGTTTTATCACCTACTCCACCTGTACTGTGTTTATCTACTTTTATTCCTTCTATTTTAGATAAATCTATCACATCTCCAGAATGCATCATAGCTTCTGTTAAATATACAGTTTCTTTTTTAGTCATTTTCTTTAAAAATATAGCCATAACAAGTGCAGAAGCTTGATAATCTGGAATTTCTCCCTTAGAGTATCCTTCTACAAAAAAATTTATTTCTTCTTTAGTTAATTCATATCCATCTCTTTTTTTCTTTATAATATCGTACATTCTCATACCATTTACAGCTTTATAAAATCTATAAACATCTAAACAAATATATAAAGATTATAGATTTTATTCATACACTCAATATTTTTACAAATATTAGTGTACATAATAGCATCTCTCTACAATGCTATACCGCAAGCCAACGGTACTTTTATTCACCTCTCTTTTTTAAATCAAGTAACTAATTTTCCATAATGAAAATGTAGAGTAGTTACTTGATTTATAATTTCAAGTTTTTTAACACCATGAAATTTTGCCTTGTATGTTAAAAATAATATCTCCAAACTCTAATATTATCAAATCAGAAATACATAAAATAACCAATATGGTTTTGTGGATTTTTAAATATTTTAATTAACTGTCAAAAACATCTCTTTCACTATACCTTTAACTAATGATATAAACTTAGGTCTAGTTTCATTTGCAACACGCATTACCTCTTCATGAGTTAAAGGCTTAAGTTCATTATTCGGTATAGCCATATCCGTTATGCAAGATATTCCAAGTACTTTCATACCACAATGATTTGCTATAATTGCTTCCGGTACTGTCGACATCCCTATAGTATCAGAACCAAATACTTGAAGCATTTTAAGCTCTGCCTTTGAAAAGAAACTTGGTCCACTTATAGAAGTATATACTCCTTCAAATACCTCTATATTCAAATTCTTAGCAATTTTTTTACCAAGTTCTATTAAATCTTTGTTATAAGCTTTTGACATATCCGGAAATCTTGGACCAAATTCTTTTTTATTTGGTCCAATAAGAGGATTATTCCCTGTAAAATTAATATGATCAGTTATAAACATTAATGCCCCAGGATAAAATTTCTCATTTAATCCTCCACAAGCATTTGTCAATATTAAAGTTTCAACTCCTAAAACCTTCATTACTCTTACTGGAAAAGTCACTTCCTCCATTGAATATCCTTCGTAATAGTGAAATCTTCCTTGCATAACTATTACATCTTTTCCTTGAAGTTTTCCTACTACAAGTTGTCCTGCATGTCCTTGTACTGTTGAAACTGGAAAATTTGGTATTTCTTCATATTTTATCACTACAGCATCTTCTATTTCATCTGCTAATACTCCAAGCCCTGATCCTAATATCAATCCTATCTTTGGCTCAATACTTATTTTTGATTTTATAAACTGTACGGATTCATTGATTTTATTCATATATAAATCCCCTACATTCTCTCTAATATAGTTTTAACTAAAGATATAAATTGTTTTTTAACTCTTTGTGTAGTTTCTATAACTTCTTCGTGATCTAAAGGTTGATCTAATATTCCAGCCGCCATATTAGTTATACAAGATATTCCAAGCACCTTTAAATCTGAATGTCTTGCTACTATTACTTCTGGAACTGTTGACATTCCAACAGCATCTCCTCCTATAGTTTGAACCATTCTTATTTCTGCAGGAGTTTCATAAGTTGGTCCTGTAAAATACGTATAAACTCCTTCTTTTACATCTATTCCTAATTCTTTTGCCACTTCTTTTGCAAGTTCTATATATTCCGGAGTATAAGCTGTTGACATATCAGGGAATCTTACTCCTAATTCTTTATCATTTGGTCCAATAAGAGGATTATTTCCTCCAAGATTTATATGGTCTTTTATTATCATTAAGTCTCCAGGAACATAACTTTTATTTGCTCCACCTGCAGCATTAGTTACAATAATAGTTTCTACACCTAAAGCTTTCATTACTCTTACAGGGAATGTTGCTTCCTGCATAGTATATCCTTCATAAAAGTGAAATCTTCCTTGCATTGCTACCACATTTTTTCCTTGAAGTTTTCCTACTACAAGCTGTCCTGCATGTCCTTCTACTGTTGAAACTGGAAAATTTGGTATTTCTTCATATTTTATTGCTACAGCATCTTCTATTTCATCTGCTAATACTCCAAGCCCTGATCCTAATATCAATCCTATCTTTGGTTCAGTACCTATTTTTGATTTTATAAATTCTGCACTTTCATTTATTTTTTCTCTTAAATTTTTCATTTTCATTCCTCCTATGTAATATTTTATTTTTATAAAAATCTAATTATTTTAGTATTAAACTTTTAAAACTTTCTCCATTTTTAGGAAGAGTAGCTCCTAATATATCTGCAACAGTTGCTCCTATATCAGCAAAGGTTTTTCTAATTCCTAGATTAACTCCACTTTTTACATTTTTTCCATATATTAAAACAGGAACATATTCTCTTGTGTGATCGGTTCCCTTATAAGTTGGATCATTCCCATGATCTGCAGTTAATATTAATATATCTTCATCTCTCATATTTTCAATTATTTCTGGAATTCTAGCATCTAACTCTTCTATAGCATTTTTATATCCTTCTACATTTCTTCTATGTCCATATTTTGAATCAAAATCTACCAAATTAGTAAATATAAGACCTTTATTTTCTTTTTTAATATATTCTATTGTTTTATCTACACCATCCATATTGCTTTTTGTATGAACTGCTTCTGTTATACCTTTTCCATTAAATATATCTTCTATTTTTCCTACAGCAATTACATCTAATCCTTTATTTTTTATATTATCAAGTATAGTATCTTCATAAGGATCTAATGAAAAATCTCTTCTATTTGCAGTTCTAGTAAAGTTTCCAGGTGTCCCCACGAATGGTCTTGCAATTATTCTAGCAACTGCATTATCTCCTCTCATTATTTCTCTCGCAATTTTACACATTTCATATAATTCCTCTAAAGGAATTACTTCTTCATGTGCAGCAATTTGAAAAACACTATCTGCAGATGTATAAACAATTACATCTTTTGTTTTCATATGATGTTCTCCTAGTTCTTCAAGTATTGCTGTACCTGAAGCAGGCTTATTCCCAACAACTTTTCTACCTGTTTTACTTTCAAATTCTTCAATTATTTCCTTTGGAAATCCATTTGGAAATGTCTTAAAAGGCTTATCAACTCTAAGTCCAACCATTTCCCAATGTCCTGTTGTAGTATCTTTTCCTTGAGATACTTCACTACATTTTCCAAAAGAAGCTATAGGATTTTCTACTGGATCAACTTCATTAAAACCATCTATATTTCCTATACCCATTTTAGTTAAATTAGGTATATTTATCTTTCCATAAGTTTTAATTATATTACCTAATGTATTTACTCCTACATCTCCAAATTTTTCAGAGTCAGGAAGTTGTCCAATTCCTACGCTATCTAATACCATTAAAATTACTCTTTTATCCATTTGTATCAACTCCTTCTTTAAAGAGAAAATTCTATGTTAACATTTTCTCACAAGCATAATTAAATTTTATCATTGTTTTGATTGTATTTCAATTATAACTTTTAAATATTTTTATCCTCTTGGATGTTTTTCTTTTAATTCCTGTCTTATATTTTTATTTAAATAATTTAGATATCCTTGAAGAGTATTTAAATTAGTATTCCCTAAAATTTTGCCTACTACACTTATATTTGCCCCTTTATTTAATAAGTGAATTGCAAAAGAATGTCTAAGTATTGTTGGTGTAACATTTTTATTTAAATTTAATTTTTCTGTATACCTTTTTATTATTTTCCACAATCCTTGCCTTGTAAATTTTTCTCCTTTTGAATTCAAAAATAAAGATTTTTGATTTTCATTTTTTACTATTTTTAATCTTGACTCATATAAATATTTTATAATATATTTTTTGGCAATACTAGAAAGCGGAATAACTCTATTGCCTTTATTTGACTTGCAAATTATATATTCCATATCTAAATTTAAATCATCCAAATTAAGCTCTACTAATTCAGAAACCTTCATTCCTGTTCCATAAAACATTTCAAGAATTGCTTTATCTCTTATCCCTTTAATAGTATTAGTATCTGGGGAATTTAAGAGTAAATCGACTTCTTGTTCTGTTAATATATCTATTTTACTTCTTTGAATTTTAGGTTTTTTTAATTTTCTCGCTGGATTACTTTCACATAATTTATTTAAAAATAAAAATTCATGAAAAGATTTTATAGAAGATATAATCCTTGAAATACTCGATACCGATGTGTTGTTTTTTTCTAAATAAATCAAAAAACTAAATATATCATTTTCATTAACATGTAAAAAATCTATATTTTTATCATTTAAATACTTCATATATTTTTTTAAATCTAATTTATACGCCTCTATAGTATTTCTCGAAAGATTCCTATTTGTCTTTATATAATTTAAATATTTATTTATAATATCATTCATTCTAAACTCCCCTAATTAAAATATTCTCTGTATTATAAATATAGATGCTGCATCAACTAAGCTTTGTAAAATTGATACTAATAAAAACAATACAACTGTATTTATACTATACTTTATTATTAATTTCTTCATATAATTTAAACTTTTAAACTTAGTGCAAATTTTTATTGCACAAACAGCTTCTAAAAAATAATTAAATGATAATATAATTACAAAAAACGAAAATGGTACAATTAAAATATTTTTTATAAGTGTTAAAAATATAATTTTCAAAGAACTCATTTTCAAAATTAATATCAACGTATTTATAGTATACCCTATAGATAATCCTTTTAAAAAAACTATAACCAAAACTAAAGGACAAGTAAATATCATGAGTGAGCATAAATACATAGAAAATAAATAAATAAGATCATTCTTAAAATTCAAAAAAGTAAGTTTTAATATATTAAAATCAGTTGTATAATAACTGTTTGTCCTAGATATATAATCTTTAATAGAACTATTTAAAATAGGATATGTTTTGTTTAAATAAACTCCACTAGTAATTCCTAAACTAAATAAAAATATAAAAAATATTAAAGTTATTTTATAATTAGATCTCATTCTAAAGAATTTTGATATTTTATCCAAAGTAAAACCCCCTTTTTTTAACTTTACATAATTTTATGTTAAAAATAAGGGGTATATTACAAAAATTTATATTAAATCTTTTGATAATAAAATTCCTACCATTGTCTTAGCATCTTTTATTTCACCTTTTTTTATCATATCTAATGCTTTACTTATTTTCACTTCACAAATTTCAATATATTCATCCTCATCTGGACAACATTCACCTTTTTTTAATCCCGTAGCCAAATATAGGTACATTTTCTCATTTGAAAATCCAGCAGATGTATAAAACAAACTTAAAAATTCAATATTTTCAGCTTCATATCCAGTTTCTTCTTTTAACTCTCTAATAGCACATTCCTTTGGATCTTCTCCTTTTTCTAACTTGCCAGCTGGAATCTCTATCAATATTTCCTCAACAGCTTTTCTAAACTGTTTTACAAATATTATTTCTTTATTTTCATTTACCGCTAAAATAGCAACTGCTCCAGGATGCTCAACAATTTCTCTTTTTTGATATTTATGTTCAGGAAGCTCCACAGTATCTACCCTTAAATTTATGATTTTTCCATTATATATTTTCTCTGAACTCATGGTCTTTTCTTCTAAAATCATACTTATCCCTCCAATATGTAATAAGCAGCTCCACTAGCAGATTTAAAAAATTCCTCATCTTCTTCATAGCTTCTTCCCATACTTTTTACTTTTAAACCAAAAAAACTTAAATCTTCTTTTGTTGTATCTTTTTCTATAAATACTACATCATGCAATTTATCTATATTATGTTCTTTTATTTGAGAAATTACATATTTTTTTTTATCAATATCTTGTATATTTATTGGAACTATAACTTTATTATTAACTATTTCTTTTAAAATAGTTATAGAATGATGACTAAGTCCAAAATGTCTATCTCTTTTATCAGCAAAACTTATTCTAGGTACAGCTATAGCTTTTCCCTTAAGCTTTTTAACTGCATCAAGTATATGTCCTTGCTCTATTCCAGAAAATCCATATTTTGTTCCACTTCCTACAATTCCAGGTCCCATGCATACAAATACTACATCAGCACCAATAACTTCTTTTGCCGTTATCAAAGCTGTATATATATTTATGCATTCATAATCTCCTCCAAAAGCATTTCCAATAGTTATAGTCGCATCTAAAAGCTCTTTATCTTTTAAAATTTTTACATTTTTGCTTAAATAAATTGCAAGAGCTGCACCATCTGTCATTATATAAGCTATCTTTTTATTTTTATGCTTTCTTTTATATGAAGCTATAAACGGAACTAACATACTATGTAATGTTCCTACAACTACTGGAAGATTATCCAACGATTTAAAATTTTTAATTTTTTCATGATACACACTCTCTTGTTCTTCTACAGCAAATGTTTTTACTTGAAGAGGTGTATATCTCAACTTCATTATATGTCCACCATCACTCATTTTACTTTCTAAATTATTCAAATTAGCGATTACAAAGTGAAACCCTCCTGTTCCAAGACTTAACTCTACTGCACTTGTATTGAGAAGCACTTCATCATTAATGTTTACACTTCCATTTATTTTTGGATAATTTATTGCCTTTTCTATTTTATCTCCTATTTTAACTTTTAATTCTTCTATTTCTTCACTTTTACTAATTATACAATCCACTATTCCTATTTTTTTACTTATCATAATATAAACCCTCTTTACCTTCCTAACATATCTATATAGTTTAATATTTTATTATTTTCAATTATTTTAGTAAGAGAATACTTTTCAGTAATTATATGAACAATTATCAACAAAATTAAAATTATAACTCTCGTAATAAACAAAAAATTACCAGCTACAATTATACCTAAAGAAATCCCAAGAACATTAGAACCTGCATCTCCCATCATAGCTTTTGCTTTTAAATCTTCTTTAAAATAAGCCAATACATTTGAAAAAAGTAACATTATTAATATCTTTTGATAATACAAAGATACACTAAATAAAATTATTAGAGAAATCAATATATATCCCTTTATAGCTCTTCCTGGTCTTAAATCTAATAAATTTATTAAATTCGTAAATAATGCAATTAACAGAGTATTTATTATTATGTCTATAATACTATTAGATATACTTACTGATATAAATAACGCTACAAACCCTCCAAATAAAGCTTTAAATCCACCCGTTGTAAGTCTTCCTTTAAATAAACTTTTAAAATGTCCTTTAAGTCCTGATACATCTCTATTTCCAATAAGATCGTCTATAATTCCTATAAATGCCATGGCTATTATTCCAAATAAATATATATATATTTGATTATCTTTGTAAAAATATCTTACAATAGAAGAATTTACAATAAGCATTGGCAAAAATACTATTCCAATTGATACAGGTATTAAATCTCCTTTATAATTTTTTCTTACAATATTACTTTCTACTAAAAGAGATTTAAAATAAGGAATTATTAATAATGTTCCTAAAAAACCAATCAAAGTCACTAAATAAATCAACATATCAGCTCCTTAATATTTTTTTTATTAAAATAATGTTTATATGATAAAATTGCTTTCCCCTATGAATAAATCCTTTCAAATTTCTTCCTGTTTCATTATGTGTCATATTGACCAAAACTTCCTTTATCTTATACCCTTTATTAATAATATCAATAGTCATGCCAACTTCAACACCGTAACCAAAAGGTATTTCATTAAACTCTTTTAAAACTTCCTTTTTAAATACTCTTTGTCCAGATAAAGTACTATCTAATTCTTCTCCAGTTAAAAATTTCACTCCACTTTTAGCTAATTTTTTTACAAATCCAAATCCTCCTTTTTTCTTAGCAGGAGGAAATTTAGCAATAGTTACATCACATTCATTGTTTAATATTGGATATATCAACTTTTCTACTTCCCTTGAAGTTTTTCCAAGATCTGCATCTAAAAATCCAATTACATCTGAATTTTTCATCGCTATTTTAAGTCCATAATTAAGAGCATATCCCTTTCCCATATTTTTATCAAGTTTATATGTTTTTACAGCTTCATAAGAAGATGCTATTTCAAATGTATTATCACTTGAACCATCATCAACTACTATTATTTCATTTATACAACTTAAATCCTTAATACCTTCTATTGTATCTTTTATTTTAGCTTCTTCATTATACGCAGGAATTATTATACTTACCATAAACACTCTCCTTATTACTTTATTTCAAAAGGGGTAAATTCATCTGCTGTATCTTTAATTCCAAAATGTCCTGTTTTTCCCTCTAAAACCATAATTAACGATATTTTACCCATAACTTCATCTAAATTATCTATAGTAGATATTTTGGATTTCTTATAAAAAGAAATATACGAATTTTCTACATCACTTCTTTCAGCTCCTAATAATTTTACATTGTTATTTTTAAAATATTGTATTATATTATTATCTATAACTTCTAACTTACTTTCATTTTTTTGTATACTTCCTCCCTCTAAAATAACAGTATCTAAATTAACATAATCTAAATTCAAAGTTTTTACCTCTATTATTCCCTTTTCATTAAGTTTATTTAACAACTCTACATTTTTATCTTCATATATAAGCTTCATTATATAATTAACCAATTCATATTTGTTATTTAAAGAAATATTAAATTCTTTATTTAAAACACTTAAATCTGTATCTTCCAACAATTTATCCTTTATAACTATATCAAAAACAACATTCCCTTTTGCTTTATCTATAAATTCTTTTACATTAGGATAAAAATAATCTTCAGTAGTTTTCACTATACCTATGTTTTTTCCTTCTAATTTTGCATCTATAACATAATCAAATGTATTTTCTATATATTTATTAAGATTTTCATTTTTCTTTGTAAGATTTAATATACTATCCTCTAATTTTTCATTTTCAGTTTTAATAATTTCAAACCTATTTTCTAAATCTTGTATTATTTGAGTTTGCTGTTCATTAAAAATACCATTGCTATTTAAATTAAATCCTATTAATATCCCAATTCCCAAACTTATAAAAATACTACACATGGCAACTACAAAATACTTTATATTTATATTCACAAAAAACCCTCCTTAAAATTCTATTAATAATTTAAGTTTTAACTGCATAAGCCTTATCATTTGCTGAATAGACGGTGATAAATAAGCAACTATACATACCGGAAAAAGTGCTGCCAATATCAGCCCCCATATATACTTTATTTTAAGCTTACTCCTATAAAGAAGATTTACTCCCTTTGCATCTATAAGCTTAGATCCTATTTTAAGTCTTACTAAAAAAGTACTTGCCATACCCTTTCTTCCTTTTTCTAAAAAATCTATCATGTTAGAATGAGTTCCAAGTGCAACTATAAGCTTTGCCCCATATTCATAAGCAGTAAGCATTGCTATATCTTCACTTGTTCCTGGTGCTGGAAAAACCACAGCTTCTAATCCCAATTCTTCTATTCTTTTAAGTCCTGGAGCTCTTCCATCAGGATAAGCATGTACTACTATCTCTTTACATTTTCTTAAACATTCATCACTTATACTATCCATATCCCCTACTATCATATCAGGAGTATATCCAAATTCAAGAAGCGCATCTCCTCCACCATCTACTCCTATTAACACTGGTTTTACTTCTTCTATATATGAAATTAAAGTGCTTAAATCTTCTTTATAATTCTGACCTCTAACAACAACTAATGCATGTTTATCTTTAAAATCCGTTTTTATTTTAGGTATTTCTAATTCCCCTAATATAAACCCTTTTTCCTTTTTAGCATATTCAATAGTGTTTTCTATAAAATTATCAAGTTCATTAGATAAATTATCATAACACAACTTTAATTTTTGTTTAATTTTACTTTCATCTAAAAATTCTCCTTCTGCAATTAATTCACTTTGATAATAAATTTTATTATCTACTATTTCTACAATATCTCCTTCTTTTAATTTTTCAAATATTTCTTTTCCAACATTATCTACTATGGGTATATTTTTTTTAGATAATATATTTGGCCCTTTGTTAGGATATCTCCCACTTATAGACATATCTGCATTTATTACAGCTCTTACTTTACCCTCTACTAAAGAATTTGCTGCTACTTCATCTATATCCTTGTGATTTATAACAGCAATTTCTCCTCCATTTAATCTTTTAGCTAAATTTTTAGTTTTTTTATCTATTTTTATCGGAGCTTTTACCCTCATAATTTTCCTCCTTATTAAATTAAAAATGTAAAATAATACATTTTTTTGTATGGTTTTATTTTAAACAAATCTAATTATATCATATAATTGTAAATAAATTAAACACAAAAAACAAAGTAAAAAATACCCTTTAGTTGTTTCAAAATCAACAAATAAAGGGTATTTTTTACTTTATCTTGCTACTTTGTGCTCAAGTCTTAATTTATCAGCAACCATGGCGATAAATTCTGAATTTGTTGGCTTTCCTTTTGTGTTATGAACTGTATATCCAAATAATTGATTTATAGTATCTACTTTTCCTCTACTCCATGCTACTTCAATTGCATGTCTAATTGCTCTTTCTACTCTCGATGGAGTAGTATTAAATTGCTTTGCTATATTTGGATATAATTCTTTAGTTACAGCACTTAAAAGTTCTACATTTTCTATTACCATTTTTATAGCTTCTCTTAAATATAAATATCCTTTAATATGAGCCGGAACTCCTATTTCATGTATTATATTCGTTATTTCAGCTTCTATATTTCCGCTATTTCTAACAAAATCACTTTTTACAGTTTTAAAATCTATTAATGGCTTATTTTTTTCAATTACAGACATACTCTTATATCCTACAAGTTCTTTTATCCTATTTATAAATACACTAAAATCAAATGGTTTTACTATATAATAATCTGCACCTAAATTTATAGCTCTTTGTGTAATTTTATCTTGACCAACTGCTGATAATATTATAATTTTGGGCATTTTTTTTATATCCATAGAATTTAATTTTTCTATTACACCTAATCCATCAAGATGTGGCATTATTATATCTAACACCAATAAATCCGGTTCTTTTTCTGAAACTAAATCCAAAGCTTCAACTCCATCTTTTGCTATTCCTAGTATTTCTACATCATTTTCATTTTGTAAATATTCTTTAAGAATTTGGCAAAAATCTTTGTTATCATCTGCTATAACAATTTTTATTTTCTCTTTCACGAAATTACCCCCCAATAAAAATATTTATACTTTTCACAAATAATTAATTCGACATTTATATTATATTTCCTTCTTAATTATTTTTAAATTTTAAAAAAATATAATAAGTAGTTTTAATTCAACATCCAATCTATAAATATTGCATACCCTTTTTTAGGATCATTTACAAATACATGTGTTATTGCCCCAACTAATTTTCCATTTTGTATTATAGGTGCCCCACTCATTCCTTGTATTATACCTCCTGTATACTCAAGTAATTCTCTATCTGTTATTTCTACTATCATACTTTTCGATTCAGGAGATTTCTGATGAAATATTTTTCGTATTTTTACCTTATATTTTTTTATATTATTATTTTCATCTGGAAATAATAAATATGCATTTCCTTTTTTTACTTCATAATAATGAGCTACTTCCATTGGCTTTCCTAAACTCAAATCAAAAATATTATTAATTTTTCCCTTTATTCCAAAAGAAGTATTTCTATCAAACATTCCTATTATATTATCTTCTTCGAATTCACCTATTACTTCTCCAGGCATTCCAGACATTCCTTTTTTTATCCTTATTGTTTTAGGTTTGTATAAATTACCATTTTTAACTTCAATCAATTCCCCAGTATCTATATCTGTAATTCCATGGCCCAAAGCAGAAAATTCTCTAGTCTTTTGATTGTAATAAGTGAGAGTTCCAATTCCTGCCACTTTATCTCTTACCCATACTCCTATTTTATATTTTTCATTTTTTTCATCTTTATATAATTTTACATTTTTATTCAAATATAAACCATTCCTTTTTAAAGTTATATTTACAGTATCTTTGTTTATACTATTTAATATTTTTTCTATATCCCTAGCTTTGTTCACTTCTATATTTTCTACTTTTACAATTATATCGCCTATTTTTATTCCTCTATTTTTTTGTTTTAAATAATTTTCATCAATCCCTATTACTAATACTCCATTTGTATCTAATTTTATCCCTACTATATTTCCAAGAGGAACTAAATATAATTTCTCTTTATTATAGGCTTGAGTAAATAAATTAAGTGATATAAAAGTTGTCATAATAATAGATAAAGTTATAATTAAAAACAATATTTTCTTTTTAGAAAATTTTGTCATTATTACCACATCCTTAGATTCATTTTACTTTCACTATTAATTTGTCTTAAATTTAATATTTATATCCGAAACAAATAATTATAATACTGTTAAAAAAAACAAAAAAATAAAGGCATTTAAATGCCTTTATTTTTTGCAATTTGAAGTATTTCTCTTGCATGTTCCATAGTTTTCTGTGTTATATTAAGTCCTGCTATTAATCTAGCAATTTCTTTAACTTTGTCTTCTTCACTTAATTTTTCTATTCTTGTGTAAGTTCTATCTTTTTGAACAATTTTTTCAATATTAAAATGAACATCTGAATTAACAGCAATTTGAGGCAAATGAGTTATACATATAATTTGTTTTTTATTTGATATAACTTTCAATTTATCTCCTACAACTTGTGCAGCAATCCCACTTATTCCTGTATCAATTTCATCAAAAACCAATGTTTCTACTTTATCTATACCCGATAAAATAGTTTTAAGAGCTAACATAAATCTGGACATTTCTCCACCAGATGCTATTTTATAAATAGGTTTTAAATCTTCTCCAATATTGAATGAAATCATAAATTCTATAACATCTTTACCATTTTGAGTAAAATCTTCTCTTTCTCCAAAATAAACTTTAAAACTTACGTTTTTCATATTTAAAGAATCAAGTTCATTACAAATTTTATCTTCTAGCTCTTTAGCTATTTTTTTTCGTTTTAAAGTTATTTCTTTACTTTTTTCATTTAAATCCTCTTTTATTTTTTTTAAACTTTCTTTCAATTGCACTATTTTTTCATCTCTACTCAATATTTCATTCAATCTCGAAACAATTTTCTCTTTATATTCTAAAATTTCTTCTATAGTATTTCCATATTTTCTTCTCAAATTATTTATTGTATCAATTCTAATTTCAATATCATCAAGACTTTTAATATCAAAATCAATATTTTCTTTATAATCTCTTATATCTTTTGATAAATCTTGAATTCTATACATTATATCTTCTAAATTTAAATAATAATTTTCTAACTTTTCATCAAAATCTGATAAATCTCCTAAATATTTTAACGCTTTTGAAATTAAATCAAATGCATTTACATTAGATTCGTATAAATTAAAATACGATTTATTCAAATTAGTATATATCTTTTCACTATTTCTATATACTTCTCTTTGTTTTAAAAGTTCTTCATATTCGCCTAATCTTAAATTAGCATCCTCTATTTCGTTTATTTGAAACTTTAAAAGATCTATCTCTCTTGCAATTTGTATATCATCTTTATTTTCTGTAAGTAGATTTAATTTATTCTTTATTTCTATATATTTTTTATAAACAATTGAATATTCTTTTTTTAAAACTTTTAATTTTTCTTCTCCATATAAATCTAAAAATTCTATATGCTTTTCTTTATTAAATAACACCTGATTTTCATGTTGAGAATGAACATCAATTAAAAAGGATCCTATTTTTTTTAAAAAAGAAAGCCTTACATTTCTTCCATTTATTCTACTTATACTTTTTCCATCTGCATAAATTTCCCTTGATATTATTATATTTTCATCTACCGATACATCTATTCCATATTCTAAAAGTTCATCTACTAACTTCTTATTTGAAATGCTAAATGTAGCTTCTATTAAACCCTTTTTAACCCCTTTTCTTATAAATGATTTATCATTTCTTCCTCCTAAACATAGATTAAGCGCATCTATTATTATAGATTTTCCCGATCCTGTTTCTCCAGTTAATATATTTAACCCATTTTCAAAATTTAATCTTACCTCATCTACTAATGCAAAATTTTTTATATATAATTCAAGGATCATCACAATCCTCCTATCTATATTAACATCCTAAATCTATCTTTTATTTTTTCTACAAACTCTAAACTCTTTATTAAAATAAATACTGTATCTATACCTGCTATTGTTCCAACTATTTCCTTAAGCTCCAATTCATCTATAGCTTTGGCTACTAATTGAGCAGAACCAGGAACAGTTTTTAAACAAACAATATTTTCTGAAGAATCTAAATCTATAAGAACTTCCTTTATTAATCTAATTAACCTATCAGAAGAGCCTTTTTTTTCTTTTTTTAATGCTGCATATTTATATTTTCCATCTCCAGTCAATACTTTTACGAGCTTTAGCTCCTTAATATCCCTCGAAACTGTAGCTTGAGTTACATTTATACCATTATCTCTAAGCCTTTGCGCAAGATCTTCTTGAGTTTCTATCTCTTCATTTTCAATTATTTCAAGTATTTTACTATGTCTTGATATTTTCAAAATAATTCCTCCTAATCAAAGATTTACATGGGAATTACTTACTACTTCTAAAATAACATCTTTATATTCTTTTTTATCAGTGTTCTCATTTTTTCTTATGTATAATAAATATTCTATATTCCCTTCAGGTCCTTTTATTGGCGAATAATCTAAATTCAAAATTTCAAACCCAATTTCCACAGCAAAATCTACTATCTTTTCTATAACTTCTATGTGAGTTTCTTTTTCTCTTACTACTCCTTTTTTTCCCACCTTTTCTCTACCTGCTTCAAATTGAGGTTTTATTAAAGCTACTACTTCTCCATTATCTTTTAAAAGTTCCTTAGCTTTTGGAAGTACCAATTTTAAAGATATAAAAGAAACATCTATTGATGCAAAATCGGCATATTCTCCTATATCTTCAAATTTCACATGCCTTATATTAGTTCTCTCCATACATACAACTCTATCATCTTGCCTTAATTTCCAAGCAAGCTGTCCATATCCTACGTCTATTGAATAAACCTTTTTAGCTTTATTTTGAAGCATACAATCTGTAAACCCACCAGTTGATGCCCCTATATCCAAACATACTTTGTTTTCTAAATCTATACCAAAATTTTTTATAGATTTTTCCAGCTTTAATCCTCCTCTACTTACATACGGAATAGGATTTCCTTTTACTTGTATTTTACAGTCTTCTTTAACACTTGTCCCTGCTTTATCACATCTTTGACCATCTATAAACACAAGCCCTGCCATTATTGCCTTTTTAGCTCGTTCTCTGCTCTCAAAATATCCTTGTTCTACTAGCAATATATCTATTCTCTTTTTCATAATAATTATTACCTTCCTATATTTATTTCTTTTAATACTCTATCAACTATTTTTTCACTAGATAATCCATATTTATTGTAAAGTATATCTACACTTCCATGTTCTATAAAAATATCTGGAAGTGCTATATTCACTATTTTACCCTTAAATTCTAAATTAGACAAAATAAAAGTTACTTTTTCTCCAAAACCTCCAGTTAAAACATTATCTTCAACAGTAAATATATATTTGTACTTTTCACTTAAATGTTTCAACATATTTTCATCTAAAGGTTTCAAAAATCTACCATTGACAACAGTAATGCAAAATCCTTTTTGTTTTAATATATCTGCTGCTTTTACGGAATTTTTAACTACATTTCCTATTGCAATAATCGCTATATCTTTCCCATTTTTCAACATTTCCCATTTTCCTAATTTTAAATCAATATTTTCACTTTGAAGTTCTACAGCTTCCCCTCTAGGATACCTTATCGCAACAGGTCCTTTTATTCCAATAGATAATTCTATCATTTTTTCAAGTTCTAATTTATCTTTAGGAGCCATGATTGTTAAATTAGGTATTGAATTTAAATAACTCAAATCAAATACACCGTGATGAGTTTCCCCATCTGCACCAACAAGCCCTGCTCTATCAAGTAAAAATGTAACAGGTAAATTTTGAAGAGCAACATCATGTATTATTTGATCATATCCTCTTTGAAGAAATGTAGAATATACAGCAAAATAAGGTCTAATTTCATTTGCAGCAAGTCCTGCAGCAAATGCAACTGCATGTCCCTCAGCTATCCCTACATCAAAAAATCTATCTGGATAAATTTCTTTAAATTTACTAAGTCCTGTTCCAGATGGCATAGCAGCAGTTATTGCAGCTATTTTCTTATTTTCTTTTGCAAGAGATACAAGTTTATTTCCTACAACTTCCGAATAACTTTCTTTATTGCTTTTTTCGATACCTTTTTCTACATCAAAAGGTCCAACTCCATGATACTTATCTGGTTCATTTTCTGCAAATCTATATCCTTTTCCTTTTTTAGTAACTACATGTATAAGTACTGGTCCATTTACACTTTTTATTTTATTAAAAGTTTCTATTAATTCTTTAATATTATGTCCATCTATAGGTCCAAAATATTTTATCCCCATTTCTTCAAATAAAACACCTTCACTCACAAGGTATTTCACACTATCTTTAAGTTTATCAGCCGTCTTATAAACTGCATTTCCAATTTTAGGTATAATATTTGTTATATTTTCAAATTCATTTTTAATTTTTTTATAAGCTTTATTAGTTCTAAGTTTTAATAAATAATTAGACACACTTCCTACATTTTTATCTATAGACATTTCATTGTCATTTAAAACAACTATCATATTTGTTTTTATATGTCCCAAATGATTTAGTGCTTCAAATGCCATGCCACCAGTTAATGCTCCATCTCCTATCACAGAAATTACAAAATTATTTTCTTTTTTTATATCTCTAGCCATGGCAAGTCCAAGTCCAACTGAAATCGAAGTAGAACTATGTCCTGTATCAAATATATCATGATCACTTTCACATTTTTTAGGAAAACCACTAAGTCCTTTAAACTTTCTTAATGTATCAAATTTATCTCTTCTTCCAGTTAAAATCTTATGAACATAAGCCTGATGTCCAACATCCCATATTATTTTATCCTTTGGACTTTTAAATATATAATGAAGAGTAACAGTAAGTTCAACTATTCCTAAATTTGAAGCTAAATGCCCACCAGTTTTAGATATCGACCTAACCAAAAATTTTCTAATTTCATTAATTAAAACATCTAATTCATTTATATTTAACTTTTTCAAATCCTCAGGACTATTTACATTGTATAAATATTTATACATTTTTTCATCCTACTTTCTCAATATTTTTTAATATAAATATACCCTAGTATTTATACTAGGATATATCCATACACATTATATATGCTTAAAACATAGATATTATAGCATATAAAAAATTCATTTTCAAATCATTATATTTGCAATTACAATACCAAGTATAGCTCCTGAAATAACTTCTACTGGAGTATGTCCAATTAATTCCTTTAACCTTTTCTCAGTAAAAATATCCTTTTTATGAGCATGAATATCTTCTATCATTTTATTTAAAATTTTAGCTTGTTTACCAACAGCTCTCCTAACTCCAGCTGCGTCATACATTACTATTAAAGCTAAAACTAAAGATAATGCAAATTCAACAGAGTCATATCCTTTTTTTATTCCTACACCAGTTGCCAAACTCGTTACAAAAGAAGAGTGAGAACTAGGCATTCCTCCTGAACCTACAAATCTTGAAATATCAATTTTCTTTTCAAATACAAATGTAATTACGACCTTTAGAAGCTGAGCTATAAACCAAGCTGTAAAACAAACCATAAAAACATCATTATTTAATAACCCTTCAAAAAAAGACATTAAAATCCTCCTTATTAATAATCTCTATCAACAATATAATCGGCTAAACATTTCAAGAAATCACCTTTATTTCCAAAATTCGATATATAATATTTAGCTTCAGTTATAAGATTTTTAGCAATCTTTTTTGATTCTTCAATTCCAAACAATGATGGATATGTAGATTTATTATTTTCCAAATCACTTCCAACATTTTTTCCAAGTTTTGATTCATCTCCAATAATATCTAATATATCATCAACTATTTGAAATCCAAGTCCAATATTTTTTGCATAAGCAGTTATATTCTCTAATTGTTCTTCATCTGCTCCTCCTATTATAGCTCCAGCTCTTAAAGCACCAATAATCATTGCAGATGTTTTATTCATATGGATAAAATCCAAAGTATCCTTATCAATTTTTTTATTTTCACTCTCCAAGTCCACAACTTGCCCTGCAATCATTCCATATACTCCTGCAGCTTTAGCTATTTCATTCATAGCCTTTAAATACTTATAACTTTCTTTTTCATATTTTAATGAATGATTAATCATAATCTCAAAAGCATAATTTAAAAGCCCATCACCAGCAAGAACTGCTATACCTTCTCCAAAAACTTTATGATTTGTAGGTTTTCCTCTTCTTAAATCATCATCATCCATCGCCGGTAAGTCATCATGTATCAGAGAATATGTATGTATCATTTCAATTGCACACGCAAAAGGAATACATTCTTCAACATCTCCTCCAACCAAAGAAGTACTCTCCATTAAAAGTATTGGTCTAAGTCTTTTTCCCCCAGCATCTAAACTGTACTTCATAGACTCAAATAATACCTTTTGATATCCCTCTATCTTAGGTATATAATTTTTAAGTTCTTTTTCAAAATATTCCTTTTTACTATTAAATTCCTTCTTAAACTCCATATTAATCCTCCCCATATTCAAACTCTAATTCTTCAAAATCTTCATCTGAAAATTTTGTTATCTTAAATTCAGCAGTTTCCAATAAATTATTACAATACCTATATAACTTAATACCTTCTTCATAAAGTTTTAACGATTCATCTAAGGAAACTGCTTCCCCTTCTAATTTTTCAAGTATTTCCTCTAATCGCTTATAAGCTTCTTCATATTTCACAATCAATCTACCTCTCTTAACTTTATATTCTCTATTTTACAATTTATATCAGCTTTTTTTAATAATATTTTAATACTATCCCCTACATTTAACTTTTCAGGAGTTTTTACTATTTTATTATCCTTCTCAACTAAAGCATATCCTCTTGACATAACTGATAAAGGACTTAAATTATGCAAATTTTTCCCCAAATTATTCAATTGCTCTCTTTTAAATTTCAATTTATTCACTAATGACTTGTTAATATCTTCAAATATTAAATTCAATTTTTCTCTTTTGTCTTTCTTTATAAAATTAGAAAATGTAAATTCTATACCATTTTTTATATTTTCAATTTTAAATCTGTTTGTATCTATTATATTTTTAAAAGATTTATCCATTCTATTTTTTACACTTTCAAGCTTATACTTAACATCTACATATGAAGGTACAACAATTTCTGCAGCAGCAGAAGGAGTTGGTGCTCTAAAATCTGCTACAAAATCCGAAATTGTAAAATCTGTTTCATGCCCCACAGCAGAAATTATAGGAATTTTAGATTTAAATATACTTCTTGCCACTATCTCTTCATTAAAAGAGTACAATTCTTCTATTGATCCTCCACCTCTACTTAATATTATAACATCTACATTATTAAATTTATTGAAAAAATCAATTGCCTTTACTATATTATCTGCCGATTTATTTCCTTGAACAAGTACTGGATATATCTTTATATTTACTTTTGGGTATCTCCTACTTATAACATTTATTATATCTTTAATAGCTGCTCCAGTAGGAGATGTAATAACCCCTATATTCTTAGGCATGATGGGAATTTCTTTTTTATATCTTTTATCAAACAAACCTTCTTTTTCTAATTTATCTTTAAGTTTTACAAATTCTATATATAAATCTCCTATACCTTCAATATCTATAGAATTAATGTGAAATTGATAACTTCCATCTCTTTCATATAAAGATATATACCCAGCTGCAACTACATTAAGTCCTTCCCTTAAATCTATATTTATAAGTTTATTATTTTTAAATACAACACAATTTATTTTAGAATTTTTATCCTTTAAAGACAAATATATATTTCCATTACTATGTACTTTTAAATTAGATATTTCCCCTTTTATTCTCAAATTATAAAGTATAGGATCATTTACAAGTATTCTCTTTATATATGAATTTATTTCACTTACCGAAAGAGCTTTTAATTTCATTTTTTATCCCACCTAAAAAATTATTCAACCCGATTATCGAAACTCCTATAGCATTGTCTTTTGCACAATCTGGTCTAGTAAAATAAGTATTTATATTATATTGTTTTAAATTCTCACTCAAATTCAAACTCACATACTTACTAGAAGATACTCCTCCAACAAATAATATGTCTTTTAAATTATATTTTTTACTTAAATACACTAACGCTTTTAATAATGAATCTGAAACTACATTTAATGTGAGTTTAGATATATATTCCTTTGAATAATCTTTTATCAAACTATATATTTTTGTCTCTACTCCTGAAAAATTCATAAATCCTTTTTCTGAAGAAATTTTTAATTTTTCTACTTCTTCATTAAAATTAACAGCATTTTCATCTAAATAAATTCCACATGGAAATGAATATTCAAGTCTTACACCAACTCTATCTATAAGTTGTCCTACGCTTATATCTTTAGTTCCACCTATTATTTCTAAACTATATCCATTTAATTCTCTATTTACTAAAAGTATTTCAGTTGTTCCTCCAGACATATGAACACATAAAAATTTACTTTTATTCATTCTTGTATCAAAAAAAGCTGCTTCTATATGCCCTTCTTGATGAGTTGTTTCATATAATGAAACATTTAAAACTCCAGATAAAGCTTTTGCAAATTTATATCCACAATTAAATACCGGCATATAAGAACCATCTACAGGTCTTGGTCTTGACGAAACACATATTCCAACTATTTCAAAATCTTTTATTTTAGTTTTTATATTTTCAAACATATCTCCCAAATTATTTACATGCTGAAAAAATGCATCTGACTGTCTAAGGCCTTTATTTCCCTTTTTAACACTTAACATTTTTTTATCACTTAAAATTAATTCCTTTTCTAAATTTATAGCTGCTATAGAAGTAGTATAGCAGCTTGTATCAATTCCTATAATTATTTTATTTTTGAATTTCATTTAAAACACTTCCTAATACTCCATTTATAAAACTTGGAGAATCTTCATCTGCATATCTTTTAGCAAGTTCTACAGCTTCATTTATAGAAACTTTAAAAGGAATATCTTCTCTATAAAGAAGTTCTACTATTGCCAATCTAATTATACTTAAATCAACTTTAGCTATTCTATCTAAATTCCATCCTTTAGAATATTTATTTATCAAACTATCTATTTTGTCTTTATTTTCTATAAATTTAATTCCTACACTCAACATATAGTCTTTATCGAAATTTTCATGAACATTTTCTTCAATAAAATTTTCTAATTTTTCACGACTATAATCCTTAGTTATTTCTAATTGATAAAAAAGTTTCATTGCCAATTCTCTACTAATTTTTCTACTCATCACATACCTCCTAATCATTTATATACACACAAAACTAACCCTCTGATTATTCAGAGGGTTAAATATTTCATATTGTTAATTATTTTCTTCAATTTTTTCTTTTTTAAAACTAATCCCTTGAATGTGAACGTTTACCTCTGCAACTTTTAGTCCAGTCATTGTCTCAACAGTATTTTTTACATTTTCTTGTATTTTCCATGATACATCCGGTATAACAACACCATATTCAATAAGTAAAAATAAATCTATAAATACATCTTCTTCATTTACTACTACTTTAACTCCTTTAGATAAATTCTTCTTACCAAGAATTTCTGTTATGTTGCCTGTAATACTTCCACTCATAGCCGCTACACCTTCTATTTCAGAAGCAGCAATTCCTGATATAACAGCTATTACATCCTCAGATATTTTTATCTGGCCATAATCTTTGTTTTCCACTGGTACACCCCCAAAGTGTTTATTAAATTATATCATAATTATATCAAATTAACTTAACTTTTACAAATTATCTTTTATACTCCATTATTTTTATATTTTCATAAGGTATTTTTGTTTGTGTATATACTATATCAAATATTTTAGCTACATCTTGTTTATTAAGCTTTTCTTTATTGACTACAACACTTGCATTATCTTTACTTATATACACAATAGGATCAGTAAATCCTTTAGCAATTAATAAATTTTCAATAGTTGACTCCGCTTCTCTAAATTTAATTAAATCTAATTTCATAGCAGAAGCTTCATCTATTGATTTTTGACTAGAAGAAGGATTTTTTATAATTGCATCTAATTCTTCTATTAATTGCCCTCTTTTTTGTTCTCTATTTAATTTCATATCAATAAAATATGTATCCTTTTGCATATTTTCCTTTGAAGTAATCTCTTTTGTTATATTTGCACTAGTTTCCTTTACCTTTTCCTCTATTTCACTTTTATTGCTATCTACAACTTTTATTCCATCATTTTCAATATTTTCTTTAGAAACTTCTTCTGCTCCCTCTTTATCCATGGCTACATTTTCATCATCCATATCTTCTAATAAACTTTGTTCGTATTCTTCAAGTTCTCTTGAAGTTTCAAGTAATGATTTTTTACTTAAATTATAATTTATTGTTCCCACTAATACTAACATTAATACCAATATAAATACAACAAAATTTCTACTTTTAAAAAATCTTCCATTAAATTTCATAATTTTAATTCCCCCCTATTTATTTTTTGGATAAACCTCTATTTTATGGCCAGATACTTGAAGCACTGTTTTAACTGCATTAAAAAGTCTTTCTTTTACCATTATATTTTCTGCTCCATCAGCTACAACAATAACTCCTCTTATCTTAGGTTCAATAGATTTTAATAATATAGGTTCATTACCCTGTTTATTATTTTTTGTAACTATTGTTTCTGTTTTATTTTCTGTCGTTACAACCCTCCTTCCACCAGCTGAATCATTTTCTTGTGTAGTTTCAGTTGATGTAACTTTATTAAATGCAGGTTCAATTTCTCCATTAGTTTCTAAAGTTATCATTACTTCTACTGACTTAACTCCTTCTATTTTTGACAATATTTTTTCCAATCTATTTTCTAAAATTTCTTCCTTTGTCATACTTGATTTTATATTTCCTTCTTTTTTTACCAAAGTTGCATTTGGATAATTTTTTTGTGCTTTTTCCTCAAATATACCAGAAATACTTATAAGAAGTATCATTGAAATTATTATTATAGCGACAATGCTATATATTCTCTTTTTATCGAAATTCATATTCAACATAGCAATCCCTCACACTAGTTAATTTTTATTTTTTCAATAGATATTTTAAACATTTCATTTAATTTGTTTTTTACAAATTTTTCTTGATGTACTTTTTCATTAAAAACTTCTCTACAATTTTGACTCTCCTTAAATTCTATTTTTCCTTTACTCTGGTTATTACTATTTTTATTAGTTTTTAACTCTTTTATTACTAAATTTTTCACTTCATTACCTTCTATTTCTATATCCTGTAATTTATATCCGTATTGCTCCAATTTTAAATTTATGCTTTCCTTCAAATAATTATTATAGTTTTCTTTTATTTTCTCTTTATCTATATGGTTGTCAAAATTCATTAATTTTTGACTATATTTATACTGAAATTCATTAAACTCCTTTAAAAGTTTATCTTCTATAGACATATCCTTTGCAAAATTATTTATAACCGGTGATATTACTATAAAAATAAATATAAAATTTAACACTAAATTAACATAAGATCTCAAACTTCCCGAAGGAAGCAATATATCTATTAAATTTATTATAAACGCTGCTATTAATATACTACTTATCCACTCCTTCACAAAATCCATTTTATCCACCTCAAATTTTTGTTACATTTCCAATTGATGCAAGTATAGATATAGTTATAAAAAACATTATACCTACAGCAACTACAGCAGATAATATTATTGTCATTAAATTTCCTATTTCATTTAAATAGCTAGATATATTATCTTCTGATATAGGCTCTATAATTATCGCTGAAATTTTATACACTAACATAATAGATACTATTTTTAAAATAGGCAATAAACATATTCCTATTAATATAACAAGTGATGCTGCTCCTAATACACTTTTTAATAAATGAGATGAAGATAATAAAATTTCTATTGAATCAGACACAAAATTTCCTACAACTGGAATAAAATCTACTGCAAATTTTATTGTCTTAACTGAAAACTTATCAAAAGATGTAACATATATACCTTGTATAGAAATTATCCCAAGATATACAGTTAATAAAAATCCAATAGTAAATATATTTATCTGCTTTATAAAAGAAAAAAATTTTTTAAGTTTTATATTTTTAGATATACTATTTACAATCAATATTGAAAAAGATAAAGTCATCGTAATTATCAAAAATGTCTTAAAAATAATATTTATAAATACAATCCCTCCTAAAAACACAGGATTTAAAGCTGCAGATGTAACAGGAAAGCCCAGAGTTACCAAAAGAGCTATCTCAATCGGAATTGCTATTTCCATAAAGCTCACCATATTATCTATAGTAACTTTACATATATCTAAAGCCTGTTTAAATCCTAAAAAACTTATAGATATTATTACAATAAACACTGCGTAATTAGATATTTTATTTATAGATCCTGATGAAAAAGAATTATCTAAACTTTTAAGTATTGAAGATAATACAGCAAGCACTAAAATACTAATAAATATTTTAAAATTCACCCTCAATTCTCTAAAAAAATATTGTTTAAGCATTTCTCCATCTATCAATTCCAATATATTTTTTTTCCCTTTTATTACATCCATAACAAAATTTTTAAAATTTACACTTTTTAACACTTGTTCATTTTCAAAAAACTCTTCCAACTTATATATTTGAATAGATTTTAGTTGATTTTCTATATATTCATTTATATCTTTTTTAGTTTCATCATTTTCTGCAAAAGATAAACTACTCATTAAAATCATCATAAATATAAGGCTAATAAATACTCTTTTTCTCATAAGTAAACTCCTAAGGAATAATATTTATTATTGTATTTAATATAGACAACAGTATAGGAAAAGAAAGTGCAAGTATTATAACCTTTCCTCCAAATTCAAGTTTAGAAGCTATTGCACTTTCTCCACAATCTTTACAAATATGAATAGCAAATTCCATTAAATACGCTATTCCTACAATTTTAATTATTGTAGAGAAATACATATGATTAATATGTATTTTATTTGACAAATCATTTATACAACTAATTATGTAATTTATCTTGTAAATAGACGTTAAAAATATACCTATACCAGTCAATAAAGCTATTGCCATACTTATTTCTGGTCTTTCTTTTTTAAATAATAAAGATAAAATAGTTCCTACAAAAGCCACAGAAATTAATTTAACAAACTCCAACCTATCACTTCCTTTTTTAATAGAGATTAAACATTGTTTTTACTGCATCAAATAAATTACTCACTTCTTTTATTACCATAGTAAGCACAAGAACTATTCCCACAAGATTAGCTGCATATGCCCATTCCTCTTTACCTGCTTTTTGTAAAACTGAATGCAATACGGATAATAATATTCCTATACCGCCAATCTTAAAAATAAGATCTACATTTACTCCCATAAAACCTCCTCCTTAAAAAAATATTATTACCAACAAAAAACCCATTACTAAAGTTAATTTTTTGTACAAAATACCTTTGCTAGTTATTTCTATAAAAGCCTGTTGTTGCATCTTTTTCAAATTTTCTATTGTCAAATTTATAATTCTTTCTTGAGAGTAAAAATCACTTTTTCCCAAATTAATTATCAAATTTCTCAATTCATTAATTTCTTTTTCTTCTAAAAGAGTATTTTCTTTAACTAAAAAAATTGTTTCATCTAATATTTTTTCTAAATCTTTACTCTCATTCTGTTCTAAATTGGCGCTCAACTTTTCAAAAAATTTAGATACAGCAAATTCCTTTCTCTCACCTAATTTTGAAAAAACTTCTCCTAATGTATAAAGCCCAAATTCAAGCTGCATATAAAGAGTTTCTAAAATTTTAATCAAATCAGATATATCCTTATATTTCTTTTTATATATTTTACATATTTCTTCTCCTAACAGAAAAAAGCATACTATTATTATTAAAGTCAGTACTGTTTTAATTAACAAAAATACACCTCTTTTCTTCCAAATCATATATTTTTTCTATTGTACCTGGACCTTTTCTTGAAGATAAAATAATTACTCTTTTAAACAGCTCCTTATCAAGTAAATTATTTAACTCTTTTCTATTTTGAATATCTTCTATTCCATATCCATGAACAGATGTTATAAGACCTACTCCTCCATTTAAAGCGTTATAAAGCGATTTTATTTCTTTGCTATTCCCTATTTCATCTGTAACTATTACATTTGGAGACATAGACCTTAACACCATCATCACCCCTATATCTTTTGGACAAGACTCTATAATATCCGTTCTAAATCCTATATCTCTTTGAGGCACCCCTAAATAAGAGCCAGATATTTCATTTCTTTCATCTATTACAGCAACCTTTACACCTTCAAAATTATATTCTTTAATTCCATTACTTATTTTTTTTACTATATCTCTAATAAGTGTTGTTTTTCCGCATTGAGGAGGTGAAATAATCAATGTGTTATATATTTCTCTTGGTGGTTTTATTATGTACTTTATTACTTTTTTTGAACAATTTAATACTTCCTTAGATATTCTTATATTTAAAGACGATATATGTTTTATATTTTTTATATTATTTTCTTCTATTATAACTTTGCCCCCAATCCCTACTCTATGACCACCTCTTATAGTTATAAATCCCTTTTTTATATCATCTAAAAACGAATGTATAGAATATTTACATATAAGCTGAAATGTATGTTCTATGTCTTCTTTTTTTACTATATAAGTGTCTTTATAATCGAGATCAAAACATTTTTTTCTTAAATTTAAAAAATAATCTTTATTATTTACACAAACCATAAGAGGCCGATTTATTCTAAGCCTTATTTCTTCTATGTCTCCTGTAAAATTACTTCTTACATTTAATAAACTCTCTTTTATATTTGTACTAAGTGAATTAATAATTTCTTCTGGAAGTTTATTCATAAAACTCGTCCTCCTTCCTATTTGTAAATAATATTATTTTAAATTTAAAAATATGCATAAAAAAGAGCTGCCCTACAATAGAAATTAATTTCTATTGTAAGACAGCTTCTTTCTTTTTTATAAATACTTTTTAAACGCTAATGTTCCATTATGTCCACCAAATCCTAAAGAATTTGAAAGAGCATATTTAATTTCTTTTTCTCTTCCTTCATTTGCAACATAATCTAAATCAAGTTCTGGATCTTGATTTTGTATATTAATTGTAGGTGGTATAAATCCTTCTTTTATTGCAAGGGCACAAACTATAGCTTCAACTCCTCCTGCAGCTCCTAAAAGATGTCCTGTCATAGATTTAGTTGAAGATACAGCTAAATTATATGCATGACCTCCAAATACCGATTTAATTGCCATTGTTTCATTTTTATCATTAAGAGGAGTACTAGTTCCATGAGCATTTATATAGTCTACTTCTTCTTTCTTTATATTTCCATCAAGTAGAGCCATCTCCATGGCTCTTGCAGCACCTTCTCCACCTTCAGCTGGAGCTGTAATATGATATGCATCTGCTGTTAAGCCGTATCCTACTAATTCTGCATAAATAGTGGCATTTCTACTAAGTGCATGTTCAAGTTCTTCTAAAACTAATATTCCGGCTCCTTCTCCCATTACAAAACCATCTCTATCTTTATCAAATGGTCTTGAAGCTGTTTTAGGATCATCATTTCTAGTTGACATTGCTTTCATTGTACAAAATCCTGCCACAGCAAGCGGAGTTACAGGACTCTCTGCTCCTCCAGCAACCATTATATCAGCATCTCCTCTTTGAATTGCCTTAAAAGCATCTCCAATAGCATGAGTACCAGAAGCACAAGCAGTTACAACACTAGTATTAGGCCCTTTTGCTCCAAGCATTATAGAAATTTGACCAGCAGCTATATTTGTAATCATCATTGGAACAAAAAATGGACTAACTCTCTTTGGACCTTTTTCCAAAAGCTTTGTATGTTGTTCTTCTAGAGTTTCTATTCCACCTATTCCCGATCCTATAATTACACCAAATTTATTTTCATCAACATTTTTTAAATCAAGTTCTGAATCTTCAATTGCCATTTTAGCCGATGCTACTGCAAATTGAGTAAATCTATCCATTCTTCTAGCTTCTCTTTTATCTATAAAATCCGAAGCTTGAAAATCTTTAACTTCAGCAGCTATTTGAGTTGCAAAATCAGTAGCATCAAATCTAGTTATTTTATCAATTCCACAAACTCCTCTTTTCAAATTATTCCAAAAATTTTCCTTCCCTACTCCTATGGGCGTTACACATCCTATTCCTGTGACTACAACTCTTCTCTTCATAAATTCCCCTCCAAAAACACTTATTTTCTTCAACACTATTTATTTTACTGCATTACCATACCACCGTCTACATTTATAACTTGACCTGTTATATAAGAAGACATATCACTAACTAAAAATGCTACTAAATTAGCTACATCCTCTGGCTTTCCAAATTTTCTCATAGGTATACTTTCCTCATAATATTTTTTCACATCTTCTTTTAAAACTTCAGTCATTTCAGTTTCTATAAACCCTGGAGCTATAGCATTTATGTTTATATTTCTCGCAGCAAGTTCTCTTGCTGTTGCCTTTGTAAAACCTATAACTCCAGCTTTAGATGCACAATAATTTGCTTGTCCTGCATTTCCTATAACACCAACTACAGAAGCCATATTTATTATTTTACCATATCTTTGCTTCATCATAGGTCTAGTTACTGCTTTTGTACAATTAAATACTCCTTTTAAATTTACAGAAATTACTTTATCAAAATCTTCTTCTTTCATTTTCATTAAAAGAGTATCTTTAGTTATCCCTGCATTATTTACCAATATATCTATTTTTCCAAATTCCTTTATAACTTCATCTACCATATTCTGTGCATCTTCAAAATTAGATACATCGCATTTTATAACAAAAGACTTTACTCCATATTTTTCTATTTCTTCCTTAGTTTTAAGTGCATCTTCTTCTCTTGAAGTATAGTTTATAGCAACATTAGCTCCTAAAGATGCAAGTTTTATAGCAATAGCTTTTCCTATTCCTCTTGAACCTCCTGTTACAAGAGCAACTTTATCTTTTAAATGCATAAATTTACCCCCTTATATCATTTATAAATTTTTCTAAAGTAGCTGTATTTTCTACATTGTAAATATTCACCTTTGTATTCAATTTTTTAGATATTTTATTTACAAATCCTTTTAATGTTTTTGAAGGACCTATTTCAACAAAAGTATCAAATCCATCTTTTATAAGTCTTTCTATTGAATCTTCCCAAAGTACAGACGAACTAACTTGCTTAACTAAAAACTCCTTTATATCTTCTTTTTTTACATAATCAGCTGTAACATTAGTAACTACCGGAACTTGCAAATGATTAAATTCTACTTTATCAAGTTCTTTCTTAAGATTTTCTCCAGCTTTAATTAACATAGAAGAATGAAAAGGAGCACTCACTTTTAATATAACAGCCTTTTTAGCCCCTTTTTCCTTACACAACTGCACTGCTTTTTCTACTGCTTTTATTTCTCCTGATATAACTATTTGCCCTGGACTATTAAAATTAGCAGCTTCTACAATCCCTTCTTTTGAAACCTCATCTAATACATCTATTAATATATCTCTTTCAAGACCAAGAATTGCTGCCATTGTTCCAACACCTTCAGGAACTGCTTCTTGCATATATTTTCCTCTTTTTTTAACAAGCACTACAGCTTCTTCAAAAGTTATTGCACCAGATGCTACTAAAGCTGAATATTCACCTAAAGACAATCCTGCACAAGCATCAAATTTTATATCTAATTTTTCTTTTAAAACTTCAAATAAAGCAATACTTAAAGTAAGAATAGCCGGCTGAGTATTTTCAGTTTTAGTAAGAATTTCATCTGGTCCTTCAAACATTATAGATTTTAAATCCATATGTAAAACTTCATTAGCTTTATCAAATATTTTTCTTGCACTTTCATAATTTTCGTATACATCTTTACCCATACCTACATATTGAGATCCTTGTCCCGGAAATACAAAAGCCACTTTACCCATAAAACCCCTCCTAAACATCTAAATTAGATATTACTTTTTTAGCATCATCTATAATTTCTTCCACAATTTCTTTACAAGTTTTTATTTCTTTTACCATAGCAGCACTTTGTCCAGCCATTATAGATCCATTTTCCATATCTCCGTCTATTACTGCTGCTCTTAAAGAGCCTACCCCTTTTTCATCTATAATACTCGGATCTGCTCCTTCTTTTTCAAGTTTTATTAATTCTTTCATTAATTTATTTTTTAATGCTCTAACAGGATGTCCAGTGCTTCTACCACTAACTACAGCATCTCTATCTTTTGCATTAATTATTGCTTTTTTATAATTTTCATGAACAGTACATTCTGTACTACAAATAAATTTAGTTCCTATCTGAACTCCTTCAGCTCCTAGTGCAAATACTGCTGCCATTCCTCTTCCATCAGCAATTCCTCCTGCAGCTATTACAGGAATACTAACTTCATCTACAACTTGAGGAACTAAAACCATAGTTGTAAGTTCTCCTATGTGTCCTCCTGCTTCTGTTCCTTCTACTATAACAGCATCTGCTCCATATTTTTCCATTCTCTTTGCTAAAGCCACCGATGGAACTACTGGAATTATTTTAGTTCCAATTTCTTTTAATTTTTTCATATACTTAGCAGGGTTTCCTGCTCCAGTTGTAATTACCGAAACTCTTTCTTCATATATAACATCCATAACTTCATCAACATATGGTGATAACAACATTACATTCACACCAAACGGCTTATTGGTAAGTTCTTTTGCCTTTTTAATTTCATTTCTTACAATATCTGCTGGGGCATTTCCTGCTGCAATAAGTCCAAGCCCCCCTGCATTTGATACTGCCGATGCAAGTTCAGCCGTAGCAACCCATGCCATTCCACCTTGAATTATTGGATATTTTATACCTAAAAGATTACACACTCTATTCATACAAATCCCTCCTAAATACTCCATTTTATAACTGCTGAACCCCAAGTAAGTCCTGCTCCAAATCCCACTAAAACAACATTATCTCCTTTTTTTATTTTTTCCTTTCTATAAGCTTCATCAAGTGCAACTGGAATAGAAGCCGCTGACATATTTCCATACTCATCTAAATTAACATATACCTTATCCATATCAACTTTTAATCTTTTAGCTGCAGCTTCTATTATCCTTATATTAGCTTGATGAGGTACTAAATAATCTATATCTTCTAAACCTAAACCAGCAAGTTCTAATGCTTCCTTAGAAGCTTTAGGCATAATTCTAACCGCAAATTTAAACACATCACTTCCAGCCATTTTTATATAGTGAAGTCTATTTTCTACAGTATCAATACTAGCAGGCATTCTCGACCCTCCTGCTGGCATGTTTAAACATTCTCCGCCTGCTCCATCTGCACCTAAAGTTGTCGATAATATTCCTTCATTTTCTTTAACTTCTCCTAATACTGCTGCTCCTGCTCCATCACCAAACAATACACATGTATTTCTGTCTTTCCAATCTAATATCTTAGAAAGAGTTTCTGCTCCTATTATTAATACTTTTTTATACATTCCTGTTTCTATAAAATTTTTTCCAACACTCATCGCATATATAAATCCTGAACAACCAGCTTCTAAATCAAATGTAGCCGCATTAACCGCTCCTATATTTTTTTGAATTATACAAGCTGTTGATGGAAATGCCATATCAGGAGTTACAGTTGCTACTATTATTAAATCAATTTCTTCAGCACTAATACCTGCAGACTTTATTGCCTTCTGTGCAGCAATTGTAGCAAGATCAGAAGTTGCTGTATTTTCATCAGCTACTCTTCTTTTTTTGATCCCAGTTCTTGTAACTATCCATTCATCTGATGTATCAACCATTTTTTCCAAATCAAAGTTAGTAAGAACTTTTTCTGGAACACAACTTCCTAAACCAATAATTCCAGCTCTTTTTAATTTATTCAATATTATCAACTCCTAATTTATCTATTTTTAGTTTAATCTCATTCAAAACATTGCCTTCTACAAATTTAATACTCTGTTTAATTGCGTTTTTTATAGCTTTTGCATTAGAGCTTCCATGTGCTTTAATTAAAGCTCCATTCACTCCAAGAAAAGGTGCACCACCATATTCTGTATAATCTAATTTTCTTTTCATATCTACTAAATCACCTTTTAATAATGTCGCTCCAATCTTTGTCTTAATGCTATTTGTAAAAATTTCTTTAAGCATTGAAAATATCGACATAGCAACCCCTTCTATGAGCTTTAAAATTACATTTCCCGTAAATCCATCACAAACTATTACATCACTATAACCATAAGGTATATTCCTAGCTTCAACATTTCCTACAAAATTTATATCTTCATTACTTTTTAATAGTTCATAAGATTTTTTAGTAAGCTCATTCCCTTTTCCTTCTTCTTCTCCAACATTTACAATTCCAACTTTAGGACTATTTATTTTTAAAATTTTATTAGCATAAATAGAACCCATAACACCGAATTCTAATAAATTTCTAGGTTTACAATCAGCATTAGCTCCTGCATCTAGTAATACTGACATTCCTTTTTTATTTGGCAAAAACGTACAAAGAGCAGGTCTATCTACTCCTTTTATTCTTCCAAGTATAAACAACCCTCCAGCGAGAAGTGCTCCAGTATTTCCAGCAGAAACTATAGCATCAGCTTTACCTTCTTTTACTAAATTTAAAGCTACTACCATAGAGGAATCTTTTTTACTTCTTATTGCTTTTACAGGTTTATCTTCATTTAAAATTATTTCACTCGTATGAATTATTTCTAATTTACTTTTATCAAATGTGTATTTATTAAAATTTTCTTCTAATATATTTTTATCTCCAATTGCTATTATTTCTACATTAAATTCATTTATAGCACTGACTATTCCTTCGACAGTTGAATACGGGGCATTATCTCCTCCCATACAGTCAACTACTATCTTCACATTTATTCCTCCCTTTAAAATATCTCATTAAAAATAAATTTCCCCCTAAAAACCTGTTCGTGATTTTTGTTGTTTATTTTAACGTGCACATAATGCTTTTTATCTCTTACTCTAATTACCTCTGCTTTTGCTATAAGTCTATCATTAGGTCTTATAGGATTTATATTTTTTATATTTGCAACCCCCATAAGTACTACAGGAGCATTGACTACTGCCATGGCTAATGATTCTGCTTGAGCAAAAACAAAATGTCCTCTTACTATATTTGTTTTAGAATATGTCATATAAGAAGTAGTTTCAAGTATTGAGATCCCTAAATTTCCGACATCTAAATCTATAATTTCTCCTACAATTTCTTTACTTCCCAAAGTTTTTACTTTATTTATATTATCTTCCGCAACCTTTTTTACTCTTTCTCTAAGTTCTGGTATACCAAGTCTCAATCTATCTAATCGTATAGTTTGTATACTAACGCCAAAATAGGCAGATAATTCTTCATCTGTATAAAAAGGGTCTTGTTTTAACATTTGGGAAAGCTCTTTTTGTCTTGTTTCTTTACTCTTTCTTTTCACGGTTTTCACCCCTAAATTATAACTCGTCTTAGTACCAGATACTAATATTAGTATATAATATTTAATACTATAAATCAATATAGCAAAAAAACAAAAAGCATGTAGTTGCAACTACATGCTTTTCTTTATTATTTAGCTACTACTTCTTTACCTTTATAGTATCCACAATCTGGGCATACTCTGTGTGGTAATTTTGGTTCGTGACACTGTGGGCATTTTACAAACCCTACTGCAACCATTTTTGAATTAGCTGCTCTTCTTGAATCTCTTTTTGATCTTGAAGTTTTACGCTTTGGTACTGCCATTTATCCCACCTCCTTAGTCATTTTTAAAAAAATCTTTCAATTTAGCAAAACGGGGATCAACAAATTGTTCGTCATTTTCATCATCATGACACTTACACTCTTCTTCATTCAAATTCACTCCACATCCTGGACAAAGACCTTTACAATCTTCATCACATAGAACCTTTTGTGGAATATTCAATACAAAAGTATCTTCAATTATATTCTTAAAATCTAATTCGTCCCCATTATAAACATAAGTATCCTCATCTTCCAATACATCTTTTTCATTTTTAACTAGAAATCCCTTGATTGGATACTCTAAATCTATTTCTAGTTCTTTTAAACATCTACTACAATAATCTAATATTGAAAATTTAACTTCACTATCTAAATACATCCCTTCACCAGTCTTAATTATTTTCCCTTTAAGTTCAACTGGAGAAGTTACTTTATAACTTTTACCACAACAATTAATACTATCAATTTTTTGAGAAAAATTCAAGTCTAAAATATCAACTTCTCTTTTTATTAATTTTTCTAGACTTATTATCATTTAATCACCTCAATATATTGCCAAGTTAATTATACAAATGCCTTATTGTTTTGTCAAGTATTTTTACTTGATAGATAATAAAAAGGTAGGTTACAACCTACCTTTTTATTTTACCCAATAATTATTTTACTAACTCAGCAGTTTCTCTTGCAATCATTAATTCTTCGTTAGTAGGAACTATTAATACTTTAACTTTAGAATCTTCTGTACTTATTATTCTTTCTTCTCCTCTAACTTTATTTTTTTCTGTATCTATTTTTATTCCAATTCCTTCAAGTCCCTTACATACTTGTTCACGAATTGCTACAGAATTTTCTCCTATTCCAGCAGTAAATAAAACTACATCTAATCCACCCATTTCAGCCATATAAGATCCTATGTACTTTTTAACTCTCTTACAATAAGCATCTAATGCAGTTATAGCTTTTTCATCTCCATTATCAGCAGCATCTTCTATATCTCTAAAATCACTTGATATTCCTGTCATTCCAAGAACTCCAGACTTTTTATTCATTAAAGTATTTAATGCATCTGCATCTAATCCTTCTTTTTCCATTAAAAATGGTACTATAGCAGGATCTATATCTCCACATCTAGTTCCCATTATTAAACCTTCAAGCGGAGTAAATCCCATAGAAGTATCCACACATTTTCCATTTTCAACCGCCGCTATACTAGCTCCATTTCCTAAATGACAAGTAACTATTTTTAAATCTTCTATATTTTTATTAAGCATTTGAGCAGCTCTTTGTGATACATATTTATGAGATGTGCCATGGAATCCGTATCTTCTTATTCCATATTTCTCATATAATTCATATGGAAGACCATATAAATAAGAAGACTTTGGCATTGTTTGATGGAACGCTGTATCAAAAACTGCAACCATAGGAACATTTGGAAGTATTTCTTGACAAGCATTTATTCCTATTAAGTTTGCTGGGTTGTGAAGAGGTGCAAGTTCCACACAATCTTCTATACCTTTTTTAACTTCATCAGTTATAACAACAGAAGTCGTAAATTTTTCTCCCCCATGAACAACTCTATGTCCAACAGCTGATATCTCTTTCATATCTTTTACCGCACCATATTCTGGATGTGCTATAGAGTTTAAAACTATCTCAAGTGCATCTTTATGATCTTTCATTGGTTTTTCAATAGTAACTTTATCTTTTCCAGTAGTTTGATGTTTCACCACCGAACCTTCTATACCTATTCTTTCCGCTAAACCTTTAGCTAATACACTCTCATTTTCCATGTCAATTAATTGATACTTTAAAGAAGAACTACCACAGTTAATAACTAATACATTCATCTTTTTTACTACCTCCTAGTTTCATTTAATATTAACTTGTTTGTGTATACATTACACAATAAACCTAACAATAAATAATATAGCATTTTTGATTAAAAATGTACATAAAAAGTTACACTAACAAAATCATAAGTAAACGTTTTTATTTTTTTAATATTCTACAAATTCCATCGAATCCCTTTTATTTTTTTATAAATTTATTTATTTTAATTGCAAATTGAATTAATATATAAATTATATAAAGTAAATAAATCTTCACTCTAAATAAATTTTGAAAAAACTAAAGGAGAGTCAAATATGAAAGTTTTAGGATTAATAGTCGAATACAACCCTTTTCACAACGGTCATTTATATCATTTTTTAGAATCCAAAAAAATAACTAATTCTACTCATACTATAGCTATAATGAGTGGTCATTTCTTGCAACGAGGAGAACCAGCATTATTTGATAAATGGACAAGAGCTAAAATGGCTGTAAAATCCGGAATAGATTTAGTTATAGAACTTCCCACTCTTTACTCTACTCAAAGTGCAGAATTTTTCAGCCATGGCGCTATTAATACTTTAAATAGTACTAACATTGTAGATAGTATTTGCTTTGGTAGTGAAATTGGAAATATAGATATATTGTATAAAATCAGCAAAATACTAGTTAATGAACCAATAGAGTTTAAAAAACACCTTAAAAATTATTTGAATAAAGGATTATTGTTCCCATCAGCTAGATCTAAATCTTTATTTGACTATATAAAAAATAATAGTATTTTAAATATAAACGAAGACACCCTCTCAAAAATTTTAAACAGCTCTAATAACATATTAGGAATAGAATACATCAAAAGTATTATTAAACTTAAAAGTTCAATCAAACCTTATACAATAAAAAGAATTAAATCTGAATACAATTCTACAAATATAGAAAATGATATATGCAGTGCTACAGCTATAAGAGAATTGCTAAAATCAAATTTCAATTTAGATATTTTAAATAAAGTTGTTCCTAAAGCCACTTATAGTTTAATAAATTTTCAAACCAAAAATAATTTTAATCCTGTTTTTTCGGATTGTTTTTATCAATTAATACAGGGAATTATATTAAGAGAAGAAAAAAATATAAATTATTATTTTGAAGTAAATGAAGGAATAGAAAATAAAATAGTCAATTCAATTTTCAATACATCTTCATTTGAAGAACTTATTTTAAATATAAAATCTAAAAGATATACACTCACTAAAATAAAAAGAATTCTTACAAATATACTATTAGGAATAAAAAAAGAAGACATATTAACAATTAAAGACATCGATACTGTTCCATATATTAGAATACTTGCATTTAACGATAAAGGTCGAGAAATTATAAAAAATATAAAACAAAACTCAAATATTAAAATAATAAACAAACTGAGCAATGTAAACTTAAAAGAAGACAGAATACTAAATTTGTTTTTAAAATACGACATAAAAGCTACTAATTTATATAATTTAATTTATTACAATAAAAGAAAAGATTTATTAAAAGGAGCCATGGATTATTATATATCTCCTATTTATATCAAATAAAGCATCTGAATATATAATTTCAGATGCTTTATACTTCAAATTACTCAAAAGCAATATTAATTTCAACTGGAATATCATCAACTAAAATCTCAACACATAAAACCTTATCTGTGTTCATTTTTGCTTCAAAATCTTTACCATACATCAAAGATGGTGTTGATATATTTATATTCACCCCTATATTTTCAAGATTAATACTTGCATTTGCTGTTAACATATTTGAAAGTTCAGAAATTGCACTCTGTGCCATATCATTTAATTCATCAACAGGCATTCCCATCATCATTTTAGAAGCAATCTTTTTTGCACTTTCAATATCCATAGAATAAATTACATTACCTCTTATATCTCCTACAATTCCTAAAATTAACATTACCCCAGAACTTTTGATAACTCTTCCTTTAACAAACACTTCTTTTTTTTCAACACGTTCAAACCCAAATTGAGGCATTACAGCTGAAAAAGAGTTAATGAAAGGATTTACAACTTTTACATCCATTCATTATCACCTCTTTTAAAACCTACATTTAAGTACATTTCACCAAAATCCGTTTGAATTACTAATGAAATGGTCTCCAACTCAGTTTTTGATATATTTAAAGATTTACCATGAAATACAGTAGGAGGAGCTACACGAAGTCCATAAACTTTATTTCTTCTATTTATCATAGAACATGCATTTCCTGCAACAATATTAGCAAATTCTTCAACCATGGCTAAAGTCTCATGTATATCTTTAACATCTCTTTTTAATATACTTTTAGCCATATTTTGCGCAGTTTCATAAGATAAATCAAAAATCATTCTTCCTAAATATTTTCCTATTATACCTACGACAACAGAAATACCTCTTGAAGATAAACCCTTATTCTCTTTAACCTCATCATTAAAACAAGGTATAGTTTTTGTAAACCTATTCATATTATCATAAAATGCTTCCTTAAATACTTTTGGATAAATTTCATTTAATTCCTCAAACAATTCTTCTCCAGCCATTACTCTTTCTATTTCAGTAATAAGATTTTCTGGATCTATTGGCTTTTGAATATATCCAGATACTTTATTTTTCTTAGCTTCTTTAATTATTTCATCATCCATCATAGAACTAATTACTATAACTTTTATATTAGGATTTATTGAATGGACTGCTCTTGTACACTCCAATCCATCAGTTCCTGGAATTGTCATATCCATAGTGACTAAATCTGGCTTTTTTTCTTCAACTACTCTTATAGTTTCTTCCAATGACCCTGCCTCTCCAACCACATCAAATCCTTTTTCAATCAATATATCTCTAATAATAGCTATTGAAAAAGGAGAATCATCTACAATTACAACTTTTGCTTTTTTCATTAGTTTCACCTACTTTCACATTAATTTAATTAATAGTATACCACAATAATTCCATTTTTAAATAAAATATTCACAATATTTTAAATCACAACTTAATTTATTGAATTTTTTTTAACCGTCAAATAAAAACAAAAAAATACATAAAAAAATATAATTCATTTTGTTTTTTTGGTTAAAATAATAATAAATACATTGTATTTAAACATAGTTAAGGGAGGTTTTTTCATGTTTGATATGGTTCCTTTTAAAAAAAATAATAATTCTATAACAAAAAAAAGCGATTATTTTAATCATCTTTTTAATAACTTTTTCGAAGATGACTTCTTTCCAACAACTGTATTTGGCAATAATTTCAAAGTCGACCTAAAAGAAACAAAAAATGAATATATAATAGAAGCAGATTTACCTGGAATTAATAAAGAAGCTATCAATATAGATTATGAAAACAACTATCTAACTATTAGTGCAAAAAGAGAAGAAACAATAGAAGATAAAAACGATACCTACGTAAGACGAGAAAGAAATTTCAGTACTGCCGGCTTAACCGGCAGTTACAATAATTTTTCCATAATACTTTTCCTAATTTCATTGTATAAATTATATTCAATCTTATAATCTAATTCTACACTTCTATCACTTGGAGCTTCCATATATCCTTTTTTTCCTAAAACTTTTTCCATAAATTTTTCTTCTATTTCTTCTTTAGAAAAGCCTTTTTCTTCTAAAAGTCTAAATAACTGATAATCCTGAATCCCAAATCTTAAATTCTCCCAACGAACAGAACGTACCGGCTTTAAATCATATCCTGGATAAACAAAAAACATATCACCAGCTTTCCATTTAGGAAATTTATAACTTGGCTCATTCCAAGGATTATTTGGCCATATTGCATAATCCCATCTCAAAAAACCATCTAATCCAAAGTAATATGTAAACCATCCAATTAATCTACTCTCTATAAATGGAGAGCTTATAAAATTATTAGGTCTTTGAGGAAAGCAACATACATACCATGTAAATTTTCCCATTTTCTCATTAAAATATCTTCTAATTTCATGTAAACTATCTAAATTACTTATTATAAGCGGAAGACTTAAAGAAAAAGAATCTACTTTTCGAAAAGATTTTTTCATAAATTTTCCATCATGAACAGCAGTTTTATAAAGTACTTTATATTCTTTAGAACAAGAATTAATAAATTCAACACATTCATTAAAAACATCTGAATTATTAGGTTCATCACTCATCACATAAATTTTATCCCACCAACCTTTTTCTATGAGATGATCAAATAACAATGTAATATAAGTCTTTAATTCTTCTTTTGTTTTTATATATTTAAAAGTTCCACTATCTTCATCATAATAATTTAATCTTATTGGATCTTTATAATCTCTAATAGGATTTCCAAAATCAAAGGCATCCCAATTACCCAAAAGACCAAATAAATCTATCTCTTTATCTATCCCCAATTCCATACACATATTAATATATTTATCTAAAACAGAAAAATCACACAATAATTTTCCATTCTTATTTTTTATTATCTTGACCATATTGTGTTCAAAAAGATTTGAAGCATTTTTTTGAAACTTATAACAAGATTGACCTGCCCATGGAAAATCCGAAACAATTACTGTGATAACCTTTTCACCTATAGATGCTAATTCCTTTAAATAATTCTTTATAATCTCCCAATGATCTTTAGACCAAAAAGAAACTTTATACATTCTAGCCCAATTGCTTGGATGTTGCCATAAATCTAGATAAAAATCAAACTTATTTAATGGACTTAAACATATATCCATAACATTCACTTTCACTTTAATTGTTCCTATTTTTTCTTCATCTTCAAAACCACATTGACTATATATCTCTATACTTATATCTATATTTTTATTTTCCCAAAAAAAAGGTATTACCCCTTCTACCCAAATCATTTGAGAAATTTCTTCTTCTATTAAAAGTCCTGATTCTCTTAAAATAGGGTCACTAACAAGTATTCCTGTATCATCTTTTACATAACCTAAAAATGAAATATTAAAATACTTTTCTAACTCCTTATCTAATTTCAAATCCAATCTCAGTCTATTTTTAAGACCCTTCCAACTCAAATTATTATTTTTATCTAGTAAACAATAAATTTCCTCATCACAATTTAACATTATTTGAAATGCAAATTTTTCTTGTTTTGCAACAGTAATTTCCATATTATTTTTTTCCCATATATTTCTAGAAATATCACCGTATTTTATATGTTTATATGATGAATCTAAAACAGCATATTTAATATTCAATTTACTCAGCCCCTTAATTTTATTGATAATTCAAATTCGCAGTCCATATAAATGGAATTGGAAAAACATTTTTCAAAAATTTTTTAATATAAGGTTTATCTTCTAAATCTATATCAGTCTCATCATACCCTTCAAATACTAATTTTGTAAGCTCTTTAACATCTTTAATTTTTAATATCTCATTTTCTATTTCAAAATAATAACCTTCTTCATCCTGCTTAAATTTAATTTTATCTATTACTCTTTTTGATACATGTTGAATAAAATAATTTCTTAAATTTTCCATAAAACTAACAAAGTTAATTATCTTAACAGTTCCATGAAGATATGTTTTTTCTTTCTTAAAGCAATTAATCAGTTGGTTTATTTTATCATTTACATGAACATAATATTTAATACTATCAAGTTTAAGATCTAAACAAATATTTGAAAGAACTTTAAATACAACATCTTGACTTCCAAATAGTTCTATAACTTGTCCGTATTTAACATTTTCATCAATTATTCTAAGCACAATATAACCTATTAAATTCTTATCGTTTATCAATACATATTTTTTATAAGTATATCTTCCCCAGGGAATAGTTGCAGCCTCTAAAAGTATTTCAAATTCTTCATATGTTCTATAATATCTTGTAGAATTTTGATTATACATATAAGCCATTTCATTTAAGTACTCTAATTTATAATCTACAACTTCAATATTCATATCTATATTTTCGGGTTTTATTGTATATTCATAAAAATTTTCAACTTCAATATAATTTCTCCTCTTATATAAATTTCTCGTTCCTGAAATAAGAACAATATCAACACCATCTTTATACATCTTTTTTTCAACATCATCTAAAATCAATGAAGAATATCCTCTTTTTCTATAATTTTTATCCGTACATACTGCACCAATAGATGCTGCTTTTATTACGCTTCCCTCTATAAAAATATCTTCTTTTAAAAAATTAACAACAGAAACAATTTTTCCATCTTCTTTAATTATCCTCATATTATTCACATTATTTTCATTAAGCAAAAGTGGAAATTCCTTATCCATAGTAGGATTATGTCCCTTAGAAATTCTAAAGACATTATTAATTAAATCAATTACAGATTTAAACTCTTCCTTTTTAGTTCCTCTTACTACTCGCATAAATCAACCTCTTTTCTCATTAATTTATGATTATCCTTTAATCCCTGATAATGTAACTCCTTCAACAAATTTCTTTTGTAAAATCAAATAAAATATAAAAGAAGGAAGAAATGTAAGTGTTGCTCCAGCCATTACAAGACCATAATTCACTGTATATTGAGCATTTAAAGTAGAAAGTCCTACTGTTAATGTTCTAACCGAATCATTAGTAGTCATAATAAGAGGCCATAAAAATTCGTTCCACGCACCTACAAAAGTAAAAATCGAAAGAGTTATAATAGCAGGTTTAATTAACGGAAGCACAATTTGAAAAAATATCCTAATATCTGAACATCCATCTATTCTCGCTGACTCTATTAAATCATTTGGAATATTAAGTATTGCCTGACGCATTAAAAATACTCCAAAAGCAGTTGGTATCGGAAGGATCAGAGCATAATACGTATTAATCCAACCTAAATATTTCATTATTATATAAAGAGGTATCATTGTAACTTGTGAAGGTATAATTAAAGTCATAATCATAAAAAAAAATATTTTTTCATTTCCAGGGAAATCCTTTTTAGCAAAAGCAAATCCAGCTAAACTACTGAATAAAACATTCAGAATCACTCCCCCTAGTGCTATAAATGTACTGTTAAAAAAATAATGCATGAAATTATGATTCCTAAAAATATTTATATAATTTCGAAATGTTATATCAGAAAGCGAAAAATCAAAGTTATACGCTGTATAAGTAACCTTTAAAGATGTCATAACCATATACACAAAAGGAACCATCATACAGCTTGCAATTACAAGCAAAATCGTATCTCCCGCAATCCTCTTTATACTCTTCATTTACTTCCTCCATTAATAAATTGATTGATCTTTTTTAAAAAATTTTTTTTGTAGTATTGAAATAACAGCTATTATAAAAAATAATACATTAGCAACTGCCATGGCATATCCTGAATTAAATTGTTTAAACGCTAAATTATATATATGAAGAACCATTGTCATAGTAGCCACGCCTGGCCCTCCTCCTGTCAATGTATATACCAAATCAAACACCTGAAAAGACCATATAAATCCTAAGAAAACTACTAAAATAGTAATCGGTTTTAAAAGTGGTACAGTTATATACCAAAATTCATGCCACTTACTTGCTCCATCTACTTTTGCTGATTCATAATAACTTTTAGGGATATCCATAATTCCTGCAATATACACAACCATAAAATAACCTATATTTTTCCATATAGCAATCATCATTAAAGTCGGAAGAGCTGTTTTAACATCTCCAATCCAATTAGGCGGATTCAATCCAACAAATGTAAATATAAAATTTAAAGGTGATGTATCTCCATTAAGTAATATTCTCCAAACAATTCCAATGAGTATCATAGAAGATATTACAGGAATAAACATTACTCCTTTTACAAATTCAGTTAACTTACTTTTTTCTCTATTGGTCAACCAAACTGCCATTATTAAAGAAAATAATGTTTGAAGCGGTACAACAACAATAGTAAATTGAAATGTATTTTTTAAAGATGCTATAAACATCTTATCTTTTCCAAGATTTAAATAATTTTTAATTCCAATAAATTTTGCTGGAGATACAATATTATATTTTGTAAAACTAAAATAAATAGACATTATTATCGGAACAACATAAAAGCTGGTCAATAATATTCCTAAAGGAAGTATATATCCATAAGCGCTTAATTTTTTCATTTATTGCTCCTTTCTTCTCAGAAAGATTAAAATTAAAGCTATTTTTGATCTTGAGCTAACAAATCATTAGCATATCTTGCTGCTTCATCTAGAGCTTCTTTAGGCTTAACTTCTCCAGCCATCATTCTTTGTAGCTGCTTCCATAAATATTCATACACTTCAACTCCATGAGGAGCTACAACCAAAGGTCTGTATATTCCTTTATCATTTTCTATAATCTCTTTAAATCTTGGATCACCTTGATATGGCTCATCTTTAGATATTGGTGCTCTTGGATGATATTTATGAAATTTAGTCATAGACTTAGCACTTAACATATGCTTCATTAATTTAAATGCTAATTTTTTATTCTTAGCTGCTGACATTAAAGTTAATTGATCAACAGACGCAAAAGTCCCCATATCCTTGTTTTTAAGCGATGTTATAAATCCATAATTTAAATTTGGAAATGACTTATCTAATATCTCAGATGCACCTGAAGAAAGCCATATAGCAAAAGCAGCCTTACCTGGTCCAAAAGTTGTTTGTAACATTTCTTTATTAGTTTGAGCCATGGCATTATCGGGAATTACCTTATCTACAAATTTAAGATCATACAAAAATTGTGCAGCTTCAAGTCCTGCTTTATCATTAAATCTTACTGTCTTTAAATCATCATTATAAAGCTCTCCACCAGCTTGCCATAAAAATCCATACCAATTCCAATTAAGATCACCAAAAAAATTAGCTCCCCATCCTTGAGCAAATCCCCATTGATCTATTTTTCCATCACCATCAGTATCTTTTGTTGCTTTTTTAGCTATTCTCCTAAAATCTTCCCAAGTTTTTGGCACTTCTTCTCCTAATTCTTTTAATATATCTTTGTTATAATATAATACAGCTGGATTTGCAGCTTCTATTGCAAGACCATAAATGCCTCCAAGCATTTTACAATTTTCTATGTATATGTAATTTTCATAATCTTTATCCGTTAAATACGGTGTTAAATCTTCTACAGCTCCCATTTTTATAAATTGAGGGAACATCTCTGCATACATATAACCAACATCAGGTCCTTCCCCAGCAGCTACAGCTGTTGCATACTTTTCAGGATATCCTTCCCAAGGAATTATCTCTAAATCGACTTTAACATTATTTTCTTCTTCAAATTCTTTTAATATAGGTTCCCAAACTACCTTATCATTTTCACCAATAGGCGGTAACCATACAGTTAATTTATCTTTTTCATCTTTACCTGTATTTTTTGATAAATTAGTACTTCCACATCCAACAAGAGAAATAGCAATCATAATCATAATAAGTACAAAAACTAATATTTTTCGAAAATTATACATAAATTTCTCCCTCCTAATATCTATTTTGTCTTAAAAACGCATTGAAAACGTTTTATTCATTATGACACTTTAAGACAAATTTCTAAGTCAAGTTTATTAAAATTATAACAATATGTCCAATTGAAAAAATTTATAAATGCAACTGTATTTATAATTTTTTTTGATATTTAAACCAATTTTGTTATTTAATTGTAACATGTTGTAATTTTTATTTTCATAAAAATCATAATTAATTACATAGATACACATTCAAGTTAATATATTTATATAGAATAAAATTTTGGAGGGCGTTTATATGAAAAAATATACATTAATTAAATCTTTACTTCCTGGAATAATAGTCCTTTTTTTCATATGTGGAATAGTAATATTTCCCAAAAGCGCAGTTGAATCTGCTCGTGTAGGAATGAACATAACTATTAATATATTAATTCCATCACTACTTCCATTTTTAATAGGAGCTAATTTATTAATTAACTTAAAAATAATAGATATAATAGGATTATTTCTCGAAAAAATTACTAGATTTTTGTTTAATGTTCCAGGAAAAGGTTCGTTAGTATTTGCAATGTCAATTATCTCCGGTTACCCCATAGGATCCAAATTGACATCTCAACTCAGAGAAAATAAAGAAATAACAAAATACGAAGCTCAAAGACTAGCTTCTTTCTGTTCTACTTCTGGACCATTATTTATGGTAAGCTCTGTTGGAATAGGTATGTTTAATAGTTCTAAAATAGGTTATTTTATAGCACTATGTCACTATTTAGGAGCAGCAACTGTAGGCTTTATATTTAGAAATTATAAAAACAAACAAGAAAATAAGTATAAATTTAAAAAAAATATAAATATAATAGACGAAATAAAAAGAATTATAAAATCTAAAAATAATAAAAACTCAGGATTTTATACTATACTTGGAGATTCTGTAAGAAATGGAATAAACTCAATACTTTTAGTTGGTGGATTTGTAATAATATTTTCAGTTATTTTTAAAATACTAAGTTTACTTAAAATTATAGATATAATCAGCAATTTAATTTTTATATTATTATATCCACTCAATATACCTAAAGATATTATATATGCATTTATAAGCGGTTTATTTGAAATAACTATAGGATGTAATAATATTTCACTGTCTTACGGAATTCCTCTAATATTTAAAATATCACTATGCACTTTTGTAATTTCTTTTAGCGGAATATCTATTCTCGCTCAATGTTCTAGTTTTTTATCTAAAACAGATATAAACATATATCTATACATATTTAGTAAATTCTTACATGGAATATTATCATCTATTTACTGTTATTTATTATATCCTTTATTTAAAAACACTTTAAATATAACTACTTTTTACAATTCAATTTATTATAAAATATATACCCCTGAAATATCATACTACAATAAAATATTTTTAATAACTTGTCTTATAATATACATTTTTTCTTGTATAAAAAAGTCTTCATTCTAAAAATTTTAAATGTAGACTTTTTTAAAATTTCATGGCGCCAACGAATTCTAACGAATTCCGTTGCTTAAAACTCATAACGGAATTTATATTTATCCACAATTTAAATAGGAATATAATTTCCTATTCGTTATAAAAAACACAATAACAAAATCCCGATATTGATATAAAAAACAATTCGGGATTTTATATACTTAATAATTTATTTAAGTTCTTCTCTATTTTGTTTAAGGGTTTCAACTAAGCCTTCCAAATTAATTTGAATTTTTTCTAATATACCATCTGCATATTCTCTTGCTCCTCGTCTAATTTCTTTAGACGTATGTTGAGCTTGCTCTATTATTTTTTCAGCCTGTTTTTGAGCTTCCTTAATAACTTCACTATTTTCAACTTGTTCTTGAACATAAGATTTTGCATTTTCTATAATACTATCTGCCTCTTGCTGTGCTTCAGCAAGTATTCTCTGTCTTTCTGTATTAATCCACTCCGCTTGCTTTATTTCATCTGGAAGCTGAAGTCTTATTTCTTTTATTATTTCTAAAAATTGTTTTTTATCAACAAAAACTTTATTTCCAAAAGGAATACCTGAACTTTCTTCTACTAAATCTTCTAACTCATCTATTAACTTTAAAAGTTCCAATTTTAATCCCCCCCGCACAATATTTTGTTCAATTTCCTCAATACGACATCTGGAACTAAATTAGAAATATCTCCTTTAAATCTAGCTACTTCTTTTATAAGAGATGAACTTATAAAAGAATATTTTGTACTTGTTGTCAAAATAACAGTTTCTATTTCTGGATTTAATTGTCTATTCATTTGAGCCATTTGAAGTTCATATTCAAAATCTGAAACAGCTCTTAATCCTCTTATTATTGCATTGACTTTTTTTTCATTACAATAATCTATTAACAGTCCCGAAAAACTATCTACTTCTACATTATCTAAATCTTTAACTGCTTCTTTCAAAAGTTCTACTCTTTCTTCAAATGTAAATAACGATTTTTTGTTTGGGTTATATAAAACAGCTACTATCAATTTATCAAATAACTTAGATGCTCTTTTTATTATATCTAAATGTCCATTTGTAACTGGATCAAAACTACCTGGATATACTGCGATTTTTTTCATATTATTCCTCCAAAGCAAAAAATGAAATTGTTGTATTTCCATACTTTTTTTCTCTATACATATAAATATTATTTATTTTTTCTGATAATTTATCTTTAGTATCATGTTCCACTATTATTATTCCATTATTTTCTAATATGTTTTTTTTACTTATCTCTTCTAAAACAGGCTCTATTAAATTTTTAAGATAAGGTGGATCCATAAATATTATATCAAACTTATTTTTTCTAGCAGCTAATTTGTTTATAGCATTTATAGCATCAGATAAAATAATTTCACTCTTTTCATCAAATCTAGCCTTTTGCACATTTTCTTTTATTATTTTTATACTTTCTTTACTTAAATCTACAAAAATGCATTTTTGAGCTCCTCTTGATAAAGCCTCTATACCTAAAGAGCCAGTACCAGAAAATACATCTAAAACAAAACTATCCATCAATCTATTATTTATGATATTAAACACAGATTCTTTAACTCTATCTGTAGTAGGTCTTACATCCATTCCCTTTGGAGACTTAAGTTTTAATCCCCTTGCACTACCTGAAATTACTCTCATACTTATCCTCCTCAATATATTTTAACATATAATTATATATTATTACATAAATTTATTAATTAAGTGATATTTCATTTAATTTACCTTTAAATTTTTCCAATATTTCTTTTTTTAAATTCTTATTTTTTTCAAGATTTAATTTACTATCTTCTTTTATTATTAATTTTGCTTGTTTTTGCGCTTCTTTTAATATTTTCATATGTTTAAAAATATTTGCTATCTTCAAATCTGGAAGCCCATGCTGTCTTGTCCCAAAAAATTCTCCTGGACCCCTAATTTCTAAATCTCTTTCAGATATTTTAAATCCATCTGTAGTTTGTTCCATTATCTTCATACGCTCAAGTGCAATATCATTTTTTGAAGAATATATAAGTATACAATAAGACTTATACTTACCTCTTCCAACCCTCCCCCTTAATTGATGAAGCTGAGCAAGTCCAAACCTTTCTGCATTTTCTATTATCATCAAAGTAGCATTTGGAACATTTACTCCAACTTCTATAACCGTTGTAGAAACTAATATATCAATTTCTCCATTCTTAAATTTTTTCATAATTTCATCTTTTTCATTGGCTTTCATTTTTCCATGCAAAAGCCCTAATCTTAAATCAGAAAAATATTTTGAACTTAACTCTTCTAATAATTCAACTGCAGCTTTTGCCTGTATAACCTCCGATTCTTCAACTAATGGACATACTATATAAACTTGTCTTCCAAGTTCAACTTGACTTCTTACAAAGTTATATGCTTTTCCTCTTTTTTCTTTAGGAATAGCAAATGTATCTATTTTTTGTCTACCTGGAGGGAGTTCATCTATTATAGATATATCTAAATCTCCATACAAAATAAGTGCAAGTGTTCTAGGAATAGGAGTTGCAGTCATTACTAAAACATCTGGATTATTACCTTTTTCTGACAATTTGCTTCTTTGTCTTACCCCAAATCTATGCTGCTCATCAGTTATAACCATACCTAAATTTTTAAATTCAACTTCATCTTCAATAAGTGCATGAGTTCCAATTAATATATTTACATCACCATCTTTTACTTTTTTAAGTATCTCTCTCTTTTTCTTTTTAGTTAAACTTCCAACTAACAATTCTATATTCATATCAAATTTAGACAATACTTGAATTAAAGAATTATAATGTTGCTCTGCCAATATCTCTGTGGGAGCCATCATCGCTCCCTGATATCCATTTAACACAGCATTAGCAAGAGATAAAAGAGCTACTACTGTCTTACCAGACCCAACATCTCCTTGAACTAATCTATTCATCACTTTATTTGAATTCATATCGTTTAATATATCATCTAAAGTTCTAGCCTGTGCATTAGTAAGTGAAAAAGGCAAAGAATTTATTATTTCATACAACTTTGATTTTTTTTCAAACTTAATCCCCTCTTTATCAACAACTCCACTTTTTAAATAGAAAAGACCTAATTGAAGAATTAAAAATTCTTCAAATACAAGTCTATATAAAGCTATTTTTAAATTATTTAAAGTTTTAGGCAGATGAATATTTCTTATTGAAAAATCAATATCACAAAGTTTATTTTTTGCCAATATATCTTCTGGTAAATATTCCTTTATTTTTTCATCTAAATTAAATATTACATTTTTCATAATATTTCTTAACTCTTTATTAGTAATTCCATGTGTAAGAGAATATATAGGTACTATCTTGCCAACTAAAGTTGCATCTTTTGTATCTAATTCTACTTCAGAATTTAAAATTTCAGTTTTTCCAAATTCTTTTTTTATTTTTCCAAACGCAACAATTCTATCTCCCTTTTTAAAATTGCTTAAAATATATTGTTGATTGAAAAATACAAGTTTTGCATACCCTGTATCATCTTTAACTTCAATTTTACTTATAGTTATATTATCTTTTGGTTTTATAACTTCAAAATCTACTATAATACCCCTTATAGATACCTTTTCTCCATTTACTAAATCAAAAATTTTTTTAAATTTACTTCTATCTTCATATTGACGTGGAAAATAATAAAGTAAATCTTTTAACGTATATAAGCCTAACTTATTTAATTTTTTACACCTCTTAGGCCCTATTCCTTTTATGTATTGCAAATTCTTATTTAAATTCATCAAAATCACCCTAAAATAAACTTTTCCTATTCATTATAAAAAACCCCAATATTATTTTAAAAATAATATTGGGCTTTAAAACAATGCATCTATTCTACAGAAATAATATAATAATATAAAGGTTGACCTCCATAGTAAATTTCCACATCTAAATAATCATATTTCTCTTCTATTATATCTCTTATTTCCTCTGCGTGCTTTTTATCTATTTCTTTTCCATAAAATAAAGTTACAATCTCATTATCCTCATCAACTAATTCCTCTATCAAAGACAATGTAACTTCTTTTTTATCTTTTCCAGATTTTTTTATTTCCCCTTCACCTATTCCTATTATATCTCCTTCTTTTATATCTACTCCATTAATATTAGTATCTCTTACAGCAAATGTTACTTGTCCTGTTTTAATATTGTTTAAAGCATATTTCATTGCTTTTTCATTTGAAATGTAATCCGCTTCTGAATTAAAAGCTAAAAGTGCAGCAAATCCTTGAGGTATAGTCTTAGAAGGAATTACTATTATATTTTTATTAGAAATTTCTCTCGCTTGATTTGCAGCCATTACTATATTGCTATTATTTGGAAGTATTATTATATTTTCTGCATTTATATTATCTATTCCTTCTAAAAAATCCTCTGTACTAGGATTCATTGTCTGTCCACCTTCTATTACATAGTCCACCCCAAAATCCTTAAATATTGAAGCAATTCCATCTCCCATAGCTGTAGCTATAAATCCATATTTTTTAATTTCTATAGTTTCTTCTTTTATACTATCATTATTATATTCTTCAACTAATCTATTCTCATGTTGAATTCTCATATTATCTATTTTTATTTTATTCAATTGTCCATACTTTAAAGCTTCTTCCAATACTAAACCTGGATTATTTGTATGTATATGTATTTTAATTAAAGAATCATCCCCAACTACAATTAAACTATCTCCATATTTTTCTATAATTTTTTTTATATTATTTGAATCTATTTTATCACTTTCTAATATAAATTCAGTACAATACGAAAATTTTATATCATCTTTTATATTTTTATTAAATACATCTTCACTATACTCCTCAATAAAATATTTCTCATTTTTAACAGGTTCTCCTATTAAAGCCTTATATGCACCTTCATATATAATTACTAATCCCTTGCCTCCAGAATCTACAACTCCTGCTTCTTTTAATGTTTTTAATATTTCCGGAGTTTTATCTAAAGACCTATTAGCTGCATCAATCACTTTTTCAAAAAATGTCTTTACATTTTTTTCTTTTTTAGCTATTTTTAATGCATACTCCCCAGTTTCTCTTGCCACTGTAAGTATAGTTCCTTCTATAGGTTTTATTACAGCTCTATAAGCAGTATCCGCTCCTTCTTTTAAAGCATTAGCTATATCTATAGTACTCAATTTTTCTTTATCTTCTATAGATTTTGAAAACCCTCTTAATAGCTGAGATAATATTACTCCTGAATTACCCCTAGCTCCCATTAACGATCCTTTAGAAGCTGCCTTTCCAATATCATTTATATTATCACTTGAAATTTTTAAAACTTCTTTTATAGCTGAAGCTATTGTCAAAGACATATTTGTTCCTGTATCTCCATCTGGTACAGGAAATACATTTAATTTATCTACAAGCTCTTTGTGATTTTCCAAATTATTTGCTCCAGATACAAGCATGTCCTTTAAGAGCTTCCCATCTATATATTCTATTTTCAAAATTTTACCTCCTAACTACTTATAAACTCTAACTCCTTGCACATTTATATCTATTTGTTTTACTTTAAGTGAAGTCATTTTTTCAATGCTGTACTTTACTCTATTTATTATATTATCAGCAACAACCGATATTTTTGTACCATATTGTATAATAACAAATAATTCTATATAAACTTTATCTTCTTCTATTTCGACCTTTACTCCTTTACTCATATTTTCTTTTTTTAATAACTCAACCAATCCATTAACTTTAGATTTATAACCAAATCCTACTAATCCATAACATTCTACTGCAGCTTGAGATGCTATTTTTTCTATAACTTCTTTATCAATATAGATATTACCATATTTATTGACAATTGTTCCAGTCATTTTTTTACCCCCTATAATAATCGTAAAATAACATATAATATAATTCTATATTATATATATAATTTATTCAATATAAATATAACATTTCCCTTGCAAAAGTAAAAGTAATATGATAATATAATTATGTTTTTAGTGACATTGATAAAGGTTTGAAGGAGGTGTTAATTATGGCAAGAGTTTGTGCTATTTGCGGAAAAGGAAAAGTTTCAGGAAATACAGTCAGTCACTCAAACCGTCACAACAAAAGAACTTGGGCTCCTAATTTAAGAAGAGTTAGAGCAATAGTTGATGGTACTCCAAAGAGATTAAACGTATGTACAAGATGCTTACGTTCTGGCAACGTAGAAAGAGCTATATAATTTGACATACACAAGCCTACTTGTTAAATAAGTAGGCTTTTTTCATTTCTTTTTTATAAATATTTTTATTATTGCAGATAAAAATTTAGGTAATTTAATAGCTACTATTTTCATATTATCCCCCCTATTTAAAACAAATACAACCTATTATAATAAGAACAATTGCAAAACAAGTCATCCATAGCCAATTAGGTAAAACAATTGAAATTATAATGCTAATTCCTATAGCTATACAAATTAATCCCACTAAATGCTTCGTACACCTTCTCATAGGCTTCACCCCAATATTCTTCATATATTTAATATATTCAAAAAAATTTAAAATGATACAAATAAAAAAGTCTTCATTCTAAAGATTTTAAATGTAGACTTTTTTAAAATTTCATGGCGCCAACGAATTCTAACAAATTCCGTTGCTTAAAACTCATAACGGAATTTATATTTATCCACAATTTAAATAGGAATATAATTTCCTATTCGTTATAAAAAAGTCCTACGTTATATTAAAATAACATAGGACCTAAAAAATTTAATCTTTAGATTTTATAACTAATAAATATCCTTTTTTTAAACTTATTTTGCATCTATCACCCATCATTACATTTGATATACCTCTAGAACTTGAAAATTTCAAATAAAAATTATCCAAAGGATATTCAAGCCCTTTTAAAGTAACTCCTTCTACATCATTATATAAAGGAATAATAGATATTATATCTCCCTGTTTACCTGTAACTTCTATTTCATTATCAGTTATATGTATTTCATTATTTTCATTTACTATACTTGCCTTTATGCCTTGCTTGATTAAATAATACAAAATATTTATATTAGCTAAAGAATGATCCATTCTGCTCCCAATTACACCTAATAAAACTACTTCTTTAGCTCCTAAATTTAACGCATAATCTATACATATTTCTGTATCAGTTTTATTTTTTTTAGAAGGAAATGTATTAAATTTTACTTTTTTATTCATAAAATATTTTTTTACTTCTTCATTTATCGAGTCCAAATCACCCAATATCATATTAGGAATTATCCCCATTTTATATGCGTGATTAGATGCTCCATCTGCACATATTATATAATCGTATTTTTTTACTATGTTTTTATGAAAATCATAATCTTTAATATCCCCATTGGATATTATAGCTACTTTCAATATATCACTCCCTAAACATTAGCATTTTCTCTAAAATTTTTAACTGTATCAGGTATATTTTCACTGTTAAATATCGCTGAACCTGCAACTATAATATTGGCTCCTGCTTTTACTACTTTATCTACATTATCAGGTTTTATTCCTCCATCTACTTGTATATCTACATTTAATCCTTTTTCATCTATTAATTTTTTTAATTCTTTTATCTTATATACCATACTCTGTATAAATTTTTGACCCCCAAAACCAGGATTTACAGTCATAACAAGAACCATATCAAGTTCATCTACAACATGTTTAATAGTTTCAATAGACGTTGCTGGATTTAAAGCAACAGCCGCCTTAACTCCTAAAGATTTTATATTTTGTATTGTCCTGTGAAGATGAATACAAGCTTCTTGATGTACAGTTATTATATCAGCCCCTGCATCTACAAAACTTTTAATGTACATATCAGGATTTTCAATCATTAAATGGACATCAAATACCATATTAACATCTTTTCTAAGGCTTTTAACTATAGCTGGTCCCAATGTTATATTTGGAACAAAATGACCATCCATTACATCTATATGCAAATATTCACATCCTGCATTTTCTACTTTCTTCACATCTTCTAAAAGTCTTGCAAAATCAGCTGAAAGTATTGATGGAGCTAATTTTATCATATCTAATACCTCCTATTATTTTTTCTTATTTCTTTGAGTAGCTGTAAATAACTTTCATATCTTTGCTTTGATATTTCTCCTCTTTTAATCGCATCTTTAACGCTACAATCTGGTTCATTTTCATGTAAACAATTTCTATAAAATTTACATTCTGATGAATATTTGTCAAATTCCACAAAGTAATCTTTTAATTCCCTTTCATCTATATTATCCAAATTTAAAGAACTAAATCCAGGAGTATCTACAACCATACCTCCACACTGTAATTTTAAAAGTTCAGCATGTCTTGTTGTATGTTTTCCTCTTTTAATTTTTTTACTTATACTTCCTGTTTCTAATTTTAAATTCGAATCAATAGCATTTAAAAGACTTGATTTACCCACGCCTGAAGGTCCTGCAAAAACTACTATATTATCTACTAATTCTTCTTTTATTTTTTCTATATTTATAGATTTTTTTACACTTATTGGTATAACCTTATAGCCTGCTTTTTTGTATATATTATCTATTTTTTCAAAATAATTGTCATCATCTAAATCTATCTTACTAATAACTATTACTATTTCAAGTCCCTCTCTCTCAGCTAAGGCTATAAATCTATCCATAAGTGAAAAATGAGGATTTGGATTTTTAACAGAAAATACTATTATAGCCTTAGTTATATTAGATACAGGTGGTCTTATTAATTCACTACTTCTTTCATAAATTTCTTCTATAACACCTTTTTTCTCATCTTCTTCTATAATACTTACCTCAACTAAATCTCCAACAAGTGGAACTATTTTCTTTTTTCTAAATATTCCTCTTGCCTTACATTCAAAAACCCCTTTATCTGTATCTACATAATAAAATCCACCTATACCTTTTATTATTCTTCCTCTTAACATAGTTCCCTCCTTTATTCAAAATTTACTGAAATAGTTTCATATAATTCATTATCTACATATATCTCATATTCTTTTTGACCTGTTCCTTTTATCGGAACTAAAACTATATTTCCTTTTTCTTTTGTATTAATTTCCTTACTAAATATTATTTTCGATGTGTCTTTTCCTATTTCTTTAACTAATACTTTTACAATTTCCTCGTTTTCAGGCAATTCAATAGAAATTTGCTTTTCAAATATATCTTCATTTTCTTTTTCATCATCTTTTTGTTGATCTTTATCATTATAATTCAAATCTTCACTATATTCATTAACAATCAAATCTATTTTAGAACCTTCTTCTACATATTGATTAGCTTTTATACTTTGATGTAATATTACTCCCTCTTTCTTTGTTTTATCTTCTTTATAAGTTATATTTCCTATTGTAAATCCTTCCAAACTAATTCTAGCATCTTCTAAAGTTTTTCCAATCAAATTTGGAACTTTTATTAATTTTACTTCTTTACCTTTACTAACAACAAGATCTATTCCTGTACCTTCTTCTACTTCCGTAAAAGCCTTTGGTCTTTGATCTAATATAGTTCCCTCTGGTAAAGAACTAAATTTATATTCTATAATACCTTCTTTAAGATTATTTTCTTCTAATATTTTATCAGCCTCTTCTAATTTTTCTCTTATCAAATTAGGAACACTAACAGGTTCTCCACCCTTACTGACATCGACTTTTACAACTTGTCCTTTTTTTATTGGACTTCCCGCTTTAGGGATTTGAGTTATTATATGATCTTTTTCTATTGAATCATCATATAATTCTCTTCTTACTTCAACTTTAATTCCTATTGCTTCTAATCTTTGTTTTGTTTCATCCAATGTTGTATTTTCCAAATTTGGCATTTCATATTGCTTTACAACAAACAAATCTTTTACCATATACGCTGTAAAAGTCAATCCCAAAGACAAAATTAATGCAAGAGAAATAGCTAATAAAGTTAATAATTTCTTATTAGTTTTTTTCTTCCTCATATCTGTTTTAACTCCTTCTTCCTTGTAATCTTTGACCATTTTTTGTTTTATTTCTTCATTTAATGTATCGAGTTTTTGAGTAGCGTAATACTCATAATCCTGTTCAAAATCAGGTTCAACATCATTTTCTATATATTCTATATCTCTAATTAATTCCTCAGCAGTTTGATATCTATTCACTTGATTTTTTTGAGTTAATTTGCAAACCAACATTCTTATTTCTTTAGGTATTTTAGCTTCCATTTCACGAGAAAAAATTACTTCTTCATTTATGTGTTTTAAAGCTATATTGACAGGAGTATCACCTCTAAATGGAACTTTACCTGTAAGCATTTCATATAAAACTATACCTAAAGAATATAAATCTGAACTTTTATCAATATATCCCCCTCTTGCTTGTTCAGGAGAAAAATAATGAACAGACCCTATAACGCTACCCATAGCTGTTATAGTAGTACTAGTTGCAGCTTTAGCTATTCCAAAATCTGCAACCTTTGCAAGCCCATCTTTTGAAATCAAAATATTATGTGGTTTTATATCTCTATGTATTATACCATTTTTATGAGCTTGACTTAAAGCCATGGCTATTTGCTTAGTTATATTAAGAGCATAAAAAGGCTCAATAGTTCCTTCCTTTTTTATAAGCTCTTTTAAATTTAACCCATCAACATACTCCATTACTATATAATGAATTTTATCATCTTGTCCCACATCATATATACTTACAATATTAGGATGAGTAAGACCTGCTGAAGCTAAAGCTTCATTTTTAAATTTTAAAACGAACTCTTCATCATCAACAAATTCCATTCTCAACACTTTAATAGCTACAATTCTATTTAATATTCTGCATTTAGCCTTATATACAAAGGCCATTCCTCCATCTCCTATTTTCTCTAGTATCTCATACCTATTATCAAGTACATTTCCTACCAAGTTTATCACCACTCTCTAATTAGATTGATATACATATAACAGATATATTATCATGGCTACCTTTTTCTTTTGCTAGAGAAATTAATTTAGTACAACACAAATCTAAATCAATATTGCTACTTAATACTTCCTTCATTTCTTCTATTAAAACGCTATTTGTAAGTCCATCTGTAGTCAATAATATTTTATCATTTTTTTTAATATTTTCTTTATAAAAATCTATTTTTATATATTCATCTGTTCCTATAGCTCTTGTAATTACATTTCTTTGTGGATGAATTAAAGCCTCTTCCTCTGTTATAGCACCTTTATCCATTAATTCTTGAATTAACGAATTGTCTTTTGTAATTTTTTTTAATACTCCATCGCTAAACAAATAACATCTACTGTCCCCAATATTTGCAACATACAAGTTGTCTTTATAAATTAATGCTGTTGTTAAAGTAGTTCCCATTCCTTGATACTCTTTCTCATAAAAAGAAGTTCTATATACTATAGTATTTGCATAATTATAAGATTGTTTTAATACAAATTTAATTTCATTTTCATCTTCATAGTTGCATTTTATTAAATTTTTCTTTAAAAAATATAATGTATTTTCCACCGCTAATTTACTGGCAACTTCTCCTTTTTTATGTCCTCCCATACCATCAGCTATAATAAATATTCCTAATTTTTTATTATTATCAAGTATAATTTCCCCGCCACAAAAATCCTCATTTTGTTTTCTAGCATTACCTATATCAGATAAAATCTTATATTCCATAAAATCACCCCTATAAATTATAAATGCTTTCTCCTCAATTGACCACACGCTCCATTAATATCACTTCCCATTTCTCTTCTTATAGTTGCTGTAATTCCTCTTTTATTTAATTCATCTCTAAATTTATATACAAAATCCATTTTAGGTTTTTCAAAATTTCTCTCTTCAACTTTGTTTATAGGTATCAAATTCACATGACATAAAAGTCCTTTTAATCTATTTGCTAAAATTTCAATATCTTTTTTAGTATCATTAAATCCCTTTATTAATGAATATTCAAAAGTAACTCTTCTATTTGTATTTTTTATATAATACTTACAAGCTTTAATAATTTCATCTATAGAATATGCCTTTGCTATTGGCATTATCTCTTTTCTTTTTTTATCATCAGGAGCATGAAGAGATATAGCCAAATTAATAGGAAGTTTTAAATCAGAAAGTTCATATATTTTTGGCACTATTCCACAAGTCGATAGCGTAATATGTCTATAACCTATATTTAATCCATTTTTCTCATTAACTATTTTTAAAAATTGCTTAACTTCATCAAAATTATCTAATGGTTCTCCACTTCCCATAAGAACTATATTGGATACTCTATGACCTATATCTTTTTGTATTTTCAACACCTGGTCTATAATTTCCCACGATTTTAAATTTCTTTCAAGACCATCAATAGTAGATGCACAAAATGAACATCCCATTCTACATCCTACCTGAGTTGAAATACATACAGATATTCCATGTTCATATTTCATCATAACACTTTCTATTATATTATCATCTTCTAATGCAAATAAATATTTTATCGTTCCATCTATTTTAGATTCAAACTTTTTATATATCCTTATATTACCTACACTAGCTATACTTGAAAGCTTTTCTCTCAAGCCTTTAGACAAATTACTCATTTCATCAAAACTTTCTACACCTTTATATAACCAACTAAAAATTTGATTTCCTCTAAAAGATTTTTCTCCTATATTTTTTATAAATTCCTTTAACTGTTCTTCTGTTAAAGATTTTAAATACACTTTTTCCATATTATCACTACCTTACTTTTCTTATTTTAGCTATAAAAAATCCATCCATTCCATGAATATGAGGATAAAGTTTTATATATCCTTTTTCTTGATTTTCCAAATCAATTTTTATATTGCTTATAGGTTCAAGTTCAAAATTATCATTTTCCTTTAAAAAGTCATTTATTATCTCTATATTTTCTCTATCTTCTATTGTACATGTACTATATACTAATAATCCACCTTTTTTTACATATTTTGAACTATTTTTTAATATATTTTTTTGTATTTGTGGAAGATTCAAAACTTCTTTTTTAGTCTTATATTTGATTTCTGGTTTTCTCCTTATTATTCCAAATCCAGAACACGGCGCATCTACCAATACATAATCAAACTTTCCTATGTTTTTTTCATCAATATTAAGTGCATCGAATTTTTCAACTTTAACATTGTTAAGCCCCAATCTTTTAACATTTTCACTTATAAGTTTTAATTTATGCTCAAATATATCTCTTGCAACAACTTGTCCTGTATTTTCCATCAAAGTTGCTAAATGAGTAGCCTTTCCTCCTGGAGCAGAACAAACATCTAATATACGAGAATTTTTATTTGGATTTATAATATGTCCAATAATCATAGAGCTTATATCTTGAACTTGAAAATATCCCTTTTTAAACATTTTATTATTTTCTATATTTTTTAAATTTTTTACCATTATTGCCTCTTCTACTATTTTTACCTTTTCACACTCTATACCATAATTTTTTAGTTTTTTAATGAGTTCATCTCTAGATATCTTTAAAGTATTTGTTCTTAAATATAAATTAGGTTTTTCACTATTCGCTTCTATTAAATCTTGTGTAAATTCTTCTCCAAAATTATTAATCCAATTTTCAATTATCCATCGTTCATAGGAATACTTTACCGAAAAATATTTTATCAAATCTTTGTTTTTATCTGGATATTTTATTTTCTCTTGATTTCTAACAATATTTCTCAAAACTCCATTTACAAAACCTGATGCTTTTTTATGATATTTTTTTGCTAAATTTACACTTTCATTTACCGCTGCAAACTCCTTTACACTATCTAAAAATAAAATTTGATATATTCCCATTTGAAGTATTATTCTAACATAAGAAGATAATTTATTCGATTTAATACTTGAAAATTTATCTATAACATAATTTAAAAAATACCTATTTTCAACAACTCCATATATAATTTCCGTTGCAAATCCTCTATCTACATCTTTTAAATTACTATTTTTAAGATACTTATTAACTCCTATATTTGAGTAAAGCCCTTTATTTTCTATATCATATATAGCATTCAATGCTACTTCTCTTGCATTTTTCATATAATCTCTCCTTTTTTATTTTTCAAAAAAATCCCCATATTATTTTTATCCTTCAGAATAAAAATAATATGGGATTTATATTATTAATCATCTCTACTATTTCTTATAAGCACTAATCTCAAAAGCTGTAATATAGCACTTGCAGCTGCTGCAATATAAGTAAGTGCCGCTGCATTTAAAACTCTCTTGCTCAATTTTTCTTCATCAAATGTTATTAAATTATTCGCTACTAATTCATCTATAGCTCTAGATGAAGCATTAAACTCAACAGGCAAAGTTATAACTTGAAATAAAACAGCTGCTGAAAATAAAAGTATTCCTATATCTAAAAATAATCTACTAGCCACAAAACCCATCATTATAAATATCCAAGACATAGACGAACTTATATTTACAATAGGAACTAAGCTATTTCTGAACACAAGTGGAAAATAAGCATTTGCATGTTGAATAGCATGACCTACTTCATGTGCAGCAACAGAAATAGATGCAATAGATGTTCCATAGTATACATCATTTGAAAGCCTTAAAACCCTACTCCTAGGATCATAATGATCGCTTAACATTCCACCTGTAACTTCTATACTTACATTGTTTAATCCATTTCTATCTAATATATATCTTGCAACTTCTGCTCCAGTATATCCCCTTAAGCTCTCTACTCTTAAATATTCATTAAATGTAGTTTGAACTTTTATTTGAGCATAAAATGCAAGTATTATTGCCGGAATTAATATTATAAAAGTCGGATCAAATCTATAATACATTATAATCACCTCCTAAAAAAAAGTTTATAGCTTTTTCCACTTCTAAAATGTCTATTTCCGTATCAAAACAAGGTCCATTTGGTCTCTTGTTAAATATTCCAAGAACCGGTAACTTAGATACATCTTGAATTCCACTAGTTAAATCTCTTTCACACGCAATAGCAATTACTACTTTGGGTTTATTTTCCATTATTATTCGTCTAGCAAGAGTTCCTCCAGTTGCAACGAAAACTTTTACTTTATATTTTTGTTTTAATTTGACTAAATCACCTACATTGCATTTTCCACACTGTCTACAATTTTTTATATCATTTGTCACTTTATATTTACAAAAACTTTTTTGTATACAATGAGGTGTTAATAGCATTATATCTTCAGCTTTTAAGTTATAATCACTGGCATATATATATTTATTATTTAAATTTACATATACTTTCCTTATATCATTTTTAGGTATTTTAAGTAATTTACTTATAACTATAATAAATGGATATAATATATTTACTATTTTTAAATTCAATTTAATAATAGTTTTGTTGATTTTTTTCCCTTTTAATACTAAATAAGATACAATTATCGCTAATAATATTACAATTATTATTAATAAAAAAATCACATTAAAAAATATCACAAAAAAATTAGTTACATTTATATTTTTTCCACTAATTATATAGTTAATTCCCATATATAAACTAACAAAAAACATAACCAAAGTAAACATGGAATAAATAAACTTATTTTCATTTGCCATTTTATTCACCTAATACTACTTTTTCATCTATTTCATTTCCTTTTATATATTCTTTTACATACATTCTCTTCTTACCTGGCATTTGAATTTCCTCTATCAATAAAATACCATCTTTTGTAGATACATAAATTCCATTTTGATCAACTTTAAGTACAGTTCCTGGCTTTTCATTTGATTTTTTATCTAATACCTTTGACTTCCATACTTTCATTGTTTGCCCCTTGTATTTTGTAAAAGAACTTGGCCATGGATTTGTTCCTCTTATCAAATTAAATATATCTTTAGCACTTTTATTCCAATCAATACTACCAAGACTTTTATCCATCATAGGAGCATAACAAGAAAGCGAATCATCTTGAACTTCTCTAGGTGCTTTATTTTCTTTTATTAATTTTAAAGTATCTCTTAAAACCTCTCCACCTAAAATACAAAGTCTATCGTGAAGCTCTCCTGCTGTTTCTTCACTCCCTATTTCAATTTCAGCTTTTAAAATCATATCTCCCGTGTCAAGACCTTCATCCATATACATTGTTGTAATTCCAGTTGTTTTTTCTCCATTTATTATAACCCAATTTATAGGAGCAGCACCTCTATATTTAGGCAAAAGAGATGCATGAACATTTATACATCCATATTTAGGTATAGACAGTATTTCCTTTGATAATATTTGCCCAAAAGCTACAACAACAATTATATCTGGATTTAAACTTTTTAAAAATTCAACAAACTCTTTATCTTTAACTTTTTTAGGTTGATACACGTCAATTCCATATTTTAATGCCTCCTCTTTTACTGGAGGCATAGACATTTTTTTACCTCTTCCTTTAGGTTTATCTGGTTGAGTTATAACACCTAATATCTCAATCCCTTCTTCTATTAAAACTTTTAAAGATGGTACAGCAAAATCAGGAGTTCCCATAAATACAGCCTTCAAACAAATCACCTCTTTTTATCTTTGTAAATTTCCTTCCACCTTGTCTATAAATAAAATCCCCTCTAAATGATCTATTTCATGACAAAGTGCTCTAGCTAAAAGCCCTTCTCCTTCTATGATTATTTCTTCTCCTTTTCTATTAAAAGCTCTAACTTTGACTTTATTAGGTCTAGTAACTTTTCCAAACTTTCCAGGTACGCTAAGGCATCCTTCATCATCACTTTGCTTTCCACTTTGTTCTATAATTTCAGGATTTATAAGTTCTATAAGCCCTCCTCCTATATCTATTATAACTACTCTCTTTAAAATCCCTACTTGAGGAGCTGCAAGTCCTACTCCATCAGCATCATACATAGTCTCAGCCATATCATCAAGCAATGTAATTATTCTTGAATCTATTTTTTCAACTACCTTTGATTTTTTCCTTAAAACCGGATCTCCCTCTTTTCTTATAATTCTAAGTGCCATAATAATAACAACCTCCTTATATGTTTATAATGTATTAAATGGATTTATATCTATACTTATATTTATATCCTTATTAAATATCAACTCTCTTTTTTGTATACATATATATTTTATTATACTCTTTAACAATTTTATTTCAATATCTATATCTTTTAATAATATTTGCCATCTATAGTTTAAATTAATTTTAGATATAGGACAAGGGTTTGGCCCTAAAATAAAATCGTATTTTTCATAACCTCTTTTTCTAAGTATATAAATAATTGAATCATATAACTTTTGTGTGTTATCAACTACTTTTTTTTCATTTTTTCCATATACAACTACACTAATTAAATTATTAAATGGAGTATAATTAAAAGCATTTCTTATTTTTATTTCATCTTCATAAAAACCTTCGTAATCATAATTCAATGCGTGCTTTATTGCATAATGTTCTGTATCATAAGTTTGAAGTATTACTCTTCCATTTAAATGAGCCCTTCCTGCTCTACCTGCAACTTGATTTATTATTTGAAATGTCCTTTCAGAACTTCTAAAATCAGGAAAATTCAAAATCATATCAGCAGATAATATTCCAACAAGTGTTACATTTTCAAAATCAAGCCCCTTACCTATCATTTGTGTACCAATAAGAATATCAGCTTCTTTATTTTTAAATTTATTTAAAATTTCTTCATGAGATCCTTTCTTTGAAGTAGTATCTTTATCCATTCTGAGAACTTTTGCATATTTAAAATAACGTTTAACTTCTTCTTCTATTTTTTCAGTACCTATCCCAAATTCTTTTACATAATTACTTTTACATTCTGGACATTCCTTCGGTATAACCACTTCATACCCACAATAATGACATTTACCTACATTTTTTATTTTATGATATGTTAAAGATATTTCACAATTTAAACATTTAAAAATATACCCACATTTTCTACACGATATAAAACTCGCATATCCCCTTCTATTCAAAAATAATATAATCTGATTATTACTTTCTAAATTTTCTTTTATAGCTTCAAATAATTTTTTACTAAATATACTTTTATTTCCATTATCTAATTCTTCCTTCATATCAACAACTTCTATAAAAGGCATTTCTTTATTATTGGCTCTATTTTTAAGCTCTAATAATTCATATTCCCCTGTCTTACATTTATAGTATTCTTCAATAGGCGGAGTTGCTGATCCCAATATTAAAATACAATTTTCTAATTTAGCTATTTGCTTAGCAACTTCTATTGAATTATATTTCGGGTTCATTTCTGATTTATAAGAATTCTCATGAAATTCATCAATAATTATTACCCCTAAATTGCTGAATGGTGCAAATAATGCAGATCTTGCCCCTATAACAATTTTTGCATGTCCCTCTTTTATTCTTCTATATTCATCGTATTTTTCACCACTTGAAAGTTTACTATGAAATACAGCTATTATATCTCCAAATTTATTTTTAAACCTAGCTATAGTCTGAGGTGTCAACGAAATTTCTGGAACTAAAACAATACTGTCCATATCATTTTTTAAAGCTTCTTCTATTATATTTAAATAAATTTCAGTCTTTCCACTTCCAGTAACACCATAAAGCAAAAATGGTTTTTTATTTTCTTTATATATTGTTTTTTTTAATTTACTCAATACATTTAATTGTTCTTCATTTAAATTTATTTTTTTGTTCTTTACTATATAATTTATTTTTGGTTTTCTATAATAATTAAGCTTTTCTATATTTATTAGTTTTTTTTCTTGTAAAGACTTTATAGACTGCTTACTTACATTTAACAAATTCATTAAATCTCTCAATTGAATATTTGGATTGTTTTTTAAAAAATTCATTACATCAGCTTGTTTAAAAGCCCTTTTTTTAATCAAAACTTTTACTATTTCATCTACTTCTTCATTTGATATATTTAAACTTATATTATAAATATACTTTTCATTTTTTATACTTTTATACTCCCAACATATATCTACTAATCCTCTATTTTTTAATTTTTTTACTATACTTTCTATTCCTTTGCCTATTTTGTTTTTTAAATATTCTAATTTAATTTTTCTTTTATTGTTTATTAATTCTTGCAATACATGTTTTTCTCTTTCTTCTAAATCATCAAATTCTTCTTTTACAAGTTTTACTACTTTATAATTATCCACTCTTACACCTTTAGGATACATACAATTAATAGCATCCATAAAAGTACACATATACTCTTCTCTCATCCATTTGATAATTTCTATATCTCTTTCTTTCAATATGGGCTTTTCATCAATTACATCTATAATTTCTTTTAATTTAAAATTTATTTCTTCAAAAGAAGTTATTTCAAATACAAAAGCTTCTATAGGCTTATTTCCCCTTCCAAAAGGAACTAATACCCTATGACCTTTTTTTATTTCATCTATTAAAAACTCAGGAATTTTATAAGTATATAATTCATCAGTATGATTTGAATTATTACTAACTACAACTTTTGCATATTTGTTCATATCATACACCTACTTAATTAGAAAAATAAGCATCTATATAGATGCTTATTTTAATAATAATTTTATTTTATCTAAAATTATATTTGCAATATCAGATTTGCTCATTTTAGGATATTGTTCGATATTTCCATTTTTGTCTATTATCTTAACTATATTCGTATCTACCCCAAAACCAGCTCCTTCTTGTGTTAAATCATTTGCAACTATAAAATCTAAATTTTTATTTTTTATTTTTTTCTTAGCATTTTCTATTAAATCATTCGTTTCTGCTGCAAAACCCACTAGCACTTTATTTTTTTTCATTTTTCCTATTTCTTTTAAAATATCATAATTTCTATCAAGTTCTATACATAAATCTTCATCACTCTTTTTAATTTTTTTACTTTGTTTGTATTTAGGTTTATAATCTGCTACAGCTGCTGATTTTATTATTATATCATTATTTTCTAAATTTTCCATAACTACATTATACATATCATCTGCAGATTCTACTTCTATAAATTTTTTAACTCCTACAGGTATATCTAAATTTGTTTTTCCCGATATTAAAGTTACATTAGCTCCTCTTTTTACAGCTTCAGCTGCTATAGAATATCCCATCTTACCACTTGATCTATTCGTTATATACCTTACAGGATCTATACTTTCTATCGTAGGTCCTGCTGTTATTAATATATTTTTTTCATTCAAATCTTTTTTATCTGTAAATATTTCAATAATTTCTTTTACTATATTTTCAGGAGAAGCCAATTTACCTTTTCCAACATCTCCACAAGCGAGCCTCCCAGATTCTGGCTCTATGAATTTATATCCAAATTTTATAAGTTTTGATATGTTATCTTGCACTATTTTATTTTCATACATATTAGTATTCATCGCCGGAGCTATTACTACTTCAGCTTTAGTAGCCATAACTGTAGTTGATAACATATCATCAGCTATTCCATTAGCAATTTTTCCAATTATATTAGCTGTAGCAGGAGCTATTAAAAATAAGTCTGCCCATTGTGCCAATGATATATGTTCTACATCCCATGTTTTTGGCTCTTTGAACATATCCGTAATAACAAAATTTTGGCTCAAACTTTGAAAAGTTAAAGGAGTTACAAATTCTGTAGCAGACTTTGTCATTATCACTTTTACATTGGCATTTAATTTTTTTAATCTACTGACAATATCACAAGCTTTATATACTGCTATTCCTCCAGAAACCCCAAGAACTATATTTTTCCCACTTAACATTTTTGTTACTCCTTTATGTTATCTTTATTTTTCTTATCTTCCTGCATTTTTTCAACTTCCTCATTAGTCATAGGTCTACAAGTTATTTTATCTTGAGCAACTTCATAAGTAGCTATAGCTACAGGTTTATTCTCTTTTACATCAACTAACCCTTCATCTCCATCTATTAATTTTCTAGCTCTCTTTGAAACTGCAATTACTAAACTATATCTGTTATCTATTTTTTTTAAAAGTTCATTTATTGATGGATTTAACATATTATAATTCCTCCTTAAACATTTTTATTATATCATTTTTATATCTTGATACTCTATTTTTTTCAGCATTAATTATGTTTTGAAGTTCGCATGCAGACTTTTCTACATCTTCATTTATTATAAAATAATTATAATTTTCTATTTTTTCTATTTCAGAAAGTGCACTTCCAAATCTCTTTTTAATATCTTCTTCGCTTTCTGTCCCTCTCTTTACAATTCTATTTTTTAATTCTTCTAAAGATGGTGGAAGTATAAATACAAAAACTCCATTTGGATATTTCTGTTTTACACTCATAGCTCCTTGAATATCAATTTCAAGCAATACATCTTCTCCTTTAGAAAGAGTTTCAAAGACATATTTTTTTGGAGTACCATAAAAATTGTCGTATACATTTGCGTATTCTAAAAATTCATCCTTATCTATCATATCTTGAAATGTTTCTTTTGTAATAAAATAATAATTTACTCCGTGTATTTCTCCTTCTCTTGGGCTTCTTGTAGTTGCCGAAACAGAAAGTTTTATTTCACTATTTTTTCTTAAAAGTTCTTTGCAAATAGTTCCTTTTCCAGCTCCAGATGGACCTGAAACAACTATTAAAAGTCCTTCTCTTTTCATCCATATCTTCCTTCCTATTCTTCATGATTATTATGATGATGGTGGTGATCTTCTTTTGTTGAAAGTCTATGTGCTACAGTTTCTGGTTGAACAGCAGAAAGTATTAAATGCTCACTATCAGTAATTATCACAGCTCTAGTCCTTCTACCGTAAGTAGCATCTATAAGCATCCCTCTTTCTCTAGCTTCTTGAATCATTCTTTTTATAGGAGCTGATTCAGGACTAACTATAGCTATTATTCTATTTGCTGAAACTATATTTCCAAATCCTATATTTATAAGCTTAATTGCCATTATATATCCTCCTACTCGATATTTTGAATTTGTTCTCTTATTTTTTCTAATTCACTTTTTACTTCTACTACTAATTCTGTTATTCTTAAATTTGAAGATTTAGAACCTATAGTATTTATTTCTCTATTCATTTCTTGAATTAGAAAATCAATTTTTCTTCCTATTAAATCATTTAAATCTATCGTTTTTTCTATTTGTTTAATATGACTTTTAAATCTCACTATTTCTTCAGTTATATTGCTTCTATCTGCGTATATTGCAACTTCCTGAGAAAGTCTATTTTCATCTATATCTATAGTATCTCCTAATAATTCTTTTATCCTATTTTCAAGTTTTTCCTTATATTCAATAACTACATTATATGAAAGGCTTTCAATTTCTTCAATATATTTTTGTAAAAGAGAACATCTTAATTTTATATCTTGAGAAAGTTTAACACCTTCTACTTCTCTCATATCTTTTAATTTTAAAAGAGCATTAATCAAAGCATTTTTTAAAGAATTCCATATAATTTCCTCTTCTTCTTCTTTTTCCTCCATTTTAATTACATCAGGAAATTTAGCTATACTTAATACAGATATATCATCTATTACATTTATCTCTTCTTTTATTTTATTTAATATATTATAATACTGTTTTGCTAAATTTATATCCAAATTTAAACTTATATCACTTTCACCTATTAATTCAAATTTAATAAATAAATCTACTCTTCCTCTTTTAATGTATTCTTTTACTAATTGTCTTACTTTATCTTCTAAAAAAGATATTTTTCTAGGTATTTTTACACTTATATCTGTATATTTATGATTTACACTTTTACATTCTACAATAAAGTGAAATTTTTCATCTTTATATTCTCCTCTTCCAAATCCCGTCATACTAACAGCCATGTTTAACCCTCCAATATACCTTGACAAATTTTCACTGCACTTCCTTGCATATATATATAATCATCTATAATTTCTATTAATAATTCTCCTCCTTCTGATATTGCTTTAACTTTATTTGAAGTTTTATTCAAGTAATACGCCATGGCAACACTAGCACAAATTCCCGTACCACAAGCAAGAGTATATCCACATCCTCTTTCCCAAGTAGAAACTAAAATATTTTCTTTATCTAACACCTCAACAAAATTTACATTAGTCTTTTCTGGAAAAATACTGTTTTTTTCAATTTCAGACCCGTATTTCAATAATTCTTCTTTATCTATTTTATCAACAAAAACTACTGTATGAGGAACTCCAACAAGTAATGAAGATATTTTAATATTTTTATCTACAACAAATATATCCTCATTAATAAACATATTTTTATCAGTTTTTACAGGAACACAATTAGAATCAAATTTTGCTTTGCCCATATTTATTTTAATACTTTCTATTTTATCGCCATTTAAATTTAATTTAACATCCTTTATTCCATCTAAAGTTTCAACCTTAAAAATATCCTTATTTACTATTTTTTTATCATAAACAAATTTACAAAAACACCTCAATCCATTTCCACACATTTTAGCACGTGATCCATCAGAATTATAATATATCATTTTACAATCCACTTTATCTGATTTTTTTACAATTAAAAGACCATCTGCTCCTATTCCAAAATGTCTATGACATACTTTTTTAGCAAAATCTGAATAATCTTGTATGCAATACTTTTCTCCATCCACAACTATAAAATCATTTCCAGCCCCATGCATTTTCCAAAATTCAATCATACTCTCCCCTCCTACAAAGTTATATTATATATTTTGTTTTAATAAAAATAAATCAAAAACTCTCTAATTATTACAATTTCTTAATATTTTTCTTTTAATTGTAGAATTTTAATTTATAATATATACTAGTACAAAGTACAATTTATTATTAAAATTATATAATTCCCTATAAATTTAAAAATAAACTGGAAAGCGAGGACTTTATATGGCATTAGATGGAATAGTTATCAATTCTTTAATCAAAGAACTTTCTTCTAAACTAACAGGTGGTAAAATAGACAAAATATACCAACCTGAAGATGATGAACTCCTTCTCAACATAAGAAACGAAGGAACAAATTATAAATTACTACTTAGTTCAAATAGCTCTAATCCAAGAGCATATATAACTAATACATACAACAAAGAAAACCCTATAAAAGCACCCATGTTTTGTATGGTTCTTAGAAAACACATTCAAAACGGAAAAATAGTAAACATACATCAACCAGATTTTGAAAGAATTATTCGAATAACTATAGAATCTCTAGATGAACTAAAAATAAAAAAAACAAAAGATTTAATTATAGAAATAATGGGAAAACACAGCAATATAATACTTGTAGATAATGAAGAAAACAAAATATTAGATTCTATAAAAAGAATACCATTGAGTATAAGCAGATATAGACAAGTTCTTCCAGGACAAAAATATGTCAATCCCCCATCTCAAAATAAATTAAATCCACTAAATGAAATATCACAAGAAAAATTTATAAATACACTTATCAACAACAAAAAAGAACTATATAAAGCTATATACTCTTCATTTAAAGGAATAAGCCCATTAATAGCCAAAGAAATATGCTTTAGAAGTAATATTGATATAGATATTAATACAAATTATATTGATAAAAAAGATTTTAGCTCACTATACAGTGCATTTACTAGACTTTTTAAACAAATAAAAAATAATATATTTTATCCTTGTATTGCTATTGATAAAAGACTAAATAAAGTTATAGATTTTAGCTGCATAAAAATAACAATGTATAACCACTATTCTTTTATAGAAAATGACAGTATAAGCTTTATTCTCGATAAATATTACTACGAAAAAGATATTAAAGAAAGAATAAACCAAAAATCACAAAATCTAAGAAAAAACATTTCAAATAAATTAGATAGACTTTATAATAAACTCAAAAAGCAAAAAGAAGAATTATTAGAATCTGAAAATGCTGATATCTACAAAACCTATGGTGAATTGATAACATCTTATATATACATGATAAAAAAAGGAATGAGTGAAATTGATGTTGTAAATTTCTATAATCCTGATGGCGAAAACATAAAAATAAAACTAGATAAAAAACTAACTCCATCAGAAAACGCACAAAAATACTTTAAAAAATACAACAAACTCAAACACGCAGCAATAGAACTTAAACATCAATTAAAAATAACCAATGAAGAAATTGAATATTTAGAAAATATACTATTTAATATAAACAACTGTGAAAATCTAGATGAGCTTGAAGAAATAAAAGAAGAACTAATAAAAACAGGATATATTAAAGGCAAAAACTCTAATAAAAATAAAGATAAAAACAAATTAAAAACTTCACCTTATGAATTTATATCATCAGATGGATTTAAAATTTATGTAGGTAAAAATAATAAACAAAATGATTATCTCACTTTAAAAATGGCATCTAGCGATGATATATGGCTTCATACAAAAAATATACCTGGATCTCATGTTATAATAAAAAGCGAAGGAAAAGAAGTTCCTGAAAATACAATATTTGAAGGAGCAATGCTTGCTGCGTATTTTAGCAAAGCAAAAATGTCATCTCAAGTCCCTGTAGACTATACAAAAAAGAAAAATATAAAAAAACCTAACGGCGCAAAACCTGGAATGGTAATTTACGAAACAAATAATACTATATATGTTACTCCATCAGAAGAATATATTATAAAAATTAAAAATAATAAAGAAAATGAATAAGCGAGGAATTTTTCTCGCTTATTTTATAACTTTTCAAAAAATAAACTTTATTTTTTTTAATTTTCTTGATATAATGAAGTTCCTTGAAATTTTTATAGAAAGGATGATTGTTATTAGCGAATTACTATTAATATCAATATTTTCTGCTGTTGTAGCTATAATTTGGGGAAGTGCTAGCTTTTTAAGTGGAATATTTACATGGGTAGGATTTGCAGGATGGACAAGTTTTTGTGTAGCTGATGGAACCGATCCCCTAAAAAAAGCAATAAAATCATATATATGCAATTTAAGTGGTGTATTTTGGGCAAGCGTTACACTTTATATAAGTAGTTTAATAAATATTCCTGCAATAACTATAGTTCTTACAACAGGAGTTGCAACTGTATTTTTAATTTATCAATCTAGATTTAACATACTTTCTTGTATTCCATGCTGTTTTATAGGATGTTTTGTAACATTTGGATTAAATGGAGATTATAAAATGGCTGCAACAGGATTATTATGTGGAGCAATACTTGGATATTTAGGAGATAAAACAGGAAAACTTGCAAGTAAAATAAAAAATAAAGACATACAAATAGAAAAAGCATCTTAAGATGCTTTTTCTCTATTTAACACTTTATTAAGTAACACTCCAATTATGGCTGCAAGACTTAACCCCGTTATTTTGACAGTTGAAGTAACTGGTATTCCAATAACTATTCCTTTACTTTGAAAATAATTTGTTCCAAGTCCTATTGTTAATATTGAAATCATTATTACAATATTTGAAACTTTAAATTCTACATTGCTATTTTTTATAGTTTTAAATCCAATAAATGCTATCATAGAAAACAACATTAGACTTATTCCACCCATTACTGGAGTTGGTATAGTTCTGAGAAAACTTCCCACTTTACTTATACATCCAAGTACTATTGCAAATACTGCTGTAATTCTAAGTATAGATGGATCGTAATTTTTAGTTATAGCAAGCACTCCTGTATTTTCTCCATATGTTGTATTAGCAGGTCCTCCTATAAATCCACCTATAATTGTCGCAAGACCATCTCCTATTAACGTTCTATTAAGCCCTGGATTTTCTATAAAGTTTTTACCAACTACTGCTCCATTTGTAGTTATATCCCCTATATGCTCCATAAAAACAGCTAATACCACTGGAGCAATTACAGCTATTGCTCCTATCTCAAATTTAGGCAATGTAAAATTTGGAATCAAAATCCAAGAAGCTTCTTTTATAACACCAGTATCTACTATTCCTAATTTTAAAGAAATAACATATCCTACTGTTACAGCTATTAATATTGAAAGTTGTTTTATAAATCCTCTTCCTAAAAAAGTTATCAAAATAGCTATTAAAAGAGTTGCTATTGATACTATATAATTGCCAGACGCCATATCAAATGCTACTGGTACAAGGTTTAACCCTATAACCATAATCATTGGTCCTGTAACTTGAGCAGGAAAATATTCTTTTACTTTTTCAACTCCTACTTTTTTTACTATAAAAGACATTATAACATATAAAATCCCCGCTATTACTATTCCACCTTGAGCATAAGATAAATCTCCATTATATATTTGTTTAACTGTAAGTATTACAGGTATAAATGCAAAACTTGAGCCTAAAAATACAGGAACCATTCCTTTAGTTGCTAAATGAAATATTAAAGTGCCAAGTCCAGCTGATATTAATGCTACAGATGGATCAAATCCAGTTAAGATAGGAACAAGTACTGTTGCTCCAAACATGGCAAGTAAATGTTGAATTGCTAAAACTACTTTTTTAATATTTTCAGATGCCTCAAAAGATTTGTTAACAGATAGGTTTAATGTTTTCATAAAAATACCTCCTTTATTTTTTATAAGGAGGGAGAAAAATTTCTCCCTTTTTCAGTCTCTCTGGACTGAATTAAAAGGTCTAATTAGATTATTTACTTTTCATTTATAGAAACATAATCTTGACCGTCAATTTCATTTAAATTCACACTTATAATTTCACTCTTTGATGTTGGAACATTTTTACCTACATAATCAGCTCTTATAGGAAGTTCTCTATGTCCTCTATCTACAAGTACTGCAAGTTGTATTAATTTTGGTCTTCCTATATCCATAACTGCATCCATGGCAGCTCTTACAGTTCTTCCTGTATACAAAACATCATCTACTAAAACTATTTTTTTATCATTTATATCAAAATCTATATTTGAACCGTGAACTATTGGGTCTACATCTTCTTTAGTTAAATCATCTCTATATAAGGTTATATCTATCTCACCTACTTCGACTTTTTTTCCTTCTATTGACTCTATTTTTTTACTAATTCTATTCGCCAAAGGAACTCCTCTGGTTTTTATTCCAATTAAAACCACATCTTCTATTCCTTTGTTTTTTTCTATAATTTCATGACTTATTCTAGTTATAGCTCTTCCCATAGCCTTTTCATCCATTAATTTAGCTTTTTCTTTCAAGAATTACACCTCCATAAATACAAAAACTTCCTGCCAGACGGCAAGAAGTTATAATAATCCCATAAAAATTTTTAGTATAATCCTTGCCAGCCTCTCTGGACTGAAATTAAAGGTATTTTATCTACTTCTAACAAATTGTATCATTAAAAAATATTTTAGTCAAGTATTTTTAATAATTTTTGAAAATAATCTGGAAGTTCTGATGTAAATTCCATATACTCTTTAGTAGTTGGATGGATAAATCCTAAAGTTCTTGCATGTAAAACTTGTCCATTTAGATTAAATTTAGAACTTTTAGGCCCATATACACTATCTCCAAGTAAAGGATGTCTATTATATGATATATGAACTCTTATCTGATGAGTTCTCCCCGTTTCAAGTTGTGCTTGAACATATGTATATTTTTCAAATCGTTTAATTACTTTAAAATGAGTTACAGCTCTTTTACCATTAGGTACTACAGCCATTTTTAATCTATCAACAGGATGTCTTCCAATCGGAGCATTTACAGTTAAATTATCCTCCTTTAAAACGCCATGGCATATCATTTCATATTTTCTAGTTATACTATGCTCTTTTAACTGCTCTGCCAAAAAATTATGTGAATTGTTATTTTTAGCTATCATTAAAAGCCCTGATGTATTTTTATCTATTCTATGAACAATACCTGGTCTTATCACTCCATTTATTGAAGATAAATTACCCCTACAATGATATAAAATAGCATTTACTAAAGTCCCTGTATAATTTCCCGGTGCTGGATGAACAACCATACCTTGAGGTTTATTTACTACTAAAACATCTTCATCCTCATACACTATGTCTATAGGTATATTTTCTGGTTCTACTTCTAAAACTTTAGGTTCAGGTATACTTATTCTGATTTTATCATCTTCTTTTACTAAATATCTCGGTTTTTCCTTTTTATCATTGACAAGTACATTTCCCTCTTTTATTAACTTTTGTATAAATGATCTAGACATTTCTCCTAATTCATTTGATAAAAAAACATCTAATCTATTTCCTTCATCTTCCTCTAAAACTATAAACTCTTTTTCTTGCATAAAATTCCTCCTATTCTTTGCCCCAAATTATAGTATATGAAAGTAATATTCCTCCTATTACAACACATATATCTGCTACATTAAAAACAGGCCATACTATAAAATCCAAAAAGTCAACTACAAAATTCAATCTTATTCTATCTATTAAATTACCTATTGCTCCAGATAAAATCAATATTAAAGAAATTCTTGTACATACTCCTAAATTTTTATTGGAAAATAAATAATATAGAATAAATACAGTTACCCCTAGCGAAATTGTAATAAAAAACCATTTTTGATTCTGAAGTATTCCAAAAGCAGCCCCCCTATTTTCTACATATGTAAGATTAAAAATATTTTTAACAATAACAATCGATCCTACTTGAGATAAATACTTTAAAACAAAATATTTTGTTATTTGATCTAACCCTATTAAAAATAAAATTAACATTATGCTCACGTATACAACCCCCTAATAAATTAATCCATAAAATTATACCATAAAATAAAATGCCATGGATACTTTCCATAGCATTTTAAAAATCATCTTCTACTTGATCATGTTCTTCATTTCTATTCAAATCTGCTAAATCTTCAACTATATCACTATAAAAATAGTCTCTCTTATTTAAAAGTTCTTCTTCAATTGGTCTATAATCTTGATTTTTATAAATTTTATCGTATTCACTTGAACAACTAAAACATAAAGAACTTTCCGGAATTATATCTAATCTTTCCTCTTCTATTTCTTTTTTACACTTTTCACATATTCCATAAGTTCCATTATTTATCCTTTCTAATGCTGCATTTATTTGATACAATCTATTTTTTTCATTATCTCTTAAATTCATATTCATTTCTGCCATAAAAACTTCCGTTCCCATATCTGCCGGATGATTGTCATATCCCGATAATTCTCCAGTATTTTCTCTCATGCTAACACGTGTAGTATTATCTCCGTAAACAGTATTATCATCAATTTCATCTATTAAATTTATAACTTTTTCTCTTTCCTTTAAAAGAATTTTTTTATAATAATTCAAATCTATATTCCCCATATTTTTCCTCCTATCTGTAATTTTCAATAACATCTAACAGTTTTGCTATATACTGCCCTATCAAAGGTAAATTTACCCAACTTTTCAATATATAAAATACTACAGCTGCTAAAATAGTTAACCCTATAGCTGTTCCAAGTCCTCTAGCAAGTCCAGCTATAAAATTAATATAAATAAGTCTTAACGGATTGTTCATTAAATCTGTATATTCTCTCAATCTGCTTTTATCTAACATTTGAGCTATTTCATCTAATTTTTTTTCTATTTTATCCATTTTATCCTCTTTCAATTATTTTCCCCCTACTTCAAATTAATTATTTATAAAATATTATTTCTTACAACTAATAAAAATTTGCTTAACATATAAAAGTATTAATGTAAAAATAGGGATAAAAACTTGCAACGGTATGTGTATATACTTAACTACAAATTCAAGCCCTATTTTTATATGTTCAAAATAATTTTTTGCTATAATTTGAGATAAAAATAAAACAATAATTCCAAATGGAATTGCCAATATTTTCGTATTATTTAAATTCATAATTTGAGATGTTCCTAAAATAGCAGCATACATAAAAATTGAAATTTTAAAAAATCCTCCAACAACTAATGTAACGACAAATAAAGTATCTAATCTCTCTAAAAAACCTATTTTTAATACACTTACAGTCTGCAAAAAAGGCGAAACAGATACACTTGCTATTTCTAAACCTAATACTCCTATAAATAGTATTACATTTATAGACAATATAATCCCTTCAATAACAACAGCTAATATAGCTATTTTTCTTACCTTATAATTTTCAAATACATAAGGATAAAACATAGTAAATACAATTTCTTCTCCATATGGAAATGCTATAAGTTGCCATCCATTTATTATCACTTCTAAAAAACCATTTTCCAAAACAGGTTTGAGATTATTCACCGTAAATAATCCTTCTGTAAATATCGCCAATATAAACACTACAATAGGCATACCTACTAATATTACAAATGTCAAATTAGCAAGATTAACAATAACTTCAATACCTTTATATAATCCATAAGTTATAACTATAATTAAAAACACACCCACAAAAAACATCGGGGTATTATTTAATCTAGTATTAAATATCATTTCTTCATAATCCCTTAACACTCTTGATGCTATATATGTAAAATAACATATGTAAACTCCACTTAAAATATTTCCCAAAAATTTTCCATAAATTTTTGGCATATATTCAACCAAACTATCTTTAGGATACTTATAATGTAATGCTGTATATATAATTTGTAAACAAACCCCTGATAATGAATAAAAAAACATAGCTATCCATGCATCTTGTTTTGTCTTTGGGCCCAAGAAAAAAAGGATTGCACTACCATAAGGCAAAATAATCATCATAATAAAAAGCTGATACGGGGTTATTTTGTATCTCAAATTTTCCACCTCAATACTATATTCATTTCTATATTTTAACCAAATTATTTCAAAAACATTACATAATGTATTCCTTCATTTAGCATATTCACTTTTCACAAAAATATTCTTCTACAAAAAATAAAAGACTGTTGTTAATTGGGTCTATAATATTTAGTGTTGGTGAAAACTAACACTAATTTTTTGTATAAAAAAACGAGACAAGAGAGAATCACTTAGTTATAATTTAATCACCACAAAAAAATCATAAAAGGAGTGATTTCTCATGTCTCATAATAATTTTATACTAAATTTGCTTAATTTAAAAGACCCTAATATAACTTTTAATGATAATTATTACTCTGAAGAAATTATTAACAATGTTAAATCTAAAGTTTTTTATGCTACATTAACCTATATGCCT
>NZ_FQXH01000002.1 GCF_900129915.1 Tepidibacter thalassicus DSM 15285
GGTCCAAGCATTGAGGGAGTTTTGGTAGGCAAATCCGCCAAAACAAATCCTAAGATGTGAAGGGGAGCGAAATAAAAGTAGCGAAGTAGCTGAATTCAAGCTGCCAAGAAAAGTCTCTACCGAGGTTAAAGGTGCCCGTACCGCAAACCGACACAGGTAGGTGAGGAGAGAATCCTAAGGCCAGCGAGAGAACCCTTGTTAAGGAACTCGGCAAAATGACCCCGTAACTTCGGGATAAGGGGTGCCTCGGTAGGGTGAAAGCCCGAGGAGGCCGCAGAGAATAGGCCCAAGCGACTGTTTACCAAAAACATAGGTCTCTGCTAAGTCGAAAGACGAAGTATAGGGGCTGACGCCTGCCCGGTGCTGGAAGGTTAAGGGGAAGTGTTAGAGAAATCGAAGCACAGAACTTAAGCCCCAGTAAACGG
>NZ_FQXH01000005.1 GCF_900129915.1 Tepidibacter thalassicus DSM 15285
AAAGAGAGGTGAACAAAAGTACCGTTGGCTTGCGGTATAGCATTGTAGAGATATGCTATTATGTACACTAATATTTGTAAAAATATTGAGTGTATGAATAAAATCTATAATTTTTATATATTTATTTAGATTTTTATAGATTTTATAAAGCTGGTTTTATGAGTATTATATTGGCATCATCATCTCCTAGGAGAAGAGAGTTGCTTTCGAATTTAAATTTGAAATTTAAAGCGATAAAAAGTGAAATTAAGGAATCTATTGATATAGATAGCAATCCTAAAATAGTAGTTATGAATTTGGCTTTTCAAAAAGCATTAGATGTGGCTAATAAAGTAGAAGAAAATGATATAGTTATTGGAGCGGATACAGTAGTTGTATTGGACAATCAAATATTTGGAAAACCTGTTGATGAGGATAATGCTTTTGATATGCTCAAAAAATTGTCTGGGAAATATCATGAAGTGATAACAGGGATTAGTGTTATTAGACTTTCTGATAATACAAAAATAATAGATTATGAAATTACAAAGGTAAAAATGAAAAACATTGACGATGATAAGATAAAAAGATATATAAGTACAAAAGAGCCAATGGATAAAGCGGGATCATATGGAATACAAGGATATGGTTCTTTATTGGTTGAAAAAATAGAAGGAGATTATTTTAATGTAGTAGGTCTTCCAATTGCAAAATTAGAAGAAATTTTATATAGACATTTTGGGATAAATATTATATAAATTTGAATTGTATGAACGGTTGATATTTTATTAAATATAAATATGGAGGTTGTTGTATGGGTCAAGAAAGAAAAGTATCCATAAAAGAAATGGCAGTAGATGAAAGACCCAGAGAAAAAATACTTTCAAAAGGAGTAAAATATTTATCTAATTCTGAACTTTTGGCTATACTTTTAAGATCAGGAAATAAAGATATGTCTGCTATTGATCTTGCAAATTACATAATAAATATGGATAAATCAGAAGGAATAAGAAATTTATGTAATATTACTATAGAAGAGCTTAGAAAAGTAAAAGGTATAGGAGTTGCTAAAGCCTGCCAAATATTAGCTGCATTAGAGCTCGGCAAAAGAGTTGCAAAAGCTTCTTTTGGACAAAGAGTTAAAATAACAAGTCCTGATGATATAGCAAGTGTATATATGGAAGAACTTAGGTATTTAAAAAAAGAAGTTTTTAAGATAGTTCTTTTAAATACAAAAAACGAAATAATATCTAATATAGAAATTTCTGTAGGATCTTTAAATTCATCAATAGTTCATCCGAGAGAAGTTTTTGTTGAAGCTATAAAAAGAAGTGCAAATAAAATTATTCTTATGCACAATCATCCTTCAGGTCATGTAGAACCAAGTAGGGAAGATAAAAGTATTACTAAAAGGTTGATTGATGGAGGTAAAATAATAGGCATAGATATTATAGATCATATAATAATTGGAGATGGTATATACTTTAGCTTTAAAGCGAAAGGATTAATTTAGAAAGGAGAAAGAATTATGAAAAAGACTAAAAAAACTAGACAAAAAAAGGGAAGTTTTTTTGATATGATTTCAAAAGATATGGGTATAGATTTAGGAACAGCTAATACTTTGGTTTATGTAAGAGGAAATGGTATAGTAGTAAGAGAACCTTCAGTTGTAGCTATAAGAGATGATAACAAGGAAGTTTTAGCGGTTGGAGAAGAAGCTAAAAAAATGATAGGAAGAACTCCGGGGAATATTATAGCTATAAGACCTATGAAAGATGGAGTGATTGCGGATTTTGATGTAACTCAAAGTATGCTTAGGTATTTTATAAAAAAAGCGTATCCTAAAAAAACATTAATTAGTCCAAGAATTGCTGTGTGTGTTCCTTATGGAGTAACAGAAGTAGAGAAAAGAGCTATAGAAGATGCAGCACGTCAAGCTGGAGCGAGAGATGCATATTTAATTGAAGAGCCAATGGCAGCTGCTATTGGAGCAGGATTAAAGGTTGAAGAACCTGATGGAAATATGGTAGTAGATATAGGTGGAGGTACAAGTGAAATTGCAGTTATATCTTTAGGTGGTATAGTTACAGCTAAATCAATTAGAGTAGGTGGAGATGAACTTGATGAATCGATAGTTAATTATGTGAAAAAAGAATATAATCTTATGATTGGAGAAAGAACTGCAGAGGAAGTAAAAATAAAAATAGGTTCTGCTTTTAAAGAAGAAAAAGAAGAAAAATTAGATGTAAGAGGAAGAGATTTAATTTCAGGACTTCCAAAAACTATAAACATTACATCTTCTGAAGTGAGAGAAGCTTTAAAAGAGCCTATTACTAGTATAGTAGATGCAATAAAGGCAACTCTTGAAATAACTCCTCCTGAACTTGCAGCAGATATAATGGAGAATGGTATAATGCTTACTGGTGGAGGAGCACTTTTAAAAGGTCTTGATAAATTGGTTAAAGAAGAAACTGGTATGCCTGTACATATTGCAGAAAATCCTCTTGATTGTGTAGCAATAGGAACTGGAAAATCAGTAGAAGACAAGGAAATCTTCAATAAAGTTCTTATGTATGCAAGAAAAAGTTAAGAGATGGTGATATGGTGAGAAGTAAAAAGAAAAATAATTCAAATAAAGAAGTGATAGTAGTTGTTTTGATTGCTATCACTCTACTTGTAATTATAGGGATGTCTATTAAAGGAAATATAAACAATTATTTGACAGGTGCTATTTTAGATGTTGCTTCTCCTATTCAAAGAGGAATAAATAAAATTTTTACGATTACTAGTGAAAATATTTCTGGGATAATAAATTATAGAAGTAATATTAAAAAGGTTAAACTGTTGTCTAAAGAGAATGAAGAGTTAAAGAAAAAAATAATAGATATAGATTTAAAAAGAGATGAACTTAATTCGCTTAGAGATTTAAAAAAATCTTTAAATTATATAAGTGAAAATTATGATAAAAGTTATATAAGTGCATCGGTAGTAAGTAAAAACGACGGGAATTGGTATACTACTTTTACTGTATCTGCAGGAAAAAAAGACGGAGTGGTTAAAAATAGCATTGTAATTTCAGGAGAAGGGCTTGTAGGAAAAATATATGAAGTTTCAAATAATTATTCTAAAGCTATTTCACTGCTTAACAATAAATCTGCTGTGAGTTTTGAAGTTTTGAGAAAGGGAGAGTATACAGGAGTTATCAGTCAAAATTTATCAATAGATTCTAGCGAAAATTTTGAAGGGTATTTAAAAGGTTATTTATTTGATATAAAATATGAAGTGGTTCCTGGAGATATAATAGTAACTTCAGGTATAGGAATATATCCTAAAGGAATACCACTTGGAGAGGTAGAAAAAGTAATAGAAGATAAAAATAATTTACTAAAATATATAAAAGTAAAACCTTATGTCAATTTTAAAAAGATAGATAAGGTTTTGATAATAAGACCTAGGATAATAGAGTAAAGAGGGAATCTTAAATGAAAAATTTTATATTAGTATTTTTAGGAATGACATTAATTATATTGGAAAATAGCGTTCTAAATTATATCGACATATTTGACTTGAGTATAAATATGTCGATTATATATATAAGTATTATTTCTTTGTTTTTAAAACGAAATCAAGGAGCTTTTATAGGTTTAATATTAGGTTTTTTTAAGGATATTTTGATAGGTAGATTTTTAGGAATAAATGCTCTTATATTTTTTGTAATTGGATATGTGTATGGAATATTAAAAGATAAAGTTTTTAAAGAAAATGTTATGACTATAGTAATTTTGATTTTTTTCTCTAGTATCTTTGAGTCTTTTATTAATTTTATATTTTTAAAGAGTTTTTTTACGAGTAGTAAAATTATAATTTCAATTTATAAAGGTTTTGTAATTATACCTATTTTAAATGTTGTAGTAGCTTTGTTTGTACATAAATTTTTAATTGATTTTATAAAAAAATTAGACAATATTTAATGGTGATTGTTATGAAGAACAAAAAATTTGAGGATAGATATGACGTTTTAAAATTTTCATTTATACTTGTATTTTCCGTAATTATTTTGAAGTTAGGTTATATGACAGTTATAAAAGGTGAAGAGTATTATGAACAAGCGCAAAATAAAGTGTATAAAAAAATACCAATAGAAGCACCTAGAGGAGAAATAAGAGATAGATATGGAAGGTTGCTTGCGGGAAATAGAGCGTCTTTTACTGTTCAGTTGTCAAAAGATGAGATAGAAAAATCAGATCCTAATAAGATAGCTAATAAGGTGATAAAAATATTAGAACAGAATGGAGAGAAGTACATAGATGAATTTCCAATAATAATAGAGAATGGAAAGTTTTATTATACATATGATAGAACAATAAATGAATGGAAACGAAAAAACAATATACCTTTAAGTTATAATGCAGAGAAAAGTTTTTATGAGATTGTCGATAGGTTGATTAATGATGGGATATTGAATGTAGATAAAGATACAGATAAATATGAGCTTCAGAAATTGTTGAATGAAAAAGGTTATTATCCTCCCATATATGTGTCTAAATGGAAATTTGCAGAAGAAGTTAAAAAAGAGCAGTGGCTTTATAGGTATAGAATAAAGGAAGAAAATATTAGTGCAAAAGATGCATTTAAAAAAGTTAGAGATTACTATAAAATTTCAGAAGAATTAAATGATTATGATGCTAGAAAAATACTTTTGGTTAGAGATTTGTTAAAATCTCAGGGATATTTACAATACCAGCCTATAAAACTTGCACTTGATGTAAGCAAAGAAACTGTATCGGAAATAGAGGAGTATGCTATGGAACTTCCTGGTGTTAGTATAGAAACTGAACCTATAAGATATTATCCTAATGGAAATTTCGCTTCGCATATATTAGGGACAATAGGGAAAATATCGCAGCAAAATGAAATAGATACATATATAAAGAAAAAAGGTTACAGTATAAGTGATATGATAGGTAAAATTGGTATAGAAAAAAAATATGAAGAAAAACTTCATGGAGAAAAAGGTTATAAAAAGGTAGAAGTTGACGCGTATGGAAGACTTATACGAAAGATAGATATTAAAAATCCTATAGCAGGAGATACTGTATATTTGACTATTGATAAAGATTTACAAGAAGTAGCTGAGAATTCTTTAAAAAATGTTTTGAAAACTATTCAAGTAGGAGGAACTTATAAAAGTCCTTGGGGAAATGTAAGACTTAGAGATAGTAAGAGAATATATAATAAAGCTAAATCAGGTGCTGTTGTAGCACTTGATGTTAAAACCGGAGAAGTACTTGCCATGGCAAGTTATCCAGATTATGATCCAAATTTGTTTGCTACAGGAATAACTAATGAGGATATGGAAAAACTCCTTCCTGAAAATAAAAATGATCCATTAGCAGCAAAGCCGCTTTATAATACAGCTACATTTACAGCAGTTCAGCCTGGATCGATATTTAAGATGATAACAGGTCTTGCTGCTATTGAAAATGGACTTGATCCTAATTATAAAATTAATGCTAAGGGAAGAATAATGCTTGGGAATAAATCATTTGGATGTTGGATATGGAATTCTCATAGAGGAAGTCATGGACCTACAGATTTGTATAAAGCAATTGAACATTCTTGTAATTATTATTTTTATTGTGTAAGCGTTGGGTATGATTATGGAAGTAATAAACCTCTTCCTGTAAAGATGAGTGTGGAAGAAGTTTTAAAATATGCAAAATTATTTGGACTAGATGAAAGAACTGGAATTGAAATAGAAGAAATACCAGGAAAAGTTCCAAATCCTGAGGCAAAACTTAAAAATACAAGAAGAGCTTTAGAGTATACTTTAAATAGAAAGTTAAAAAATTATTTTGAAGATATAAATGATAAGAATAAGGAAGAATATGAAAAGAGAATAAAAGAAATAGTAAATTGGATAGATGAAAATCCAAGTAGAGGAACTATAATGAAAAGACTTAAAAGTTTGAAAATAAAAGAGGATAAAATATCTGAAGTTGCTGATCTTGTGAAATACAGTTATTTTAATCAAGCAAAGTGGAAAACAGGAGATACTTTCAATTTATCAATAGGACAGGGAGCACATGCTTATACTCCACTTCAAATGGCAAACTATATTTCAGCTTTAGTAAATGGAGGATATAAAAATAAAGTTTCAGTAGTGGATAAAGTAGAATCTTATGATAAAATGAAAGTAGAAAAAACTAAGAAAGAGAAAGAAAGGATACCATTAAAAGATTATAATAATTTAGAACATATCAAAAGGGGAATGCTTAGAGTTACACAGACAGGAACAGCTAAGAGGACTTTTAAAAATTTTCCAATTAAAGTTGGAGCAAAAACGGGAACTGCACAGAGAAGTGGAAGAATTCCTACAAAAGATGAAGCACAGTATTTAATAGATCATATGTCTAGTTTCGGAGTAAATCCTAGTGAAGCTTTAGAGCTTGCAAATAAATATGAAAAACAAGATAAAAGTAAATTAAGCAGAGATTATTATATAAGAAAAGCATTATTTGAATTAAATCCTCATTTGACGTATGATCAAATAAATAGATTTAAAGATACTTATGATGATTTTGCGTGGTTTGTGTCATTTGCACCGTATAAAGATCCAGAAATAGCTGTTGTAGTTTTAATATTTCAAGGTGGCCATGGGGGATATGCAGCTCCTATAGCTAGAGATATAATAGCAGAGTATTTTGGACTTACAAAAGATAAAAATACAGATGATGTAAAGGAAGAGTTAAAATTAATAGAAGAATTAAAAAGATAAAGAAGGATTTATATAATTTTTGAAGAATTTAAAAATATATAGTCTTTTGGAGGAGTAGGTATGGCTTTAGGAGAGGTTGTAGAATTTAAAGGGAATAACAAAGATATGCTATTTAAGAGAGATATAGTAGAATTTAAAGGAAGTAAAAAGGGATTAATTATTAATGTGAAAGAATGTAGTGATTTTGAGAAGATAAAAGAGCAAATAATCAAAAAGATAGAGAGTGCAGGGAGATTTTTTAAAGGTGCAAAAATTGTATCAATAAATTGTAAAACACTCAATGATGTAGAAATACTACATCTTAAGGATATAATAACATCAAAATTTGAAATTGAATTTATAGAAGAAGAAGAGGAAAAAGAAAGTATTTTTCAAGGAATAAATGAAGGGCCAACTAAGTTTATAAAAAATACTGTACGATCAGGTACAAAGATTGAATTTAAAGGAAATGTAGTGATAGTTGGAGATGTAAATCCTGGAGGACAAGTAATAGCTCACGGAAATGTATTAATAATGGGATCTTTAAGAGGCGTTGTACATGCAGGAGCTAATGGCAATAGAAATGCTTTTGTTGTAGCGTATAATTTAGATCCTATACAGCTTAGAATTGCAAATATAATAGCTATAGCTCCAGAAGATAACTTTCAAAAACCTAATTGGCCTGAAATTGCTTTTATAAAGGATGATTATATAATTATAGAGCCATATTTGAATAAAAAATAGTCAATATGCACGAATGGGGGTAGTTTTATATGAGTGAAGTTATAGTAATTACGTCTGGTAAAGGTGGAGTTGGAAAAACTACAACAACTGCTAATTTAGGAACAGCACTTAGTCTTGCAGGTAAAAAGACTGTAGTAGTAGATGCAGATATTGGGCTTAGAAATTTAGATGTTGTTATGGGACTTGAAAATAGAATAGTTTATGATATTGTAGATGTAGTTGAAGGAACATGTAGATTAAAGCAGGCATTAATAAAGGATAAAAGATTTGAAAATTTATATCTTTTACCTGCAGCTCAAACGAGAGATAAAAATGCTATTTCACCAGAACAGATGAAAAAATTATGTGAAGATTTAAAAAAATCATTTGAATATGTATTGATTGATTGTCCTGCAGGAATTGAGCAGGGATTTAAAAATGCAATAGCAGGAGCTGATAAAGCTATAGTTGTAACAACACCTGAAGTTTCAGCTGTTAGAGATGCTGATAGGATTATAGGACTTTTAGAAGCTAATGAAATAAGCGATCCACAACTTATCATAAATAGAATAAGACTTGAAATGGTAAAACGTGGAGATATGATGGATATGGAAGATATAATAGATATTTTGGCTATAGATTTAGTAGGTGTTGTTCCAGATGATGAGAGTATAATAATATCTACTAACAAAGGAGAACCAGCTGTAACAGATGCTAAATCACTAGCTGGACAAGCATATAAGAATGTATCGAAGAGAATAATGGGAGAAGAAGTTCCTTTCTTAAATATAGAAACGCAAGATTCCTTTATGACAAAGCTTAAAAAAATATTTGGACTTGCTAAATAGGGGTGGTAGCAATGCTAGATTTGTTTAAGATGTTTGGTAATGAATCTAAAACAAGCAAAAATGTAGCAAAAGAAAGACTTAAGTTAGTATTAGTTCATGATAGAGTGGATTGTTCTGCTAAGTTTTTAGATATGATAAAGGGAGATATAATAAAGGTTATATCTGAATACATTGAAATAGATGAAAATGGTTTAGAAATTAAGATGGCAAAATCTAGAAATGAAAACAAAGATGCACCTGTATCTGCGTTAGTTGCGAACATTCCTATAAAAAAATTAAAAGAAGGAGTAAGATAATATTATAAATATTGGGAAGTCCTATGGGGTTTCCCAATATTTTTCAGTAGGTGATAAATTATGAATGTTCAAATTAAGATGTTTAAAAATATTGATTGGATATTAGTTTTTACTGTTATATGCATATTTATTATAGGAATGATTGTTATTAGTAGTGCAACCCATGTGAATGATTCAGGAAGTTTTAGACAATTACAGGTGCAGGCTATATCATTTGTTATTGGAATAGTAATAATATCTTTTATACTTTTGGTAGATTACAATAAATTAGGCAAATATTATAAGCAAATATATATATTGAATATATTACTGTTACTTGCAGTGTATATTCCGGGACTTGGTGTATCTCATGCAGGGGCAAGATCTTGGATTAAGTTAGGTCCAATTGATTTTCAAACTTCAGAAATTGTAAAATTAGGTTTTATTATCAGTTTTGCAAAATTTTTAGAGGATAAAAAAGATAAGTTAAATACATTTAAGGATTTAATTCCTGTTATTATTTATGCTGGACCTATACTGCTTTTAATTTTAAAACAGCCAGATCTTGGAACTGCAATTGTGTTTATGTCTATTATATTTGGAATGACTTTTATTACTGGATTAAATGCTAAAATAATAGGATATGGAGGATTAGGTGCAGTTTTTTGCATACCGATAATTTATAAATTTTTAAAACCGCATCAAAGAGTTAGAATAGATGCTTTTTTACATCCTGGAGATCCAAAATACGAGGGAAACTTTCAAGTTATTCAGTCTATGATAGCGATAGGTTCAGGAAAAATATTTGGGAAAGGTTTGTTTAAAGGAACTCAAAATCAATATAATTTTCTTCCGGTTCAAGAAACAGATTTTATATTTGCCGTTTTAGGTGAAGAGTTTGGGCTTTTAGGAGGAATTGTTTTAGTTTTGTTGTTTTTACTATTTTTAGTTAGAATATTGAAAATAGCTAAAAATGCAAAGGATTTTTATGGATCACTTATAACAGTAGGAGTTTTATTCATGTTTTTATATCAGATTGTTCAAAATATAGGAATGGCTATAGGATTAATGCCAGTAACTGGAGTAACTCTTCCTTTTGTAAGTTATGGAGGGAGTTCACTGGTTACAAGTATGATGGCTTTAGGGCTTATATTAAATGTTTCGATGAGAAGAAAAAAGATAAATTTTTAAAAGGAGATGTAAAATATGAATATAGCATTAATTGCACATGATAGAATGAAGGAAAGGATGGTTAATTTTACATTAGCGTATAAAGATATTTTAAAAAAGTATAATTTATACGCAACAGGAACAACTGGGAAAAAAATTGAGGAAGCTACAGGGCTTAAGGTAAATAGATTTTTATCAGGGCCTTTGGGTGGAGATCAACAAATAGGAGCTAAGATAAGTGAAGATAATATGGATTTAGTAATTTTTTTAAGAGATCCATTAACAGCACAACCTCATGAGCCTGATATACAGGCTTTAATTAGGCTTTGTGATGTACATTATGTTCCTATTGCTACAAATTTAGCTACTGCTGAAATTTTTATAAAAGCACTTCAAAGAGGAGATTTAGATTGGAGAAATGTAAGGAAGAAAGGTTTATTTAAAAAATAAATTAAATTTAAAAATGCCTATGTTATTCTAAAAATTTAGAGTAACATAGGCATTTTTAAATTTTAACATTTGGAGGTGTTTTTTTATTCTTAAAATAATATCTATTTCATATTCATATAATTAAAGAAAGTATAATTTTTTTCTTAAGTAAAATATAAAAAATAATTTAGGGGAGGTATTTTTATGAGAAGAAATTTTAGAAAAAACAAGTTTAAAAATAATAGATTTAATAAAAATAATAATATGATTAATAAAATTTTGATACAGTTTGTAATTTCATGTATAATTGTTTTATTGGCTTTTGGAATAAAATTAAATATTTTAAATAGCGAAAAATATTTAAATCAAGTTAAATATGTATTAGAATATAATTTGGATTTTAAACAGTATTCAGATTTAGTACACAAAAAGGTAACGGAGGTATTAAAAATATATGAGTCAAAAGGTGAACTTAAGTAATATATTGAGCAAAGTAGAAAAGCCTGCAAGATATTTAGGAAATGAAATGAATTCATATCACAAGGATACAAATAATAAAAAGCTGATAAGATACGGTTTTTCGTTTCCAGATGTATATGAAGTTGGAATGAGTCATTTAGGACTTCAGATTATGTATAATCTTTTAAATTCAAGGGAAGATATTTACTGTGAAAGAGTATTTGCTCCAGCTGTAGATATGGAAGAAAAGATGAGAGAAAATAATATTCCTTTATTTGGACTTGAATCCAGAGAGCCAATTACTAATTTTGATTTTTTAGGTTTTACTCTTCAATATGAGCTTTCATATACTAATATGCTTAATATGATGGAACTTGGAAATATTCCTGTTTATTCAAGAGATAGAAATTTAAATCATCCTTTTATAATGGTAGGAGGACCATGTGCTTATAATAGTGAACCTATAGCAGATTTTGTAGATATTGTAGTTCTTGGAGAAGGAGAAGAAGTAACTTTAGAAATAATAGATAGATATAGAGAGTGGAAAAAAAATAAAACTACTAGAGAGGATTTTCTATACGATTTAGCTGTAAATGTAAGAGGAGTTTATATTCCTTCGTTTTATGATTTTGATTATAATGATGATGGAACAATAAAAAAATTAATTCCTTTAAAAGAAAATATTCCAGTAAAAATGCAAAAAAGGATTGTTAAAAATTTAGATGAAAGTTTTTTTCCAGATAAAATATTAGTTCCTTATATAGATGTAGTACACAGTAGGATAATGCTTGAGCTTTTTAGAGGATGTACAAGAGGTTGTAGATTCTGTCAAGCGGGTATGATATATAGACCTATAAGAGAGAGAAGTGTTGAAAAATTAAAGGAACTTGCTAAAAAATTAATTCAAAGTACAGGTTATGAGGAAATATCTTTATCATCTTTAAGTACGAGTGATTACTCGCAACTTAAAGAACTTACTGAACATTTAATTTCAGAGTATTCTAAGAAGGAAAGAATAGGAATTTCTTTACCTTCATTGAGGTTAGATAATTTTTCATTAGAACTTGCTCATAAAGTTCAAGAAGTTAGAAAAAGTGGATTGACATTTGCTCCGGAAGCAGGAACTCAAAGACTTAGGGACGTTATAAATAAAGGTGTTACTGAATATGATTTAGAAAATGCTACTAAAAAAGCATTTGAAAAAGGATGGAATAGTGTGAAACTTTATTTTATGATTGGACTTCCAACTGAAACTTATGATGATTTAGATGGAATAGCAGATTTGGCGTATAAGGTTATTGATATATACAGAGATGTTCATAATGGGAAATTAACTAGGAATTTTAATGTTACTGTTAGTACATCTTCTTTTGTTCCAAAAGCTTTTACACCTTTTCAGTGGCATGGACAAGATAGTATAGAAGAACTTAGAGAAAAACAAAGGTATTTAACTAAAAAGCTTAAAAATAGAAATATAAAATACAATTATCATGATAGTCAAACAAGCTTTTTAGAAGCTGTAATTGCAAGAGGAGATAGACGAATATCTAAAGTTATTTATGATGCTTTTAAAAAAGGATGTAAGTTTGATGGTTGGATTGAGCATTTTAAATTTGATTTATGGAAAGAAGCTTTTGAAGAAAATAATATAGATATGAGTTTTTATGCTAATAGAGAAAGAAGTTATGAAGAAGTTCTTCCTTGGGATCATATAGATGTAGGTATTAGTAAAAAATTTTTGATAAGAGAAAACGAAAAATCGAAAAAAGAAGAACTGACACCTGATTGTAGAAAAAAATGTAATGCTTGTGGTATAAATGTAGATATAGCGAGGGGGCTGTGTTAATGAATATTTTAAGGTGTAAATTTATCAAAGAAAAAGATATGATATATATATCGCATTTAGATCTTCAAAGACTTTTGCAGAGGAGTTTAAGAAGAGCAGGGATTAAGGTAAGTTATTCTCAGGGATTTAATCCTCATCCTAAAATTTCATTTGGACAAGCATTATCGCTTGGAACGGTAAGTTTTGGTGAATATATAGATATTGAGTTAGATGAAGTTATAAGTGAAGATGAATTTTTAACGAGAATAAATAATGTTCTTCCTGATGGCATTAAATTTTTAAAGGCTGTATATGTTGATAAAAGTGTTCCTTCTTTGATGTCATCTATTAGCCATGGCTCGTATACATTGAAATTAAAAATAAATAATGACATAACAATAGATGATATAAAGTCAAAAGTGAAAAAATTTATGGAAAAAGATGAAATTGTATTTATGAAAAAGACTAAAAAAGGAAAAATGAAAGAGGTAAATATAAGACCTTTAATAAGGAAATTAAATGCAGTACTTTTAGATGACAGTAATTTGATTTTAAATACAGTTATAGCTACTGGTTCAAGTGGAAATTTAAACCCCAGTATTTTACTAGAAAAATTTAAAGAAATTTCGAATTTGGATATAGATATGGAAAATATAAAAATTATAAGAAATGATTTATATATTGATGATGGCAAAAAAATGATAACTCCTATTTAGGAAGTGGTTAAATGAAGTATTTAATAGTAGATGTAGGGCTTTATCAATCGAAAATAGCATATTTAGAAGATAATAAATTAAAAGATTTGTTTGTAGAAGATAATAGAAATAAAAAAACACAAAATAATATATACAGAGGTATAGTCAAAAACATACTTTTAGGAATGGAAGCGGCATTTGTTGATATAGGTTTAGATAAAAATGCTTATTTAAAACTTGACAATAAAGTACAGAATATAAAAAATGGACATGAAGTTTTAGTTCAAATAAAAAAAGAGCCTATAGGAGATAAGGGAGCAAAGTTAACTTCGGAGATAAGTATACCAGGAAGATATCTAGTTTTAATGCCAACTAGATGTGATATAGTTGTATCAAATAAGATAAAAGATGAAAAAGAAATAAAAAGGCTTAAGGGTATAGTATCAAAATTAAAACCAGAAAATGTCGGTGTTATTATAAGAACTGAAGCATTTGGAAAAGATGAACAAGATTTTAAAAAAGATTTTAAAGAGTTAATTGATGTATATAATAATATAAAAAAGAAAAATAAACTAGGAATAGGACCGAAATTATTATATGAAGATTTAGATATGACATTAAAAGTGATAAGAGATATTTTTAATTCGGATTTTGATAAGGTTATTGTAAATAATTTAGAAAAGTTTAATCAAATAAAAAAATTATTGAAAAATATAGATAAATCATATGAATCTAAGGTTGAATATTTCGAAGAAGGAATAGATATATTTGACTATTATAAAGTTACAAATGAATTAAAAAGAGCATTAAATAGAAAAGTTTGGCTTAAAAGTGGAGGATATATAATAATAGATAAAACTGAAGCTTTAACAGTTATAGATGTTAATACTGGTAAATATACTGGGAATTTGGGACTTGATGAAACAGTCTTTAATACAAACTGTGAAGCAGCAAGTGAAATAGCAAGGCAGATTAGAATAAGAGATATAGGTGGAATTATATTAGTGGATTTTATTGATATGAAAAATGATGAATACAAGAAAATTTTAATAAAAAAATTACAGGAATATTTGCGAGATGATAAAGTTAAAGCTAAAGTTTTAGGAATGACTAATTTAGGCCTTGTTGAAATTGTAAGGAGAAAATTTAAAGATTCAATAGATAATTTTTTCAAAAGTGGATGTATTTATTGTGGTGGAGATGGAAAAATAAAATCTATAAGTACTATATTAGATAATATAGAGAAAGAAGTTATGAGAATAAAAAAACATACTAATTTTAAAGAAATTTTACTTAGAGTATCTCCTTATATATATAGTAGTTTAAATCAGAATGAGTTTAAGGATATTGAGGTTATATCTGATTATTATGGCTTGAATATAAAAGTAGAAAAAGACATTGATTTGAATGTAAATGATATAAAAATAATGTACTAGAATTTTCTTGACAAAATATACATTGTTTGATAAGATTTATATCTGTAGGTAGCCGCTCAGTTCGGGTTTTAAAATTCCAATTGGGTACCTAGGACTGGCGAGACTGGTTTGAGGAGGTGTAATAATGTACGCAATAGTAGAAACAGGTGGAAAACAATACAAAGTTTCTGAAGGTGATGTAATCTTCGTTGAAAAGTTAGAAGCTAATGAAGGAGATGTTGTTACTTTAGACAAGGTATTAGCTTGTTCTAAAGATGGAAACCTTGTAGTAGGAAATCCTGTAGTTGATGGAGCTAATGTTGAAGCTAAAGTTTTAAAGCAAGGAAAGGCTAAAAAAATAATAGTTTTCAAGTATAAGCCTAAAAAAGACTACAGAAGAAAACAAGGACATCGTCAACCATACACTAAATTAGTTATAGAAAAAATAAATGCTTAATTATGATTAGGGTTAGAATAAAAAGAAATTCAGAAGGTAATATAATTGAATTTAGCATAAATGGACATGCTGGCTTTGCTGAACATGGACAGGATGTAGTTTGTGCTGCAGTTTCTGTTTTATCTCAAACTGCTGTACTTGGAATTTGTGATTATGCTAAAGTAAATTGTGAGTTTAATATTGATGATGGAAAACTTCAATGTAAAATTCCTTCTGATATTTCTGATGAAAAAAGGAAAATAATTGATGCCATATTGGAAACTATGGTATTAGGTTTGAAAAATATAAAAGAAGGATACTCTTCTTATATAAAATTAAAAGAAGAGGAGGTGTAATTATGGTATTAAAAATGAACCTTCAGTTATTTGCCAGCAAAAAAGGGGTAGGTTCTTCTAAAAACGGACGTGATTCTATCTCTAAAAGACTAGGTGTTAAGAGATTTGATGGACAATTTGTTAGTGCTGGTAGTATAATAGTAAGACAAAGAGGAACAAAAATACACCCAGGAAATAATGTAGGAAGAGGCGGAGATGATACATTATTCGCTAAAATTGATGGTGTAGTTAAGTTCGAAAGAAAAGATAAAAAAAGAAAGCAAGTTAGCATATATCCAGTTGCTGTTGCTGAATAAGATAATAAGGAGTGTTTTTAAACACTCCTTTTCTTAATGTATAATAAAAAAGAGGATTGACCCTTCTAAAAGTAGAATATTGTATAGTATAAAGAAGTTATGTAGGGAGGGCGTCATTTGAAAAAAATAAATGAAATTGATTTATATTATTGGGATTTAATAGAAAAATTATTGAGAGAGCAAAGGCATGATTTTTTAAATGAAATACAAATAATATTTGGATATATAAAGTTGAATAAAATAGATAAAGCTGTTGAATATATAAATAAAGTAAGTTATAGTGCTAAGGTATGTTCAAAATTATCTAATTTAAATTGTATAGATTTATATTTGATTTTGAATGAAAAATTAAGAAAATGCAAGGAATTAGGAATTAATGTGAATTTTGAAGTGTATAGTGTTGGAGAGAGAAAAGATTTTTTAGGTAAAAATATATTAAAATCATTAAATTATTTTGAAAAAGCGATAGATATAGTGTTGGATTTTGTGTATAATAATTCTAATTTTGAAGAGTATATATTTTATATTGAGGAAACTCCCGAATGTTTTGCTTTAAAAGTTGATTTAAGTTATTTTAATGATATTAGTTGTTTAGAGAAAAAACTTAATTTATCTTGTGGAGAATTTTATTTATGTAAAGATTATTTAATATATGAAATTGAATTTAATTAAAGGGTGATAGGTATGTTCATAGATAAAGCTAGGATATTTGTTAAAGCTGGAAAAGGTGGAAATGGAGCAGTTGCTTTTAGAAGAGAAATATATGTTCCAGCTGGAGGCCCTGCTGGTGGAGATGGTGGCCATGGGGGAAATGTTATATTTGAAGTTGATGAAGGATTAAGAACCCTTATGGATTTTAGATATAAAACTAAATATGTAGCTTCGAATGGAGAAGATGGAAAAAATAAAAAAATGAATGGAAAATCTGCAGATGATTTAGTTCTTAAAGTGCCACCTGGAACTATAATAAGAGATGAAGAAACAAATCTTGTGATTGCAGATTTAAAAAAAGCAGGAGATAGAGCTGTAGTTGCTAAGGGAGGAAGAGGAGGAAGAGGAAATTGTCATTTTACTACTTCTGTAAGACAAGCTCCTCGCTTTGCAGAAGCAGGTAAAGAAGGAGAAGAAAGATGGATAATTCTTGAGCTTAAAATGATAGCAGATGTAGGATTGATAGGTTTTCCAAATGTAGGAAAGTCAACTTTTCTTTCAATAGTAACAAAAGCTAAACCTAAGATTGCTAATTATCACTTTACAACACTTACTCCGAATTTAGGAGTAGTTAAAACTAGATTTGGTGATAGCTTTGTTCTTGCAGATATTCCGGGGATAATAGAAGGAGCAAGTGAAGGGATAGGACTTGGTCATGAGTTTTTACGACATATAGAAAGAACAAAAGTTTTAATTCACATAGTAGATGTTTCTGGTATTGAAGGAAGAGATCCAATAGACGATTTTGAAAAAATAAATGAAGAATTAAAGCTTTATAATGAAAAGTTGTCGAAAAGAATTCAAATAGTAGTTGCTAATAAAATGGATTTACCAGATGCTAAAGAAAACTATGAATTATTTAAAGAAGAAATAGAATCGAGAGGATATAAAGTGTTTGCAATGTCTGCAGCTACTAGAGAGGGAATAGATGATATTATAAATTATGTTTCAAATATATTAAAAGAAGTAGAAGAAATAGAATTAGTTTCTGAAGAAGAAATGTTAAAAGATGATTACGTGAAAAATACTAAAGATGAAGAAATAGATGTAAGAGTTGAAGATGGAGTTTATATAGTAGAAGGTAAAGCTCTTGAAAGGCTTTTATATTCTGTTAATTTTGACGATATAGAATCAGTTCAGTATTTTCAAAAAATTATGGAGAAAAAAGGTGTATTTGAAAAGCTTAGAAGTTTAGGTGTACAAGATGGTGATTTAGTTAAATTATATGATTTAGAATTTGAATATTATGATTAGGAGGTAAATAATGTTAACAGGAAAACAAAGATCTTATTTAAAATCAATAGCTAATAAAACAAAACCTATAACTCAAATTGGAAAAGAAGGAGTTACAGATGCTTTTTTAAATCAATTAGATGATGCGTTAGAAGCAAGAGAAATAGTTAAAGTTACTGTACTTGAAAATAGTGGATTAGAAGTTAAAAAAACTGCAAGCGAAGTTGCTAAGGCTGTAAGAGCGGAATTTGTTCAAGCTATAGGATCTAAATTTACTATATATAGAAAATCTATAAATAAACCTAAAATTGAACTTCCGAAAAAATAGTATTTAACAAAAACCTCGAGTATAAAGCTCGAGGTTTTAAACTATTGATGCAAGTATTAATAGTTCTTCATTATCATTATATATTTTATCGAATTGAGATATCGGAAGAGGGTTTACTCCTTTCCCGACTTCTATAGTATATCCTGGTCTTTTATATTTTTCTATAAACCAATCTTTATAACCTGAATAAGATGTTATTCCTGTGGGTTCATCAAGAATATATCCGCTGACTTTTGAAAATAATTCTCCAATTTTTCTAGTCTCAGGAGGAGCTAAATTCATATAGTTCCAGTAAATAACTTCTCCTTGACTGTGATATGCTAGAACTAATCTTGGATCAATATTATTAGTGAAATTTACAACTGTTTTTGTTTCTGGTTCTGATTCGGGATATTCACCAGAATATCTTCTAGGACCAGGGCCGGTAACACCATATAAAGGTTCAGCTTCTTTTGATAGTTTCCATGAAGCATCGTAATTATGATTCAGATCAACACCTCTTATGTTTGCACTCCAAGTTTTAGAAAAATCTGTACTTCCATTATTCCATTTTATTAAATCATTGTAGTATGGATTGTTTTTTTCTAGTCCATTTAAAACTAAATCTACACCATCGGGATTTACCATAGGCATTATATATATTGTACTCTTTTTCCATATGTTTTTTGGATTGTATCCTCTTATATTTTTATTTTGAGAATATGCTTTAGAAAAATTTTCTATAAATTTCATGAGAAGAGGTGTTGTAATCCATTCTAGTGCATGATGAGCACCATTAAAAAATACTTTATTAGGGCCATTTCCTAATTTGATATAGTATAAATTTTTACCTAGCACACTTTTTCCTGCAGATCCAACTTCGATAAAGGGGTATCTTACTTTTAGGCCTTTTATATCTTTTTCTAAAATATCATATGTGTAATCTATATTTGTATCAACGACATCTATTCCGTAGGGGATTATAATTTTATCACCTATTTTAAGGTTATAAGGATCAATATTTGGATTTGAAGTTATTATACTATTTACAGTTGTGTAATATTTTTTAGCTAAATTATAGATAGTATCATTGGGTTTTATTATATAAGTATCATATCCTAGCAAAAGAGATTTTAAAAGATTATAAGTTTGGGGACCTATAATTCCATCTGGAGTTAGTTCGTTATCTTTTTGAAATTGCTTAATTGCCTTTTCAGTTTGTGCACCAAATACTCCATTTATGGAACCTGGATTATATCCTATTTTTTTTAAAAGTGATTGTATTTGTTTTACATGAGGTCCACTAGAACCTAGTTTTATATTTTCCAACATTATCACCTCACAATATTTTATTAATATTTTATAAATTTTTTATTTTTTGGTGAATTCATGACTTTAATTTTGAAATAAAATGTTGTATAATGTGTTAGTTAGTAATGTATAAAGAGGTGCTTACATGAAGTTGGAAAATACCTTAAAAAGGGCTATACTTATAAATGAAAAAAAGATAAGTATTACGTATAGAAATAGATTGATTATTGGAAAAATTGGCATAATGGGAGGAACATTTGATCCTATACATTATGGACATTTAGCAACTGCAGAAGCTGTTAGAGTAAAGTACAAATTAAATAAAGTTATATTTATGCCTTCAGGAAATCCACCTCATAAAAGAGATAGGGATATAATAGATAAGTTACATAGATATAATATGACAATATTAGCTACTATGAGTAATAAGTATTTTGAGGTTTCTTCGCTTGAAATAAAAAGAAAAGGAAGAACCTATACAATTGATACATTAAAGAAGCTGAAAAATACATATAAAAATTCAGAATTATTTTTTATAACAGGTGCAGATGCTTTTTGTGATATAGAAACGTGGAAAGATGTAGAGGAAAATTTTAATTTAGCTACATTTATTGGAGCTACAAGACCAGGGGTTGAATTGTCTAAAGTGAGAAATAAGATAGAATATCTTAAAAGTAAATATAATACTAAAATACTTGAAATTCATGTTCCTTCTTTAGATATTTCTTCAACTGATTTAAGAGAAAGAATTAAAATGAACAAGTCTATAAAGTATTTACTTCCTGAATGCGTTGAAAAATATATTTATAAATATAATTTGTATAGGTGATGTTATGAAGTTAGAAGAAATGTTAAAAATATTAGAAAAAATGATAACTAAAAAGAGATTGATACATTCTTTAGGTGTAGTGGAAAGTGCGAAAGAATTGGCAAAAATTTATGGGTGTGATATAAGAAAATCAGAAATTGCTGCTTTGCTTCACGATTGTGGAAAGTGTTTAAAAAAGGAAGAGGTATTACATTATGTGAAAAAATATGATATATTATTAGATGAAATTGAAGAAAAGGAGCTAGAGTTGGTACATGGAAAAATTGGAGCGTGTTTTGCAAAACATATTTTTAAAGTAAAGGATGAAGATATATTTTCTGCTATAACATATCATACTACTGGAAAAAAGGATATGACAAAGCTTGAAAAAATAATATATTTAGCAGATTTTATAGAGCCTAATAGAGATTATCCAGGAGTGGATGAGCTTAGAAATATTGCTTATAATGATGATTTGGACAAAGCTATTTTAATGGCTTTTGATAATACTATAAGATACGTTATTTCTGAAAAAAAGATTATTCATCCTAGAACTATAGAAGCTAGAAATTTTATACTTGAGCAATTAAATAATGTGTAGAGGTGATAATTTTGAAGCATTTTTTTAAAGTTTTTATAGTTTTTTTTGTAATATTTACTATGATATTTGGAACGAGTTTATATCTTATAATTGCTAAGGAAGATAAAAAATTAGCACAGGTTCCTTTTCCTAAAGATATAACAACTTCTCCTCCGCCAAAATCAGATGAAAGGGTAAATGTGTTATTGCTTGGTGTTGATAGTTTAAATGGAAATAGAAAAGGGATTAGAACTGATACGATTATGGTTTTAAGCATAGATCCTCAAAATAATAAAGCTTCTATTTTATCGATACCTAGAGATACAAGAGTAAAAATAAGAGGACGAAAAGGATATGATAAAATAAATGCTGCACATGCATATGGCGGAGTAGATCTTTCAATAAAAGCTGTAAAAGATTTTTTAGGAATTCCTATACATCATTATATAAAAGTTGATTATAGAGCTTTATATAAAACTGTAGATGATGTAGGAGGAGTAGAAGTTTATGTACCTATGAATATGAAATATGACGATCCTTATGCAACACCTCCACTTCATATAAACTTGAAAAAGGGTAGACAAGTTTTAAATGGAGAAAAAGCTATGCAATTTTTGAGATTTAGAAAAGGATATGCAAATCAAGATTTAGGTAGAATACAAGCTCAACAACAGTTTTTAGATGCACTTGCTAAAAAAGTATTAAGTCCATCTTCTATATTTAATATTAAAGATTATATAGATACTTTTAATATGTACGTAGATACGGATATGAGTACACGAGAAATGGCTTCTTTAGTATTTAAGGCAAAAAATATAGATTTAGATAATTTAGAAAAAGAAACTGTTCCTGGAGTACCTATGATGATAAATGGAATAGCTTATTATAAAGCTAATACAGAAAAATTAAATGATTTAGTACAAAGATTTTATTATGGTGGAGAGAAAAGAAATAATGTAAAAATTGCAGTACTTAATGGATCGGGCAAATCTGGAGCTGCAAGTAGTGTATCAGAAAAACTTATAGATAGAGGGTTAAAACCTGATGTTGTTGGAAATGCTGATGATTTTAATAATCCTAAAACTATAATATATTACGATGAAAAAAAAGAAGAAGCTGAAAAAATAAGAAGAATACTAGGTAAAGGAAAACTTGTTGTAAATAAACAAAAATTAAAGGAAAAAAATGTGGATATAATAGTTTTAGTAGGTAAAGATATTTAAAGGAGGTTGTTAAATGCTAAATAGTATTGAAGAAATTGTAAAAAAAGTGTATGATGCTATTGATGATAAAAAAGGGGAAGATATAGCTGTATTAAATGTAGGTAAAATTTCTTCTATGGCAGATTATTTTATAATAACTAGTGCTTCATCAGAAAGACAGGTTCAGGCTATAGCACATAATGTTGAAGATGAACTTAAAAAAGTTGGTTTAAATGTCAAGGGAAAAGAAGGACATAATGCTTCAAGATGGATTCTTTTAGATTATGGTGATATTATGATTCATATATTTCACAATGAAGAAAGAGAATTTTATAATTTAGAAAGAGTATGGAAGGATGCACCTTATGTTGATATTGACAATTTGAATTAAAAGTTTTAATATGTATAAATAGTCTAGAGTAGTAAAAGGATTTAGTTTTTACAGAGAGCTAGTGGTTGGTGTGAACTAGTAAAACTTGCCTTTGAACTTGCTAGAATAAACTATTTGGGGTAGCTTCCTTATAAGCTTATCTAAGAGGGCTATATTTAGCCAATTAGGGTGGTACCGCGAGAATACTCCTCGTCCCTAAGTTTATAGGGATTGAGGAGTTTTTTATATTATTAAGAAAATTTAATTAGGAGGTAGAATATGGCTGTTTATAATTTTAAAGAGATAGAAAAAAAATGGCAGAAAATATGGGAAGAAAATAAAAGTTTTAAAACTGTAGAAAATGACAAACCTAAGTATTACGTTTTAGAAATGTTTCCATATCCATCAGGCAAAATACATATGGGACATGTTAGAAACTATTCTATTGGAGATGTAGTTGCAAGATTTATGAAAATGAGAGGATATAATGTTTTACATCCTATGGGATGGGATGCATTTGGTCTTCCTGCAGAAAATGCTGCAATAAAGCATGGAATTCATCCTGATAAATGGACAAGAGAAAATATAAAAGAAATGAAAGAACAGTTAAAACTTTTGGGGCTTAGTTATGATTGGGATAGGGAAATTGCTACTTGTCTTCCGGATTATTATAAATGGACACAAGAGTTATTTTTAAAATTTTATGAAAAAGGACTTGCATATAAGAAAAAATCTTTTGTAAATTGGTGTACATCTTGTGAAACTGTACTTGCAAATGAACAAGTTGTTGGTGGAAAATGTGAGAGATGTGATTCTGTTGTAGTTAAAAAGGATCTAGAACAGTGGTATTTAAAAATAACAGATTATGCTGAAAGATTGTTAAGTGATATAGATAAGCTTCAAGGATGGCCAGAAAAAGTTAAGACTATGCAAAAAAATTGGATAGGAAAAAGTACAGGAGCAGAAGTAGATTTTGAAATAGAAGGATTTGATAAAAAATTAAAAATATTTACTACAAGACCAGATACTATATATGGAGTTACTTATATGGTTTTGGCTCCAGAGCATGACTATGTAGATGAGTTAGTAAAGGGATCTGAATATGAGAAAAGTGTAAAAGATTTTAAAGAAAAAATGCAGTTAATGAGTGAGATAGAAAGAACTTCTACTGACACTGAGAAAGAAGGATTATTTATAGGAAAATACGCTATAAATCCTTTAAATGGCAAAAAAATTCCTATATATATAGCAAATTATGTTTTAGTTGATTATGGAACGGGAGCTATAATGGCAGTTCCTGCTCATGATGAAAGAGATGAAGAATTTGCTAAAAAATACGATTTAGAAATTGTATCTGTAATTGATGAAGATGGAAATATGGTGAATTCTGATGAATTTAATGGACTTTCTCATAAAGAAGCGTTTAATAAAATAGTAGAGAAATTGGAAAGTATAGGAGTAGGTAAAAAGACTGTAAATTACAGATTGAGAGATTGGCTTATATCAAGACAAAGATATTGGGGGTGTCCTATACCTATAGTTTATTGTGATGAATGTGGAGTTGTTCCAGTAAATAGAGAAGATCTTCCAGTATTACTTCCTACAGATGTAGAATTTACAGGTAAAGGACAATCGCCACTTACAACTTCTAAAGAATTTGTAAATACAAGTTGTCCTAAGTGTGGAAAAATTGCAAAAAGAGAAATAGATACTATGGATACGTTTATAGATTCATCTTGGTATTTCTTAAGATATATAGATGCTAAAAACGATAAATCTCCTTTTGATAAAGATTTAGTAGAAAAATGGATGCCGGTTGATCAATATATAGGAGGTGTGGAGCATGCAATACTTCACCTTCTTTATTCAAGATTCTTTGTTAAAGTTCTTAAAGATTTAGGAATGTTGGATTTTGATGAGCCGTTTAATAATCTTTTAACTCAAGGTATGGTGTTAAAAGATGGAGCAAAAATGTCTAAATCTAAAGGAAATGTAGTAAGTCCTTTAGATATAATAGAAAAATATGGAGTAGATACTGCAAGGTTATTTGTTTTATTTGCAGCACCACCTGAAAGAGATTTAGATTGGTCTGATCAAGGAGTTGAAGGATGTTTTAGATTTATCAATAGAGTATATAGACTTGTAGATGAACTTAAAGAATTAGTAAATGTAGATGCGAGTTTAAAAAATCTTTCTAAAGAAGATAAAAAGGCTAGATTGATTATTCATTCTACTTTAAAGAAAGTTACAGAAGATATATCAGGAAGATTTAATTTTAATACAGCTATTTCTGCTTTAATGGAGCTTGTAAATGAAATGTATAAATACAAAGAAGTAGAAAGTAGAAATGAAGCTGTATTAAAAGAAGGATTGGAAACTATAATAACAATACTTGCTCCGTTTACACCTCATATAGCAGAGGAACTTTGGAGTATGATAGGTAAAGAAGGGTATGTATCTGAAATAACTTGGCCAAATTATGACGAGAATGCATTAGTAAAAGATGAAATAGAAGTTGTAGTTCAAATTAATGGAAAAGTAAGAGGGAAATTGAATTTAAATGCTAATGTAACAAAAGAAGAAATGGAAAAAGAAGCACTTGAAGATGAGAAAATTAAGAGATTAATAGAGGGTAAAAATATAGTAAAAATAATAGCTGTTCCTAAAAAATTAGTAAATATAGTTGTAAAATAGTATTTAGAAAAATTTAAAAAAAGTCTCATATTATTTTTGATATCAAAAATAATATGAGACTTTTTGCTTTATAATATATATTTTTAGTATATCAGATAATGTTAAATTTTACTGGAATATAGTATAATAAAATAAAAAGTATAATATTTATTGTGTATTAATAATTAAATTAAAGGGGGATAAATTATGTCTGTTTCTAAAATAATGACTTATCATGTTATATCAATAAATATAAAAACATCTATAGGTCAAGCTTTAGATATAATGGAAAAAAACAAGATAAATGGAGTTCCTGTTGTTGATGATAATAAAAATTTAATGGGAATGATAGTAAAATCAGATATATATAGATTTTTAATAGATGAGGGACATAATAAGGGATATCCAGTAGAACTTGCTATGACAAAAAATGTATTTAGTGTGAATAAGGATGAAGATATATACTCGATAGGTAAAAAGCTTAGAGAAAATAATATAATAGCAATGCCGGTAGTAGATGATAATAAAGTTGTGGGAATTATTTCAATAGAGGATATATTAGATTATTTCTTAGAAAATACTTTTAAATAGATATTTTGTATTATTTTTTGATAAGTTTCAAAATTATAAAAAATCGTTTTCCTGTTGATTTTTATCTAGATTAGATATAAAATACAAATGTGGTTATAAATGGGGGCTAAGGAGTGATAGGTATGGCAAAAGTTACTTTAGAAGATATAAAAAAAGCAAGAGAAGTATTAAAAGATGTAGTAAGTAAAACTAAATTACTAGAGTGTACGGCTCTTAGTAAAATTAGTAATAATAGAGTATTTTTAAAGCTTGAAAATTTACAAAAAACGGGTTCTTTTAAAATAAGGGGAGCTGTTAATAAGATAGCAAATTTAACTGAAGAAGAAAAGAAAAAAGGGGTGATAGCATCAAGTGCTGGAAATCACGCACAAGGTGTTGCTTTAGGAGCTAAAATGAATGGGATAAAGGCAACTATAGTTATGCCAGCTACGGCTCCACTTGCAAAAGTTACAGCTACAAAGTCTTATGGAGCAGATGTTGTATTAAATGGATTAGTTTATGATGATGCTTATGCAAAAGCTGTAGAAATACAAAGAGAAACAGGAGCGACATTTCTTCATCCTTTTAATGATCCTTATGTTATTGCAGGACAAGGTACAATAGCTCTTGAAATATTTGAAGATTTAGAAAATGTCGATGTTATATTAGTGCCAATTGGTGGTGGAGGTATAATTTCTGGTATAGCTGTTGCGGCAAAATCTATAAATCCTAATGTTAAGGTTATAGGAGTTCAATCAGAAAATATTGGTTCGATGAAGGCTTCAAGAGAAGCTGGTAAAGTTACGACGTATTTTAAAGCGCCTACAATAGCAGATGGTATAGCTGTTAAAACTCCTGGAGATTTGACATTTAATATAGTTCAAGAATATGTTGATGAAATTATTACTGTAACAGAGGAAGAGATAGCTCAAGCAGTACTTTTCTTAATGGAAAAAGGCAAAATTGTTGCTGAAGGTTCTGGAGCTGTTTGTGCAGCTGCAATAATAAATGGAAAAATAAAAGAAGTTAATAAAAATGTAGTTGCTGTTGTTTCAGGTGGAAATATAGATGTTAATGTGTTATATAGAATTATAGATAAAGCTTTAGAAAAAGAAGGGAGAAGATTATGTTTTAATACAGTACTTCCTGATAAATGTGGAGAAATGTTAAAGCTTATAAATTTAATTTCTGAAACTAAGGCTAATATATTATGTATAAATCAAACTAGATTTGGAAATGAAGTTGCATTAGGAACTCAAGAGGTTGAATTGGTTCTTGAAACTTTTGATAAGGATCATATGGATGAAATTATAGAAAAGATAAAATTAAGTGGGTATGAAGTTAAAATGAAGAATAATTAAAAATAAATTTATAAAAAATTTTATCAGGTTGCCATTATTTTGTAGTATAATAAAAAGTGTTTTAAATTTATTAAATTAGGAGGGAAGTATGATGAAAAAAGAAATAATACATACAGACAAAGCGCCTAAGGCTATAGGTCCTTATTCACAAGCAATAAAAGTAGGAAATTTATTGTTTGTATCAGGACAAGTTCCATTTGATCCAGAAACTATGGAAGTAGTTGAAGGAGGAGTAAAAGAGCAAACAGCAAGATCTTTAGAAAATATAAAAGCAATACTTGCTGAAGCTGGAGCTAGTTTTGATAATGTAGTAAAAAGTACAGTATTTATAAAAGATATGAATGAATTTGCACAAATAAATGAAGTTTATGCAAAGTATTTTGGAGAAAATAAACCAGCAAGAGCATGTGTAGAAGTTGCAAGACTTCCAAGAGATGTTAAAGTAGAGATAGAGGTTATTGCTGTAGTGGAGTAATTCAAATGACCAAGGGTTCCTTGGTCATTTTTTGATATTAAACAAATTAAAATCCATTATAATGAAAAAAATTATAGTATAATGATTATATTTATAGTATAATTGTGTTAGGATAAATACTTCACTATAGTAAAATAGTTTAAGGTGACCAAAGTCGATTGGTCATTTTTTTAAGTTTTATAGTGAATTTAAATATTTAAGTGTGAAAGGAGAAATATATGAAAAATTATAGTGTATTTGATGTAGTAGGGCCTAATATGATTGGACCGTCAAGCTCGCATACTGCAGGAGCTGCTAGACTTGGAAGAATGGCAGCAAAAATTGCAGGTGATAATGTTAAAAAAGTAAGATTTTTACTTCATGGGTCTTTTGCAGAAACTTATAAAGGTCATGGAACGGATAAAGCATTAGTGGGAGGTATATTAGGGTTTTCTCCAGAAGATGATAGAATAAAAAATTCTTTTGAAATAGCAAATGAAAAAGGCGTAGAATTTGAATTTATCCCTATTGACTTGGGTGATGATAAACATCCTAATACAGTTAAAATTGTGATGAATACAGAAGACGGAAGAACAGTTGAGGTAATGGGAGCTTCAATTGGGGGAGGAAATATAAAGGTAACGGAAATAAATGGACTTGAAATTGAATTTACAGGAGCATATCCAACATTAATAGTGAAGCAATGGGATGTTCCTGGTGCTGCTGCTCATATTACAAATTGTGTAGCTAAAAATAATATTAATATAGCTTTTATGAGTATATATAGAGAAGAAAAAGGAAATGAAGCATTTACGATAATAGAAGCTGATGATCATATAGATGGTAATGTAATAGAAGATATAAAGTCTAACAATAAATTTATACAAGATGCATTTATAATAGAAGGATTTTAATAAAACTATAATTTATAAGGAAAGGTGAATGCTAGTGAACAGTATGAATTTTACAAATGGAGAAGAGCTATTAAGACTATGTGAAAAGAATAATAAAACTATATATGAAGTTTGTATAGAAAGAGAAATGGAGATAAGTGGAAAAAGCAAAGAAGAGATATTAAATAGAATGAGAGAAAGTTTAGAAATAATGAAAAATGCTATTAAAAAAAGCCTTACAGAAGATATAAAATCTGTTGGAGGGCTTATTGGAGGAGAAGCTAAAAAAATTAGAAATAGATTAGCTTCGGAAAGACCTGTATGTGGATATCTTATGTCAAAGGCAATAAGTGCAGCTATGGGGGTTTTAGAAGTTAATGCTTCAATGGGGCTTATTGTTGCAGCCCCAACAGCTGGTTCTTGTGGAATACTTCCAGGTGCTATTATAACTGTAGGTGAAGAATATGGTCTTAGTGATGAAGATATGCTCAATGCTATATTTACAGGATCAGCTATAGGAATAATTATAACTAGAAATGCAACTGTTGCAGGAGCAGAAGGTGGATGTCAAGCTGAAACAGGAGCAGCAGCTGCCATGGCAGCTGCTGGAGTAGTTGAAATGATGGGTGGAACACCAAGACAAGCTATACATGCTGCTGCTACAACTTTAAAAAATATAATGGGACTTATTTGTGATCCAATTGCTGGGCTTGTTGAGGCTCCTTGTCAAAAGAGAAATGCAATAGGGGTAGCAAATGCTTTAATATCTGCTGAAATGGCATTAGCAGGAGTTGAAAGTATAGTTCCATTTGATGAAGTTGTAGAAGCTATGTATAAAGTTGGTAAAACTCTTCCTATGGAACTAAGAGAAACTGCTTTAGGTGGAGTAGCTGCTACATGTACGGGATGTAATTTAACTAAAAAGATATTTGGCTAATATAAAAGCTGTTGGGAAACCAACAGCTTTTATATTAATTTCTTTTTCTTTCGTATTTTCTTATTTAAATATCTAATTAATAAGCAAACTATTATTAGTCCGGTTATTATTTTTAATGATATTTTGAGTATTAATAAGGTTTTTTTCAATAATTTATTTATGTCTAAGTTAAATAATATAGAATTAACATTATTTAATGCTACTAAATTTATTTTAGAAATAATTTTTTTATCTTGATAAATTTCTATTTTACCAACTATATCTCCTTTTTTTATTGGTATATTGATATTTTGATTTAATTTTATTTTTGTGCTTATGTTTGTTATATCTTCATCTTTTTTTAGAACTATATTAAAATCGTTATTTGAACCGTATTTAAGAGTTTTTTCTTTAGTAAATGGAATTTTTTTTGTTCCGATAATTTTATTTTTATTTATAATTTTATTTAATGAATAATTTTCAAATCCATAATCTAAAAGGGTCCTAGAATCTCTATAAACATCTTTACCTTCAGATTTTAAAACAACAGAAATTAATCTAAATCCATCCTTTTGCCCGCTTGATATAAGACATTGTCGCGCAATACTTGTATATCCTGTTTTTATTCCATCAACTAAATCGTATTTTATATTTACTATTTTACCTTTATATTCCATTGTATTGTATCCACCAACACCCCATAAAAATCTATTAGAATTTCTAAAAAATCTTTCATATGGATATTGTTCAGTAGGTGGAAATTTAATATATGGAGTTTTTACTATTTCTCTGAATTTTTTGTGTTTCATAGCTTCTTTTGCAATTAGCGATAAATCATATGCACTAGTGTAATGATTTTCATCAGGAAGACCATTTGGGTTATTAAAATGAGTATTTTTAGCTCCTAGTTCTTTTGCTCTTTTGTTCATGAGTTTAACAAATTCATCTATAGATCCTGAAATATATTTAGCGAGAACTACAGCTGCATCATTTGCGGATCTTATTAACATAGCTTTTAAAAGCTCTTCGACCGTAAAAGTTTCACCTTTTTTTATATACATGCTACTTCCGTCAATATATCCTAAATCATAATCTATTGTTATTTTATCGGTTAGATTGCCGTTTTCTAATGTAAGAAGAGCTGTCATAACTTTAGTAGTTGAAGCGGGATACATTTTTTTGTGTATATTTTTTCCGTATAAAATTTTACCGGTATTGTAATCAATGAGAATTGCAGCTTCTGAAGTTATCTGAATATTTTCTTCTCCAAAAATGGTAAGAAAAGATGAAGATATTAAGATTATTGTTAAAAATATTGATACAAATTTTTTCATATATACCTCCAATCTAAAAGCAATATGATTTTAGTATAACATATTTTAGTCAATAATGAAATGTAAGGAGGGATTATAAGTGAAGTTAAATATAAGAAATTTTATTATATTTTTAATTGTATTAGGAATAGTTTTTATTGGTATAATTTCAAGTGGAAAAATTAATTTTGGAAAAACTATTTATGTTGTAAGTCCAAATGAAAATATAGAAGAAAGTGTTAGTGAAGAATATAGTGCTGATAATGAAAAAATGGAGATAGATGAAAATTCAAAAATAGCAGTTTATATAAGTGGAGAAGTAAAAACATGTGGAGTAGTTAATGTAAATGTTGGAGATAGACTTATAGATGCTGTAGATAAATTAGGTGGACTTACAGAAAATGCAGATTTAAATAAGGTTAATTTAGCTATAAAATTAGAAGATGGATGCCATTATATAATACCTAAAAAAGGAGAATTTACACAAGAGCAAGAAAGAAATAAATTTATAAATACAAATAGAAATAATGATAGTATTAATTCGGCTAAAATTAATATAAATACAGCAACTTTAAATGAGTTAAATACATTACCCGGTATAGGTAATGTTATATCTTCTAGAATTATAGCTTATAGAAAACAAAATGGAAATTTTAATTCTATAAGTGATATAAAAAATGTATCTGGTATAGGGGATAAAAAATTTGAAGCAATAAAAGATTTGATAACGGTAAATTAAATACATTTATATTATAAAATATGATATTATATATTTGTAATTTTCAATAAAAAGGAAGGTGAAAACCTATGGAAAATAATATAAAATTAACTCAAATGACAACTTCTGCAGGCTGAGCTGCTAAGATTGGGCCAGAGGTTCTGGCTGATGTTCTTAGTAGTTTACCTAAGATTGAAAGTGAAAAATTATTAATAGGACTTGATACAGCTGATGATGCTGCTGTTTATAGATTGAATGAAGAAATGGCTTTGATACAAACGTTAGATTTTTTTACTCCTGTAGTTGATGATCCTTATTTATTTGGACAAATTGCAGCTGCTAATTCTCTTTCAGATGTATATGCCATGGGAGGAAAACCTATAGTTGCCATGAATATAGTGTGTTTTCCGTCTTGTACTGATATGGGTATATTAGCTGAAATATTAAAGGGAGGATATGATAAAGTACAAGAATCAGGCGCACTTCTTGTGGGAGGACATTCAATTGATGATAAAGAACCTAAATACGGACTTTCTGTTTCTGGAATTGTTCATCCACAAAAAGTATTATCAAATTCTACTGCAAAAGAAGGAGATGTATTGATAATAACAAAACCAATAGGACTTGGTATTATAAATACAGCTATAAAAGCTGGAATTGCAGATAAAAATATAGAAGATGAAGCAATTAAAATAATGGCTCATTTAAATAAATATGCAGCAAAGGCATTTGATGAAATAAAAGTAAATTCAGTTACAGATATAACAGGATTTGGACTTTTAGGACATGCTCTTGAAATGGCAAAAGCATCTAATGTTTCAATTGAAATTGATTCAAAAAATATTCCTATAATGGATTCGGCTTTAGAATTTGCTAATATGGGAATAATACCTGCTGGAATGTATAGAAATAGAGATTATATATCTAGAGATGTTTATTATGAGGGTGTAAAATCTTCTGTTATGGATATTTTATATGATCCTCAAACTTCAGGAGGACTTTTGATTTCTGTAGATGCAGATAAAGGAGAAGAATTAGTGAAAAGTATTATGAAAAATAAAGGATTAGAGGCTAAGATAATAGGAAAGGTAATAAATAAAGGGGAAAAGTATATAAATGTAAAATAAAGGGGAGATAAAAGTGAATAAAAAAAGTTTGTTTTCTCAATTGCCATCAGTAGAGGAAATATTAAATAATAAAAAAATAATGGGTTTAATTGAAAAATATTCAAGAAATTTAATTGTAGATACTATAAGAGATTGTATAGATGATGTAAGAAAAAGAATAATTTCTTTGAAAGATTGTGAAATTGATACTTTTTATATAGATTATGATAAATTAATAGAAAATATAATAAAAAATTTAGAAAGTGTTTATTCGCTTTCTTTAAAAAAAGTTATTAATGCGACTGGAGTCGTTATACATACAAATTTAGGTAGATCACTTCTTTCTGATAGTATAAAAGAAGATGTTTGGAAAATTGCATCTAGATATACAAATTTAGAATATGATTTAGAGTTAGGACAGAGAGGGTCAAGATATTCACATTTAGAAGATATTATAAAAAAATTAACAGGAGCAGAATCAGTATTAGTTGTGAATAACAATGCAGCAGCTGTTTTATTGGTTTTAAGTACACTTGCTAATGGAAAAGAAGTAATAGTGTCTAGAGGGGAACTAGTTGAAATAGGAGGATCTTTTAGAATTCCTAAAGTAATGGAGCAGAGTGGAGCAATATTGAGAGAAGTAGGAACTACAAATAAAACTCATATTAAAGATTATGAAGAAGAAATAAATGAAAATACAGCATTACTTTTAAAAGTTCATACAAGTAATTATAGAATATTAGGATTTACTAAAACTGTAGATATAGATGAATTGTCAATATTAGGTAAAAAATACAATCTTCCGGTGGTTGAAGATTTAGGTAGTGGGCTTTTTATAGATATTTCAAGATATGGATTAAAGTATGAACCGACAGTAATAGATTCACTTAAAAAGGGTGCTGATATAGTAACTTTTAGTGGAGATAAAATATTAGGAGGTCCTCAAGCGGGAATAATTATTGGTAAAAAAGAATATATAGAAAAAATGAAGAAAAATCAGTTAACACGTGCTTTAAGAGTTGACAAACTTACAATAGCAGCTCTTGAAGCTACATTTAAATTGTATTTAGATGAAAATAGAGCTATTAAGGAAGTGCCAACGCTTAGAATGCTTACATTTACAGCGGATGAATTGAGCAAAAAAGCTGAAAAGTTATATAATATGATAAAAAATGAAAAGTTAGATATTGATTTGAATATAGAAGATGGATATTCTCAAGTTGGAGGAGGATCTATGCCTCTTGAAAATATAAAAACTAAAGTAATAACAATTATTCCTAAACGAATTAGCGTTTCGGAATTAGAAAGAAAGTTAAGGTTATGTGAAAATCATATTATTGCAAGAATATATGACAATAAATATGTAATAGATGTAAGAACTGTATTTGAGGATGAATTCGAAATAATTGTAAAAGAACTTGTTAATGTTTTGAAATAGGGGGAATATTATGAAAAATGTAATAATAGGTACAGCAGGGCATATAGATCATGGAAAAACTACTTTAATTAAGGCTCTTACGGGAAGAGAAACAGATAGATTAAAAGAAGAAAAAAAGAGAGGAATATCTATCGATTTAGGATTTACATATTTTGATTTGCCAAGTGGAAAAAGAGCTGGTATAGTTGATGTTCCAGGGCATGAGAAATTTATTAAAAATATGTTAGCTGGAGCATCGGGAATGGATATGGTTCTTTTAGTGGTAGCAGCAGATGAAGGGGTTATGCCTCAAACTATAGAACATTTAGATATTTTAAATTTTTTAAATGTAAAAAATGGAATTATTGTAATAACGAAATCTGATTTAGTAGAAGATGATTTTTTAGAGCTTGTAAAAGAAGACATTAAAGAGCAAGTTAAGGATACATTTTTAAAAGATGCTTTAATTATCGAGGTAGATTCTGTTACTAAAAGAGGAATTAATGACTTAATTGAGGCTATAGATAGGATAAGTGAAGAAGTAAAAAATAAAAATTTAGATTCTCTGCCAAGGCTTAATATAGACAGAGTATTTTCTGTAAAGGGATTTGGAACTGTAGTTACAGGAACTTTAATTGAAGGAAAAATAAATATAGATGATAATATGTTTATATATCCTAAGGGGATAGAAACTAAGGTTAGAAGTATACAAGTTCATGGAAATTCAGTTAAAACAGCTTATGCTGGGCAACGAGTTGCAATAAATTTATCAAATGTAAAAGTTGAAGATATACAAAGAGGAGATGTATTAGCTTATCCTGATTCATTGATAGAATCTATGATGATTGATGTTAAAATTTCTTTAGTAAAACACTCTTTAAGAAAAATAGAATATTGGGATAGAATAAGGCTTTATCATGGAACGAGGGAAATTTTAGGAAGAATTGTTCCGTTGGATAAAGAATATTTGAATCCAGGTGATACTGGATATTGTCAAATTAGGCTTGAGGAGTCAATTGTTGCTAAAAATAGGGATACTTTTGTAATAAGGTTTTATTCTCCTATGAAAACTGTAGGAGGAGGAGTAATACTTGATAGTAATCCTAAAAAACACAAAAGATTTGATAAAGAAGTTTTGCAATATTTAAAATTAAAAGAACGTGGGGATACAAAAGAAGTATTAGAGGAAATAATAAAAAAACATAGTAGAGAATATCCTTCTTTAAAGGATATATCTGTTTATATAGGTGAAAAAGAGGAAATAATACAAGATAAAGTTAATTCTTTGTGTGCAGATAAAAAAGTTGTGAGTATAAATAATATGTATATACATAGGTATTTTTATGAAGAATTAATGGAAAAAACTTTGAATTTGCTTTTAGATTTTCATAATAAATATCCTTTGAAAAAAGGAGTGTTAAAAGAAGAATTGAGGTCTAAAGTAGAAAAAAATCTTAAAAATAAAGATTTTGATAAGTTATTAAATTTATTTATCGAAGAACAAAAAATAAAAGTTGTACAGAATTTAGTTAGTATATACGATTTTGAAGTTGTGTTTAGTGAAAGTCAGATTAAAATAAAACAAGAAATTGAATCTAAATTAAAAAATGATGGATTAACTCCTAGAAATATTTCTGAGATTATACAAGGTAGACAGGAATATAAGGAAGTTTTAGAAGCGTTAATTTCAGATACTCTTGTAAAAGTTACTGATGAATTGGTGTATCACAAGGAATACTATCAAAAGGCTTTAAGTATTGTTAAAAGATATATAAAAGAGAATGGAAGTTTAACATTAGGAGATTTTAGAGATTTAATAGGAGCTAGTAGAAAGTATGCCATGGCATTACTAGAAGATTTTGATAAAAACAAAATAACAAAGAGAGTTGGAGATAAAAGGGTACTTATCTAGGAGGATTATGTATGATAAAAATATTAATAATAGATGATCAGCCCTTATTAATAGAACAGATAAAATATGCCTTTGAAGATGAATATTATAAAATGAATAGAGTATATAATATAGAAGAAGTATTAAAACAAATAGAAAATAAAAGTTATGATATAATAATTTTAGAATCTGAACTTCATAAAAAAGATGGATTTCAAATATGTAAAGAAATTAGAAAATTTTCATCGGTCCCGATAATAATGATTACACCTATGGGAGAGGATATGAAAAAGATAATGGCTTTAGAGTTTGGGGCTGATGATTGTCTGTCAAAACCTTTTAATGTTTTGGAATTAAAAGCTAGAATAAAAGCAATTTTGAGACGAACTAAAAGAGTAGAAGTTGTGAATTTATCACCAGAATTTGAAATAGGAGAATTTAAAATCAATACATTGGGGAGAAAAATAAGCTATAAAGGTGAAGATATAAATTTAACTGGAAAAGAATTTGATTTGTTCTTACTTTTAATTACAAATCCCAATAAGGTATTTAACAGGCAACAGCTTTTAGAAAAAATATGGGGATACGAATATTATGGAGATTTAAGAACTGTAGATGTTCATGTGAGAAGGCTTAGAGAAAAAATAGAAAAAAATTCTTCTAATCCTAAATATATATTGACTAAATGGGGGATGGGTTATTATTTTAAGGAAAAGTAATTAAATGACCTAATATTTAAGTAGATGGGCTTATAATTAGAAGGAGGTGAAAACCGTTACAAATAACTTATAAATCATCAACTTGTTTATAAGTTATTATAAGTATTTGGTAACGGGAATGATGAAAAAAATATATTGCATATTGTTGATTTTGACTTTAATTTTATCTGTTGTAGGTTGTAGTGAACAAATAATTAAGGATAGTATTGAAAAGCAAGAGGTTAAGCTTTATTATTCGAGTTTGGATAATTCAAAAATACAATGGGTTACAAGATCAATAGAGTATTCAAATGATATGGAAAAGTATACAAATACTATGAAGGCACTTATAAACGGGCCGTATTCATCTGATATGAGTAGAAGTATAAATGAAAATACTAAAATATTATCAATTGAAAAGAAAAACGATATATTGTATTTAGATTTGTCTAAAGAGTTTTTAGAATTTAAATTAGACATAAATCAAGTGAATTCAGTAATTACAATTAGTAATACTTTAAATCAATTTAAAGAAATAAATGGAGTTAAAATTAGAGTAGAAGGAAAAGAATTGATTTCTCCAAAGGGAGAACCTTATGGAATTTTAAAAGAGTTTGATTTAAGTGATGAAAAAAGTATTGTAATACAGCTTTATTTTCCAGATGAAAACATGGAATATCTTGTTCCTTATAAAAAAAATGTAGAATTAAAAGAGGGATATAAGTTAGGGAAGAAAATAGTAGAGGAGATTATAAATGAATCTGAAAGACAGGGATATGATATAATTCCAAAAGGAACGAAATTATTGGATTATTCAGAGGATAAAGGTATAGCTACTGTTAATTTTAGTAAAGAATTTATAGATAATTATATAGGTGGATCCGTTGGTGAAACTATGACTATATATTCTATAGTTAATAGTCTTACAGAACTTGAGAATATATCTAGTGTATTATTTTTAATCGAAGGTAAGAAAGTAGATTATTTTTCTCATTATGAATTTAATAAACCATTTACTAGAGATGAGAGCTTAATAAAATCTATACAGTAAAAATACTTGGTATAATAAAAAAGTTCTTGTCAAAAAATAATGTATATGCTATTATTAGTAGTGTCAAAGAAAGGACGCTATATGGGGGTAGATGGGTGCTGGTGTGCCCTCTGGTCTTCAAAACCAGTACGGGGAGTTAGGAGCTTCCTGGGTAGGTTCGATTCCTACATACTCCCGCCAGTTTAAAAGAGTAAAAGACCTCGAGATGTGAGGTCTTTTACTCTTTTATTAGATTTTTTTCTTTTAATTTGAAAATTTTTTCATTTTCATCCCATACGTAAAGTTCTTTTTGAGTTTTTTTATTTATTTCTTTAAATTCGTCAGGATTAGGTATGTTAGGCGATTTTGCTTTGTATTTAATGATATTAGTTATAGATAGTATTTTAGGGATGTCTTCTTCTAAATAATCTATAGAAGATTTTTCTACATTTTTAATCCATTCATCGTGAGGAGCATTTTTATTTACCCATATATTTTTGTAAATTTCATCGTAATATATAGATTTTTTAAATACACTTTTAAATAAATTATCATCGTAATAAAAAATTTCTATGAAATTATCTACAAAAAAGGCACCTAATCTTTCATCTAATATTTGCTCAACTACTAGAAAATTTTTAAAAAAAGATATCTTTTTTACCGGTACTAAATTTGTGATTTTAGTTTTATAAAAATACTTGTTATTGAGACTGTCTTCGTATATAGCTATTAATGCGTTGTCTTTAGATAAGTTGAGAACAAATATAATATCTTCTTTGTTGTTTGGAATAATATTTCCTTTATATATTTTAAGGTCTATATAATCTATGTATTCATTCCATTTTTCATAGCCAGTGGCATTTAATATATTTTTTATTATTTCTTTTTTTAGATTCTCTTTTTCTTCTGTACTTTGAGAACTATCTAAGTAATTTTGAATTGTATTTTTATCTATTAAATTATTGTAACACTTTGGAATTATCATAAAAAAATTAATAGCAATTAATATATTTAAAATATAAATTAGTTTTTTCAAAAAACCACCCCTTATATAAATATGAAATCAACAAGGGAGTTTATTCTTGATTTTGTATTATACTATTTAATATTATTTTGGTGTAGTTATTATGTAAATTGGAGGAATGTTATGGAAAAAAGTTTTTTTATGAGAACACAATTCTTGTTAGGAAATGAAGGATTAGAGAAATTAAAAGTATCTAAAGTAGCAGTGTTTGGAATAGGAGGTGTTGGAAGTTATGTTGTAGAAGCTCTTGCTAGAGCTGGAGTAGGAAATTTAATATTAATAGATCATGATGAAATAGATATAACTAATATAAATAGACAAATTCATGCTCTTTATACTACTGTTGGAAAAAGTAAAGTTGATGTTATGAAAAATAGAATATTAGATATAAATCCTAATGCAAATGTAATTGCATATAAGAAGTTATACAATAAGGATAGTGCAAATGAACTTTTGAGTGAAGAATATGATTATGTTGTAGATGCTATTGATATGGTATCTTCTAAAATAGATTTAATAGAAAGGTGTTATAATAAAGGGATTAATATAATAAGTTCTATGGGAATGGGAAACAAATTAGATCCTACTAAAATAGAAGTTTCGGATATATATAAAACTCATATGTGTCCACTTGCAAAAGTTATGAGAAGAGAATTGAGAGCTAGAAAAATAAAAAAGTTAAAAGTAGTTTATTCTACAGAAAAACCTATAAAACCTGTTACATCAATTTTAAATGATAATAAAAGAGAAATTCCAGGAAGTATATCATTTGTACCTTCGGTAGGAGGACTTATTATGGCTTCTGTTGTAGTTAAAGATTTAATAGGAATGTAAAAATGCCTGTATAATGATACAGGCATTTTTTAACTTTGAAATAATTCATCCATTAAATCGTCTATTTCTTTTTTTGCTTTATTAGTTTTCGTTAAATCGATTTCGATTTTATCTTTATTAATAATCAAAACGTCTCCTTCTTTTGCATTGGAAGGCAATTTTGATTTGTTAATAGTTATAAAAGTTTTATCTTCTAATTCTATTACAGCTAAGTCGTTTTCAAATCTATCAATTGTTCCTTTCATTATATCACCTACTTATTTCCATAATAATTATATGTTCCCGGTTTTTTATCAGTCCAAATTTTGTTTCCATCACAGTAAAATACTATGTTTCCTTGTTCATCTGTTCTGTACAAAGGAATGTTGTATTTTTTTAGAAGTTTTAAAGTTTCTTTATGTGGATGTCCGTATTTATTTTTATATTTACAAGATATAACAGCAACATCTGGATTAACTATTTTAAGGAATTTTTCAGAAGTTGAAGTAGAACTACCGTGATGACCTAATTTTAAAACGTCAGATTTTAAATTAGCACCTGATTTTATCATGTCTTCTTCATTTTTAAATTCAGCATCTCCTGTAAATAAAAAGCTTTTATTATTATATGTAGTTTTAATTACAGCAGACCATAAATTATTGTCATTACCATATTTTTTTACAGGATTTAAAATTTCACATTTAACGTAATTTCCTAGTTTGAATTTAACTCCATATTTTGCTTCTTTAATAGTCAGTCCTTTATTTTTAGCTGCAATTAATACATCTTTAAATGTTTTTGTATTGTGACTTTTTCTTGGCATATAGAAACTATTTATTTCAAAATTATTAATTATATAATCAAGTCCTCCTATATGATCTGCATCTGGATGAGTACCGACTAATACATCTATTTTATTTATATTGAGTTTTTTTAGGTAGTTTTTTATATTTTCACCTTGACTATTATCACCTGCATCTATTAACATTGTTTTATTATCTGGAGATATAATAAGTGTTGAGTCTCCTTGCTTTACATCTATAAAATGGACTGTTAAATTAGAATTAGAAATATTATTATCTAGTTTTTTATTTGAGCATCCAACTAAAAATATTGCAAATATTAGAATTAATACAGTTATTATTTTTTTCATTGTAAACCTCCTCGTTTTATTATATTAGTTGGTATGTTTATTGGAAAAAGATTTGGGAAAATATATATAAAGATGCTTTTGCTTCTTGTTAATACTATAATCTAATGATATATAATTGTAAATACCGGTTGAGGGTATATATTTATATGTGATACAATAGTCATAGAATAGAAGGAGGTAGATTAGTATTTTTAGACCAGTAACTATAGAATCAAAAAAAGAACTAGATTATTATTTTAAAAGTGTAGATTATGAAGCATGTGAATATAATTTTACGACAATATTTATGTGGCAACATTTATACAAAACTATGTACTATAAAGGTGAGAATTTTGTTGTGTTAATAGGAGAATATGAAAATCGTGAATTTGCAGTAATACCATTGGCTACTAAAGAAAATTTAAAGAGTGCTTTTGATTTCATATATGACTATTTCTATAGGAATAATATTAAATTGAATTTAAGAGCTGTTACAAAAGAATTTGTAAATTTTTTCAAGGACAATTATAAAGGAAAATTTAGATATATAGAGGAAAGAGATTGTTTTGATTATATATATTTAGGAGAGAATTTAAGAACTTTAAAAGGAAGAAAATATCAAAAAAAGAGAAATCACATAAACGCTTTTTTAAAAGAATATGGAAATAGATATTTTTATAAAACTTTAGATAAAGAAGATTTTGAGCAATGCCTTAAACTTTTAGATGAATGGACTGAAAATAAGGAAGATAATGAAAGTATACAAAATGAAAGAAAAGCAATTGAAAAGGTATTTAAAAATTATGATAAATTAGATGTTAAAATAGGAGGCATATATATAGATGGAAAGCTTGAAGCTTTTACGTTTGGAGAATATTTAAACAATAATATGGCACTTATTCATGTTGAAAAAGCAAATCCTAATATAAGAGGACTTTATCCGATGATAAATAAGTTATTTTTACAAAAAGAGTTTCCTGAGGTGGAGTTTGTAAATAGAGAAGAAGATTTGGGGGTTGGAGGATTGAGGAAGGCGAAACTTTCTTATTATCCATATAAGTTTGTGGAAAAATATACCGTTGTGGAGGAGTAAGTTAATATGAATATTAGATTTGCTAAAGATAAAGATTTAAAAAAAGTAAAAGATATGTGGAAGTATTGTTTTGATGATACAGAAGGTTTTTTAAAATATTATTTTGAAAATAAGTATAATTGTAAAAATACATTAGTTATAGAAGATAATAATACTATAATTTCATCTCTTCAACTTAATCAATATAAATTAGTTTTAAATAATAGAATTTATGATACATCTTATATTGTAGGCGTTTCAACTTTTCCTGAAGCAAGGGGCAAAGGTGCTATGAAAGTTTTGATGAAGAGTGCTTTAAATGAGATCTATAAAAAAGGGCAATTTATATCTATACTTATGCCTATAGATTATAGGTTGTATAGGCGTTTTGGATATGAACATTGTTATGATCAAATAGAATATACTATTCCTATTGAAATTTTGAAAGATTTTAAAGTAAAAGGTGATTTTAAAAGAGCTTATTTAGAGGATATTTCTAATTTAATTTCTATTTATAGTTCTTATTTAAAAGATAAAAATGGATATGTATTTAGGGATAGATATTATTTTGAAAATTTATTTAAAGAAATAAATTCTGAAGGAGGATATATATATATCTATAAAGGAAAAGATGGATTTGATGGTTATATGATATATTTTAAAATGGACAAGGACTTTTTTGTCAGAGAAATTGCATATAAAAATGTAGATGCTTTAAAGTCTATTTTAGGGTTTATATATAATCATAATACACAGTTTAATAAAGTAATTATATCTTCGATTATTGATGATAAAATAAAATATTTAATTTCTAATTTGAAAAATATAGATATGAAAATAAAACCATTTATGATGGGAAGAATAATTAATTTTGAAAAATTTATAAAGTCTTTAGATTTAGATGTATATGTTGATTTCAATTTAAAAGTAGAAGATGAGTTTATAAATCAAAATAATAAGGTGTTTAATATTAATGTGCAAAGTGGAAAAATTCAAGTTTTAGAAACTGATGGAGTTGAGGATTTGATTATAGATATAAACAGTTTAAGTCAACTTGTATTTTCTTATGTAGATGTAGAGGATGTTTTGTTTTTAAGGAAAATAAAAGTAAAAAATGAATATGCTTTAAATGATTTTAAAAAGTTATTTACAAAAAAAATAAATTATATAAATGAATATGTGTAGGCCTTAGGGCCTTTTTGTATTTTTTGAATAGAATATTAAGGGGTGGTTTGTTTGATAAATCCTATAATGATTTCTTTGATAATAGGGATAACACAAGCTATAAAAATAGCAGGTTTACCTAAAAAGTTCGCTCCAATAGTATCTTTAGTGTTGGGTATAATTATGTGTGTTTTTTTTGAATCTAAAGGAGATATAAAACAAAGTGTATTAGATGGAATAATTTTAGGACTTACTGCTAGCGGATTGTTTTCAGGATATAAGAGTATGACAAAAAACAGTAAAAATTGAAATTGTATGAATACAATACATGTTGTTATAATAAATCTTCCTTGTTATAATTATGTTAAGATAACAAAATAGGGGAGGATTTTATGAAAAGTACAAAAACAAGTTATCTGGTTTTTGTTGGGCTTATGATAGCTTTTGTTTGTATGGGTACAATGACAGTTCATATTTATATGCCGGCTACAAATGGTTTTATTAATATTGGAGATAGTATTATTTTTATAACCTCTATTTTATTTGGTCCTGTACCAGGTATGATTGCAGGAGGAATAGGTTCAGCTCTTGCAGATATTTTGCTTGGATATACTCATTGGGCTGTTTTTACGTTGATTATTAAAGGAATAGAAGGATTTATTGTTGGAGCTTTAATGAAAAAGTATTCAAATAAATTTACAATGATAATATCAACTATTATAGGAGCTTTGTTTATGGTGTTTGGTTATTATATTGCTGGTGGAATATTAGAAGGAAGTTTTATTGTGGCTTTAGAGTCGATTCCAGGAAATATAATTCAAGGGATAGCAAGTGTTATTATAGGTGTTTTTGTGGCCATGGCTATACTTAAAACTAATTATATAAAGAGAAAAAGTCCTAGTAGATACTAGGGCTTTTTTAGTTTGTATATGTTAAATAAAGGATATAATATATACAAAATTATAGGAAAGAAGGGTAGATATATTCGGCATGAGAAGACCAATTTTATTGATATTTACTATAAGTATTTTGTTTGTGTTTTTATATACAAAAAATTATAAAGATAATTTTTTTGAATTGAATAATAAATTAATACAGACAAAAGGAATAGTTAAGCAAGCTAAATATAAAGAAAAATATTTTGAGTATAAAATAGATAAATTTTTAGTAAGAGATTTTAATAAGAAATACAAAATACCTGTAGGTTGTTATATCAATGTAAATGGAAAATTTGAAAGTCTTGACAATTTAAAATTAAATGAATTTGATTATGGAAGATACTTAAGATCTATTGGTTATGTAGGAATAATAAATTTGAAAAATTTTAAAATAGAAAATAAAAGTAAAAATGTGTATTATTTTTCTCATAAGTTGAGAAATTTTATAGAAAATAAATTAGAATATAATTTTAAAAATCATGCGTCTTTTTTAAAAGCTTTGATATTGGGGAATAAAGAAGATATGGATAAAGAGGTATTAGATTCTTTTTCAAAAACGGGAATTTCTCATATAATAGCACTTTCAGGGCTTCATGTGGGTATAATTATATATTTTTTTAATTTTATTATAAGAGGAATAAATAAACTATATAAACTTATACTTATAAGTATATTTTTGTTTTTTTATTGTTTTATAGTAGGTTTTACTCCTTCAATAGTTAGAGCTTGTATTTTTTCAATTGTTTTGTATATCGCTTTATTTATACAGAGGGAATATGATGGAATATGTTCTTTGTGTTTTGTAGGAATTATCTTAATAATTGAAAATCCTTTTGTAATATATAGTATAAGTTTTCAATTATCATTTTTTGCGACTTTATCTATAATTTATTTTTATAGCATTATAGATAAGTATGTAAAATATCCATTAATATCTGTTACATTAGCTGCAAATATACTTACATTACCTATAATATATTACAATTTTAAAATTATATCTATAATAGGCTTAGTTACTAATATACTAGTTATTCCTTTTGTTGGAATTTTAATGAGTTTGACTTTAATATCTTTAATTATGTCTTTTTTAAAACTGTCTTTTATATTTATAAAAACAACTATTATTATAAAAAATTATATTTTTTTAATAGTAAATTACTTAGCAAGCATTAAATTTTCTTACGTGAAATTTGAAAATGTTAGTTTGAAATTAGTAATTCTTTATTATATACTTTTAATGTCTTATATGATTTTTAGAGAAATAAAAATTGTAAAGGAGCAGAAAAATGAAGTACAAGGATATCATTAAAGATATTAAATCTAAAAATTTTAAAAATCTTTATTTGTTTTATGGAAGAGAAACTTATTTATTGGATAATATAATTAAAGTTTTTAAAGATAGTTTAAATAGTTCGCTTCTTGATTTTAACTGTTCTATTTTAGATGGGAGAGAAATCACAATGGATTTGCTTTTAAGTAATGTAGAAACTCTTCCATTTATGGATGATAGAAGAATTATTATAGTAAAAGATTTTGAGCTTTTAAAAAATAAAAGAAAGAATTTTACAGAAAAAGATGAAAGTGATCTTATTTCTTATTTAAAAAATATTCCTCAGCAATCTACTTTAGTATTTATAGTTTATGGAGATATTGATAAAAGGAGAAAATTAGCAAAAGGATTAATAAAACAAGGTATTGTATTAAATTGTGATAAATTAGATTCAACAGAATTGTTTAAATGGGTTAAAAATAAATTTAAAAAAGAAAATGTCAATATAGATGCAGAGCAAATAATATATTTTTTAAATATAGAAGATTATCAAAATAAAAATTCAAATAAAACACTTTCTGATTTAGAAAATCAAATTATAAAAATAGCTTCTTTTACAGGGAATGGGAATGTTGTTACTAAGGAAATAATAGATAAATTATCTTCTAAAAAAATAGAAAATGATATATTTAAACTTATTGATGCTATAGGAAATAAAAATTCGAGTTTATCTATGAAAATATTAAACGATATGATATTAGAAGGAGAATCTCCTCTTATGATTTTAAACATGATAGGAAGGCAATTTAGAATAATAATTCAAAGTAAACAACTCAAAAAAATGGGATACTCTTCAACTGTTATATCACAGAAAATAAATGTACATCCATATGTTGTAAGTAAAGCTTTAAATCAAGGAATGAATTTTGATAATGAAATTATAGTAAAAATATTAAATGAAGTTTTAAATGCTGATTTTTCAATAAAAAATGGATTAATAAAAGATACTTTAGCTTTAGAAATAATCATTAGTAAATTTTGTGTTTAAAAAAACCCCAGAAATCTGGGGTTTTTTGAACTGGGGAATACAGACACGGTTTTATATAATTTTGTCTATTTAGCCTACCATAGCGTTTAATTTTTTAGCTAATTTAGACACTTTTCTAGCCGCAGCGTTTTTATGAATAGTTCCTTTAGCAGCTACTTGATAAATTTTCTTCTCAGCAGATCTGAATCTGATTATAGCTTCTTCTTTGTTTCCAGAAGCTAAAGCTTCTTCAAATCTTCTTATAGCTGTTTTAACTTGAGATTTTCTAGCTTTATTTAAAGCAGTTTTCTTAGCTATAACTTTTATTCTTTTTTTAGCTGATTTTATGTTAGCCAACCTGTTCACCCCCTTGTATGTAAATATGTTCTTCAACGTCAACAAAGTAGATTTTATCAGAAAAAAATCTAAAAATCAAGGCTAAATATATATTAATATTATTTAGAAATTATAATCTTTAAAATTATATCCAAAAAATGAATATTTTACAATAAATTAATAAAAAAAATATAAAATTTTGTATTAACTTATATAAAAAATAAATTTCTGTAAAAAATAATAATATATACTAAAGCAATGGAGGGATAATTTTGAAAAATATAAGAACAGATTTAGCAATAGAAGCTAGAGAAATGTATAGTGAAGATAAAAAAGTAGAAATACCTGGAGTAAAAGTTGATAGAAAAGAAGAAAAAAACTATACAGTAACAAGAATTGAAATATTTGACGAAAAAGGTAGAGAAATAATGGGAAAAGAAAAAGGTATTTATGTAACTATTGAATCGAATATTCTAACTTTTGATGATGATGAATCTAGAACAGAGGTGATAAATGTTCTTTTAGAAGAGTTGAGTAAAATATTAGGAAATGATAAAAACAAAAAAACATTAATTATAGGTCTTGGAAATTGGAATATCACTTCAGATGCATTGGGACCAAAAACAGTATCAAGAGTATTAGTTACAAGACATTTATTTAAAACTTATAATAAAGAATATGATGATGACTTAAGCGAAGTATCAGCTCTTAGTCCAGGGGTTATGGGAATAACAGGAATTGAGACTAGTGAAACTGTTAAAGCTTTAGTAGATATGATAAAGCCAGATAGAGTTATAGCGGTAGATGCTTTGGCTTCTAGAAAATTAGAAAGGGTAAACAGTACAATTCAAATTTCTACAGCGGGAATTTCTCCAGGAGCAGGTATAGGAAATATAAGAAAAGCTTTAAATGAAGAATATTTAAAAGTTCCTGTAATAGCTATTGGAGTTCCAACTGTTGTAGATGCAGCGACCTTGACTTCAGATGTAATAGATATGACTTTAGATAATTTGATAAATGAAAGTAAGAAGGGAAAAGAATTTTATAATATGTTGAAATCTTTAAAACAAGAAGAAAAATATAATTTAATAAAAGATATACTTGAGCCATATAACAAAAATGTAATTGTAACGCCAAAGGATATAGATGAAATAATAGATAATTTATCTGTAATTATCAGTGAGGCTTTAAATAAATGTTTACATCCAGGAATAAATTAAAAAAACTCCTCATAAAATGTATAAAGTGATTTTGAATTTAGATTAACAATGGACAAGGATAGGGGAGTGATACTAATGAAAAGAAAAGAAGTATTAATAAGTATTGTTTTGGTAATAGCTTTTGTAGCTATATTTTCATTTACAAGTTTAGCGTTAAATTATAATGAAGAAGATTTTTTTAAATATCTTATAAGAAAAACTTATCCTGAATTAGAATTAGAAGGAAAAAGTAGTGGATTAATTAAAATAGGATTTGATTTTTTAAAAAAAGATAAAAAAGAAACAGTAACTGTAAATAGCAAAGATTATATAAAAATAGAAGTAATAGATGATAAAATGCAAAATATAAATGTTGTGCCTTTTAAAAACAATGAGATAGTAAAAAAAGCTAATGATAAAAATATAAAAGTTGAAGTTCCTAATAAAATTGAATTGGCAAAAGGAAAACCTCAAATTCTTATATATCATACTCATGGTACAGAGAGTTATGAACCAGAAAGTGTAGGTAATTATCATTCTTTAGAAAAGAAATATTCAGTTATGGCTGTAGGTGAAAATTTAAAGAAAGAATTAGAGAAAAGAGGATTTTGTGTTTTACATAATATGAAATACCATGATTATCCTTCTTTTAATGGTTCTTATAATAGGTCTGTTAAAACTGCTTCTAATATATTAAAAAAATATAGTTCTATAAAAGTGATATTTGATATACACAGAGATGGAATAGACATAAAAAATGAAGAAATGAGAAGAAAAGTAAAAAGTCAAGAAACTGTTACTATAAATGGAGAAAAAGTTGCTAGATTTTCAATAGTCGTAGGTCCAGAAAGTCCAAATAGAAAAGAAGTAGAGAAGTTTGCTAGATATATAACTAGTATAAGTAACAAGAAATATCCAGGTCTTGCAAAAAAAGTAATTGTAAAACCATATGGAAGGTTCAATCAGTTTCTTTCAAATAATTATGCGTTAATAGAAATAGGCAGTAATGCAAATACAATAGATGAAGCTTTAAAAACTACGAAATACTTAGCTGATGTATTAGCTGAAGTTTTAAATAGCATAAACAGGTGATTTTATGGGACGTTTAGAAAAGACATTAGAGTATAAAAAAAATAGAAGAAATAAGAGGTATAAAATTTTATTTACATTATTCGTTTTTCTATTTTTAATATCATCTATAAGTTTAATAGATTATAGAACTGCAAATTTTATGGGGATTTATGACAAACCTGTGTTAATAAAGTTATATTCTTTTATAAAGGGTTTATCTTTTAAATTAAGATAAACCTTATTTTCTGTTTAAATTTTATTGAAATATAAATAATTACATTATAAAATAAAGGTTGTATTATTTTTATATAAAAACTTAAATTTATATATTTTTACATATACAGAGGAGGCAAAGGAAGGCTATGGATAAGCAAAAGAGAACTCGTAACTTTAGTATAATAGCCCATATAGATCATGGAAAATCGACTTTAGCTGATAGGTTGATTCAATATACTGGACTTGTTAGTGACAGAGAAATGAAAGATCAACTTTTAGATAATATGGATTTAGAGAGAGAAAGAGGAATAACTATAAAACTTCAAACTATAAGACTTGTGTATAAAGCTAAAGATGGTAATGAATATTTTTTGAATTTAATTGATACTCCTGGGCATGTAGATTTTAATTATGAAGTTTCAAGAAGTCTTGCTGCATGTGAAGGAGGATTGCTTGTAGTAGATGCTGCTCAAGGAGTAGAAGCACAAACTCTTGCTAATGTGTATTTGGCAATTGATCAAGATCTTGAAATAGTACCTGTTATTAACAAGATAGATCTTCCTAGTGCTAGACCAGATGAAGTAAAAGCGGAAATAGAAGATATAATAGGACTTGATGCATCAGATGCACCTTTAGTGTCTGCTAAAGAAGGATTAAATATAGAAGATGTTTTAGAAGCAATAGTTAATAAAATACCTCATCCACAAGGAGATGAAAATGCACCGCTTAAGGCTTTGATATTTGATTCGTATTATGATAGTTATAAAGGGGTTGTAGCTTATATAAGGGTATTTGAAGGAACTTTAAAAAAGGGTATGAAAATTAAAATGATGAATACTGGAAAAGTGTTTGAAGTTACAGAAGTTGGTATTATGGCACCTGGACAAGTTCCTATAGATGAGTTAAGAGCAGGTGATGTTGGATATGTAGCAGCAAGTATAAAAGATATAAGAAGTTGTCAAGTTGGAGATACTATAACAGATGCTGATAATCCTACAGATAATCCACTTCCAGGATATAAAAAGGCAACTCCTATGGTATATTGCGGTATTTATCCTGCTGAAGGAGAAAAATATGAAAATATAAGAGATGCTTTAGAAAAATTACAAGTAAATGATGCAGCTCTTGAATTTGAAGCAGAAACATCAGCAGCTCTTGGATTTGGTTTTAGATGTGGATTTTTGGGATTGCTTCATATGGAAATAATTCAAGAAAGACTTGAAAGAGAATTTAATTTGAATATAATAACTACAGCTCCTTCTGTTATATATAGAGTTACCAAGCATGATGGAGAAGTTTTAATGATTCAAAATCCGACAAATCTTCCTCCTATGAGTGAAGTTCAGATGATGGAAGAACCTATAGTAAAAGCTGATATAATAGTTCCAAAAGATTATGTAGGAGCTGTTATGGAACTTGCTCAAGAAAGACGTGGAGAAATGATTAATATGGAATATATAGATACTAAAAGAGTAATGCTTCATTATGAGCTACCGTTAAATGAAGTAATATATGATTTTTTTGATGCTCTAAAGTCTAGAACTAGAGGGTATGGATCTTTAGATTATGAATTTAAAGAATATAAACCATCTAAGCTCGTAAAACTTGATATACTTATAAATAAGGAGCAAGTAGATGCACTATCTTTTATAGTACATGAATCAACAGCTTATACTAGGGGTAAAGCAATGTGTGAAAAATTAAAAGATGAAATACCAAGACATCAATTTGCTGTTCCTATACAAGCTTCAGTAGGAAGTAGAGTAATAGCTAGAGAGACTGTAAAAGCTCTTAGAAAAGATGTTTTAGCTAAATGTTATGGTGGAGATATATCTCGTAAGAAGAAATTGCTTCAAAAACAAAAAGAAGGTAAAAAGCGTATGAGACAAATAGGATCAGTAGAAGTTCCACAAAAGGCATTTATGTCTGTGCTTAAAATAGATAAGTAATACTATTAAAGTCCTGTACTATTTTATTGTTTAAAATAGTATTAGGACTTTACTTTTAGGAGGGAATTTAATTGGAAAGAGGACTTTATATACATGTACCTTTTTGTGTAAAAAAGTGTAATTATTGTGATTTTAATTCTTTTAAATTTACTAAGGAGGATAAAGAAAAATATATTGAAAGTTTAATAAGAGAAATTGGTATTTACTCTGAAAATTTAAAAGAAAATTGTTTTTCTACTATTTTTATAGGAGGAGGTACTCCTACAATACTATCAATAGAAGATATATCATATATATTTAAGTGTATATATGATAGTTTTAATATAAAAAAAGATGCAGAGATAACAATAGAGTCAAATCCAGGGACATTAACAAAAGAAAAATTAAAATTGTTGTATTCTATAGGGGTAAATAGATTGAGTATGGGTCTTCAAGCATATCAAAAAAAACATTTAGATTATTTAGGAAGAATACATTCATATGAAGAATTTGAAAAAAATTTTAAAGATGCAATAGATATAGGATTTGAAAATATAAATGTAGATATTATGTTTTCACTTCCAAATCAAACGTTTGATGATTGGAGAGAAACTCTTGAAAATGTAGTTAGTTTAAATCCAGCTCATATATCGGCATATTCGTTGATAATAGAAGAAGAAACTGTATTTGGAAAAATGTATGAAAAAGGAGAACTAAATGTTTTAGATGAAGAAATAGATTTGAAAATGTATCACTATACGAGAGATTATTTAAAAACTGAAGGATATAATCAATATGAAATATCTAATTTTTCAAAATCGGGATATGAGTGTAAACACAATATATTATATTGGAGGAGTAAAGAATATTTAGGATTAGGACCGGGAGCTCATTCTTATTTAGAAGGAGTTAGATTTTCTAATTATTGTTCATTAGAAACTTATTTTGAAAAGTTAAATAACAATATTTTACCTGTAGAAGATAGTCATAAGTTAGAAGAAAAAGATAAAATAGAGGAAAAAATATTTATGGGGCTTAGAATGAATGAAGGTATATATTTTAAAGAATTCAAGGAAGAATTTGAAATAGATTTTATGAAAGAATATAAAGATATAATAGAAAAATTGAGAAATAAAAATTTAATAGATTATACTAAAGATAGATTGTATTTGACTAATCGAGGCATAGATTTGAGTAATAGTGTGTTTGTAGAATTTTTGAAAGACTAATCTTGACAAAGTAAAGTAATAGTGATATTTTAAAAACAGAAGGTTTTTAGCACTCGGATATAACGAGTGCTAACAGCGAAGAGGTGATTTTATGAATTTGACAGACAGAAAAATAAAAATACTTGAGGCTATAATAAAAGACTATATTATTAATGCAGAAGCTGTAGGATCTAGGACTATATCTAAAAAGTATGACTTAGGAGTTAGTGCTGCTACTATAAGAAATGAAATGTCTGATTTAGAAGAAATGGGATATTTAATACAGCCTCATACCTCTGCTGGTAGAATACCATCTGAAAAAGGATATAAGCTATATGTAAATAGTTTAATGAAGGAAGGACAATTAGATGAAATAGAAAAGGATATAATAAAAAAGTCTATAATTGAAAATATAGGAGAAGTTAAAGATTTACTTGAAGAAACTTTAAAGCTTCTTTCAAAATTGACAAATTGTACTTCGTTAGCTTTAAAACCTAAAATAGTAGAAAGTAAAATAAGACACTTAAAGTTAGTATATATTAATTCGACTAGTATTTTATTGGTGGTAATTACAGATACTGGTTTGGTGAAAAATACAATATTAAACAATGTTTTAGAGATAAGTGAAGATAAGGTAAATATAATTTCTAAAGTATTAAATGATAAATTAGTTGGTAAGGTAATTAATGAGTTAGATGAAAATTTTGTAAAATATATAAGATCACAAATGATAGAATATAGCAATATACTTGATAATATTTTTGAAAGTGTATTGTCTAATTTGATTGAAATAGATGATTTGGAAGTTTTATTAAATGGTGCTACTAATATATTTAATTTTCCTGAATTTAATGATATAGTTAAAGCTAAAGCTTTTTTGAATATGCTTGAAGAAAAGCAAATTGTTGCAAATGTTTTAAACACAAAAGGAATAGAAAAAAATCACGTTAATATAGTAATAGGTAGTGATAATTATTGTGAAACTATAAAGGATTGTAGTGTAATAACTGCTACTTGTGATATAGATGGTGTTGTGATAGGAAAAATTGGTATAATAGGTCCAACTAGAATGGATTATTCTAAAATATATTCAGTTATAAATTATATGGGAAATATTTTGAGAAATTCAATTAAAAAGAAATTACAAATAGATAATAAGGGGTGAAAATTTTGGAAGAAAGAGAAGTTGTGAATAATAATGAAGAAGTTGTTGAAGAAGTTGTTGAAGAAGAAGTAAATGAAAATAAAAAAGAGGTCGAGGAAAAAGAGATACAAGAGCTTAAAGATTCTCTTCAAAGACTTCAAGCTGATTTTAATAATTACAGAAGAAGAGTTGAAAAAGAAAAAAAAGATATAAGTGTATTTGCTAATGAAAAAATAGTATTAGAAATTCTTCCTATAATTGATAATATGGAAAGAGCATTGAGTTCTTCTGTAGAAGAAAAAGAAAGTAGTATTTATAAAGGTGTAGAACTTGTTTTAAAACAGTTAGTAGATACTTTAAGTAAGTTTGGAGTTGAAGAGATAAAAGCTGAGGATAGTGAATTTGATCCAAATCTTCATTATGCAGTAATGCAAGAAGAAGTGGAAGGTATGGATTCAAATAAGGTTATAGAAGTTCTTCAAAAGGGATATAAGTTGTCTGATAAGGTAATAAGACCAGCGATGGTTAAAGTGTCAAAATAGATGTAAATATTAAATTTATAGTAATTAAAACTGTAAAGGAGGATATGTATGAGTAAGATAATTGGAATTGATTTGGGAACTACTAACTCTTGTGTTGCAGTACTTGAAGGAGGAGAACCTGTAGTTATTGCTAATGCTGAGGGGTTTAGAACTACTCCATCTGTTGTAGCTTTTGGTAAAGATGGAGAAAGAATAATAGGAGAGCCTGCAAAAAGACAGGCGGTTACAAATCCTGATAAAACTATAATATCTATAAAAAGACATATGGGAACAGATTATAAGGTTAATATAGATGGTAAAGATTATACTCCACAAGAAATTTCAGCTATGATACTTCAAAAATTAAAGGCCGATGCTGAAAGTTATTTAGGAGAACCTGTTAAAGAAGCTGTTATAACAGTTCCTGCTTATTTTACAGATGCTCAAAGACAAGCAACAAAAGATGCAGGAAGAATTGCAGGTCTTGAAGTGAAAAGAATTATAAATGAGCCTACGGCAGCAGCACTTGCTTATGGATTAGACAAAGCTGATCAAGATCAAAAAATATTAGTATTTGACTTAGGTGGAGGTACTTTTGACGTATCTATACTTGAAATAGGAGATGGAGCGTTTGAGGTTTTAGCAACAAGTGGTAATAATCATTTAGGTGGAGATGATTTTGATGAAGCTATAATAAATTACATAGCTGAAGAATTTAAAAAACAAGAAGGTGTTGATTTAAGAGAAGACAGAATGAGTCTTCAAAGATTGAAAGAAGCAGCAGAAAAAGCTAAAAAAGAGCTTTCAAGTGTTATGACTACTAATATAAATTTACCGTTTATTACAGCAACTGCAACTGGACCAAAACACTTAAATATGGATCTTTCAAGGGCTAAGTTTGAAGAACTTACAGCTGATTTAGTTGAAAAGACTATGGAACCAACTAGAAAGGCTTTAGCTGATGCAGGGCTTAATCCATCTGATATTGATAAAGTTTTATTAGTAGGTGGTTCAACTCGTATTCCGGCTGTTCAAGAAGCTATAAAGAAATTTTTAGGGAAAGAACCTCATAAAGGAATAAATCCTGATGAATGTGTTGCTGTTGGTGCTGCAATTCAAGGTGGAGTATTAGCTGGAGAAGTTAAAGACTTATTGCTTTTAGATGTTACTCCTTTATCTCTTGGTATAGAAACTTTAGGAGGAGTATTTACTAAGATAATAGAGAGAAATACTACTATACCAACTAAAAAATCTCAAGTATTCTCTACAGCAGCAGATAATCAAACAGCTGTTGATATTCATGTTCTTCAAGGGGAAAGATCTATGGCAGCTGATAATACTACATTAGGAAGATTCCAGTTGACAGATATACCTCCTGCGCCAAGAGGAGTACCTCAAATAGAAGTTACTTTTGATATAGATGCAAATGGTATAGTGCATGTTTCTGCTAAAGATTTAGGAACTGGTAAAGAACAGAAAATAACTATTACTTCAAGTACAAATCTTTCTGAAGAAGAAATACAAAAGAAAGTTAAAGAAGCTGAAATGTACGCTCAGCAAGATAAAGAAAGAAAAAATAAAATAGAGGCAGTTAATAATGCTGAATCTACTATATATCAAACTGAAAAAACATTAAATGAGTTAGGAGATAAGATAAACAGTGCTGATAAAGAAGCTATACAAAGTGCTCTTAATAATTTAAAACAAGTAAAAGATAAACAAGATTCAACTGCAGATGATATTAAAAAGGCAACTGAAGAATTAATGAATAAGTTCCATAAAATTTCTCAGGAAATATATCAACAAGCAGCTCAAGCACAGCAGGGAGCTGGTCAAAATGCAGGAAAGAGTGAAGATGTTAAGGATGATAATGTAGTTGATGCGGATTATGAAGTAGTTGATGATGATAAGTAATATAATTAGCTTGTGGCAATGTAGCCACAAGCTATTATTGTGATAAGGGTGGTGATAAGGTGAGCAAAAGGGATTATTATGAAGTTCTTGGTGTTGGAAAAAATGCAACAGAACAAGAAATAAAAAAGGCATATAGAAAACTTGCAATGAAATATCATCCAGATAGGAATCCAGGAGATAAAGAAGCTGAAGAAAAATTTAAGGAAGCGAATGAAGCTTATGAAGTTTTATCAGATCCTCAAAAAAGAAAGAATTATGATCAATTTGGTCATGCAGGAGTAAATGGTAATTTTTCAGGTCAAGGTGGATTTGACTTTGGAGGATCTGGTTTTGGAGGATTTGAAGATGTATTTGGAGATATATTTGGAGATATATTTGGAGGGGCTTTTGGTGGAAAATCTAGAAGAAAAGGTCCAGAAAGAGGAGCAGATATAAGATATAGAATGACTATTTCTTTTGAAGAAGCTGCTTTTGGAGTTGAAAAAGAAATTAAAATAAATAGAAGTGAAAAGTGTGAAGTGTGTGATGGATCAGGTGCAAAACCTGGAACATCGAGAAAAACTTGTCCTACTTGTAATGGAAGTGGCGAAATTAGACAGGCACAAAGGACTCCTTTTGGAACTATGATGAATGTTAGAACTTGTCATACTTGCCATGGCGAAGGAACTGTAATTGAAAGTCCATGTAGTAAATGTGGAGGAAAAGGAGAAATTAAAAAGACAAAACAGATAAGCATAAAGATACCAGCAGGAGTAGATGATGGATCAGCGATAAGACTTTCAGGAGAAGGTGAATTAGGATTAAGAGGAGGGCCAAGAGGAGATCTTTATATTATTATAGATGTAGCTCCACATAAATTATTTAAAAGAGAAGGATACGATATATATTGTGAAATGCCTATAACATTTGTTCAAGCAGCTTTGGGAGATGAAGTTGAAGTTCCAACACTTGATGGAAAAGTTAAATATAAAATACCAGAAGGTACTCAAAGTGGAACTGTATTTAGATTAAGAGAAAAAGGAATTAAAAAGCTTCATTCAAATTCTAGAGGAGATCAATATGTGAAAGTTATAGTAGAAGTTCCTAAAAAGCTTACTGAAAGACAAAAAGAAATTTTAAGGAATTTTGCTAAAGAAAGTGGAGAAGAAGTGCATGAACAACGTAAAAACTTTTTTGATAAAATGAAAGATTTATTCAAGTAAAGCTGTTGAAATTTCAACAGCTTTACTTGAATTTCCATATAGATATATCTGATTTATTTGTATATTCATATAATTCATCAGCCCATTTTATAGACTTAAAATAGATGTCAGGAAGTTTATTTATATCGATTTTTAGTTTTTGAGCATATTTTGAAACGTTTTTCCAACAGCCTTGTTCATATTCTATTATTAAGTTGTACATATTGTTAAATATACTTTCTTTTTTTAGCATTGCATCTTTTATATCATTTGCTAAAGGAAGTTTTTTTAATATTGTTTCTAGAGGTTGTTCTAATATTATATCTATAACAGACAATAGTCCCATTATCATTATTTCGTGTTTTCTGTTTTTATATATAGAATTTTCAGCGAGTAATTCTCCAAATTTTGATCTGAAAATAGATATTTTGAAAATTTCATTAGGTTTATTATGTGAAAAATTTTGTATCATTATTAAAGATATCCATTTTTCGATTTCATTTAAACCTAACATAGTTAAAGCGTGTTTTACAGAATAAATTTTGTTTACTGCAGTAAACTTGGAATTTACAAGTTTTAATAGATTATATGTTAATTTGACATTTTGTTCTATGGTTTGGGTTATCTTGTTATAGCAAGGTTCTTTTTTATGTAGTTCATTCATAATATCTATATAGTAAGATTTATTGGATAATAAATTTTTTCCTTTGATGGTTGTAGGTTTACTAAAAAAATATCCTTGAAAATAGTCATATCCTAAGTCTTTTGCGTAATTAAATACTTCGTTATTTTCAATTTTTTCTGCAATGAATTTTTTGTTGTTTTTTTTATGTTTTTTTATTATATATTCGATATCTGTACTAGTATTTTGGAGAAAATCTACCTTTATGATATCACAAAATTCTATAAGTTCTTCATGATGCCCACAAACAAAATCATCTAATGCTATTGTATAACCTGATAATTTTAATTTTTTTAATTTATCAATAAAATTTTTGTCGGGGATAATGTCTTCTAAAAGTTCTATAACTACTATGTTGTTATTGAGAATAAATGGTATATCCATATCAATAAGTTTTTTATCAAAATTTATGAAAGCTTTTTTATCTCCTATCAGATTTTCAATTCCTATTGAAAGATAAGTATTTGTAAGAAGAATAGATGTGGCCTTGCTAGAACTTATACTTTTATCGAAAAAATTCTTATTTCCATCTCTATATAAAAGTTCATAAGCTATAACTTCTTTATATTTATTAAAAATTGGCTGTCTAGCAACAAATACTTCCATAAACACCCTCCTGAATTAAAGTATCTATTATATTTATACCACAAAAATAGCGATTATTGTCGGGAAAATATAAAAAAACAAATAAGCTGTGGCATTATGCCGAAAGCTTATTTGTTTAAATAAGAGTATTTTCCTCTTGGAGTAAAAGTTGTATGAAGATATTTTTTAGCAATTTCTGATAGGGGATTGCCTAAAAATTCTTTATAAATTTGATGAACCCTAGGATTTTCATGCGAACGTCTAATGTTTTTTTCTTTATCAATATTATATAATGTATCTGCACGATTGTGACGGTAATCTAAAGATATATATTTGTGATCTCTAGTACCTAGAATAGGTTGACCTCCTCCACCTACACATCCTCCAGGGCATGCCATAACTTCCATATAATCGAATTTTTTTTCACCGCTTTTGAACATATCCAAAGCTTTTTTAGCATTTCCTGTTCCATGGGCAATTGCAACAGTAATAATTCTATCTCCTAATTTAACAGTTCCATACTTGAGTCCACTTTGACCTCTAGCTTCTTTGAAGTCGGGAACTTGCATTTCTTCACCAGTTATTAATTTATGAGCACTACGAACGGCTGCTTCTAAAACTCCACCTGTAGCTCCGAATATCATTCCTGCACCGCTATATTGATCAAATGGTTCATCGTATTTATCATCAGGTAAATTTGGAAAATCAAGTCCTACTTCTCTTATCATGCGTCCTAGTTCTCTTGTAGTTAAAACATAATCTACATTTCTAAATCCATCAGATGTCATTTCAGGTCTACTTGCTTCATATTTTTTAGCAGTACATGGCATTATAGCAACATTTACTATTTTGCTTGGGTCTAATCCGTACTTTTTAGCATACCATGTTTTAGTTAAAGCTCCACACATTTCATGAGGAGATTTTGTAGAAGATAGATGTGGTAAAAATTCTGGATAAAAATGTTCTGCAAATTTTACCCAACCAGGACAACAAGAAGAAAGAAGAGGTAATTTTTCAGGTTCATGTAAAAGTCTTTCAACTAATTCGCTACCTTCTTCCATAATAGTTAAATCAGCAGTAACATCAGTAGCAAATACTTTATCAAAACCTATTCTTCTAAGAGCTGTAACTAGTTTTCCAGCAACAAATGAACCAATAGGCATTCCAAAAATTTCTCCAATTGTAACTTGAATAGAAGGAGCAGTTTGAGCTATTACTATTTTATCTGGATCAGATATTGCTTTCCAAACTTCGCTGATATGTTCTTTTTCAGATAAAGATGCTGTAGGGCATGCAAGTATGCATTGACCACACATAATACAAGTAACATCTTCCAAATCTTTTTTAAATGCAGGTGCAATTATTGTATTTAATCCTCTGTTTAAAGGTGAATATACATTACATTCCTGAATTTTGTTACAAATTGCCATACAACGGCGACAATTTATACATTTATTGTAATCTCTTTGTATTGCAGGATTATTATCGTTAAAGCCGTAATCATTCATTTCACCTGTATAAGGTATATTTCTAACACCTAAATTATCTGCTAAATTTTGAAGTTCACAATTTAAATTTCTAATGCAAGTCAAACATTCTCTGTGATGATTTGAAAGTAATAATGTTACAGCTGATTTTCTTGCTTTTCTTACTCTTTGGGTATTAGTTTTTATTTTAAGTCCTTCTCTTACTGGATAAACACAAGATGCTTGAAGATTACGAGAGCCTTCAATTTCAACGACGCATACTCTACAAGAACCTATTTCATTAATATCTTTTAAATAGCATAAACTAGGGATTTCAATATTTAGCATTCTTGCAGCTTCTAGTATTGAAATTCCCTTAGGAACATTATAATCTATTCCATCTATATTTATATTTACAGTTTCATTTTTTATATTTTGCTCTTTGTTTTCGGAAATATTCTCCATTTATTTTCACCTGCCTTTATCTTTTATATATTGCATCTACTGGACATTTTGGAATACATGCTCCGCATTTAATGCAAATATCTTGATTTATACTAAAAGGTGGTTTTCTGATTTCGCCTGTAATAGCGTTTACGGGACAAACTTTAGCACAAATTCCACAAGCAATACATTTTTCGTCTGATATTACAATTTTTAGCAAATCATTACAAACACCAGCTGGACAGCGTTTATCTTTAATATGAGCTATGAATTCATCTTTAAAATATTTTAATGTACTTAAAATAGGGTTAGGAGCTGTTTGGCCAAGGCCACATAAAGCAGAGTCTTTAATATCATAAGAGAGTTCTTCTAGTATTTTTAAATCTTCCATTTCGCCTTTGCCTTTGCTTATTTTATTTAATATTTCAAGAAGCCTTTTTGTACCTATTCTACAAGGTACGCATTTACCGCATGATTCATCTTGAGCAAATTCTAAATAAAATCTTGCAATATCTACCATACAATCAGTTTCATCCATTACAATCATTCCTCCAGAACCCATCATTGAACCTATATCAGTTAGTGATTTAAAATCAATTTTTGTATCTAATAGTTTTTCCGGAATACATCCTCCAGATGGGCCTCCAGTTTGAACTGCTTTAAATTTTTTATTGTCGTGAATTCCACCACCTATATCATAAATTATTGTTCTAAGAGAAGTTCCCATAGGAACCTCTATAAGTCCTGTATTGTTTATTTGACCTGCCAAAGCAAAAACTTTAGTACCTTTACTGTCTTCTGTTCCGATGCTTGAGTACCAGTTAGAACCTTTTCTAAGTATTATAGGAATATTTGCGAATGTTTCTACATTATTATTTAGTGTTGGTTTTTCCCAGAGACCTACTTCAGCAGGAAAAGGAGGTCTTGGTCTAGGTTCACCTCTAAGTCCCATAACAGATTGAATTAAAGCTGTTTCTTCTCCACATACAAAAGCACCTGCACCAAGTCTTATATCTAAATCAAAATCAAAAGATGATCCTAATATATTTTTACCAAGAAGACCTAATTTCCTTGCTTGTTCTATGGCAATTTCAAGTCTTTCTACTGCTATGGGATATTCTGCTCGTACATAAATATATCCTTTATGAGCTCCTATACAATATCCAGCAATGATCATAGCTTCTATAACTGAATGAGGGTCTCCTTCGAGTATTGAACGATCCATAAAAGCGCCTGGGTCACCTTCATCAGCATTACACAATACGAATTTTTTATCGCTTTGATAAGAAGCTGCATATTCCCATTTAACACCTGTTTTAAATCCTCCACCACCACGACCACGGAGACCAGAGTCTTTTATTTCTTTTATTATTTCTTTAGGAGGAATTTTTTTACTTAAGATATTACCAAGTGCTATATATCCGTCCATAGCTATATATTCTTTTATATCTTCAGGGTTAATAATTCCACAATTTCTTAGAGCGATTCTCATTTGATGGTTAAAAAAATCTATTTCGTCTATAGTTTTTTGTATTTCATTACTTTTAGGTGAGTGATATAAAAGTTTTTCAACTATTTTCCCTTTTTCAATATGATTATTAATTATTTTATCTACATCATCTGGTTCTACCTTTGTATAAAAAGTTCTATCTGGATGAACAACTAATATTGGTCCTAATTTACAAAAACCAAAACATCCTGTCTTGAATACTTTAACTTTATCTTGTAAGTTTCTTTTAATTATTTCATTTTCTAGTCTTTCGCGAACTAAATTACTTTTAGAAGAAGTACATCCAGTTCCAGCACAAACTAAAATATGATATTTATTGATTTCTTTTTCGATAGAAGTATCTTTAAGACGTAAACTTATTGATTTTAAAGATTCATTTTTAATATTTTCTAAATCTTCGATGGATTTTAACAATATATTCACCTCCTATTTAGTGGTTTTATTTTCTTTATGTTTTTTGATATATTTGTAAAGGATTGATGGAATATCAGCTGGAGTTAGTTTTCCATGCACATCTTCGTTTATAGTAATAACTGGAGCGAGCCCACAGGCGCCAATACATCTGGTAGCTTTTAACGTAAATAGTTTATCCATGCTGGTTTCACCGACATCTATTTGAAGTTCTTTTTTTATAGTTTCTAAAATTTCTTGAGCTCCTTTGACATAGCAAGCAGTTCCAAGACATACTCCTATAGTGTATTTTCCTTGTGGTTCTTCTGAAAATAATGCATAAAAGCTTACAATACCGTTAATAGTTGAAATTGGAATATCAAGTTTTTGTGAAATATACGTTTGAACTTTTTCAGGAAGATATCCAAATATTTCTTGAGATTTTTGTAAAATTCGAATAAGCATACCTTCTTCTTCTTTGTATTTCTCAATAATTTCATCTAATTTTTTAAAATTATCTTCTTCATTTTTTTCGATGAGAATTTCCATTTGTTTCACCTGCCTTTTTGCATTATTGGTGTAATTCAATATGTAGTATTTGCCAATATATATGGTATTATGCGTTTTTATAAAAAACAAAAAAGTTAGATCTGATTAGACCTAACTTTTTTATTTAAAGAAAAATTTACATCTATAATAAATTGGGTATCTATTTTTTTTTCGTTTTTTGTATTGTGAATAGTATAGGTAGCAATTTCTCTTATTATTTCATTTTTATCATTTAGATGTATTTCTATTATACAATTATCAAATTCTTTGTTGTTGTAATATATTAAATATCCAGAATTAGTTTTATTGATAGTGAGTTTGTCGAAATTGAGAATAAGTTTATTATTTAGAGAATTAATTAAACTTAAATCAATATCAAAATAATTGGCATTTTCAGTATCTTTTTCATTATTCCATTTGTCGATTTTTATATATTTTTTTTCATTTGCATTAATAAATTTATAAGGAATTTGAATATTTGTATTATCAGATTTTATTAGTTGCATAATACCATTAATGTAGTAATTTTTATTATCTGCTAATCCTTCTATATTATAGTTAAATTGCATTGTATTGATGTCTTCTATTTTTATATTCATAATCATTTTCATATTAAATTTACCATTGTAATCTGATATTTTTTTTAGTGAATTGTAGATATTATTATGGTTATTATTAATAATGACTGTATAATTTTTATAATCCCATAGTACATTTGCATTAAGACTTTCGCATATAAATCTTACTGGAGCTAGTGTTTTATTTGATATTATTTTGGGTGGAGTGTCTAAAATTATTAATTTATTGTTTAAATATGCTTCTTTGTTATTTATTTTGAGTTTTATATTTATGTCATTTTTTTTTATGATTACTTCTTTGTTATTTTCAATCCATGAAACTGTTGCTCCAAGTTTTTCGCATATAGTTCTTATTGGTGCGAGTGTTCTATTATTTTCAATTATAGGAGAAACATTGAATTTTAATATTTTATTATTTATATTTATTTTTATTTCTTTATTAATAGCTATTATAGGTATATTTGTTATTGATAATAATATTATGGTAAAAATCAAAAAGTAACTAATTTTTTTCAAATAAATTCACCTCATATTTATAGGATATAGTGTTTTAATTATATATTAACATAGTACATAGTTGATTTTATTTTAAAATATTATTACAGATAATATTTGTGTAGATTCTTGTCTGAAATTACTGTATAATAATTACTACAGTTAAGTGGAAAAAATTAATTATAAAAGGAAGTGATTTTATGAAATGGATTGAGATTACAATAAAAACTACTACGGAGGCGGTTGAGGCAGTTACAAGTATTCTTTATGAATCTGAAGTAGGTGGAGTAGTAATAGAAGATCCAAATGACTTTTTGTTTCAAGAAAAAGATGATGCGGATTGGGATTACATAGAAGAAGATGTATTTAATACTGGATATGAGGGAGTTATAATAAAAGCATATCTTTCGGAAGAAAAAAATGTTGTTGCAGAAGTTGAAATGATTAGAGAAAAAATAAAATTACTTCCAAGTTATGGTTTAGATATAGGAGAAGGAAGTGTAAATATAACTGAAGTAAATGAAGAAGATTGGGCTAATTCATGGAAACAGTATTATAAACCTAGTAAAGTAGGAGAAAAAATAGTTGTAAAGCCTACTTGGGAAAATTATGATGAAAAAGAAGGAGAAATAGTAATAGAACTTGATCCGGGAATGGCATTTGGAACGGGAACTCATGAGACTACTACTATGTGTATAAAAGAATTAGAGAAAAGAGTGAACGATAAAACTATTGTATTTGATATAGGATGTGGAAGTGGAATATTATCTATTGCAGCTGCAAAGCTTAATTCGCCTAAGGTTATAGGTGTAGATCTTGATCCAGTTGCTGTTAAAGTTTCAAGAGAAAATGTAGCTTTAAATAAAGTTGAGGATGTAGTAGAAATAAGACATGGAAATTTAATGGAAGTAGTTTCAGAAAAGGCAGATATAGTAGTTGCAAATATTATAGCTGATATAATAATACTTTTATCAAGTGATGTAGGAAAATTTTTAAATAGTAATGGATTGTTTATATCATCAGGTATAATATTGGATAAAATAGAAGATGTTAAAGTTGCTCTTTTGAAAAATAAATTTGAGATAATAGATGTAAAAACTATGGGAGAATGGGCAGTAATTGTATCTAAAAAGGGTGAGTAAAGTTGGATAGGTTTTTTGTTGATTTAAAAAATATAAATTTGGATAAAAAACAGTGTTTTATAGAAGGTGAAGATGTAAAGCACATATCTAAAGTTTTAAGATGTAATATAGGAGATAAACTGGAAATATGTGATAAAAACAACAATGAATATGTGTGTGAAATAAGTGATATAACTAAAAAACAAGTTTTTTTAAATATAATAGAAAAAGTAAATGTAAATAGAGAATCTGATATAAAAGTAAAAGTGTATCAAGGGCTTCCTAAAGGACAGAAAATGGATTTAATACTCCAAAAATTAACTGAGATTGGTGTAGTTGAAATTATACCTGTTGTAACTAAAAGAAGTGTTGTAAAAATTGATAATAAAAAAGATAAAAAAATTGAAAGATGGGAAAGAATAATATATGAAGCGGCAAAACAAAGTAAAAGAGGGATTATTCCTAAAGTAAAAGGGCCATTAAATTTTAAAGAGGCTCTTTTAGATATGAAAAATAATGATTTGAATTTAATTCCCTATGAAAAAGAATATTTAAAATCTATTAAAAGTGTTTTAAGAAATATAAATGTTAATTCAATAGGAATTTTTATAGGTCCAGAGGGAGGATTTGAAGAAGAAGAAATAGATGAATTTAAAAATATAGGAGGAATTTTAGTAAGTTTAGGTCCTAGAATTTTAAGAACAGAAACGGCATCTATAGTAGCAACATCTATAGTACTTTACGAACTTTCTGATTTAAAAGGAGATGAGTAATTTGAAGAAAGTCGCATTTTATACTCTGGGGTGACCGAAAGTTAAAGTAAATATGATTGCTCCTATGCCTTGATAGATAAGGCTTTGGGCAAATGGCAAAAAGACCACTATTTTGATTAAGTGGTCTTTTTTTCTTTCAAAAAATATCTAGTTGCAACGGAATTTCCTTTTTTCTCAACAATTCCTCTATCAACAAATTCTTTAAGGATAGAACCAGCACCAGTGCGCCCCATTCCTATAAGGTCCTCAACCTCTTTTCTTGATACTGATTCGTGTTCTTTAAGGTACTGTATAAGTATTGGCTCATAAGAACGATAAAGAAACTTTTGTTTTGGACGCATTTTCTGTTTTTCTTTAGCTTTATAAAGGAATTTATGAGTAATTCCATTTTGAAAAGTGATAGAATGTACTCTTTTATCAACGACAATAATTTTATCAATAACAGTTTGTATGAAATCTTGTATTAAAGTCTTATCAACAACCTCTAAAAGTTCTCTATAATCAATATTTCTTTTTCCGGAAAGATGTTTACTCATTAAAAAATTACTTGCTTTATTTAAGAAAGCAACATCGGTTGTTAATCTCATATCGGCATTTCTTCTATGGAGTTCTGAAAGTTTCTCATTTACTCTTTCGAGGTGCTGTGTTAGGTCACGTTTTTTGAATAAAAAGTCTTTATTGGACATAGCTTCATCGGAAAATAGGAATAAATCTTCAAGTCGCTTCAATGCTTTTTCATACTTCATTTTTTCTTTCTTTAAAGATTCTAGTTCTAAGTTTTCAGCGGATTCCTCTTCATTGGAATTATTATAAGCTTTATCATCGAAACCAACAGCAAAGGCGATGTATGTTTCTTCAAGACCTTTTCTATCAATACATTCCACATCTACAAAAGATTTACCGCGCAAAAGTATTCTCTCAATATCGCGAAGAGAATGCTTTTGTGTAATTTTATTTTGCAAATTAGTAAAGTTTGAAATATAGTTCAATACAAAAGGCATTAATGTTATATCACTAACAAAATTATTGCAATTACGGGTATTCTCTGTAAAATGATTTGAATAACAAGTATATCTTGATGGTCTGTAACCGTCTTTTCTCGCTCTGTCAAGCCCTGCATTCATGCCTAAACCGCATTTGCCACAAAATAATATTTTTGAAAATATATGAGTGTTGGTGTTAGCTCTTTGAAATTCTCCGTTCCCCTTATAATTATCAGATAACATTTTATTAACCTTCTCAAATTGCTCCTTTGAAATGAAACCCGGGTGATTATTTTCAACGACAACCCATTCTTTTTCATCCTTCCAACGCCTGTTAGGGCTATTCTTTACATTGTACCTGTAAGTACCTATATAAAACGGATTTCTCAATATATCATTTACGGTTTTAGCGGTCCACTTTCCACCACGTTTGGTTTTTACTTGCTCTGAATTTAATTGAAAGGCAACTTTAGAGGTAGAAGCTTTTTTCTCGTATAAGTCATATATATATTTAACCGTTTTTGCTTCCTCTTCATCTATTACAGGGAATTTTTTCTCTTTTGACCATTTATACCCCAGAGGAACAGTTGCACCATTCCATAACCCTTTTTCGGCTCGTGAAAGCATTATTGAGAAAACACGTTCAGCGGTCAACTTGCGTTCAAGTTCTGCGAATACTAGAATTATTTTCAACATGGCTTCACCCATGGCGGAAGAGGTATCGAATTGCTCGTTTTTAGAAATAAAGGTTACGCCATAATCCTTTAATTCGTCATACATTTCGGTAAAGTCTTTCAGATTTCTTGAAATCCTATCAATTTTCCATACCAGCAAATGTGAAAATTCGTTATTCTTTATGCGAGACATCATTTCTTGATATTTTGGTCTATCAGTATTTTTGGCGGAATACCCAGCGTCCTCAAATATTTCAAAATCATCAATACCCAACACGTATTTTGAGTAATTAGACAATTCTTGACGCTGGAAGGGTAAAGAATCTTTATCTATTTGATGTGATGTTGAAACTCTTATATACAAAGCGGCTTTTTTCAAGTACATAACTCCCTTCATAAAAATATAACCTCATGTTTATGCACGAGGTTTTGAGAAAATTTTAGACTTCAATATTTAATAAACGATGAATTTCTTTATGAACTTCCGGATTATTTCTATATTGTTTTATAACTAACTTTTCTATATCAGAATATTCATAGTCAGATTCTTCGCGAGTTGTAGAAATTTCATCAATTTTATTATTAGATTTTAAGTATTTTTGGCGCGCTTTAGAAATTTTAGAAACGACTTTTGGAAGTTTATCACCAGTAAAAACAGCAGTGCATTCAATTCCGTTAGCGTCATAATCAATCAAGAGATAATTTGTAACAACCTTTGTTTTCTTTTTTGCAGCTAAAGCAAAAATTCCAAGCGCAAGAACTCTCGTTAGAGTAACATCCTTGGATATCTGTTCATCGGTTTTCATGGAAATATTTTTAATATTATCATACGGTATAACAATACTTTTTGAAAATCCGCGAATAATTTTAATTGAATCTGGAAAAGCGACAATTTCCACAACGCCTGCTTTGGGAATTTCCGGAATACCTCCACAATAATTAACAGCCATCTTGAAACCTCCTAATCATTTTATTTTGCAGTTTAATGTTTTAACCCAAGCTTTCTTTTCGCTCGTCTAAAACTAATGATGTTTTCCCTTTTTTCTCCGCCTCTAATTCAAGACGGTATGCATTCAATTCTTTTTCGATTGAATCTTCTTCATTTTGGGACATATTCTGCTTTTTTTCTAACACATTCTCTTTGGTAGCGGCAATTTCTTCATCGCTATTAATGGCTTTAGCGAGAGAATAGACATAATCTTTAATCACTTTTCTCTGTTCTTCTCCTAGTTTTAAATAACTTTCTATAATTTTTTTATCAAGTGAATCAAGATTATATTCGGTTGATAGTTTTGAAATAATAGTTGAATCATTTTCGATAAACATTTCTCCTTTTCCAAAACGAAGCCATTCTTCATTTACGGAAAATTCACGGCAGATATCTTTGATAATTCTATCTGTTACTTTTTTAGTTCTTTTACGTTCAATATCAGACAAAGAGCCTTGTCTTATTCCTAGTTTAGCAGACATTTCACTTTGATTAATATTAAGGACACGTTCCCTTAAATATTTAATTCTTTCATGAATGTCAAATGAATAATTTCCCATAATTTCACCTCCAATCACTTATAATAATTCTATTATAATATAGGCTATCTATAAAAACAATAGGAAAACGATAAAATATAGGTTGACTTTATAGGCAACCTATATTAATATATAGGTATACTATAAAACAAATGGAAGCGAGAAAGAAGAAAAACCCCGTACAAAAGCACGGGGCAAAAGAATTACTTACTTTGTAGAGCATTAACAATCTTATTGAATTTTTCAATAGAAATAGCACCATTTAGATAATATTCCTTGTAACGTTCAATTTCATTTTGGATATTATCTTTGAAAGCCTTGGAAGCTTTTCTATTGATTTTAGGTAAATCATCAAGAAAACCGAGTTCAAAAGCTAGACGATATATATGCTTACACGGTAACTGTCTAGTTTCAAAATCATAACAAGTGCAACTATTAAGAGTTACATTATAGATTCCGCTAGAACCTATAATTTTAGCGGTTTTCTCTTTAGAATTTACACTGACGTTTTGAGGCTTGATTTTCTGCATAGTAGCAATTCTTTTGATTTGGTCATGGTTTTCATGAATAGAGTTGTCCCAATTTCCAAAATTCATGGTATTGCCCCTTCTAATCTGTATTTCAATCTGGCAGGATTGATAAATATAGTATAGCAAAGGGGAAGGGAGAAATAAAGATATTCAGAAGTTGAGAGGAGGTGATAAATTTGAAAACGCACGACATTAAAAAAATTATGATGGGACTATGTGTTGATGAAAGTCAAACGCCGGGAATTAGGATTGAAGTTGTAATGGATGGGATACCGGAAGAACTACAACGAAAAATGGAAGCAGAAATCAAAGAGTTTGAAGAAAAAGCAATGGACATTGTAACGGCGGCATCCGAAACAATGTCCAGCAAAATCACTAAATAGTATAAACAACCGATGAACCACAACTACAAGGCTCAATAGTCCCGGTATGTGGATAAAGAATAGTTTTTAGAAATTTGTTGCAGTTATAACAAAAATATTTTCCGGATGGCAATTTGAGAAGGTTTCCGGAAGAATCAACCGTTTGAAAAGTTTTCTTTATACCCAAAATAAACACCCCCTTCCAATTAAATTATACACCATTAATTGGAAAGTAAAATATAGGAGGTATGAAAGTATGAAGCATGGCAAGAACCCAACTCGAGCGCAAAAGAAAAGAATAAAAGAGATGGGATTGAATTTTAAGAATTGGCTAGTGATAAAAGATACACCAGACTTATTCCAAATAGTAAATAGAGTATCTGGAAATATAAGAACCAAAAATAAGAGATTAGAGGTCGGGAGATAAAAACAGAGGAGGGAGAGGGAGTGACTGCAAAAGAAAAGTTAGAGCAGGAAAGAAAAAGGTTACATCTATTAATTGAAAATGGTGGTTCTAAAGAAGAAATTCAAGAGCAATCAGAAATATTGGACCAGTGCATAACGGAATTTTATTTAATACAAAAAGGAGCGTGAAAAAATATGTTACAAGACAAGTCTATTTTGAAACAAAAGAAGATTGACGCAGAAGAATTTGTAAAAATTTTAAGCAAGTTATCAGAAGAGGACAAAGAAAAAATATTCTACATGGTAAAAGGAATTGAATTGGTGAGTAATTCAAAAAAGATGTTAATGGCGGCAGGAATATAGCCTGCCGCGGTGACAAAGACAAATAATCAATCTTAAAGGGGGCGAATGAATTTGAGCAAACCAGACATCAATAAGGTATGGAAAGCACTTGCGAAATATGGAATCAAAAGTGAAAAAGAATTAGACGAAGCTATAAAAAATATGAAACCCATAAACATTGGGTGCATGGTATCACCCGTAAATAAAATATCTATATCAAGAGAAGCAAAGGGGGTGAAAGTTTGAGGAAAATACCCGAATACTGGCTCGATGTTCCGGGGTCTAAGAAATACCAAGTTTCTAATTACGGAAATTTTAGAAGAAAGCTTAAAAATGGAAGGGTTAAGCCTATCAAGTCGTATTTAAAAAAGAACAAATGGATGGTTGTAAAAGTGGATTTCAATGGGACATATAGAGAATATGAAGTTCATAAAATCGTTGCGGATGTATTTTTAGAGAAAAGAACTTCGCCGAGCATGGTTTTATATCACAAAAATGGAATTATTACAGATAATTACGCAGGCAATATTGGCTGGATAACAAGAAAGGAATTAGGCAAAAAGACAGGAGGAAATACTAAAAAAAGTATACCAGTTATTCAACTGGACGCTAAAACTGGAGAAATGATTAATTTTTATAAAAGTATTTCTGCGGCGGCTAGAGATAATTTCATTCATAAAGAAACAATTTGCCAAGCAATTCGTGGAAAATTAAAAACGGCAGCAGGGTTTAAATGGAAAAAAGAAGGAGGAAGAGTAAATGATATTTGATGAAATGATATTTAAAGATGAGAAACATAAAACTTTCTTTAAAGAGCAAGTGGAGAAAACACGAAGCAGGAATGACCCCTACAGAAAGGCGTTATTTTATGTTTGGGGGCTTACAGAGGAAACAAGAGAGAATATTGAAAGTTTATATAATTTCAAAGAAAAAGCAATTGATTTCGAGGGATTGAATAAGTCATGGCAGACAGGAACAACTATAAAAGTTTGTCGACTTGCATTTAACCTTTACAACGGATTATACGGGCAACAAGATGAATCGGAAAGCGCCATGGATTATACACCGTATGGAATTTTCGATTGCGGACTAATTGATTACATGTTGGAAGCAGTAAAAATTAGATTTGAAGAATATAAAGGATTACCGTTTTAATGAAAAAATGAATCCTAAGATAAAGATTGGAGGCAAAAATATGCTGGTAGCTGAAAATGTTAGAGGGTTTGACAAGTTAGAAAAAAACGCAGAGTTATTCAAAGTGTTTCTAAAGAATTTTTATAACGCATGGGGGCTTGAAGCAAGAGAAACAATAAAGCCTATTAGCGTTAAATATGTTAAAGAAAAAGGCGGAAATCCTTATTTAAGATTCGATTATGAAATGTATGGAAAGAAAGAATGGTTACATGTAACGGGTTCTGGGACATGGTATTAACATTGGCAAAGAAGAGGTGAGGTCCATGGCAACAATTGTGATTTTTGTTACATGCCTTACAGTGCTTCATATAGGATATAAAGTCGGGCAAAAACACGGAAAAAGAAATAGGAGGCGAAAGATATGAAACGATTGGAAGCGAGAGTGGTTATATTAGGAGATTATGGCGTTGTAACTCCTACTCAATACATAAGTTTTGATGATAAGTGTCCAGTTTGCGGAGAAAGTGGTTTGGAAATAAAGGGGAATCGGTATTGCTCGGATGGCGAGTTTTACTGGACAGACAACATTTACTGTAAGAATAAATGCAAGTTTAAATATGATGATTTGGTAAATTTAAAAGGCTTTAAAAGGAGATTTTAAAAAGATAGGTGATAAAAATGACTAACAAGGAATTGAAAGAAGCAATGATGTCAGAAGAAAGCATTATATTTGATGGAGCAGAGTACAAATGTATTTCGGCAATCATTTATCGAAAAAGCGGGAATAAAATCAAAATCCGAGCAGAATTAATGGACAAGAATGCGCACAGTGTAATAATAGTAAACCCGGACAAGGTAGAAAGAAAGCATATTCAAACATGACTAAACCAATTGTGCCAAACAAAAGGAAGAGAGTAAAGGTGCGCATATTAGAAAAATGGAAAATAATTACAAATACAATTAAATTGAACAATTTTGAAAGGACAAAAGAAAAACGCTTTGCACGCACCTTCCAACAATGAATGCAAAACGTTTTTCTTTGAACTATCGCCGTCTAAACAACGATGAAACTATAAATCCATTATAGCAGAATGGCGGCGAAAGTCAAGAAAACAGCGCTTGACACGGGCGCAATTCGGGCTTGTAATGGGTATTAACATTCCAACGAAAGAGTATTACCCAGATATAAAATATATAAAAATAATATCTAAAAGATTGTACTAATAAATGAGTATGTAAGCAAGAGAAAAAATATACCAAATACATCACTCGTATTTATTATTGACAAGTACAATAGGAGTTATTCATTACTGGGGGATAAATTTTAATATTTGAATAGAGTGAGTAGGAATGGTTTTAATACTCCTTATATCTAAAGTTGTATAACAAAAAGAGAAGGGAGAGAAAACCGTGAGAAGTTTCATGAGAGAAAAAAAAATATATTGCGGCAATAGATATTTGGAAGTTGATATTTTTCCATATTCACAAAATCAGAAAGATGTAAGCAGGAGAGGGAAGAGGGCAAAAAAACAGAAGGTCACAGAGCCAAAGCAAAGGAATCTGAATGATAAGAATGCAAGGAGGTATTTGACACAGCTTGCAAATACAAATTTCAGTGAAGAGGATTTGCATGTTACAGCTACATACAAAGACAAGTTTCTACCAGAGACAATAGAGGAAGCAGAAAAGGAAGTTGCGAATTACTTACGCCGTATAAAGTACAGAAGAGAAAAAGAGGGATTGCCACCCTTGAAATACATACTTGTTACAGAATACAGCACCGGGAAAGATGGAAAGAAGCCAGTGAGAATACATCACCATATATTCATAAATGGTGGACTTGACAGAGACACAGTTGAGGACCTATGGTGCAAAAGAAGAAAGAAAGGTCAAAAGAAGGGCGAAAGAATAGGATTTGTTAATGCGGACAGGTTACAGCCAGATGAAAACGGGGTTGCCGCATTGTGTGCATACCTAACAAAGAACCCAAGTGGAAAAAAACGTTGGAGTTCATCGCAGAACCTAGAAAAGCCATGGAGTAGAAGCAACGATTTCAAATACAGTCGCAGAGAAATTGAAAGAATAGCAAAGAATCCTCCGGGAATTGAGTATTGGGAAAGAAAATACGAGGGTTGGACACTTGCTAACAAAGATTATGCATTCCGTGTAGAGTACAACGAGTATACAGGGTGGTCCATATATTTGAAAATGTGTCGTAAAGAATGAAGGGAGCGTGAAAGAAATGCACGACCAAAGAAAAGTAATGCAGAGGCATCAAAACAGCGTGAACAATGCACAAGGACATCATTTTGAAACTTACATAAAAGCTGGGTGTAAGGTATATTGTGCAAATGGACAAGCAGAAGTGGGAAAAACGCCGGAGCCGTTCAGAGTGACAAAGAAACACAAAGACGGGACATTTACAGGTAGATTCACGTCACTTGCACAACCAGACTTTCAAGGGACTTTAAAAGGTGGACGCTCAATATGCTTTGAAGCAAAGTACACCAGAACAGACAGAATGAAAAGGAGTGTTTTGACAAGTACGCAGATGGAGAAGCTTGAAAACCATGAAAAGCTCGGAGCAGTAGCAGGGGTATGCATTGGCATTCAAGACAAGTTTTTCTTTATTCCGTGGAGTATTTGGCGGGATATGAAAGCACATTACGGGAGACAATATGTAACCGCAGAAGATGTGGAGCGGTACCGAGTAAGATTCACAGGAGCGGTGTTGTTTCTGGATTACGTTCACAAGGAAAGAGGTGTTGAAATTGAATAAAAGAATAAGAAAAAAAGTCTTGAAGAGGGCTTTTAAAGCTTGCAGGGTGGATTGAGAATATATTGCTTGTTGCACTCATAGCATGGCTCATATACTTCATAGGAGCGATAATGACAGACAATATGGTTATGTTGGGTTATTCAGTATAAAAAAGGGGAGGTGAAAAGAAAATGGCGGTAGACAAATGCATTACATGTGGCGAGGTAGTTCCGGAAGGGTTACAGATATGTCCAGAATGCATGAGAAAATCCGGAGCAAATGAAAAAGAAATTGAAGCCGCAGAAGAATTGAGAGATATTGCAAATATATTAAGCATTACAGCAGGAACAGACGGAAACATTAGAGTTGCCATGGAAAGCATTTTAAACATTGCGAACAGATTAGAAAGGAGAAAACAAAGTGAAATATCAGCCGAAAATCATTAAATGTCGTTTAAAAACAGGCGGTAAAACAATTGATGAAATCAGAGAGCAGAATAAAGGTCAAGGACTTACATACAGAGATTTTGAAAATATACAGAAGGCATATGAAGAATTTGACGGCGTTGTACTTCTTTTATCTCTTTGGGACTATGACAATCACGAAAGTTATCATGTTTACGGGTGGGATGATGAAGTTGACGAAAAAATGATGATGGGAATTTATCATGCAGAACAAACGCACCCATTCCCAAGATACAAAGGAAAAAAAGAAGAATTTATCGCAGATTGGAAAGCTGGAAAATATGACCCGGGTTGCCCGATATGCTTTGAAAAAGAGGATGTTGAGGAATTAGAGGTTATCAGAGAAGAGGTGAAAGAAGAGGTTGGGAAAGAAGAAAAAGCAAAGCCGAAAAAGAAAAAACGCACCAAGAAGAAAAAGAAGAATAGAAGGCATTGAGAAGAAGAGAAATCCACAAAGCCCAATAAAACAAAAGCTTGATGAAATAAACCGCTTAATGCCTATTGTGGGACTGGCAAGGGAGATTTCAAAGCGGGAGAGGGTACAAAACGCAATGAAAGGGAGGTTCAAAATGAAAAAGTTTGAGAATCTAGGTATTACGACAATTGTAACAGGAGACAAGATAAAAATTGAAGTCAAGATTTCTGGGGCAGTAAATGCATTTAACAATTCACCAAACAATTTTACGCCAGAAGCAACAGTGAAGAAAGAGAAAAGAGCAGAGTTTGCGGAGTATTTAGCGAAAGCGTTGGTTGACGGAAGCGACCCGGACACGGGAGATAGCCCGGTTATGGCGATGTTTGAAAATATATTCCAAGAGATATACGAAGGAGCAGAAGAATTTTGCAATTATCCAGATGAAGAATAAGGCGGTGAAATCATGGTTGCGCTTTGGAAAGAAGAATTATTGAAATTCACAATATCAACAATAAAAGCGAGTGATAGAAGGTCCAACAAATTTGAAACAGCGATTTACAATAAAGAATCAAAAGAAATAAAAGTGGTCGAAACATACAAAACGATATATGAAGCGGTAGAAGGTCATTTGTCATGGGTTGAAAAATCTAAGAAATTAACAGTTGATGAATTTAAAAGTTTAGAGGAAAAAGTACAAAACTACAATGTTACCACATACGGAATTTTAAAGTTATATCAGTATGGAGAAGCAGAAGAGGCAAAGGAATCTTTATTGAAAGAGGCAAAGAAACTCATTAATGAAAGGAGGATGAAACATCATGGACAGGTATAAGAAGCAATTAAGGATTGATGGGGGTGGTTTGGTGGATGTAAGTTTTAATTATAATCAGGAGGTTAAAGTAAAGCTTACTCAATTAGGCTTAAAAATATTAAAGGAAAGACATGATAGGTTAAACGAAGAACTAAAGAGCAGAGGACATAAAGGGTTAAATAAATTTACAGTTAAAATTGATGAAAATGGTTATTCAAGTTTTCAACTCTGGGACTTAATGAATATTTTTGGGGAATACATGGCGATTGGTTGTGAAACACCTTTTGATGGAAATATGATTTTTTTAGAAGCAAGAGAAATTAAGGAACAGCATAAAATATAAGTTTTGAAAGTGAGAGGTAAGGATGATTGAGGGTTAGAGTGAAATGAAGGAAATTAAACGACTGTAGAGTGATTTAATGGAATGTTTAAAGCGATAATAAAAGATTAAAGGTGGAAGGAATTGAAATGGGAGTGTTAAAGGGAATTATCTTAATTGCTTTAATGGTTTTACTCATAGCAACACTTAGGGAGCTTATAGCTTTCATGTTCAGAATTGACGAAATCATAGAGTTATTAAAGAAAATTGAAAAGAAGAGGTGAAAAACATGATTAAATACATCAATAATCCTTTTGAAGATATTGTAAAAATAATGAACGACATAGACCCGAACATAAATGCAGATATACAGTTCAACCCAAGTTTAAAAGGAAAAGATTTTGGAGAATGCGGAATGGTTACATTTCCAGCGGACGACAGCACACCATTGATTGATATATCAACAAATATACCATTTGAAGCAATGATTGAAGTTTTGGCACATGAATTGGCTCATATAATTGCTGGTGAGGAATCAGAACATAATACCGAATGGAACAAAGCATTCCAAAAAATACAAATAGAGTGGCAATTAAAGCATGAAGATAATGGGGTTACAGTAGAGGTTGCGAAATACGAGAAAGGGACCGAAGATGGGTTTGAATATGAAGATGAATTGGAATGCATAGATATTTCAATAGGAATGTTTAAAGCAAGCGTTGTTGATGGTGTGAGACTATATCCATATGTTATAACTTCAAAAGGCAAGCGATATATAAGTGAGCAGGGGGGAATAAAAATGCAAATAGCAACATTCAATGCAACGTGTCCTTTTGAAATAGGGGACAAGGTAAAAGAGGCTAATACAGGAGGAGTGAAGAGGATAACGGATATAGCTTGCGTTCATTATCTCAAAACCGGGAAAGTTGAATTTCGATATGAGTTAGATGGAAGCGGGAACTATATTCAAATACAACCATTATGCGACCCGAGAGACACCCAAAGTGTTACTTACCTAGAAAGAAATTTTAGTTTTAAGAATTTAAAATAATAGGAGGAAAAACAACGATGAAAACTATATCAATTATTAATTTAAAAGGTGGAGTGGCAAAGACTATTTCAGCAACAAATATTGCACATATACTTGCAGTTGTCCACAACAAACGTGTTCTTCTTGTGGATAATGATAAACAGGGAAATGCTTCAAAGATGTTTGGGTTACACAGTTATGATAAACCTAGTGTTGCAGAAGTTATGACAACACGCAATGTAAACCTTGATGAAATAATTGCGCATACACAATACGCGAATCTGGACCTTATACCAGCAAACATGACATTACTTAAAGCAAATCTTGAAGTAATGTTTGATACTACAAGACCGCAACAAACGCGATTCAAAACAGCGCTACGCTCTGTAGAGGATGAATATGACTATTGCATTATAGATAATGCCCCAGACATCAATATAAGCACCATAAACGCTCTTGTAGCTTCTGATGATATATTAATACCGATTAAGATTGACAAATTTGCTTTCGACGGTCTGGCAGAACTGAAAGAACAAATTGAGAATACCAAAGAGGACTTGAACCCGGGTTTATGTTTAAGAGGTTGCTTTGTTACATGTTATCAAAGAAACGAAGTTAATAAACAAGGGGAAGAGTGGTTAAAAACTCAAACAGAATATCCGGTATTTAATACGCATATACGCCGCACTGAAAAAGTGGACGAAAGCACTTTCGCAACAACTCCTATTATTGAATATTCAAGACGTTGTGGAGCGGCAAGAGATTATTTGAAGTTTGTTGAAGAATATTTAAGTAAATAAAAGTGTCCGATTCGGTCACAAAACGGAGGTGCGAAAATGGCAAAGTTCAATCTTAATTCATTATTAAGTGGAACATCATTGAATGGAGCGGCGGAAAAAGAGGGAGGAAGGAAGCCTAAAACATTAAAAGTGGTTTCAATCAGCGTGTTTGATTTAGAACCATCAAAAGAAAACTTCTATTCCGTGGAAGATATAGAGGAATTAAAAGATTCGATTGAAATGTTTGGAATAAAACAGAATTTAACAGTAAAGCAATTAGACAATGGAAAATATGAGGTTATAGCAGGACACCGCCGCCGTCTTGCTTCTCTTGCTTTAGTGAAAGAAGGTAAAAAGGAATTTGAATTTATTCCATGTGCTATTGAAACTGAACTGGACGAAATAAAAGAGCAACTATTGCTAATAACGACAAATGCAACAGCAAGACAGTTGACGGATTGGGAAAAGACACAACAAGCAGAAAGATTGAAAGAGTTACTAGAAAGATATAAGAAGAAAGAGAAGTTGCCGGGTAGAGTAAGAGAATTAGTTGCTAAAGCATTAAAGACATCAGCGGCGCAAGTGGGCAGGATGGACAGTATATCGAAAAAGCTTTCAGAGGATTTCAAGGAAGAGTTTAAGGAACAGAAAATCAATATATCAACAGCATATGAAATTTCGACTTTACCAAAAGAAGCACAACAAGAAGTTTTTAAAAAATACATGGAAAAAGGTAATATATCAATAAACGATGTAAAAGAGAAAAAGGCAGAAATAAAAACAATAGCAGAAGAGAATAAAGAAAATGCAGAGCAGGAAGAGGACCGGAAGGAAGCGGCAGAAGAAACAATACCAGAAGAGGAAAAGAAAATAAAAACAGAGGGAGAGGGCAAGAAAGCAGAGGTTAAAAAAGAAACCCCAGAGTCTCAACCATTTCCCACGATATTTGAAATTATAAAAGGGATGAATATTTCAGAAATGGCGGAGTTTATATGCTGTAGATGTGATGGCGTAGGAAGGTTTTGTGATTATGCGTTTGAATGTAATCAAAGCGAGATAGAGGAACGCCATGGAATATGTATGAAGTGGTTAAAAACCCAAGCACAGAAGAGAGGGTGAAAAAATGAAAACAACAAGGCGATTAATACCATTCAAATGGGTAAATAGACCGCCTTAACAATAATTAAAGAAAGAGGGTTGCATATAATGGATTTAAAAAAACTTGAACAATTTAAAGATAAAATAAAAGAAATCAAAATATTAGAGAATAGAATTTTAGAAATGCAACAAGAATCAGAGGAAATTGTATCGGATGTCGTACGGGCTTCTTCGAAATCATTTCCGTATACAGAACATACAATCAAAATAACAGGAGTTAATATCAAAAGACGAGATAAGATAAAAAGAGTAACAGAAAGATTAAATGATAGAAAATTAAAACTATATCGCGAGTTAGAAGAAATAGAAAATTTTATCGAGAATATAGAAGATAGTAAAGTGCGCCAAATTATAGAATTAAGGTACATAAAAGGAATGACATGGAGCATGGTCGCTCTAAAAGTGTACGGTTATCCTAACGGAGATACACCTAGAAAAAGAATCAAAAGATATTTTAAAAAAAACTGAATTTTGTCCGTTTTGTCCGCTTTTTATGCGGTATATTTGTAGTATGGAAATCTATACCACATGAGCCTATTTGATTCTAGGCTCATTATTTTTTTGCTTCCGGAAAGGCAACGAAAAGCAAAATAGAAAAACAAACGAAAGGAGGGGAAGAGCCAGTGGCAAGACCGAGACATCCAATGCGAGAAGTTGTGAAGAAAAAATGGATTGAAAGCGGAGGGAAAATAAAGACAAAAGAATTGGCAGAAGAAGCAGGAGTGCCAGAAAGCAGTATAAGAAAATGGAAAAGTCAAGATGATTGGAAAGCAGAACTTGGGAAGAAGAAGCGCGGAGGACAACCCGGGAATAAAAACGCAACAGGGCATGGCGCACCTCTCCGGAATAAGAACGCAGAAACGCACGGTGCATATTCAACCGTACATCTTGACGATTTACCGCCAGAGGAAAGGGCGTATATAGAATCAATTACGCTGAACACACAAGAAAATATGTTGAGAGAACTTCAATTGTTAATAGCAAAAGAAAATGATTTGAAAAGGAAAATTAAAGCTTTAGAGCAGGAGAATGAAGAGGCATTGCACGTGGACAAGGTTGTTGAAATGCTTGTGCCAAAGCAGGAGGATAAAAAGAAGCAAAAACAGAGGAGCAACATAGAAGAATTAAAAACAGCCATGAAAACAGTTGTAAAAGCAAGTCCGTTCGATAGGACTTTAAGGTTAGAGGCAGAGTTGAATAAAATACATGGCAGAATAATAAAGCTTCTTGACAGTATAAAGTCATACGAACTCGACAGGCGACGTATAGAACTCGAAGAAAAAAAATATCGCCTTGCAAAACAAAAACTAAAAGGGGTATTCAACATAGACCCAGAAACAGGAGAGATTGACGATACCAAAGATGATGGAACAGAAGAAATTTAAGGTATATGCTAAAAAAACCATAGGTTCTTCCAGTGAAATATAAAGCCTGCGGGTCCGCTGACGCCCGGGATTTGCCTAGATATAAAATACAAAAAACCACTTCCGGAGTTTGCGGAAAAATTTTATAAGGGGGTGTTCAAAAAATAAAAAAAGAAGGGGGTGTTGCTTTTGAAACTTTACAACGCAAAAGCGATTGCGCGTTTTCTTGATATTTCAGAACGAAGAGTGCGGCAATTGAGGGACGAAAAAATCATTGAAGAATATCCAAACAGCAACGGACTTTATGAACTCATTCCCACGGTACACAGATATATAAATTATCTAAGAAAACGTAACCCCGAAACAGAAGAGAACATTGACTACTATACAGAACGCGCAAAGTTAGTGCGTGCCAAGCGATTGAATGAAGAGTTTGAATTAAAGATAAAAGAAAATAAATTGCATAGTTCGGACGATATAGAAGTCGTAATGACTGATATGCTCATTAATTTCAAAAGTCGCTTAATGGCAATACCTGCAAAACTTTCACCAATTTTAAGCAAAAAAAAAGACAAAACAGAGATATTCAAAATACTAAAAGAGCATATTGATGAATCGCTAGACGAGCTTTCAGATTTTAAAACAGTTTTCGGAGAGAGGGTGAATGACGATGAAGAAAGCGACAGTTGATTTATTCGCAAGAATATTTTCAGTGTTGAAGCCGCCGCCAGATATGACAATTTCACAGTGGGCGGATGAATACCGCCGTCTTTCTTCTGAATCATCCGCAGAGCCGGGCAAATGGAAAACAACAAAAGCACCATATCAAAGAGAAATCATGGACGCGATTTCTGATATAAAGGTGCAAAAAGTTGTCGTAATGAGTGCGGCACAGTTAGGGAAAACGGATGGGTTTATTTTAAATCCTATAGGATATTATATGCATTATGACCCTAGCCCGATTATGGTGCTACAACCAACGATACAAATGGCGGAAACATTTAGCAAGGACAGGCTTTCTCCTATGTTGAGAGATACACCGGTACTGAAAGATAGAGTGAATGACAAAAGCAGAAACAGTGGGAACACGATTTTGCAAAAAATATTTCCGGGTGGACATGTCACAATGGTTGGAGCAAATTCAGCTTCTTCTCTTGCGTCTCGACCTATTAGAATATTGCTTGCGGATGAAATAGACCGCTACCCAACAACCGCGGGGAATGAAGGTGACCCACTTCTATTGGCTGGGAAAAGACTTACGACATTTTGGAATAAGAAAGAAATATGCGTAAGTACACCCACTATTAAAGGACTTTCGCGAATAGAGGTTGAGTTTGAACATAGCACGCAAGAGGAATGGTGCGTACCTTGTCCAGAGTGTGGAGAATATCAGCCGTTAGAATGGGGAAGAGTGGTATTTGATAAAAATAATCTTGACGATATTTCACACGTATGTGAAAAGTGTGGCGTTGTATCAAATGAGATTGATTGGAAGGAACAGTTCCAGAAAGGTAAGTTTATTGCAAAATACCCAGAGAGAAAAGTTAGAGGATTTCATTTGAACGCCCTTGCCTCTTTGTTTGTCGAGTGGAAAGAGATAGTTCAAAAGTTTTTGACAGCAAATGAAGAAAAGAAAAAGGGAAATATCGAATTATTAAAAGTTTGGACCAATACAGAAATGGGGCAAACGTGGGAAGAACAAGGCGAACAACTTGAAAAAGACGACCTCTACAAGCGCCGAGAAAAATATAATTGCGAAGTTCCGGAAGAGGTAATTTGCTTAACGGCAGGAGTTGACACGCAAGATGATAGATTCGAAATTGAAGTTGTTGGATGGGGCGAAGGTAAAGAAAGCTGGGGAATAAAATATCAAGTAATATATGGAGATTTGAAGCTAAAAGGTATATGGGACGAACTAGATACGTTCCTCAATCAAACATTTACCAGAGCAGATGGCGCAAAATTAAAAATCATTTGCACATGCATAGATAGTGGAGGACATTTTACTAACCAAGTGTATAAATTTTGCAAACCGAGGACAGCACGCCGCATTTTTGCTATTAAAGGTAAAGGGGGAGCGGAAGTTCCTTACTACAGCAAGCCATCAACATCAAACAGAGAGAAAACACCTTTGTTTACTATTGGAGTCGATACAGGAAAATCATTACTATATCAAAGGTTGGCGGTAAAGGAAGAAGGACCGAACTATTGTCATTTTCCAAAAGAGAAAGACAGAGGTTATACGGAAGAATATTTTAAAGGTTTAACTGCTGAAAAAATGGTAATGACCTATAAACGAGGTAAAGCACAATATGTATGGAAGCTAAAAAACAGCGGATATAAACGAAATGAGCCACTTGACGTTCGTAACTATGCGACGGTTGCGCTTGAAATAGCGAATCCGGTACTTAAAAAGCAAGATAAAAAAGAAACGTCAGCCGTGCAGACTAAAAAACGTGGTAGGCGTTCACGTTCGGGAGGAATTATATAAATGGCATACACACTTGAAGTAGCAAAGAAGCATTTGGAAGCTTGGTTGACCGCTGAATTGGAGGTCACAACAAGCCAAAGCTATTCCATAGGTTCAAGAAGCTTGACGAAAGCGAATCTTCCGGAAATAAGAAAACAAATTCAATTCTGGAAGAATGAAGTTGAAAAACTTAAAAACATATCGAAAAGAAAGGGCAGAAACCGAGTAATGAGAGTTGTTCCCCGTGATTTATAAAGGAGGTGAAAAAAATTGAATATATTAGATAAGGCAATAGCCGCTATATCGCCAGAAAAAGGACTTAAACGTGTTGCCGCGCGTCAAAGACTTAAAATCATAAATAGTGGTTATAGCAATTACGGGGCTTCGCATACTAAAAAATCACTATTAGGTTGGCTTTATAGTGGCGGAAGCGCTAAAGAGGATATACAAGAAAATCTTGCGACATTAAGACAACGTTCACGTGATTTGTATATGGGTGTTCCGCTTGCGACAGGAGCAGTCAAAACATGCAGGACCAATGTAGTCGGCGGAGGATTGAGGCTTAAAAGCCAAGTAGATTACGAAGTGCTGGGGATTTCGGAAGAGGAAGCTAGCAAGCTTGAAAGTAAAATCGAAAGAGAATTTGCATTGTGGGCGGATTCTCCTGCTTGCGACATTGAAAGACTAGATAACTTTTATGAACTTCAACAGCTTGCGTTTTTGAATTGGCTTATGAGTGGAGATGTAATTGTTACCCTTCCAGTAACTAAAAGAATCAATATGCCTTATGACTTGAGAATCTGCTTGATTGAAGCTGATAGATTAAGTAACCCAGCAGGAAACACAAACCCCAGAATTGTCGGAGGTGTAGAAGTGAACGAAGCTGGAGAAGTCGTGGCGTACCATATCAGCACACATCATCCGTTATCATTTGAAGCAATAGAAACTAAATGGACAAGGGTTGAAGCTTATGGAGCGAAAACGGGAAGAAGAAATGTGCTTCATGTAATGAATAGGGAACGCATAGGACAAAGAAGAGGTGTTCCTTTCCTTGCACCTGTTATCGAAGCATTGAAGCAGCTAGGGCGTTATACAGACGCGGAACTTGTTGCGGCGGTTGTTAGCGGAATGTTTACTGTGTTTATCGAAAAAGAAAGTGCAAGCAGTGAAACTGCGCTAGGTGAAATTATACCAGAAGAGCAACAAGTAGACAGTGCGGATGATGGAACTCTTGAACTTGCACCGGGGGCGATTATCGACTTAAATGAAGGTGAAAAAGCAAAAGAATTAAACCCCGGTAGACCAAACACTGCGTTCGATGGCTTTGTAATCGCTATTTGCAGACAAATTGGTGCTGCGCTTGAAATTCCGTACGAATTACTTGTAAAGAACTTTAATGCTTCGTACAGTGCGTCGAGAGGGGCTTTACTTGAAGCGTGGAAAATGTTCAAAATGTACAGAACATGGCTTGCAAATGATTTTTGTCAGCCGATTTTTGAAGAATGGCTAGCGGAAGCAATTGCGAAAGGGAGAATACCGGCTCCTGGATTCTTTGCAGACCCGATTATGAGGAAAGCATATTGTGGAGCGGAGTGGAATGGACCAGCACAAGGGCTTTTAAATCCAGTACAAGAAGTCACCGCGGCAGAAAAACGGGTTGCAAATGGATTCTCTACACGTGACAGAGAAACGATGGAACTTACTGGCGGAGATTTCTACAAAAACGTACAGCAATTAAAAAGAGAAGAACAATTAATGAAAGAGGTGAGAAACATTGCAGAAGAAGCTAATAGCAAGTAAAATTGCGTGGAATTTCACGCAAGCTAACGGAGATTTAACAGAAATATTAATATACGATGTGATTGCTGACAAACAAAGTTATAATTGGTGGACAGATGAAAAAGGAACGGAAGTAACACCAATTTTATTCAAAGAAGAGTTGAACAAAATAACAACATCGAAAATATGCGTGCGCATAAATAGTGGTGGAGGCGATGTTTTTGCGGCGGAAGCAATAAGAACTGCTATAAGAGAAAAAAGGCAAGAAGGAAAGAAAATAAATTGTAAAATTGATGGTTTTTGTGGAAGCGCGGCAGTTGGTATTGCAGCAGCTTGCGAATCAATAGCGATTTCGTCAAGTAGTTATTTCATGATACATGACCCGATGGTTTTTGCTTATGGATATTACAACATAAGTGATTTCAGTAAAGGGCAAGTCATGCTTGAAAAAATAAAGCAAGGCATCATAAATGCTTATGCCGCAAAAACAGGAAAAGACAAAAAAGAAATTTCAGACCTTATGACGGCTGAAACATGGTACACAGGAGATGAAGCAGTTGAAAACGGTTTTTGTGATGAATTGATGTTTGAAGAAGTAGAAAATACCATTGAAAACGTAGTCAATTCAGCCGCATTGGATATGCAGATGTATAGAAATCCACCTATTTCGTTGTTAAACCTCTGTTCTCCACCACATGACAGCAGAGATTTTTCAAATAAAACACCTAAACAAACCAAATCAAAGGAGAGTGAAAACACTATGGAAATTAAGACAGTTGATGAATTGAAAGCCGCGTTTCCAGACTTAACAAAGCAAATAGAAAATGCCGCGGCAAAAGAAGAACGTGAACGCATTAAAAACATTGAAGAAATGGCGATTGATGGTTACGAAGGGATTGTAAACAATGCAAAATTTGAAAACCCAATTGCTGCCGCAGAAGTAGCAATGAAGATTGTGGCAGAGCAGAAAAAGCAAGGAGCAAATTACCTTGCAAGTAGAAATGCAGACGTAGTGAACAGTAACATCAATGAAGTAGGAAACAGCAGTCAAGAAGGCGTGGAGAATAACAATGGAGAAAATCCATATGACGCGGCTATTGATAAGTTGTTTCCGGAAAGCAAATAAGGAGGGATAAAACATGTATGAAGTAAATACTGCAACAAACACGCCGGAAAATATTATTGCAGGCGATTATCCGATTACAAAAGGTGTATATCCGATTAAAAGTGGGGTAACAGTAACTAAACATACGCCCGTTAAACTTGTCGGGGGAGAAATTGAACCAGTTGTTAAAATTGAAGCAACAGAGGTAGACGCGACTAATGCGATTCCTGCAAAAACAATTGAAGAAAACACAGTCGAAAATCTTTATGGAATAGCCGCAGAAGATGGAAGTGGCGGGGAAGCGGTTATTTATCTAACTGGCGAATTTTTCGCGGATAAAATTCCACTTCCGGCAGACGTTACAATTGATATGCTGAAACCAGCATTCAGAAAACTAGGGATTTTCTTAAAGTAGAAAAGGGAGGAATAGAAAATGGCAGAAATCAGTATTTTTGAACCACGTACTATGGGGAAGGTTGTTACGCGTATGCCGAAAGTGCATACGTTTTTTAGAACGACATTCTTTAAAAACATTCAGACTTTTACAACAAAAAGCGTTGATGTAGATTTTAAAAAAGGGAACAGAGCGCTTGCACCATTTGTTCATAGAAAAATTGGAGGCAAGACGATTCCAAATAGTGGATATCAAACGAAATCTTATACGCCGCCACTTGTAGCACCAAATAAAATTACGACAGTGGACGACCTTATGCAAAGAATGCCGGGTGAAAGTATATATGGAGGTAAAAGTCCAGCAGAAAGAGCAGTTGAAAAACTTGCGAGAGATTTCACGGAGCTTAACGAAATGATTGTAAGGCGTGAAGAATGGATGTGCGCGCAAGCGATTTTCACGGGTACGATTCCGATTGTTGGCGATGGAATCAACGAAGTAATTGACTTTAGTTTTACGAACAAAGAAACTATCACAACAGCGGCTAAAAAATGGGGTGCTGAAACATCAGACCCGATTGCAGACTTGAAAAGATGGAGGAAGCAAGTTCAAAAAAACGGCTTTGTAAATTGCGATGTGTGTGTAATGTCAGATGATGTTGCGACGGCATTTATTAATCACCCTAAAGTGCAAAAAATACTTGATACAAAAGGTTATGACCTTGCGTCTATCAAACCACGCGAACTTCCAAACGGTACAACATATATAGGTACTCTTCACGCAGAAGGTTTGGACATTTATACTTACAATGAATGGTATTTGGACGATTGGACAAATCCAGAAGCGCCAGAGCAAAAACCACTTGTACCAGAAAAAACACTTGCTCTTATTTCTACAGGAGCGAATTACTCTATGTACTATGGAGCAGTTACACTACTCGATGAAAATACGAAGAATTTCATTACAGTAGAAGGAGAGAGAGTTCCGGATTCTTGGATTGAAAGAAATCCATCACGCAGATTCTTACAGCTTAACAGTAACCCGCTTCCAATTCCTCACGAAGTCGATAGCTGGTTTGTTGCACAAGTTCTGTAATGAATTTAAAAGAACAAATGAAGCGTGATGTAAAAGCGGTTTTCCACAATACGGATGAATTTGCGGAAAAAACGGAAATTTATTACGATGGAGAATATTACACGGTCCCTATAATTCTTGATTACGAGGGCGCACAAGACAGGAAAAAGCCGTCAAGCGATAATGCAGGCGGCATTTTTCGTGTTGATGTAAAGTTATATGTTGCTTTTAGTGATTTGAACTTTATACCAAGACAGGGCGCAAATATAGAGGTTGGGGACGATATTTTTAGTATTACAAAAGTGGGGAATGAAGCGGGCGAAATAATTCTTGATTTGGAGAGGTTGGACGAATGATTGAAATAACAAACCAACAAATAGAAAGAGTGAATTTAATACTCGGAGGAATAAAAAACGCTCCGAATAAAGTCTTTTACAACACGATAAATAGAGGATTGGCAACGGTACGTTCAAAATCCGGTAAAATGATTCGGGAAACGTACCGTATAAAACAGAAAGACATTACCAGCAATCGCAACATGAAGGTGAAGCGGGCGAGTTCAAGCAAACTGGAAGGGCAAATTGAGTTTGGCGGCGCAGTAATACCGCTGATTAAATTTAAGGTGACGCCAAGCCAACCAAAAAGGAAAGTTGTAAGCGTTTCGGTGTTGAAAAATGAAGGCGCGAAAAGGTTGCAATCAGCATATGTTGCAAATTTAGGAAGGTATGGCGTTGGTGTATTTGAGAGAATGACAAGAAAGCGTGAAACATCACAACAACTTTTCGGACCATCAACAGCCCATATGATGGAAAATGAAGAGGTTTTGCAAAAAGTTGAAGCCGCCGCGCAAGAGACGGTGAATAAACGTATTGAGCATGAAATAAGCCGAATACTAAACGGTTATGTTTAATAAGGAGGTAAAGCATGACGGCGGTTGTATTACTTGAAGAATTAAAAAAATATATCGAAGAACACACGAAAGATATTATTCTTTCGGTTCGTGTAAAGCCAAGTAGTGAAGAAGCCAAAGAGCGCCCGGCGGAAGTCCATAAAATGCGCTTGCCAGACAAAGAAGGCGAAACAAAGCGTATTCCTTATATCCTTTTGCAGTTTCTAACCGGAAAAGATAAACAGGAAGAAGGAGAAAGCCCGGAGAGTGAATGCAAAATAAGAATAATTGTAGCGACATATTCAGAGGATGGCGGCGAAGGGGCAATGGATGTATTAAACGTATTAACGCGAATACGCATTTCGTTGTTAAAAGATGGGGTTGTGGGTGAACAATTCTTGATTAAAAAACCGCTTGAATATATTGTATATCCGGATGATACCGCACCGTATTATATGGGTGAAATGCTCACTATTTGGGAAATGCCAGAAATAGAAAGAGAGGTTAGAAATATATGGTAGCAAAAAGAAAAGAAAATCCAACGGAAACAACAACCTCTACCAGCAGTGAGAAAACGGAAGAGGTTAAAAAAACAGAAGTAAAAGCCAATACAGTAAAAGGCAAGGAATGCCAGCATTTTGTATATATAGGACCATCATTGCCCGGTGGAAGATTAAAGAGCAATACGGTCCTATGTGGTGGCATAGAAAGCATTAAAGAATACTACAAAGAAGTAATAGAAAAATACCCCCAAGTGGAACGTTTGATTGTTCCGGTTGAAAAACTTGGGGAACTAAAAGAGAAAACCCAGACACACGGAAATATCATCAATAAATATTATGGCGATGTAGTTTCTGCGATGGGTGAAAATAAGGAGGAATAGAAAATGGCATTTTATCACGGCGTAAAAACGCGACAAATTGAAACATCGGTTTCAACTCCGGTGACAGCAGGAAGCGGCATTGCTTTTGTAGTAGGAACAGCGCCAGTGCATACGGTGAGCGGGAAAACAAATGTGCCTATTCTGGGCAACAACTACAGTGAAGCAGTTGCGGCGCTTGGTTATAGTGATGATTGGGAAAAATACAGCCTTTGTGAAGTGATGTATTCGCATTACAAGTTATACGGAGTAAGTCCGGTTATCTTTGTCAATGTACTTGACCCAACAAAGCACAAAAAGACAGTTGCCGCCGCAGATTTGGAATTGACAGAAGGCAAGGTTTATTTGCCATTTGAAGCAATTAAAAGTAGCGTGGTCGTTAAAGCAAAAACAGGAACAGGAGAAGCGTACACAATTGAAACGGATTATGATTTGTTTTATGATGGCGGGAAACTGGTCCTTGAAGTGCTTGACGGCGGAACTATACCAGAAGCGGCAACGAAATTAAATATTGCTTACGATGAAGTTGACCCATCAATGGTGACAGACGCGGAAATCATAGGTGGTTTTAATGTTGAAACCAAAGAGACTACAGGGTTTGAATTGATAGACAAGGTATTTCCATTGTTCAGTATAGTTCCGGACATTATACTTTGCCCGGGATGGTCACACAAAGCAGAAGTTGCGGCGATTATGAGCAGTAAAGCCCAAAATATTAATGGAATCTTTGAAGGGAAAGCGCTAATAGATGTAGACACATCGTCAACAAAGCATTATGCAGACGCGCCGGTTTGGAAAAAAGCCAATAATATCAATGCTAAAACTCAAATACTTTGCTTTCCGATGTGTAAATTAGGAGAAAAAATATTCCATATGTCAACGCAAGTGGCAGGACTTATGACAAAGGTTGATATAGAAAATGGAGATAGTCCATGCGAAAGCCCATCTAACAAGTTATTGCAAATTAATAGCACAGTTCTTGCGGATGGAACAGAAGTCGCGCTTGATTTACAGCAAGCAAACTTCCTCAATTCGAATGGTATTGTTACGGCGCTAAATTTTATTGGGGGCTTTGTTTTATGGGGAAATGAAACAGCGTGCTTCCCAGCTAGTACAGACGTAAAAGATTACTTTATTTGCGTTTCTCGTATGTTTGGATGGGTTTCAAACAGTGTAATCCTGACATATTGGTCGAAGATAGATAACAAATTGAATCGAAGATTAATTGATTCGATTATTGACAGCCTTAACATATGGCTGAATGGGCTTACATCGGAAGAAAAGTTGCTTGGCGGTAGGGTTGAGTTTAGAGACGAAGAAAACAGCACAACAGCGCTCATGAGTGGAAAAGCAACATTCCACATTTACATGACACCACCTAGTCCAGCGAAAGAGCTTGAATTTATTTTAGAATATGACGCGAACTATGTTGCCGCGGCATTGAAAGCATAAAAAAAGGGGGGTAAAAGAGTATGCCAAAAGTAAACGAATCCGTAATTAACTTTGCGGTATATGAAAATTCAACAGAATATTACGGAATGGCAGAGGTAACATTGCCGGAAATCTCAAATTTAACGGAAGAGGTAAAGGGCGCAGGAATCAGCGGAACTTTTGAGAGTGTTGTTTTGGGACATCTTGAAGCAATGACATTGACGCTGAATTTCAGAACGCTTGTAAAAGACGCAGTGGCACTTCTTGAACCACGCGACCATCAGATTGATTTGAGGGTTGCGCAACAAGGGAAAGACACCGTTTCTGGGAAAACTACCGTAACGTCAATTAAGCATGTTATGGTTGTAAAGCCGAAGAAACTCAATCCGGGGAAAGTTGCGCCAGCTTCACCGGCAGAAGCAAGCGGAGAGTATGCGGTGACGTATTGGGCGACATTCATTGATGGTGAAAAGGTACTTGAAGTTGATATATTGAATTTTATCTATTTTGTAAATGGAACAGATTATTTGGCAGACGTAAGAAAAGCACTTGGAAAATAACCAGCGGTAAAAACCGCTGGTTTTAATTTAACCAAATAAAAAAAGGAGGAAAGAACAATGAGTGAAGAAATTAAAAACGTTAATGTAGAAGCCACAGAAGCAGGCACAGAGGTAAATATATCAAAAGAGAAAAATGGCGTTTATGTACATGAATTTAAAAAGCCGTTTGAATACGAAGGGAAGAAATTTGAAACACTGAATTTCTATTTTGATAAATTAACCGGAAAAGATATGATTGCCATTGAAACTGAAATGCAGGCTATGGGAGAATATGCGCTTGCACCAGAAATTTCAAGAGGGTTTCAATGCAGAATGGCAGCCAAAGCTGGAAATATAGGTGCGGACGCATTGGAAAGTATGCCACTTCCGGAATTTAATAAAATTACAAATGCCGCGCGCGATTTTTTAATAAGTTCGGGCTATTAAAAAGCCCGGCGCGTTGGTGGAGAAAAGAAAGTTATAGGCTAGCAAAAGCAACGTTCACGCCAGTAACTTTTTGGATTGATATGACAACAATTGAAATAATGACTTGGATAAAAGATATTAACGCCGCCGCAGAAGAGGACAAAGGGGGTGAGTGATTTGGCGGGAGGAAGAAAAGAGTATGAATTGCTTTTTAAATTAAAAGCCGCTCTTGGAGGAAATTTCAACAGTTCTTTTCAAACGGCTATGAACACAACAAAGCAACTTCAAGGAACTCTTACAAAAATAAATTCCCTTTCGGGCAAAATAGACGGATATAAAAAGCAATCAAACGCGGTAGAAAAAAGCAGGGCAAAACTTGCAGAATTAACCGCAGAGCATGAACGATTGCAACAAGAAATGAATCAAACGGAAAATCCGTCCGAATCCTTACGAAGAAAATTTGAAAGAAACGCCCGTCAAATTGCTACTACAACCACCCGTATTGAAGAGCAGGAAAGACGACTTGGAGAACTAGGCGAAGAGTTGCTAAGTGCGGGCGTTAATACCAATAATTTAGAAGCGGCAAACGGAAGGCTTGCAAGAAGTTACGAAGCAGTGCGGAGAAGTCAACAGGATTTGGCAAAAATAAATGCCGCACAACAAAAAAATGCCGCCGCCATTTCAAAGACAAAATCAGAGTTAGTGGGTACGTTGGGAGTTGCAACTGCACTGGGCGCCGCTTTTTTTGCTGGACCAGTCAAGAAGGCACGGGAGTTTCAAGCGCAAATGTCCACGGTTAAAGCTATATCGGGTGCAACCGGTGACGAAATGGAGTTATTAGCCGCTAAAGCAAAGCAAATGGGGGCTACAACTCAATTTACAGCAGTAGAATCCGGAAAGGCACTTGAATATATGTCTATGGCTGGGTGGAAAACCAAAGAAATGATTAACGGCTTACCGGGCGTCATGAATTTAGCCGCCGCAAGCGGCGAGGATTTAGCGACCGTTTCCGATATTGTGACGGACGCGCTTACGGCATTTGGAATGCAAGCAAAAGATTCCGGACACTTTGCGGATGTTCTTGCAAAAGCGGCTTCAAATTCAAATACTAATGTCGGGATGATGGGAGGTTCATTCAGTTATGTTGCTCCAATCGCCGGCGCGTTAAAATACAGGGTTGAAGATGTAGGGGTTGCGCTGGGATTGATGGCAAACTCGGGAATTAAAGCTGAAAAAGCAGGAACGAGTTTAAGAGGCGTATTGACACGTTTGGCAAAACCACCTAAACAAGCACAAAAAGCATTACAAGATTTACAATGGTCCATGTTAAAAGCGGATGGAACTGTAAAACCATTAAATCAAACATTGGTTGAACTTAGAGGGAAATTTGCAGGACTTACAGAGGACCAGAAAATGCAATATGCCGCAAGTATCGCAGGAAAAGAGGCAATGTCCGGTTTTTTGGCTATGATGAATGCAAGTGAACAGGATTTTGCAAAACTTACAAAAGAAATTAATAATGCGAATGGCGCGGCAGAAAAAATGGCGGCAATACGACTTGATAATTACGATGGACAAGTAAAACTTGCAAAATCGGCTTTTGAAGGGTTACAAATTGCGCTTGGAGAAGCATTGCTTCCAACAATCACAGAAGGAATGAAAAAGTTGACCGAATTGGTCACAAAAATAACTTTATTTGCAGATGAAAACCCAGAATTGACAAGTACAATTATAAAGCTTGCCGCAGGATTAGCCGCGTTCAAAGTTGCGACGCTTGGGGCAAAACTTGGATTCCTAGAATTAAAAGGCGGAGCATTGGCGGTTCAGAAAGTGTTTGCATTATTTAGAGGAAGAACAGCAGTTGCAGGTGTTGAGGCAATGGGGCTTTCAAGCAGATTGACAACAGCAGGAGCAGGTATAAAAAATTATTTTGGTGGAATTAAAGGTGCGCTTGGTGGAGTAGGAAGCGCAATTGGTCAAATGTTTGGTGGCAAAATTGCAACGGCGTTTTCTGGAATAGGAAAAGTATTCGGAGGTATCGGCGGTAAGATAGTTGGTGCATTTGGAGGCGTTGGAGGTAGAATCACATCAATTTTCGGGAGTGTAGGAAGCAAGATAATTGCTGGACCGCTTGGGAAAATAGGAATGGTGGTGGCAAAACCGTTCATGAGCATAGGGAAATTAATTTCGCCGCTCATGAATTTGGGAGGCGCAATATTAGGACCGTTTAGTGGCATATTCGGGAAAATATTCCCAGTTGTCGGAGTGGTTATGCTAATCATTTCAGCGATTCAGATTTTAAGAGACAATCTGGACAAAGTAAGAGGTGTTGTAGAAAGAGTATTTGGAAAAGCTGGGCTTAAAGTATTTGACAAAGTTGTTGCAACGATAGGAAATATCGGAAATGCAATAAAAAATGTGTTTTCTGATGATGGAATTAGCGGAATAAAAAAATTCATAGATGATACTTTTGGAGAAAATCCGGCTTTGGCTAACTTCTTAAATGCTTTTATTGACGTGTTTGCTACTATAGGAAATATTGTGGGACAGTTTATATCTTTTGTTGACACAAGTGTTAAACCAGTAATAGTAGAAATTTTCAACTTTATAGTTGGGACAGTGCTTCCAATGATTGCACAAAAATTCGCTGAATGGGCGCCGACTATAGCAAGTATCATTCAAGGGTTATGGACCATAATTCAAGGTGTAGCAACAGCGGTTATGAATGTTGTAAGTGTAGTAATGCCACTGATTCAATCAATTATTACAGGGGCGCTCCATACGATAATGCAAGTTATTGGGGGATTATTAACTGCAATAAAAGGCATAATCAATTTTATTGTAGGTGTTTTCACCGGCGATTGGGAAAAAGCTTGGACAGGTGTAAAAGATATTTTCAAAGGAATCTTCCAATCGCTTGGAGGTATTGTCAAAGCACCTTTGAATGCAGTTATTTCAATAGTGAATGGAGTTATAGGAAGTATAAACAAGGTCGGTTTTGATATACCAGATTGGGTTCCGATGGTCGGAGGGAAAAAGTTTGAATTAAAAATCCCTAAAATCCCTATGTTTGCAAAAGGGTCAAATTATACACCAGACACATTTATTGCTGGTGAAAAAGGCGCGGAACTTATTACCAATGCAAAAGGAAGAAAAGTATTTACAGCCGCACAAACAGGACAAATATTCAATAATATCAACAAAGCAAGCACACAGAATAATTACAATGAAGTAAAAGAAGTTGTAATGCTTGCACCGATGTTGCAAGCAATGCTTTCTTCCATAAGAGCGGTAGCGCCAAGAGGACCTATGTTGCCGCAACTTCAACTTGCATATAGCACAACGGCGGCAGGAGTTACAGCACCAACAGTAAAAGCAGATTCAACACAAGTCATAACAAAAATAACAATTCATAACCAACCGACAATCCATGTTGACGGTAACGCACCGAATGACCTAGAAGAGAAGTTGAAGAAAAACAATGAGGAATTATTAAACGAAGTGGAAGAAAGAATAAGAAAAAAAGAAGAGGACGAAAGGCGGGGAAGATATGAGTAAAAAATATACAACGGTTTTAGGCGATATGTGGGACACTATAGCATATAAAACGCTTGGGGATGAAAAATATACCGATAAACTCATAAAAAACAATTTGCAACATCGTCACACCGCCATTTTCCCCGCAGGAATAGTGATTGATATTCCAGAAATAGAAGTGGAGGTTTCGGCGAAACTGCCACCGTGGAAAAGAGGGATAGTATGAGCAATAATGAAATGGCAAGACGCGTTGAAATACGCCTTGAATTTGAGGGGGTGGACATCAGCGCGGATGTAAATAAATATTTTTTATCAATGACTTATACTGATAACGAAGAGGATAAAACGGATGATTTGCAATTAACGCTTGATGATAGGGAAGGGGTTTGGCTGGGCGATTGGCTTAATACGCCAGCCCAACCCCAAACACCAGAGATTAATAATAGTGGTTGGAAAATAGGTGATGAAGTAATTGTGAATGGTAAACCTCAATATAGCAGTTATGGAAGAGGAACGCCGGGAAGTGCTGTGACAAACTACAAAGGAAAAGTTACTAAGTTGAACATAAAACAAGGCGTGCCATACCCAATTCATGTTGAAAAAATAGGGTGGTTTGCTGAAAATCAAGTGGAAAAGATTTCGGCAAAACAAGAAACAATGACAAACAGCGGTGGAGCAAAAGGCGCGATGATTCATGCACTTATCGTTCAGAAAAATTGGGATTCGACAGGAAAGGATAAAGTTCTTGATTGCGGTTTATTTGAAATAGACAGCGTGGATGGAAGCGGACCACCTGCTAAAGTAAGCTTAAAAGGAACTTCAATCCCTTATACATCAACAATACGAAAGCAGAAAAAAACCAAAGCGTGGGAAAATATTTTTCTTAAAGCTATAGCAGAAGAAATTGCAAGCAAAAACGGTATGAAGTGCATGTTTGAATCGGCATACAATCCATATTATGACCGAAGAGAGCAAGTGCAACAATCTGATATTGTTTTTTTAAAAACACTTTGCAAGAATGCGGGAATATCACTGAAAGTAACAGCAAAAACGATTGTTCTATTTGACGCCGCAACATACGAGAAAAAAGACACGATAAGAAAGATAAAACGCGGTGAATCAGATGTGAAAAGTTATAGATTTTCAACGAACTTCAATGATACGGCATATGATAAATGCCATGTTAGTTATACAAACCCTAAAACTGGAAAAACAATTGAATATACTTACCAGCCGAGAAATGCACCGGGTAGCGGTCAAGTTCTGGAAATTAACGAGAAAGTAAATGACAAAGAAGAAGCCAGAAAACTTGCAATGAAAAGACTAAGAGAAAAAAATAAAAAAGAATTTACCGCGGAGTTTACTCTCGTTGGAGATTTAGACCTAGTTGCAGGGGTAACGGTTGATGTTGGGGGGTATGGTGCATTTGATGGAAAATATATCATCGAAAGTGCAACGCATAATTTGACAGGTGGGTACACTGTAAACATTAAATTACGCCGTGTATTGGAGGAATATTGATAAATGAAAGAGGAATTGAATGTATTAAAAAATATGGTGCGAGTTGGCACGGTGAGTTCGGTTGATGTAGAAAATAGAACAGCAAGAGTGAAGTTCGCTGATAAAAACAATCTTGTTTCTGGACCGTTGAAAGTAATTCAAAATCAACCGCTTATTGTTTATAAAAAATGGAGCGTCGACAACAGCGTTGAGGGTGACGAGCCAAACACTATTAAAGAAATAGACATAACAGAAGAAATAAACCCGGATTACGAAGCAATATATCATTCTGCAAATCAAAATCTTAACATTAACGAAAAATATGCAAAATACAGCGGTAGGATATATGAACCTGATTACATTAAAAATGTCGATAAAACTTTAATCAAAGTATATCCGTGGCTTCCATATGTTGGGCAATTGGTACTTTGCATATATCTTCCCAACGGCGAAAGTGACGGATTTGTGATAGGGGGGATTTAATATGGCAGTAGTCGGCACTTTGGGGGACATAGTTTTTAGTGTATCGAAAAAAACGGTGAAAACATTTGAAGGCATGAAATGGGACAGTTCCGCAAAGTATGCCACTCACGACAGGCATTTAAAAGACACATTGCTTGAATTTACAGGAAGAAATGCGGATTCTATTTCATTTAAAATGAATTTCTCTGCGTTCTTGGGTGTAAATCCTATAAAAGAAATAAACAAGCTTCTTGAAGCTGAGAGAAAAGGAAAAATCATGCGCCTTGTGATAGGCAATAAACCCTATGGAAAATACAAATGGGTCATAGAGAAAACCTCAAAGGATTTAGAGAGGTTTGACAACAAAGGGAATTTGCTTATTGCAAAGGTATCTATTTCATTAAAAGAATACGCAGGGAGGTGAAGAGGATGGCTCATATTGTGACGGCAAATGATAATAAAAAAATAAACCTTGCACCAGAAACGGTTGTTGAAGAGGTTTTGCAGAATGTGGCAATGATTATTTCAACGCCTCAATTTACTGTGCCGCTTGATAGAGGTTTCGGGCTTCCTCAACGCTTTTTGGATAAACCCCTACCAGTAGCGAAAGCAATTCTTGTGACAGAAGTGCTGGACGCAATTGAAAGATATGAGCCGAGAGCAGAAATTGAAAACATTACATTTGTAGAGGAAAAGCAGGAAACAAAAGCAGGGAAACTCATTCCGCGGGTGGAGGTGAATATAATTGACGGAGAATAACAGGAAGTACCCAGAAATAAGCTTTGTTGATACAGACACGGAATTGCTTGTAAATAGTTTAATAAAATCATATGAAATGTTTACCGGGAGAACTCTATATCCCGCGGACCCGACACGTCTTTTTATTCTTTGGGTTGCTGATATTATCATACAAGAAAGAGTTATTATTGATGAATCAGCAAAACAAAATATTCCGAGGTATGCAGAAGGGGAGTATCTGGATTCGCTTGCAGAAATTTTCAAAGACACATACAGACTTGAAGCAAAAGCGGCAAAAACGACATTTAGGTTTTATTTATCAACAATACTTTCTTCGCAACAAATCGTGCCAAAAGGGACAAGAGTAACAGTTGATGGAGAAATTACATTTGAAACTATAGAGGACCTTTACATTAAAGCTGGTGAATTATACGGTGATGTACTTGCGGTATGTCAAAAGGCTGGGGAAATAGGGAACGATTTTATACCGGGGCAAATAACTCAAATTGTTGATTTATTCCCATATTATGAAAAGGTAGAAAACATTACAACTAGCGCAGGAGGTACAGAAAGAGAAACGGACGAAGCTTTTTACGAGCGAATGCGCGAAAGTATGGAAAGTTTTTCGACAGCAGGACCGGAAGGTGCATATATATATCATGCCAAAACAGCTTCTCCACAAGTAGCGGACGTTTCAGCAACTTCACCGGAACGCGGAGTTGTAGATGTACGAGTATTACTAAAAGATGGAGAAATGCCCGGAGAAGAGGTTTTGAAAAATGTTGAAGCCGCTATTTCAGCAGATAGCACACGACCTCTTACAGATTTTGTAAAGGTATCGGCACCAGAGGTTGTGCCGTTCAATATTGAATTTACGTACTACATTCCGAAGCTAAGTGCAAACAGTGGCATGGTGATAGCGGAAGAAGTTGAAAAAGCAGTAAATGAATATAAGAAGTGGCAAACCGAGAAGATGGGAAGAGATATAAACCCATCTTATTTAATTTCACTGCTCATGAAAACAGGAATAAAACGTGTCGAAGTAACAAGTCCAACACATGCAGTTGTGGAAGAAAACAAGGTTGCAACGCTTCAAAACCCCCCAAGCATAATAAATGGAGGGGTTGAAGATGAATAATACTATTTACGATATTGACTTAACGAGAAAGCTACCGCCAAGTTTGAAAAATGATGAAAACATGCTTGCTCTTGCAAAAGTAATTGGAGAAGAATTGCAAAAAACAAGCAAGATGGCGCGAAAAAATATCATATATGCCAGAATTGATGAACTGGAAGAAGAGGCGCTTGATATTTTAGCATATGATTTGCACGTTGATTGGTACGATTATTCTTATCCAATTGAAGCAAAACGGGCTTTGATTAAAGATAGTGTCAAGGTCCATAAAAGGTTAGGAACAAAATTTGCAGTTGAAACAGCGTTGGGAAACCTTCACCCCAATAGTTATGTAGAAGAATGGTTCGAGTATAACGGGGAGCCTTTCTCTTTCCGGGTTGTGTTAGACACGACACATTCAAGAGCAGGAGCGGGATATTTTGAAATAAAAAAAGCGGTAGATTCGTATAAAAGAAAAAGTGCGCATATGGATAGTTTGATTTACCAGTGTACCACAGGAGTTGGGATAAATGTAAAAGCTGAATATACAAAATTTCAGATTATGCATTGTGGCATGTTAGAATGTGGCACTTATCCAAACAAAAATATAATTGGAATCAATTCAAATATAGAGGTAGAATCGTTTATCAATATATCTTCATGGAAACAAACCTATAAGTTGAGCGGTACTTTTCCACAAGAAAATATAAAAGCGGAATTGAGAATGAGAGAAATAAAAATCAACAACGATTCTAAAAGATATAGATTTAATTATGATTTTTCTGGAACTGAAAGGAGTGGTATACTTCCGGATGAAAATATTAATGGAAGCGCAAAAAACAAAGGGGTAAGTCCAAAGATTGAAGCACAAGGATATAAAATAAATTATGTGCTTTGTGGAACTAAAAATGCTTACAACAACTAAAAAAGGAGGCGGAAGGATGTTTCTTACAGAAGAGGCGATTGAAGGTTACAAAAAATATACAGAAAATGTTATAAAATCGGCAGATATAAAAATTGGAGAGACGTACTACCCTACAACAATTCACAAAAAAGAAAGATTAGAAAATGGAAGTGTGGCAATATATCTGTTGATAGACCACACTATCGAAGGTGATGTAACAATATCAGAAATAAGATTATTTGATATTGATGATAAAATCTGGTTAGTTAAGCCGGAAAACATCATAAGAAAGGCAATGCAAGAAGGGGTTTTATATCGTTTTACTATCGATATAAAGGAAAATGAATAATAGAAAAAAGGCGGTGAATGATAATGGCATATAAAAAAACGCAATGGCAAGACCATGTTGTGGAATACCCTAACAAGTATGAAGAAGTTTCAAACCCAGATGGAACAGTTACTTTGATTCCGAAACAAGGGGAGGTAATACAGCAAGGAACTCCGATGAGTGCAACAAATTTCAATAAAATGGAAGAGGGTATTTTTCAAGCGCATGTCAGTGTTGAAAATATCACAGGAAGATTAAATGAAGTGGATAAAATAGTTGACAATAGCGTATCGAGTTTAACTGTAAATTTTATTGCCATGGCAGTAGAGGTTGAAACGCTAAAGGGTGCAACTTTAAATGATGTAACAGCTAATATGTTTGTTGAAACTTTCTTAAATCTTGATGACATCAACTTGCAAAACGGAAAGTATGACGAACAAAATAAACGTATATACGCATAAGGTGGCGCAAAAAAATTGGAACCATTCATCCTTCAAAAGAAATCAGAAGTGTTTCTTAATTCGATTTATCCTGTTTTAACAAATTTCCCAAAGGCTGAAAAATTTTGTCTTTGTCAAGAAATAAAGCAGGCTTGTTACAGAATTATTAAAAATGCTATGATTTCTAACAATTTAAAAAGGAATAAATTATATTATTTACAGCAAGTTGATGGAGATTTAAAGTTACTATTGGTCCTTTTTAATGTTGCGAGGGAACAAAAATATATAACAAAAAAGAAATGTTTGGAAATTCAAAACAAAGTTTCAGAATTAGGCAGAATTTGCGGTGGATTAATGAAGTCTACTAAAAATTAATGACATAATAGGGATTATTCTGTTTGGACTCCTATCGTGCTATCCGTGGTTACAATTCGGCTCGCTATTGGAATTACAATTCCGCGTCTAATCGTAACGTGAACGTCGGGTGGCGCCCCGCCTCGTAAAAAAAATATTTTGTCCGATACGTCTACGGATTTATCGGCAAGTCCTTGTTTAGAATTTCGAGGGAGAATAATTCCTTCACCTAAAGGTGTAAATACATGAACAATGTCATATTGCCAAGCCAAAGAAAGGATGCCGATATGACGGATTTATACAATAAAGTAATTGACTATAAAAACATAGAATTAAGCTACAAAAACACACAAAAAGGCTCTAGGAAATACAGAAAAGAAAATATATTATTCGATATGTGCAGAGAAAGAAATTTAGTAAACATATGGAAGAAGTTAAAGAATGAAACTTATGAGGTAGGAGAATATATAAGATTCAAAGTGTATGAGCCTAAAGAAAGGGTGGTGAGTGCCCCGAAAATACACGATAAAGTAGTTCAATTTGCGGTCCATGAAGTATTAAAAGAAATGTACAAACCGATTTTCATAAGCACATCTTTTGCATGTGTTGAAGGGGGTGGAACTCATAAAGCGGTTGATAAGGTTCAACATGATATGAGATTCATTAAATGGAAGTATGGCGATGGATGGGTTTTAAAAATGGATGTTGCTAAATTTTTCTATTCTATAAATAGGAGTATACTTAAAAAGATTTTAAGAAAGAAAATAAAAGATTATAGGTATTTGGAGTTGCTTGATAAGATTATAGACAGTTCCCCAGAGGGTGAAAGAGGAATACCGTTAGGAAATGTGACATCACAAGATTTCGCCAATATATATCTTAATGAATTGGACCAATACTGCAAAAGGTATCTTAAAATCAAACATTACACCAGATATATGGATGATATTATCATCGTTGTACCGAGGAAAGAAGAAGCACAAACGTATCTAAAACAGATTAAATGGTTTTTAAAAGAGGAACTTGACCTTGAAACAAATAAAAAGACTAAAATTTTTCCTATAAGTCAAGGTGTAAATGCATATGGTTATAAGATTTGGACTACTCATAAATTAGTAAGAAACCAATCTAAAAAAGCTATGAAAAGGCGAATAAAAGCCATGGACAGAAAATTGAAAGAAGGGAAAATGGATAAAAAGGATATTATACAAGCTGTTAATAGTTGGCTAGGTCATGCTAGACATTCGAACAGTTTTAATTTATGCAAAAAAATATTTGCAAAGTATCCTTATATTCAAATAGAAAAGGAAGGTGAATATTTTGGCACAGTATTTAGAAACAGTTGAATTAGGCGCTTTATACAAAAGCGGAGTTGCACAACTAAGAGCCACTAAACCGTGGAGAATTAGTTCAGAGCCATACACAGGAGCGGGAGTTGGAAACATAGCTGATTTTAGCACGTTGAAAGATATGACGCAATGGACGCTTGGAGATACACCAGTGGACGCTGCTAAGAGATTGAAGTGGCATAAAATTCAAGATGGAGACAAAACCTTGCTTATTTGCGATAGAGTAATTCTTGTAAATGTGAGTTGGAATGACTTAAATTCACAAGGGCTAATAATGGGTAAGGATATTACAATTGATGGACAGAGTTATAAAGCTAGGGTAATGACGGTTGGAAATAATTACAGAAGAGGTTCTGATAATTATTCGGGCGGTACACCCACAAACAATGAATGGGATAGGTTCATAACACGTGAAGAATCAATTTCGGGTTTGCCTGTACCCATTAGTAGCAATTTAGACAGCGCTTTAAATTCAACCGATAAAAATTCGGCACATAATCAATTTTGGAATTGGATGGGTGTTTATTCATGGGGTCAAGAAACCTATACAGGAAATAGCTCCTCTCGTGCTCTCCGTGGTTACGGTTCGGCTCGCTATTGGTCTTACTATTCCGCGTCTGGTCGTAGCGTGACCGTCGGGTGGCGCCCCGTCCTTGAAATTCTGAACTCTGCTCCGCTGATTTCTGGACAAGATGGCGACTTGGGTGAAAAGAACTCACCTTTTGAAATAATATACAATGTTTCTGACCCGGACGGAGACACAATAAATGTGGTGGAAAAATTAAATGGAAATGTAATCAACACTAGGACTAATGTTCAACAAAATGTTGACCTAAACATTTCGATTGATAGCGCTACTTTTCAAGGGTTAGAATTAAACCAGCAACACACGATTATTATTGAAGCCACAGATTCTAAAAACCATACAGCCACAAGAACCCATACTTTTACCAAAACTGCTTCTCCTGTTGTTATTTCTGGTGAGGATACAAATTTGGAAGGAAAGTGGAAACCTTTTACACTGAAATATCAAGTTAGTGATTTGAATGGAAAAATGGTTGATGTCACCGAAAAAATTAATGGAAATACCATTAGGGTTGTAAGTTCAGCACCGCAAAACACTGATATAGAATTAAGCATTAATGATGTTTTTGAGGTATTAGAACTTAATAGAGAACATATTATCACAATTAATGCAGTGAATACTGATGGGGCAATAGCAACAAGAACGTATACTTTCACAAAAGTTGATGATAGGTTAAAATTTACATTAAAAACCCCAATACCAACATCGGAAGCGGCTTCGAAAATTGTATTAAGTCTTGTTGAAAGTATACCAGATGGAACAACTTTTACGGCAAGAGCGACAAATAACGGATTTGACGAAAACCCTGTATGGGAGGATATAACCGAAAAAGTAGAAAATAGACAGACTTTTTATTTTACCAATGCAGTTAAAACTTCTGAAAGCTGGGGAATTAATATCGAAATAGAAATACTCAAAAACAATCAACCTCAACCAATATGGATTGATGGATTTGGTATTTCATTTGAATAAGGAGGTATAGGGATGAAGGCTCTTAGGATTACAGATTTAAAAAAGCTTAAAGAAGAAAAAGCGAAAGAAAATGTTGGATTAATTGCGGCTTATGAAGCGATTGCGGGTTTGAATGAACAAATTATGGTCTTGCAAGAAGAACTGAATACTTTAAAGAGAGGTGAAAGCGATGCTTAATTATATGGTACAAGTATATGCGTTTCTTATCAAAAATAATAGAAGAACAATAGAAGCCATACCGGAACAATACAAGATACCGGTTTCGGAATATTTAGCAAAACAAGTTGAGGAAGTGTAATAAAGTGCTAGAAACATTTTTAAAACTTGAACAAATAATTGAGGAACAACAGAAAACTATAAAAACCCAACAAGAAATAATCAATAATCTTTCGTTAGAAAATATAAATTTGAAACAATTAACAAGCGAATTGATAGTAACGAATAAAAATGATGGCTCTTTTAAATAAAGGCTGTCATTTTTATTTTTAAAATAGCTAAAGTGTTCGGAAAGAATAGAGGTGAGCAACGTTGAACGAATGCAAGGATTGCATACAAGTGAAGAACTTGGAAGATAGAATAAAATCCGTTTGGAATGCGATTAATGAAACAAAGGGTTTCATTAAAGACTTTGAAAAAAGAATTACAGATTTAGAAATCGCAAAAAGTGAGAGCAGAAAAGATATAGAAAGGATATTTGACGCAATAGAGACGATTGAAAAAAATATAGTCAAAATTGCAGACGCTATGGAAGCCATGAAAAGCAAAGACATCAAGACATATGACAATTTAAAATATGAGGTTATAAAATACATCGTGTTAGCTGGGCTTGCCTTTGCCATGGCTAAACTTTTCTAAAAGGTCGGTGAAAAAGAATGGAATATATAGGCTACATCATAGCAGGAGTTTTTGCCGGAGCCATTGTAACGGCATTTATTGCGGCGAAAAAAGGAAAGAAAAAAATTGAGTTCTCGAAAGTTGTACTTATGTTGGTTTTATCAACCTATTTCATAGGGGTTTTCGTAGGAGTGAAAATTGTTTTTATTGATGTATCACAATTGGGGGTTGTGCTGGCGTTCATTGGAACACCAACAGCCGCCGCGATTGCTTTTTATTGCTGGAAAGCAAAGGCAGAGAACTTATTGAAAATTAAAAAGGAAAATCCGGAAATTACGGAAGTTCCTATTGATTTTAATAATATATCATCACAATAATAAGGAGGTAATTTGGAATGAGAATAACAAAGAAAAATTCACCAAACAAGTATAATGGAAGAAGAGGTTGGAAACCAGATATGATTGTTTGTCATATCACAGAGGGGTCATATAATGGCGCGGTATCATGGTTATGCAATCCGAAGTCGCAAGCTTCAGCACATTATGTTGTTGCTAAAGATGGAAGAGTGACGCAACTTGTGGACCTAAAGGACGGTGCTTGGTGCAATGGGACAAGTACAAAGCCATCAAGCAAAGTTTATTATGGGAAATCATCACTAAAAGCCGTAAGAGATAGAAGGACCAACGCAAACTATTACACCGTATCAATTGAGCATGAGGGATTCTGGAAGGAAAACAAAGGCAAACTTACAGAAGCGCAGAAAGCCGCAACAATTGAACTGATAAAACATATAAGAGATGAAGTGAAAAAGATATTTGGGGTAGAAATACCAGCAGATAGGGCGCATATAGTGGGACATTATGAAGTAAGCCCAATAACAAAACCACATTGCCCGGGTGAAAACTTCCAGTTTGACGAAATTATAAAAGCGGTAGGCGGTTCAAGTGTTCCGGTTACACCTAACGCACCAACGAATACAAATGATTTTAAAGTTGGTGATACTGTAACAGTTAAAAGAAGCGCCACAAAGTACGCTACAGGACAAAGGATTGCTAACTTTGTAAAAGGAAGCAAATACAAAATAAAACAGCTTGGAGCGGACAGGGCGTTGTTATCTGGTATAAATAGCTGGGTGAAATTATCAGACCTAGAAGGAGAGGGAGGAACTAGAAACATTATAAAAGTAGGTTCAAAAGTTAAAATCACCGGAAACAAATATGCAACAGGTCAGAAAATCCCGGGATGGGTAAAAAACGGAACTCATGAAGTTTCGAGAATAGCGGGAGAAAAAGCATTGCTTGGAGCAAACGGCGGAATCAATAGCTGGTTAAATAAAAGTGATATTAAAGTTATAGAATAGGAGGAATTAAAATGGCTATATTGAATTTTTTACTTGAAAATTGGGACAGCGTTATTGTTGTTATAGGGTTTATTGCCCTTGTTGTAGTGCTTATCAAAAGAGGCGAAATGAAAATATTGAACAATATACTTTACAAGTTGGTAACACAAGCAGAAAGAGAATTTGGAGCAGGAACAGGGGAATTGAAATATGCGGCGGTATCTGATTGGATATACGAACGTTTGCCGGCTATATTGAAATTCTTATTTACTTCAAAAGATATAGACAGAATGATTGAAAGCACACTTGAAATGGCAAAACAAAAATGGGAAAGCAACGAAAACCTAAAAATGTATATTAATAATGAAGAGAAAATTTTGCCAGAAATTAAAACGGAATAAAAGAAGCAAAAGCCCATTGGAGAATTGATGTTCACCAGTGGGCTTTTGAACATATTTTATAGTTGAATGCTTACAAACTGTATGGTAGAATATATTCATGCATAAAACAGCATTATACCAAAAATACAGAAAGAATACAAGAAAAATTAATTTTATTAACAATATATAATAACACACTTGGAAATAATAAATATAGGAGGAAGCTACCGCGATGGAAAATAAAAATAGAGAAAAAGTTGACCTAAGTCTTGACGCAGAGGCATTTTACAAGAAATATGGGCGCAAAAAAACCATATCTATATTCACTTTAGGTTGTAAAGTAAATCAATATGAAACGGAAGCTATGATGGAACTTTTTAAAAAATCTTCATACGAAATTGTAGATTGTGAAGAATATGCAGATATATATGTAATAAATACTTGTACTGTTACAAATATGAGTGACAGAAAATCAAGGCAGTTTATAAGAAGAGCTAAAAAGAAAAATCCTTTATCTATAATAGTAGTAGTAGGTTGTTATTCTCAAGTAGCACCTGAGGAGATTTTAGATATAGAAGAAGTAAATATTGTTATGGGAACTAATGATAGGAATAAAATTGTTGAAATAGTAAAAAATGTTGATAGCAATACTAAGTTAAGTACTGTTGATGATATAATGAAGGTTAGAGAATTTGAGGAAATGCAAATAAAAGAAGTAAGAGGAAAAACTAGAGCATTTTTAAAAATACAAGAAGGATGTGATAGGTTTTGTTCTTACTGTATAATACCTTATGCTAGAGGACCTGTTAGAAGTAGACTACTTGAAAATATAGTGAATGAAGTTAAAAAGCTTTCAAATAATGGATTTAAAGAGATAGTTTTAACTGGTATTCATGTGGCATCTTATGGAAAGGATTTAGGAAATGTAAATTTATTAGATGTTTTAAGAGAAATTCATAAAATTGAGGGTATACAAAGAATAAGATTGAGTTCTGTGGAACCACTTCTTATGACAGATAGTTTTATAAAGGAAATAGCCTCTATGGACAAGATATGTCCTCATTTTCATCTATCTCTTCAAAGTGGATGCGATGAAACATTAAAAAGAATGAATAGAAAGTATACTACAAAACAGTATAGAGATATAGTTGAAAAAATTAGAAAAAACATAAAAGATGCATCTATAACTACAGATGTTATAGTTGGTTTTCCTGGAGAAACTGATAAAGAATTTGAAGTAACTTATAATTTTTTGAAGGAGATACAACTTTCTCAAATGCATATTTTTAAGTATTCTCCTAGGAAAGGGACTCCTGCTGCATCTATGAAAAATCAAGTAGATCCTAAAGTAAAGCAAATAAGAAGTGAGAAACTTATAAATTTATCTAAGGAGAATTATATAAAATTTACATCTAAGTTTATAGGTGAAATTGTACCTGTATTATTTGAGCAGAAATTAGAAAATGGATATTATGAAGGGTTGACTCCTAATTATATAAGGGTTTTAGTTAAAGAGGAAGAAGATATAGAGGGAAAAATATTAAATGTTAAGTTAAACAAAATAAAAGAAGAGTTTGTAGAAGGAATTTTAATTTGAATATAGTATTTATATTTTAGGTTTTGTGTAAGGAGGTGTAAAAAATGGAAAATTGTATATTTTGTAAAATAGTGAATGGAGAAATTCCATCGACTAAAATATATGAGGATGATAAAGTGCTTGCATTTAAAGATATAAATCCAATAGCGCCAATTCATATTTTAGTGATACCTAAAAAACACTATGAATCTATAATACATATACCAGATAATGAAATGGATATTATATCTGATATTCATAAAGTTATAAATAAAATTGCTAAAGATATGAATTTTGAACAAAGTGGATTTAGAATTGTAAATAATTGTGGAAAAGATGCAGGACAAGAGGTAAAACATATACATTATCATATTATTGGTGGAAAAACCTTAAATTGGCCATAGAATCAAAAAATACTTGATAAAAGTTTAAAAGTAGTTTATAATAACTAAGTATGGTATTAACCCTGTAATAAATCTAGCTTATAATCACAGTTATAGTTATAGCAGAATTGCTGGTATTGGAGGGAGGGAAGAAGAATGTCAGAAGTAAAAGTAAGAGAAAATGAATCTTTAGATAGTGCTCTTAGAAGATTTAAGCGTCAATGTGCTATGTCTGGTATATTATCTGAAATCAGAAAAAGAGAGCATTATGATAAGCCAAGCGTAAAGCGTAAGAAAAAAGCTGAGGCTGCAAGAAGAAAAAAAGCAAAAAGATAGTAGATAAGAGGTGAAAGGGGATGTCCCTTAAATCGAAATTAATGGATGATCTAAAACTTGCTATGAAAGAAAAAGATCAAGTTAAAAAGTCTGTTATTACTCTTATAAGATCTGCAGTTAAGCAGTATGAAGTGGATAATAGAATTGAACTTGATGATGATGGTGTTATAGACATTGTTTCTAAACAAATGAAACAAAGAAAAGATGCACTTGAGGAATTTAAAAAGGCAGGTAGAGAAGATCTTATAGCTCAGACAGAATCTGAGATTGAAATATTAAAAACTTATTTGCCAGCTCAATTAAGCGATGAAGAAGTAGAAAAGATAGTTGTAGAAACTATAGGTGAAATTAGTGCTTCTTCAATGAAGGATATGGGTAAAGTTATGTCAGCTATAATGCCTAAAGTGAAGGGAAAGGCTGATGGTAAAATTGTAAATCAATTAGTAAAAAAACACTTACAATAGATATAAAAGACTAAAGCTTAGCTTTAGTCTTTTTTTATATTTGTTAAAAAAACAAAGGATTTATGATAAATAAAAAGAAATATTATTATATAAGTATCGTAAAATTATTTAGATGTAATATTTTTGATATTGTTATTGTATATATATTTAATATAATACGTTTTGATGTGCTTTTTTTAGAGGTAAAAAATAAAAAGGGGAGAGACGGAGTGGATGAATCAAAAAAATTATTTGTGAATAAGATACAAATGTTTTTAAATAGTCAAAGAGAAAAAATAGATAATGCAATTGTAAATTTAATGAAATATCGTTTGTATAGAGATAGAAAATATGAAATGCAAATAAAGAATTTTTTTCATACTATAAGGGGAAAAAGTGGTATATTAAGACTTAATCATTTGTCTCGATTAGCAGGGGAGTATGAAGATTATTTAGAATGTATAAATAGTAAATTTATAAGTGATGAGGTTTTTTCCAATTTATTAAAGGGATTAGCGTGTATTTATGAAGAAATAGAAAAGTTAAAACAGATGTATGTATTTAATTTAGAAAATAAACAAAATAAGATAAAAAGTGAAAATATAAATATTACTAACAAAGGAAATATATTAATAGTCGATAATGATGTAGAGCTTATTTATTTATTAGAAAATATATTTAGAAATGAAGGATATAATGTAATTACTTCTTATAGTTTGGAAAATGTAATGTGTATATTAAAGAGAGAAAAAATAGATTTAGTGATTTTAGACATAATCATATCAGAAAAGAGTGGGTTTGAGTTATTAAAACAGATAAAAGAGGAGAAGATAAATGTACCTGTTATATTTTTAACGTCTAAAAATACGATAAGTTATAAAGTAAAAGCTCTAAAAGAAGGAGCAGATGATTATATAATAAAACCTTTTCAAATAGAAGAGCTTATTGTAAGGGTAGAGAGTATATTGAAAAAAATTAATATTTATAGAACGAAAATAATTAAAGATAATTTAACGGGGGTTTACAATAAGGAGTATTTTAATGAAAGATTAAAAGAGATTAAAAACAGTTTTAAAGATGGTAAAACAGTTTTTTCTATAGCTTTTATAGATTTTGATTACTTTAAAGAAATTAACGATAAATATGGACATTTAGCAGGAGATTATGCATTAAAAGTGTTTGTAGAAGAGTTGAAAAAGTGTCTTAGAAGTACTGATGAGATATATCGTTTTGGAGGAGATGAATTTTTAGTTTTATTTAATGATACATTAGGCACTCAAGCTTATGAAGCTTTAGAAAGAGCTAGAAATAAGATAATTGACAAAGTTATTAAATATAAAGATAATAGTATTAATATTTCGTTTAGTGCTGGAATTTCAACTTTTGAAGGTGAACATGAAACTATTGAAGAGGTTTTAGAAAAAGCTGATAAAGCTTTGTATATTTCGAAAAAATTAGGAAGGGGAAAAACTACTTATATTTAAAATTAAAAGTAGGTCTTAATAAAATTTATTAAGACCTACTTTTAAGCTATTTTTTTAGTAGTTTTATTTTTTGTAGGAGATGATTTTTTTATTTGTTTATCTATTAAATTAGAAGCATGACCCATAGGACATATTGTACACCAAGTTCTTGGTTTGAAAATTATTCCAAGAAAAATTCCGATTATAGTAGTAATTAGTACTAATCTAAATATAGTTGCACCTATATTTGTTAAAGTTAATCCGCCTTTATATAAAGATAAAGAAAAAGAAGTAAGCATAGAAACTAAGATAGTGTGTTTAAATAATTTAGCTTTCATAAAAGCTGGTACATTGTATCCAAGAGATAACTTGCTTAAAAATTTTCCTAAGAATGAGCCTCTAGGACAGTAATGGGAACAATGCACTTTTCCTTGTCCAGTAGATGAAAATACTATAGGTGAAATCATACATGCTAAACCTAATGCTGCAAATCTAATGTCGTAAATTGCAAGAGTCATAAATGTAATGAAAAATATCCAAGACCAATTCATATAAGATTTTCTTTTTTTCATTTGAATACCTCCTTATAAAAAATATCGCTAATTTTTATATCTATATATTACGATATAATAATATAAATGTCAATAGAAATTTTAAATATAAAAATGTGTATTGCTTTATGCACAATAAAAATGTGGAATTAAATAATGTTGTATTCATAAAATTATATAAGGGAGGTGTAGGAATGTTTGATTTACCTAACGATTTAAAAATTAATTTACCTAAAGTTATAACGGTTGGTAATAAATTTATTAACATAGAAAATTATATAAGTGTTTTAGAATATTCTAAACAAATGATTAAAGTGAGTACGAAGTTAAATGTTTTAAAAATAGAAGGGGAGGATTTGATTATAAAGTATATAACTGAAGATGATTTGTGTATAGAGGGAAAAATATATTCTGTTGAATATTGGGTTTAGGGGGGGCATAGATTTTGTGGCAGTATGTCAAAGGGTTTTGTATAGTAAGTATAGAAGGGCTTTATTTGGAGAAATTTATAAATTATTTAGTTAATAATGGGATTTATCTTTTTAATATAAGAAGGATATCTCCTACTAAAATAGAAGCTTATATATATAGGGATGATGTTAAAAATCTTATATATCTTTATAAAAAATCTGATTATAATTTAAAAATAAAAAGATCAATTGGACTTCCTTTTTTAATGAAGAGAATATATAAAAGAAAGTCTTTATTAATAGGAGGAATTTTATCTTTATTTATTTTAGTTTTTTTAACTACATTTATAACAAATGTATATATTGATTGTCCAGAAGGTATAAATAAATCTGAATTGAGAAAGGAATTATATAATTGTGGACTTAAACCTTGGGTTAATAAATATATGATTGATAAAAAAGATATAAGAGATAGTATATTGTCAAAATTTGATGATATTGCGTATATTTTTATAAATATTGAGGGAACTAATGCGTTTGTAGAAATAGTAAAGAAATCAGAAGAACCTGAGGAAAATACAAAAATAAATTGTAATATAATTGCTAAAAAAGATGGTATAATAGAAAAGGTAATACCTAGAAGTGGTGAAGCTTTAGTGAGTAAGGGGAATATAGTAAAAAAAGGAGATGTTTTGATTGCTGGGGGTAATGTAATAGCCAAGGGAGAAGTTTGGGCAAGAACATTTTATGAGATAAAAGAAAGTATTGAGTATATAAATAAAGATAAAATTAAGACAGGAAAGAGCAAAAAAACTTATAAAATAAAATTTTTTAATAAAACTTATTATATAAAAAGAAATATACCGTATAAAAATTATTATATAAGGAAAAGAATTTTGAAGTGTGAATATAAAAAATTTAAAGTTCCTATTGAAGTTGAAATAAATACTTTTTATGAAGTAAATGTAAAAGATAATAAAAAAGATATAGAAAAGTTAAAAAATATTATTAGACAAAAAGCTTTAAAGAAAATTGACTATTTACTTCCAGTACAGGCAAGAATAATAAATAAAAAAGAAGATTACAAAATAAAGGGTAATGTGTTAGAATTTATTGTAACAATACAAGCTTTAGAAGATATAGGTAAAGATGAAAAAATAGAAGGAGGAAACTATATTGATAATACAGAAAAAAATAGAAATTGAAGATGAAGTTTTTACAAGAGAATTATTTGGAAATTTTGATCAAAATGTAAAGATAATAGAGGATAATCTCAATATTAATATAGTTCTTAGAGATGGAAATGTAGTTTTGATAGGAACAGAAGAAAATATAAATCTTGCACAAAGACTTATGAAAGAGTTGAATGAATTAGTTAAAAAAGGTAATGATTTAAATGCTCAGAATATATCATATAGTATAAATTTGTTGTTTGAAGGAACAGAGGAAAAAATGAAAGAACTTGCTGAGGATATAATAGCTTTTACAACTAAGGGAAAAGCTATACAACCTAAAACGCTAGGACAAAAGGAATATATTAATCAGATAAAAAATAATGATATTACTTTTGGAATAGGTCCTGCTGGGACAGGTAAAACATATCTTGCTGTTGCCATGGCTGTAAAAGCTTTTAAAAGAGATGAAGTGAGTAGAATAATATTAACTAGACCAGCTGTTGAGGCAGGAGAAACACTTGGATTTTTACCAGGAGATTTAAAGGATAAAGTAGATCCATACCTTAGACCGTTATATGATGCTTTATTTGAGATATTAGGAGGAGAAAAGTTTAATAAATATATGGAACGAGGAATGATAGAAGTAGCTCCCCTTGCTTTTATGAGAGGAAGAACATTAGATAATGCTTTTATAATACTTGATGAGGCACAAAATACTACACCTGAGCAAATGAAAATGTTTTTAACAAGACTTGGTTTTGGATCAAAAGCTGTAGTTACAGGAGATATAACTCAAACAGATCTTCCTACAAGTAAAAAATCTGGACTTTTGCATGCTCAGGAAGTATTAAAAGACGTAAAAGGAATATCTATTGTAACATTGACTGAAAAAGATGTAGTTAGACATGAACTTGTTCAGAGGATTATAAAAGCATATGAGAAGTTCGAAAAAAGACGAGAATATAAAAAGAACGTCAAGAAGAAAAAGTGAGGAAGGAGATTGAAACGATGAAGTTTAAGAAATTTTCTTTTGCCCTTTTGTTTTTTTTAGTAAATTTTATATTATTATTTACATTTTTATCTCCAGAAAAATATGAGTTAAAAATAGGACAAAGGGCTCAAGAAGATATAAAAGCAACAAAAGATATAGAAAACAAAATAGAAACAGAAAAACTTATAAAAAAAGCTATAGAACAAGTACAACCTGTATATAGAATAAACCCTACAATACAAGCTGAAATAAAATCTGATATAGAGAAATTTTTTAATGATATATATTTTATAAATTCTAATGAAGAATTGAGTTTTGATGATAAATTAAAAAATATAAAAAAAGAATATCCTAGTATTTCAGACAAATCTATAAATATAGCTTTAAAATTAAATAAGGTTAATTTGGAAAGGTTAAAAAACTATATATTTGATACTATAAATCAAATAATGAGTACAGGAGTTACAAAAGAAGAAATTGATTCTCAAAAGAAAAATGTCTCTGAATTTTTTGAAGAAATAAAAAAACTCAATCAAAATGAAAAATTGTTAGGGATAGAAATAATAAATAATTATATAAGACCTAATAAATTTTTAGATTTAGAAAAGACACAACAAAAAACAGAAGAAGCTAAAGCTTCTGTTGAAAAAGTAATAATACCTAAGGGAGAAAATATAATTTCTAAAGGTGAAGTCATAACAAAAGAGAAATTAGAACTACTTCAAAGTATAGGATTTATTGAGAAAAAAGGAAAAGAAGATTTTTTTGTGTTAATGGGATTGATATTAATAATATTGATATTAGAATCAGTTGGTATTTTATATATTTATATTTTTAATAAAGATATATTAAATGACGAAAAAAAATTGTTATTAGTAATACTAGTGATAAGTATAACTGTTTTAATGTGCTTATCATTAAATAGTATATCTATGTATATAATACCTGTTGCCGGTGCTAGTATGCTTATTAGCATACTTTTAAATTCAAATATAGCTATAATATCTAATATAATCATTTCGATTATGATATATTTAGCAATAGGTGATGTTAATTTATTGTTATTGTCTTTAGTATCAGGAACTTTTGGTTCTTTTGCGAATTTAGAAATATCACAAAGGAGAAACATAATATTTACAGGGTTTAAAATAGGTATAGTGAATTTTTTGATTGTGTTATCTTTAAGTTTTATTACTACAACTAATTTAAAAGAACCGTTAATTAATTCTTTACTTGCTTTTTTATCAGGTATATTTTCATCTATATTTGTAGTTGGAAGTCTTCCGTTATGGGAACATTATTTTGATATATTGACTAGTTTAAAACTTCTTGAGCTTTCAAGTGCTAATAATGAGATTTTAAAAAGGATGCTTATAGAAACTCCAGGAACTTATCATCACAGTATCATAGTTGGAAATTTAGCAGAAAGAGCGTGTGATAAAATAGGAGCTAATTCATTATTTGCAAGAGTTGCATCTTATTATCATGATATAGGAAAACTTTCAAGACCGTATTTTTTTAAAGAGAATCAAATAACAACAGATAATCCTCATGATAAAATAGTACCTACACTTAGTGTTAAAATAATAAAAGAACATGTTACATATGGAGTTGAACTTGCTAAAAAATATAAACTTCCTAGAGAAATAACAAATATTATAAGAGAACACCATGGAACTACTTTAGTAGCTTTCTTTTATCATAAGGCTAAAGAAGAAGGACTTGATATAAGAGAAGAAGAATTTAGATATGAAGGGCCAAAGCCTCAAAGTAGGGAATCAGCTGTTATAATGCTTGCAGATTCTGTCGAGGCTGCTATAAGAAGTATAAAAGAGCCTACTAAAGAAAAAATTGAAGAAATGATAAGTAAAATAATTAATGGAAAATTAAATGATGGACAACTTGATAAAAGTAATTTAACATTAAGAGATTTAGATACTATAAAAGAAGCATTTATTGAAGTAATAATGGGGATGTTTCATGAGAGAATAGAATATCCAGATGAAGGAGGAAATAAAGTTGAAACTGATAATAGATAATAGACAAGATGAAATAGAAGTTAACGATAATTTATTAGATATGATAAAAGATGTAATAAATGAATCTTTAAAATATGAGGGGTTTGATGAAGATTATGAAATAAGTTTATCTTTTGTAAATAATGAAGAAATACATAAATTGAATAAAGAGTTTAGAGGAGTAGATAAGCCTACAGATGTGCTTTCATTTCCTCTTATTGAAGAGAATGATTTTTATATAGAATTTGGAGAAAAAGCATTAGGAGATATAGTAATATCAATGGAAAAAGCTTTGGAACAAAGTAGAGAATATAATCATAGTTTTGAGAGAGAAGTAGCTTTTTTAGTTTGTCATAGTATGTTTCATTTAATGGGATATGATCATGATACTGAAGAAAATACTAAAATAATGAGAGAAAAAGAAGAAGCTGTATTGTTAAAACTTGGTATAGTGAGGGAATGAGATGAAATTGAAAAACCTTATAACCGCTTTTAATTGTGCAATAGATGGAATAATATATACATTGAAAAATGAAAGAAATATGAAAATTCATTATTTGATAGCTGTATTAATATTGTTTTTAAGTCTTTTTTTTGATTTAAGTAGGTTTGAAATGATAATGTTATTTTTTACAATATCTCTTGTTATTATATCTGAAATGATAAATACTGCTATAGAAAAATCCATAGATTTATTTACAAAAGAATATCATGAGCTTGCTAAAATAGCAAAAGATGTAGCTGCAGGAGCTGTTCTTATTTCATCGTTGAATTCAATTGTAGTAGGTTATTTGTTGTTTTTTGATAGAATAAATCCATTTTCGTATATAGTTTTAAATAAGATAAGAAGATCTGAAATTCATATTACTGTAATTGGACTTGTTATAGTAATGATTTTAGTTATAGTGGGTAAATCTATAAGTCAAAAAGGAACTCATTTAAAAGGAGGTATGCCAAGTGGTCATGCTGCACTAGCTTTTTCTGTAGCTACTGCGGTTACATTTATATCAGAAGAAATGTTGGTTTCAACACTTACATATATTTTAGCATTATTAGTAGCTCAAAGTAGAATAGAGGGAGAAATTCATACGCCATTAGAGGTTGTATTTGGAGCTATTTTGGGAATATTAACGACAATACTTATATTTCAGTTTAGTCTTGGTTAAAATGGAGATATATTATATTTCCATTTTTTATGTTTGACAAAAAAATGATTAAAATTTTAATGAAAAAATACATATTGGATAAAAATGAAATATTTGATATAATGAGAAATGCTCCTTTAATTTCTGTAAAATTAGGAGGCTGAGTATGAAAAATAATTCTAATTTAAAAGATATAAGAAAAGTATTTATAACTGGTATTTTTACTATTCTTCCAATTGCAGTAACCATTTCTTTGGTATTTTGGCTTTTTAATAAAATAGATTCTATATTTAGAGGACCACTTGAAAGGCTTTTAGGATTTCCTCTTTATGGAGTAGGAATTATCATTACATTTCTTTTGATTTTTTTGACGGGAATGATTACTACTGATTTATTGGGGAAAAAGATATTCCAGGCGTTTGAAAACGTTATGTATAAAATACCTTTAGTTGGAATGATATACTCATCAGTTAAACAAGTGGTAGATGCTTTTGCAGCTAAAAAAGGCGATGGATTTAAAAATACTGTATTGGTTGAGTATCCTTCAAAGGGTATATATACTTTAGGTTTTATAACAACAAATACTCCTAAATTTATAAATGAAAATACAGGAGCAGAAGGAGTTTTTGTATTTATACCTACAACTCCAAATCCAACTTCTGGAATGTTAATTACAGTTCCAAAAGATGAAATAATATATTTAGATGTTTCTATAGAAAATGCTTTAAAAATTATTGTTTCTGGAGGGATTGTATCACCGAAAGAAAATTAATTTAAAGGAGGAATATACTGATGAACAATAAAGAATTATTAAAACTTGCAGAAGAAGCTAGAAAAAATGCATATGCTCCATATTCTAATTTTCATGTGGGAGCTGCGCTTTTAACTAAATCTGGAAAAGTATTTACTGGATGTAATGTAGAATGTGCTTCGTATGGAGGAACAAATTGTGCTGAAAGAACTGCTATATTTAAGGCTATCTCTGAAGGAGAAAGAGAATTTGAAAAAATAGCTATTTCTAGTGATAATAAAGGAGAAACTTATCCGTGTGGTATATGTAGGCAAGTAATTTTAGAATTTGGAAGAAATATTAAAGTAGTAGTTGGAGAATCTGATGGAGAATATAAGGAAATATCTATAGAGGAATTAATTCCATGTGGATTTACAGGAGCAGATATTAATAAATAGATTGAGGTGATAAAATGAGCTTTAAATCAGGATTTGCAAGTATAATAGGAAGACCTAATGTTGGAAAGTCTACACTTATGAATAAAATAATTGGACAAAAAATAGCTATAATGAGTGATAAACCTCAAACTACTAGAAATAAAATACAGTCAGTATATACAGATAAAGATTTTCAAATAGTATTTTTAGATACTCCAGGAATACATAAGCCTAAAAATAAGCTTGGAGAGTATATGGTAAAAGTTGCTACAGATACATTAAATGAAGTAGATGTAGTTTTATTTGTAGTAGATGACTCTAAGGATATTGGTCCTGGAGATAGGAGAATTATAGAAAGTTTAAGAAAAGTTAAGACTCCTGTTGTTTTGGTTATAAATAAAATAGATAAAATTTCTAAAGAAGAGTTAATAACTTTGATTGAAAAATATAGTAAAGAAGAAGTTTTCGATGAAATAGTTCCAATATCTGCATTAAAAGAAGGAAACTTAAATTCTTTAATAAATGTTATAAAAAAATATCTTCCTAATGGACCTAAGTATTTTCCTGATGATATGATAACAGATCAACCAGAAAGGGTGTTAATTTCTGAGTTAATAAGAGAAAAAGTTTTGCATTATGTTCATGATGAGGTTCCTCATGGAGTTGCTGTGGAAATTGAATATATAAAGTCGAGAGAAGATAATAAAATTATTGATATATCTGCTATAATATACTGTGAAAGAGACTCTCATAAAGGAATTATAATAGGAAAAAATGGGAAAAAACTTAAAGGGATAGGAAAGTCTGCAAGGGAAGATATAGAAAGGCTTCTAGGGTCAAAAGTATACCTTCAAACATGGGTTAAAGTTAAAGAAAATTGGAGGAATTTAGAAAATTATATAAGTAATTTTGGATATAGTAATAAATAGCTAATTAATTGGGGGTGAAAACTATGAATAAGAATGAAATTTTATTTGAAAAAATAGCATTAGAAGTTAAAGCTTTGATAGATAGTGAGAAAATAGTTGAATTAAATCGATACTTAGAGGAGCTTCATCCCCGAGATATAGCTGAAATATTAGTTGATTTAGAAGAAGAAAAAAGAATTAAGTTATTTGAAGTGCTTCCTTGGGAAATTGGAGCAAAAGTACTAGATGAACTTGATTCTGATATATTTTCTTCTATTTTGTCTAAAATTAGTATTGAACATAAAAAGAAAATACTTGATTTAATGTCTCAAGATGACATGGTTGATATTTTAAGTGATCTTTCAGAGGATAAAAGGCAAGAAATTATAAATCTTTTAGATTCAGAGCTAGCCGAAGATATAAAAGAATTATTGGTATATAAAGAAGATTCTGCTGGGGGTATAATGACAACTGATTTTATTGCTCTGAGAAAAGATATTACAGTTTATTCAGCGATAGAATATTTAAGAGAAAATGCTCCTGATGCAGAAACTATTTATTATGTATATGTTATAGATAAAGATCAAAAATTAGTTGGAGTTATATCTTTAAGAGAGCTTATAATAGCAAAACCTAATTCTTTAATTGAAGATATAATGAGTGAAAAGGTAATATCGGTAAATGTAAATGATGACCAAGAGGAAGTTGCAAAACTTGTATCTAAATACGATTTTTTAGCAATTCCAGTTACAGATATAAATGGAAAACTTAGAGGTATAATTACTGTTGATGATATAATAGATGTTATACAAGAAGAAGCAACAGAAGATATATATAAATTTGCTGGAACTTCGGAAGCAGAAAGTGAACATTTAGAAGAAGATAAATTTTTTTCAAAGGTTATATATTCTGTTAAAGCAAGACTTCCTTGGCTTTTAATTACTTTACTTGGAGGAACTTTATCAGCTACAATACTTGGAAAGTATGAAAGTACTATAAGTCAATATACTGCTGTATCTTTTTTTATGCCTCTTTTAACAGGAATGGGAGGAAATGTTGGGACTCAATCTTCAACGCTTACAGTTAGAGGTATTGCTACAGGACATGTAGACATGAAAAGAGCTTTTAAAACAATATTTCAAGAAATGAGTGTTGGAGCTAGCGTTGGAGTTGTATGTAGTGTTATAATTTGTATTGTTGCTTATTTATGGATGGGAGATTTTAAATTAGGTGTAGTTGTAGGAATTGCCATGGCTGCAAATATGTTGACAGCTGCAACTATAGGGACTTTAGTTCCTATAATTTTTAAAAAGCTTGGAGTAGATCCAGCTGTTGCTTCTGCTCCGTTTATTTCTACAACTCTTGATATAACAGGACTTACAATTTATTTTACTTTAACCACAGTGCTTTTACTAAAAATTTCTTAAGTATATTAAGCCCTCTTCTTACCTAAAATAAAATTAAATGGATAGAAGGGGGTTTTTAAAAATGAAAAATTTTTGCTGGGAATTTTTTAAAAAAACTGGTAATATAGAAGCTTTTATGTATATAACGGCATTTAAAAATTTTTATTTTGAGAGTGAAAATACAAGGGAGAAAAAGGATAACTATGCTTATAAATACAGATGGGATAGTATTAAAATCGATAAAATATGAAGAAACAGATTTGATATTGACATTATTTACAAGAAAACTTGGGAAAATTTCTGTTTTAGCAAAGGGTGCAAAAAGAACAAATAGTACTATTTTATCAGGAACTCAAGTTTTTTCTTATTCTAATTTTTTACTTTATAAATCTTCAAGTATATATAAGATAAGTCAATGTGAACTGAAAGAAAATTTTTACAATTTAAGTTGTGATATAGATTTGTTATCTCATGCTTCTTATGTAACTCAATTAGTTGAAAGTAGTACATTTGAAAATCAAACAAATAATAGGTTGTTTGATTTATTTTTAAAAACATTGTATTTATATTCTAAAAATGAGTTAAATTATATATATATAACTAAAATATTTGAACTTAAATTTTTACATTATATAGGATATAAACCAAATGTTTTAAAATGCGTTAATTGTGGTAATAATAATTTAAATAAAGGTAAATTTAGCATATTAGAAGGTGGAATGCTTTGTAAAGAGTGTGCCTATGTAGATAGTAGTAGTTTGAAAATTGATTTTTCAACTGTAAAATTAATGGAATATATATTAAAAAATGACATAATAATATGTAGCAAAGTAAAAGTTTCAGAATATATTATAAATCAGTTAGATAATATTTTAAAAATGTATTTGAAATTTCACCTTGGAGATCTAAATTTAAAATCTTTAGGCTTTTTAGAAAATTCAAAGGGGTAGGAGTGATACTATGGAAATTACATTGGAAAAAATTGATGAAATCATGAAAAGAATGAACGTAAGTTATGAAAAAGCAAAAGAAGCTTTAGTTAATGCAAATGGGGATGTAGTAGATGCTTTAATTTATCTTGAAAAAAAGGATGTGAATGTTTTAAAAGGGATTAATGAAAAGGGAAATGAATTGATAGAAAAGTTAAAAGAAATACTTAAAAAAGGAAATGTAACTAGAGTAATGGTAGAAAAAGATGGAGATGTGTTATTAAATCTTCCTGTAACAGTTGGAGCAATTGGTTTGGTTTTAGGGCCTGTAGCTACAATAGTAGGAGTTTCTGCAGCTATGGTTACAAAATATAAGATAAAAATAGTAAAAGATGATGGAGAAACTTTAGATTTAAATGAAATGACACAAGATTCATTGACTGAAATAAAAAGTAAAATGAATTTAAAAAACAAGGATAACAAGGATATAACTGAAGAAGTTATAAAAGAAGAAAAGCAAGATACATCTAATGAGCTTGACAAATAAACCTTATTTTGCTAAATTAAAAATTAGAATTGTGTAAAATTTAGCCTTTCGCACTGCGAAAGGCTAAATTTTTTAAACTATTGTAGGAGGTAAGAAAATGAATTTTCAAGATATGATACTTGCACTACAAAATTATTGGGCTAAGCAAGGTTGTATTGTAATGAACCCTTATGATATAGAAAAAGGTGCTGGAACTATGAGTCCATATACTTTTTTAAAATCACTTGGACCTGAGCCATGGAAAGTATGTTATGTAGAGCCTTCAAGGAGACCAACAGATGCTAGATATGGAGAAAATCCGAATAGATTGTATCAGCATCATCAATTTCAAGTAATATTAAAGCCATCTCCTGATAATGTTCAAGAACTTTATTTAAATAGTTTAAAAACTATAGGGATAAATCCAGATGAACATGATATTAGATTTGTAGAAGATAACTGGGAAGCTGCAGCCGTTGGAGCATGGGGACTTGGTTGGGAAGTATGGCTTGATGGTATGGAAGTTACTCAGTTTACATATTTCCAACAAGTAGGAAGTATTGACTGTGAGCTGGAATCAGCAGAACTTACTTATGGGCTTGAAAGGCTAGCTATGTATATTCAAGAGAAAGATAATGTATATGATTTACAATGGAATGATGAATTAACTTATGGAGATATATTTAAAAAAGCAGAATACGAACATTCTGTTTATAGTTTTGAAGAGGGAAATGTTGATATGATGCTTGAACATTTTAATACTTATGAAGAAGAAGCAAAAAAACTTTTAGAAAAAGGATTAGTTCTTCCAGCTTATGATTATATATTAAAATGTTCTCATACATTTAATGTATTAGATGCAAGAGGGGCAATAGGTGTTAGTGAAAGAGCTTCATTTATAGCGAGGGTTAGAACTATGGCGAGAATGGTTGCAAACGCTTATGTAAAACAAAGAGAAGAAATGGGATACCCTCTTTTAAAGAAAGGAGGAAAATAATATGAATAAAGATCTTTTATTTGAGATAGGATGTGAAGAAATTCCTGCTAGATTTATGAATAGTTCATTAAATCAGTTGAAGGAAAATGCAGAAAAATTTTTAAATGAAAATAGATTGAATTTTAAAAGTATAAAAACATATGGAACACCTAGAAGACTTACTTTAATAGTTGAAGGATTAAATGATAAGCAGTACGATTTAGAAGAAGAAATAAAAGGACCAGCTAAAAAGATTGCTTTTGATGAAGAGAATAATCCAACTAAACCATTACAAGGATTTATGAGAAGTAAAGGTGTAAATTTAGATGATTTGTACTTTAAGGTAGTAGGAAAAGAAGAATATGTATTTGCAAAAATAAAAGAAAAAGGAAAAAATACTGAAGATGTTTTAAAAGATTTACTTCCAAACATAATAAGATCTATAAATTTTCCTAAATCAATGCGTTGGGGAGGAAAAAATTTACGATTTGCAAGACCGATAAGATGGATAGTATCAGTTTATAATGGAGAAACTTTAGAATTTGATATAGAAGGAATAAGAGCTTCAAATATTACAAGAGGACATAGATTTTTAGGAAGCGATAATATAGTTGTAAATTCAGTCGATGAATATTTGAATAAATTGAGAGAAAACTATGTAATACTTGATCAAAATGAAAGAAGAGAAATAATAAAAGAACAATGTATAAAAGTAGCAAGAGATTTAGATGGACAAATTCTTTTAGATGAAGATTTGCTTGAAGAAGTTACTTATATATTAGAGTATCCAACCGCTTTTTATGGAGAATTTAAGGAAGATTATTTAAAACTTCCAAAAGAAGTAGTAATAACTCCTATGAAAGAGCACCAAAGATATTTTCCAGTAGTAAAAGAAGACGGAAGTTTACTTCCTAATTTTATAACTGTTAGAAATGGAACTGATTATAAAATAGAAAATGTTAAAAAGGGAAATGAAAAGGTACTTGAAGCAAGACTTGCAGATGCGCTATTTTTCTATAAAGAAGATACTAAAAAACCACTTGAAAGTTATATTGATGGACTTAAAAATGTAGTTTTTCAAGAAAAACTTGGAACTGTATATGATAAAACTCTTAGGATAGAAGAATTGTCTAAAAAGTTAATTCAAGATTTAGGATATGAAGAAGAAAAAGAAGAAGTATTAAGGGCTGCAAAGCTTTGTAAAGCAGATTTAGTTACTAATATGGTATTTGAATTTACTGAACTTCAAGGCGTTATAGGAAGGGAATATTCAAAGGTATCTGGAGAAAAGGAAATAGTATCAGAAGCTATTTTTGAACATTATCTTCCGAGATTTTCAGGAGATAATCTTCCAAGTACAAAAGCTGGAATAGTACTTTCTATAGCTGACAAATTAGATTCGATAGCAGGTTTTTTTGCAATAGGAATTCAGCCTACAGGGTCTTATGATCCATATGCTTTGAGAAGACAAGCTTTAGGTATAATTAATATCATAATGGATAAAAACATTAGCGTGAGTTTAAAACAAATTATAAATTACTCTCTAGATAATTATACTAATTTAGATTTTGATAAAGAAAAAGTAGCTTTAGAAATACTTGAATTTTTTAAACAAAGAATTAAAAATTTATTTAGTGAAAAGGGAATAAGATATGACGTTATAGATGCAGTATTAAGCAGTAATACTGATGATATAGCTGATATGTATATTAGAGCAAAAGAGCTCAATTTATGGATAGAAAAAGATGAAATTGTAGAAATATTAACTGCATTCAATAGAGTTTCGACTTTAGCACAAAAAGCAGAATGTAGTAAAGTAAATGAAGATTATTTACAAGTAGATGAAGAAAAAATTCTTTACAATAAATTTAAAGAAGTAAGTAAAAATGTAAATTTAGCTATACAAAAAGCAGAATATTCAAAAGCATTAGATGAGTTTATAAGTTTAAAACAACCTATTGATAATTTATTTGATACTGTAATGATTATGGATAAAGATGAAAATATAAAAAATAACAGGCTTGCTTTATTAAAACAAATATACGATACAATGCTTTTAATATGTGATTTATCAAAAATAGTATATAAGTAGTTAGAGCCGGGTAACAACCCGGCTTTAAATCTTTATTACAATTACTTGGAAATTATAAATTTTTATATTTACATATAATGCATAAGGATATATAATATACTATATAATATAGTATAACACATTTTGAGAGAGGTGGTTATTATTCAATTAAATGATCGTCAAATGAAGATAATAGAAATAGTAAAAGAACATGAGCCTATAACTAGTGAACAAATAGCTTCAATGCTTAATGTAACAAGAGCTACTTTAAGACCAGATCTTGCAATACTTACTATGACTGGTATTTTGGATGCAAGACCTAAAGTTGGATATTTTTATGCAGGGATTGATGAAAATAATATAATATCTAAAAAACTTAAATCAAAAAAAGTAAGTGAAATAATGAGTATTCCAGTTCTTTTAACTGAAGAAACTACAGTTTATAATGCTATAGTTACTATGTTTTTAGAGGATGTAGGAAGTATATATATAACAAATAATGGTTATTTATCGGGGGTGGTATCTAGAAAAGATTTATTGAAAAGTACTATAGGAGGAATAGATATTAATAAGATTCCAGTTGGAATGATAATGACTAGGATGCCTAATATTGTTTTAGCAAATCCAAATGATAGTATTTCTGAAGCTGTAAAAAAAATAATAGATCATGAAGTTGATTCTATTCCTGTTGTTGAGATAGAGTTAAAAAATGAAAAAGAGTATTATAAAGTGATTGGAAGAATTTCTAAAACTAATATAGCGAGATTATTTGTAGAATTATGTGGAGAATAGAGAGGTGTTTTATGGAAAATTTAGTTATATATATAATATCTGATTCTTTGGGAGAAACAGGAGAACAAGTAGCAAGAGCTTCTATTGGTCAATTTAACATAAATAATTATGAAATGAGAAAATATCCTTATGTACTTGATGTTAATTTTTTAGATGAAATTTTAAATGAAGCGAAAAATGAAAATTCAATAGTAGTATATACATTGGTAGATTTAGAACTTGCAAATTATGTTGCTAAGTTTTGTGAAAATAATAAAATACCTAGCATAGATTTAGTTAGTCCTTTGCTTAAATCAATATCTTTAAGAACTAATTTAAAACCTTTAAGAGAGCCAGGAACAATAAGAAAATTAGATGAGAAATACTTTAAAAGAGTAGAAGCTATAGAATTTGCAGTTAAATATGATGATGGAAAAGATCCTAGAGGGCTTGTAAAATCAGATTTAGTTCTTATTGGTATATCAAGAACATCAAAAACTCCTCTTAGTATGTATTTAGCTAATAAAAATATAAAAGTAGCAAATGTTCCTTTAGTACCAGAAGTTCCAGTACCTAAAGAGTTATTTGAAATACCATCTAAAAAAATAATAGGTCTTACAAATACTCCAGAAAAGTTAAATGAAATAAGACAAGAAAGATTAAAGTCTTTAGGTCTTTCTAGTAATGCAAATTATGCAACTATGGAAAGGATTTTAGAAGAAATTGAATATGCTGAAAAAATAATGAAAAAAATAGGATGTCCTATTATTGATGTGTCAAATAAAGCTATTGAAGAAACAGCTGGTCTTATTATAAACATAATGAAGGAAAATGGACTTAGAGTTTATAAGGGTTTTTTAAATAGTTAAGTTTATAAGTTTATATTTAATATAAAAAAGGGAGAGTGGAAAAAGTGGGGAAATATGTATATAGTTTTTGCGAAGGTTCAAAAGAAATGAAAAATTTATTAGGAGGTAAAGGTGCAAATTTAGCTGAAATGACAAAGATTGGCTTGCCAGTTCCTCCGGGATTTACAGTTACAACTACTGCTTGTAATACATACTATGAAAAAAATAAGGAGCTTTGGGAAGAACTTATAGATGAGATAATGAATCATCTTTTAAAACTCGAGAAAACGTTAGGAAAAAAATTTGGAGATGAAGAAAATCCACTACTTCTTTCTGTTAGATCAGGTGCTGTAATTTCAATGCCTGGTATGATGGATACAATATTAAATTTAGGACTTAATGATGTAACTGTGAATGCGCTTTCTAAGAATACAAATAATGAAAGGTTTGCTTATGATAGTTATAGAAGATTTATACAGATGTTTTCAGATGTAGCCATGGGTATTCCAAAATATAAATTTGAATCAATTTTAGATAAAATAAAAGAAAAAAAAGGGTATAAATACGATACAGAGTTAACTGTTGAAGATTTAAAAGAAATTGTGTGTGAATTTAAGTTAATATACGAAAAAGAGATTAAAGAGGAATTTCCAGATGATCCAAAAAAACAGCTTTTACTTGCAGTAAAAGCGGTATTTGATTCTTGGAACAATCCAAGGGCAATAATATATAGAAAATTGAATGATATACCTAATGATTTAGGAACAGCAGTAAATATTCAATCTATGGTATTTGGGAATATGGGAAATACTTCTGGTACAGGAGTCGCTTTTACGAGAAATCCATCTACAGGAGAAAATAAACTATTTGGAGAATTTTTGGTAAATGCTCAAGGAGAAGATGTAGTTGCTGGTATTAGAACACCTCAACATATAAGCAACTTAAAAAAATTGATGCCAAAAGTATATCGAGAGTTTAAAGAAGTTACAAGTATGCTTGAAAATCATTATAGAGATATGCAAGATATAGAATTTACTATTGAAAATGGAAAATTATATATTCTTCAAACGAGAAATGGTAAAAGAACTTCAAGAGCAGCTATTAATATAGCTGTTGATATGGTAAATGAAGGACTTATAAGTAAAGAAAATGCGATTGAGAGAATAGATGCTAGGCAATTAGATCAACTTCTACATCCTAATTTTGAAGAAAAAGCTTTGCAAAAAGCAAAAGTTATAGCTAAAGGACTTCCGGCATCACCTGGAGCTGCATCAGGAAGAGTATATTTTACAGCAAGTGATGTTGTGAATGCAAAGGCTAATGGTGAAAAAGCAATTCTAGTAAGAATTGAAACATCTCCAGAGGATATAGAAGGTATGGTATCTAGTGAAGGAATACTTACAGCAAGAGGTGGTATGACATCTCATGCTGCTGTTGTTGCAAGAGGTATGGGAAAATGCTGTGTTGCTGGTTGTGGAGAAATTAAAGTTTATGAGCATAAAAAAGAGTTTAGGGTAGGAGATTTGGTTGTAAAAGAAGGAGATTATATATCTCTTGATGGTTCTACAGGTAAAGTTTATTTGGGTAACATACCTAGAGTTGAAGTAGAGCTTATTGGTAAATTTGAAGAATTTATGAATTGGGTAGATGAAATAAGAGTTCTTAAAGTAAGAACAAATGCGGATACTCCAAAAGATGCACATATTGCTGTGAAATTTGGAGCAGAAGGTATAGGGCTTTGTAGAACTGAGCATATGTTTTTTGATGAAACTAGAATATCAGTTGTAAGAAAAATGATATTATCAAAAACAATAGATGAAAGACAGAAAGCTCTTGACAAGCTTTTACCTATGCAAAGAGAAGATTTTATAGGTATATTTGAAGTAATGGGAGAAAGACCTGTGACAATAAGGCTTTTAGATCCACCACTTCATGAATTTTTACCTAAAAAAGAAGAAGATATTAAATCTTTAGCAATTGATATGAAAATTTCTTATGATGAATTAAGAAAAAGGGTTGAAGATTTAGAAGAGTTTAATCCAATGTTAGGTCACAGGGGGTGTAGATTGGCTATTACTTATCCAGAAATATATAAAATGCAAGTAAAAGCAATAATTGAGGGAGCTGTAGAGGTTAAAAAGAAAGGTATAAGTGTAAAGCCAGAAATAATGATACCTCTTATAGGAGATGTAAATGAGATTAAATATATAAAAGAATTTGTTATTAAAATTGCAGATGAAATAATAGAAAAATCTGAAGTTAAACTTGATTATTTAGTTGGAACAATGATAGAAGTTCCTAGAGCTGCTTTAACTGCTGATGAAATAGCAAAAGAGGCAGAGTTTTTTAGCTTTGGTACTAATGATTTAACGCAGATGACATATGGTTTTTCAAGAGATGATGCTAATAAATTCCTAGTAGAATATAGCTCCAAAAATATACTAGAAAAAAATCCATTTCAAATACTAGATAAAAACGGAGTTGGAAAACTTATTCAAATGGCATTAAAACTTGGAAAAAAAACAAGACCTAATATAAAATTAGGTATTTGCGGGGAACATGGTGGAGAACCTTCATCTGTTGAGTTTTGTCATAATATAGGTCTTGATTATGTTTCATGCTCTCCATATAGAGTTCCTATTGCAAAACTCGCTGCAGCTCAAGCTGTGTTGAAAGAAAAAAATAATATATAAAATTAAAAAGACAATGCGTATTTGCATTGTCTTTTTGTAGTGTTGAAATTGTATAATAGATATATAATAAATTTATAATTGTTTGTGCAATATAAAGGAGGTTTTTTAATGAAAAAATTAATATTAATTATATTTGTTGGATTGATGGTAGGATTTATTTTACATGCATCACAAAATACAGCAAAATATGAAGATGGAATTTATTTTGCTCAAGAAGATAATTTTAATGAGAAAACTGGTTTTAAAGATACAGTAAAGATTGAGGTGAAAGATGGAAAGATAATTTCAGTTGATTGGAATGGAATTAGCAAAAATGGTGGAGAAGACAGAAAAACTTTATCTAAAAATGGAAAATATCCAATGGTGGAAAAAGCGGGAGCAAAGGCACCATGGCATGAACAAGCAGAAAAAGTAGAAGCTTTTTTATTAAAAACACAAGATCCAACAGCTATAAAGTATAAAGATTATCAAGGACATACTGATGCAATTTCTGGAGTATCGATAAGAGTTAGTGAATTTTTTAAATTGGCTAAAAAGGCTTTAGATAATGGACCTATAAAAAGTAATCCAGTTTCAAAAACAGAATTTGTATTGGGTACAGTTGTAACAGTAAAAATTTATGATGATGTTTCAGAAGAAGTTTTTAATAAAATTTTTAATAGGTTGAGAGAAATAGAACATAAAATGACTATTAATAAAGAAGATAGTGAGGTTATGAGAATAAATTCAAATTCTGGCAAAGATTTTGTTAAAGTATCTAATGATACTTTTTATGTTATAAAAAAAGGAAAATATTTTTCGAGTTTATCTAATGGAAAATTTGATATAACTATTGGACCTCTTGTTAAACTTTGGAATATTGGAACGGAATATGCTAGAGTACCCTCTAAATATGAAATTGATAAAAAAATAAAATTAGTAGATTATAATAATGTAGTTTTAAATGAATCTCAAAAAAGTATTATGTTAAAAGAAAAAGGTATGGTTCTTGATTTAGGAGGAATTGCAAAAGGGTATGCTGCTGATGAAATAGTAAAAATTTTAAAAGAAAGCAATATAAAGCATGCAATTATCAATCTTGGAGGAAACGTATTTGCTTATGGAAATAAACCTGATGGAACTTCATGGAAAATAGGTATTCAAAATCCTTTTTCTCAAAGGGGAGATTATATGGGTATAGTTAATATTTCAAATAAAACAGTTGTTACTTCTGGAATTTATGAGAGGTTTTTTGAAAAAGATGGTAAAAGGTATCATCATATATTAGATACAGTTACAGGATATCCTGTAGAAAATAATCTTGTAGGAGTTTCGATAATAACAAATACTTCGATAGATGCTGATGCTCTATCTACGGCTGTTTTTTCTTTAGGTTTACGTAAAGGGATGGATTTTATTGAGAAGTTAAGTGATGTTGATGCTATATTTATTACTAGGGATTATAATGTTTATATAACTTCTGGATTGAAGGAGAATTTTAAATTAATTAATACTCAGTTTAAGTTTAATAAAATAGATTTATAATTTAATATATTTTTTTGTTAACAGACATAAATTATATAAAAAGTGAGTATAATATTTTATATAAATCCTAAGAAGTGGAGAGTAGGTATAATGATTGTTTCAGCGAGCTAGAGTTGGTGAAAGTCTAGTAACATAGTTATACTGAAAAGAGCCATGGAGGATATTTTCTGAACTATTTAGTAGGAAAATACGGTTCCCGCCGTTAAAGGGTAATGAGTGGATATGATTATTCATATCAATAAGAATGGCAACACGGGAAGTAACTCTCGTTTCTTAATTTTAAGAAATGGGAGTTTTTTTATTATAAAAATAAAGGAGGTGTTTTTGACAAAAAATAAAAGAGGCATTATAATTTAATAGTTGAATTTGGTGATATGCTTTTTAATTTTATTAATAAGTAATAAAGTGAGGAGGTAATATCGTGATTTATAAATATTCGTTTGATAATTTAAAAGATATATTAAGTTATAGTGATGTTGAGTCTAAGGTGAAAAATGTTTTAAGTGAATATAATTTTGTGGATGGAATAGAATATGATGGGGAATATATAAATATAGTTATAAACAAAGAATTGAAACAAATTGCTAAGGAAAATGAATTGAATTTAAATAAAGCCATTGAAAATTTTAGAAAAAGTTGCTAAAAAATAGAGTGGTCATATGACCACTCTATTTTTTTATCAATAGAATGCAAAATTGAATATGATAATATAACTAAAGTGGTATTTGAAATAAATGGAGGGGTTAGTATGATCAAATGTCCTAGATGCAATAAACAAATATCTGCAAGACCGGGAACTGTATGTCCAAGGTGTAAAAGAAAAGTAAAACCAACTGATGTAGGATATATATTTTGTCCAGAACCTGAGTGTAAAGCGGTATTACCAAAGAGTGCTATATATTGTCCAAAATGTGGTGCTAAAATTAGAAATGAGAGTATAAATGAAAAATTGAGTAAAGTGGTTAAGAAAATTGAAAAAATACTCAATTCATTTTAAAATCAAAAGGATTATTAGAAAAAACTAATAATCCTTTTGATTTTTGGGTATAGTATTTTTATTTTTGTAAACAATGAAAATAGCCCTTTTAATGTAAATGCAAATAATTTGCATTTACATTGAGAATGTGATATATTTTTTGTTACAGAAAAATTACATAAAATGAGGGGGTTGGTTATGAAAAATAAAATTGTAGTTATATTTATCATGATTGTTATGTTATTAACTGTAGTAGGGTGCACAGATAATACAAAACAAAAATCTATAGAAAAAAATAAAATATTAGTATATGCAAGTTTTTATCCAATGTATGATTTTGCAAAAAATATTGGAGGAGAAAAAATTAATTTAAAATTAATGATTCCTTCAGGAATTGAACCTCATGATTGGGAACCTACGGCTAAAATTATGGGAGAAATTGAAAAAGCTGATGTGTTTATATATAATGGTTTAGATTTAGAGCCATGGGTTGATAAACTTATTGGTTCTATTGACAATGAAAAATTAATAACGGTAGAAGCGTCAAAAGGTGTACATTTATTAGGAGTTCATTCTAATGAGTATGAACATGATCATGGGAAATATGATCCTCATGTGTGGCTTGATCCAATAAATGCTATAAAAGAAGCAGAAAATATAAAAAATGCTTTTATAAAAGCTGATGCTGAAAATAAAGATTTTTATGAAAGAAATTATAAAGAATTTGTTGACAAATTAAGTAAATTAGATAAAAAATATAAAAATGAGCTTTCTAATTTAGAAAAAAAAGAAATTGTGGTTTCTCATGCAGCTTTTGGATATCTTGCAGATAGATATGGATTAAAGCAAATTGCTATTAGTGGATTATCTCCACAAGAGGAACCTAGTGCAGCTAAAATTGCAAAATTATCTGATTTTGTAAAAGAGCATAATATAAAATATATTTTCTTTGAAACTTTAACTAGTCCTAAATTATCAAGAGTTTTAGCTGAAGAAGTTGGAGCAAAAACTTTGGTTTTGAATCCTATTGAAGGATTAACTGAAGAAGATATAAAAAATAATAAAAATTATATAATTATTATGGAAGAAAATTTAGAAACATTAAAAAAAGCGTTAGGAGAATAAAAAAATGAGTAAGGTTGTGAGTTTGAAAAATGTATATTTTGGATATGAAGGTAAATTAGTTCTTGAAAATATCAATGTAGATATATATGAAGGAGATTATTTTGGAATAGTAGGAGCGAATGGATCGGGAAAAAGTACGTTAATAAAGCTTATGTTAAATATATTAAAGCCATTAAAAGGTAGTATAAAATTATTTGATACAGATATTAATAAGTTTAAAAATTGGGGAACAATTGGGTATGTAAATCAAAAAGCAACTTCTTTTAATACTAGTTTTCCAGCTACTGTAGAAGAAGTAGTAGGACTTAATTTATTTTCAAAAATAGGTATGTTTAAGCGTATAAAAAAGAAAGATTTACAAAAAGTTTATGAGGTTCTTGAAATTGTGGGTATGCAAAATTATACAAAAAAGTTAATTGGTAATTTGTCAGGAGGGCAGCAACAAAAGGTTTTTATAGCTAGAGCATTAATTAGTTCTCCGAAAATTATTTTTCTTGATGAACCTACTGTAGGGATAGATATGAAATCTCAAGAAGAATTTTATGAGCTATTAGAAAGATTAAATAAAGAGTTTAACATAACAATTGTTATTATATCTCATGATATAGGAATTATTTCAGAAAAAGTAAATAAATTAGCGTGTATTAATAATAAAAGATTAATTTTTCATGAAAAAAATTTAAATATTTCTAAGAGTAATATCTTAAAAGAGATTTATGGAGATGGAATAAGAATTTTAAGTCATAATTATAACGAAAAATAAAGGAGTAATAAAAAATGCTAGAAATGTTACAATATGGGTTTATACAAAGGGCGTTGATGGCAGGAGTAATTGTAGGTGTCTTATGTCCTTTAATAGGAGTTTTTATAGTTTTAAGGAGAATGTCTTTAATAGGAGATAGCTTATCTCATGTTGCTTTAACAGGGGTAGTATCAGGTATACTTTTGAATGTGTATCCTATAGTTTCAGCATTAATAACTTCGGTAATTGCAGCATTTGCTATTGAAAAGCTCAGAAAGAATTATAGTGAGTATGCAGAACTTTCAATTGCTATTATTCTATCGGCAGGCATTGGGATTGCAGTTGTTTTAATGAGCTTTGTACAATCATTAAATGTAGATTTATTTGGATATTTATTTGGAAGTATTACAACGGTATTAAAAGAAGATTTATATATGATAGGTATTATAGGATTTTTCATTATACTTTTTGTAAAATTATTGTACAAAGAGTTATTTTATATAGCTTTTGATGAAGAAGGAGCAAAACTTTCTGGAATACCAGTAAAGTGGATTAATTTGATTTTTACCATAATGGTAGCAGCGACTGTTACTTTATCTATGAGGATTGTAGGGGCATTATTAGTATCTTCTTTAATGGTAATACCTGTAGCGACAAGTTTACAAATATCAAATAGTTTTAAACAAACTACAATATTGTCTGTAATATTTGCTCAAGTTTCTATTATATTGGGAATTATAATTTCTTATTATTTAGAAATAGCATCAGGAGGAACTATAGTAGTATTATCTATTTTTATTTTAATTTGTGTAATTACAATTAAAAATATGAGAAAAATATTTTTGGATATATATTAAATTTTATTTAATTTTACATTTATTGCAGTAGCCGTATAATTCAAATTTATGATCTGTTAAAACAAAATTGTTATTAGTTATATTTGAAATGATTTTTTCAAGAGGACAGAAATTTATTTTTTCTGTTTTTCCGCAATTTTTACAAATAATAACATGATTATGTTGTTTTTTATTTTGTATTAATTCATATTTAAAATAGTTTCCATCTATATTTATTTTGTGAATTATATCTATTTTTTCCAATATCTCTAAATTTCTGTATACTGTGGAGAGATTTGTTTTTATATTTTTTTCTTTTAATTTTGAAAATATTTCTTCAGCAGATAGAAAATGGTTTTTATGTTCAAATAGGGTTTTGATGATGCCTTTTCTTTGATTTGTGAGTTTATATCCGTTGTTTTTTATTTTTTTTTCTAGTGTTTTTATATCCATAATTATTCACTCCTAAATATAGTTTATTATTATTGTATAATAATATAAATAGGAGTTCAATTTTAAAATGTATAAAATATGAAAGAAGGGATTTAGATGAATAAAATAATAACGTTAATGGATAACTATTCAAAAGAAAAAAAATTTATATCTGAACATGGTTTATCTATGTATATTGAAAAAGATGGAGTAAAAATTTTGTTTGATACAGGACAAAGTAAAAATTTCACAATAAATTCAAGGTTGTTAAATGTAGATCTTTCAAATTTAGATTTTGTAGTTTTAAGTCATGGTCATTATGACCATACAGGAGGGTTTAGGTATTTGGTCGAGAATTTTAAAAGTGAATATACTCTTTTTGTTGGAGATAAATTTTTTAATGAAAAGTATTCTTATAATGGGGAGAACTACAGATTTTCAGGTAATAATTTTGATTTAAAATTTTTGGTAGAAAATAATATCAATATTAATATCGTAAAAAAAGATATAGTTGAAATTTGTAAAGATGTATTTATAGTGAAAAATTTTGAAGCGAGTAGTGGGTTTGAAAAAATTAATAAAAGATTTTATTTAAAAGAAAATGGTGAATATAATATTGATAATTTTGATGATGAAATAGCTATTGTAATAAAAACTGAAAAGGGTCTTGTTGTTGTAGTAGGCTGTTCTCATATTGGTATAGTAAATATTTTAAGTACTATAAGAGATAGATTTAAACAAAGAATACATATGGTTTTAGGAGGAAGTCATCTTAAAGAAGCAGATTCTAATAGGATTGATATGACTATTGATTATTTGAAAAATGAAAAAATAGATATTGTATCTTTATGTCATTGTACAGGAGATGAAGCTATTGAAAAGTTATTAGATAGTGGAATAAAGTTTTTAAAAAATTCTGTAGGTACAATTATAAATTTTTAGAACTAGGTTAAAATCTAGTTCTTTTTTTTAATTCTATTTTGATATTTACAGACATATAATCTTTTGAGTAGGCTTTAGGGGGGAGAGGTGTGTTTGTTATAATAAATAAAAGAAAATTTATTATTAGTTTTATTTGTTTATTGATATTAAGTTTTGTAATATTACCATTTAATTTTAAATCAGATATAACAACGATTTTTAATAATAATGAATGTCTTCTGATTTTAGAAAAAATATTTGAATTGAGAAATAAAGCTTTGCTTGAAGAAGATTTAAATATATTAAATAATTTATATGATAAAAGTGTAAAATATGGAGTTTGGGCATATGAGCATGAATTGAAAAAAATGAAATATTTACATAAATGGGCTGATAAACAGGGAGTAGATTTTAAAAGTATAAGAACTAAAATAAAGATAAATCGTATAAAGACAATAAATGATGGGTATTCAATAAATTTTATAGTATCAACAGAGTATAAATATGTTTATAAAAATGATTTAGATAATGTTAATTTTTTTAGGATAGGAACATATCATATTTTAAATATAATAAAAAAAGAAGAAGGATGGGTTATAACTAAAGAATGGTATACAGATCCTTTTGCTGATTCGCTTAATTTAGATGAGATAGAATACAAAGATATAAAGGAATATATTTTAGCTCAAGAAAAAAAGGATTTATCGAATTTAAATGAAAGAAGGAAAAATGCTGTTGATTATGCAGATAAATTTTGTGGTGCAGCTGGAAATGATGAAGATGGATTTAAATATAATAAAAAGTATAGAAATTATAATTATTTAGGAGGAGATTGTGCAAATTTTGCTTCTCAAATATTACATGAAGGAGGTAATTTTAAAAAAACATACATTTGGAATTATAATAAAACTGGAGGAAGTAAAGCGTGGATAAATGCACAAGCCTTTAAGGATTATATGTTAAATAGTGGTAGAGCTTCTTTGATAGCGTATGGAAATTATGGTAAAGTTTATAAAGCTGCATATAATTTATTACCAGGAGATTTTGTAGCATATGAAAAAAAGGGTAAGGTAACTCACATTTCAGTTGTGACTGGATTAGATTCAAGAGGATATGCATTAGTAAATTGTCATAATACAGATAGATATAGAGTTCCTTGGGATTTAGGATGGAGTAATAGAGGAATTAAATTTTGGTTAATAAGAGTACATTTTTGATATTGACAAAAATTCGAAAATATAGTATTATAGTACATGAGTAACAAATAGTTTTATTTGTTTCAAATTTGTTTTATTTTGGGAGGATATTTTAGAATGAAAAAAGGAATAGTTAAATGGTTTAATGCAGAAAAAGGTTATGGATTTATATCTATCGAAGGAGAAGGAGATGTATTTGTACATTTTTCAGCTATCCAAACAGATGGATATAAAACTTTAGAAGAAGGACAAAACGTTGAATTTGAAGTAGTTGAAGGTGCTAGAGGACCTCAAGCTGCTAACGTTGTTAAGTTATAATCGTCAATTTGTATATAATTATATAGTTTATATATAGATCGATTATAATAAATATAAAAAGATGCCGCTTTACATTTAATGTGTAAAGCGGCTTTTAATGTTTGTTAGAAAATAATAAAACTTGACAACTTTTATTGTGTAACGTAATATACTATTGATATTATATTTTGCCAAATAGGGGAGAGACATATATGAATATTGCTTTTTTTCTTACACCTAAAAAGGATGTGGCTTATATATCGCCAGATTCAACTATGCGTCAAGCTTTAGAAAAAATGGAATATCATAGATATACGGCTATTCCTATTATTGATGATAATGGGAAATATATAGGGACTATAACTGAGGGAGATTTGCTTTGGAAATTAAAAAATACTCCTGAATTGAGTTTTAAGAATACAAGTAAAATTTTATTGAAAGATGTACCAAGACATATGAATAATAAACCTGTATCTATTAATGCGAATATAGAAGATTTGATTTCTATTGCTGTAAGACAAAATTTTGTGCCTGTAGTTGATGACCAGCAAATATTTATAGGTATAATAAAAAGAAGTGAGATAATAGATTATTGTTATAAGTTTTTATTTAATAAGTAGATTAAACGAGCTGTATCAAAATTTTATTTTGATACAGCTCGTTTCTTTAGGTAAATAGTTATTGACTTAAAGTAATATTTTATATATACTTTGATTATCAAAATATTTGAAAATCAAAAAATAAAGGAGCTGAATTTATGAGATTACCATCTCTTAATATAGGAGAATTAATAGCAAAAGTACCTATTATTCAAGGTGGAATGGGAATTGGAGTTTCAAGATCTTCATTGGCAGCGGCTGTGGCGAATGAAGGAGGGATTGGAGTTATTTCAGGTGTGCAGATAGGATTTACAGAAGAGGATTTTAGAACAAATAATAAAGAGGCAAACATTAGAGCGTTGAAAAAAGAGATAAGAAGAGCAAGAGAACTTAGTCCAAATGGAATTTTGGGTGTTAATTTTTTAGTTGCCATGAAAAATTACAAGGAAATGGTAAAAACTGCTGTAGAAGAAAAAATAAATTTAATTATTTCTGGTGCAGGATTACCAAAAAGTTTACCGGAAATGATTAAAGGTTCTAAAACTAAAATAGCTCCAATTGTATCTTCAGGAAAAGCGGCTGAATTGATATCTAAATTGTGGGATAGAAAGTATAATTATATACCAGATTTAATTATTGTAGAAGGACCTAAGGCAGGTGGACATTTAGGATTTTCAATGGAAGAATTAGATTTACATAAAAAGATAGATTTGTTTGATATTGTGGAAGAAGTTATAGAAAAATTGAAACCTTTTAAAGAAAAATACAAAAAAGATATTCCTGTTATTGCTGCTGGTGGAATATTTGATGGAATTGATATTGCAAAATGCATTAAAATAGGTGCTGCTGGAGTGCAAATGGGGACTAGATTTGTAGCTACTCATGAATGTGATGCAGATATAAACTATAAGAAAGCGTATTTAAATTCAAGTCAAGAGGATATTGAATTAATTAAAAGTCCTGTAGGTCTTCCTGGAAGAGCTATTAATAATAATTTTGTTAAAAAAACTAAATTGAATAATATACTTGTAAAAAAGTGTTATAATTGTTTGGTTAGTTGTAATCCTAATACTACACCTTATTGTATAACAGAAGCACTAATTGCTGCTGTAAAAGGTGATATAGAAAATGGATTGATTTTTAGTGGTAGTAATGCATATAAATTGGATAAAATTGTTTCTGTAAAAGAACTTATATTTCAATTAGTTACAGAAGCCAATATAGCTTTAGAATAAAAAAATATATTAAAGTGGTGGTAAAATTGAATGAAGTTATAAAGGAGTTAAATAAACTTATAGTAGATATTTTTTATGATATAATATGCATTGAAAAAGAGATATTTAGTAAAGGTGAATTTAAAGATTTATCTATAAATGAAGTGCGAACAATTCAGGCTATTGGATTGGATGAAGCGAGAAAAATGTCTGAAGTTGCTATGGACTTGAAAATTACAATAGGAACACTTACTACTGCTATTAATAGATTGGAAAAGAAGGGGTATGTTGAAAGGTTAAGAATAGAAAAAGATAGGAGAGTTGTAAAAATTAAATTAACTGATAAAGGAAAGTTGGTATATAAAATTCATGAAGATTTTCATTATGAAATTATAAAAAATATAGTTTGTACTATGAACAAAGATGAACAAAAGGTGCTTATACAATCTTTGCAAAATGTACGCGATTTTTTTAAAACTAAATATTATTAAAATTTCACATAATATGTAAAAGCCTGTGTTTAACATAGGCTTTTTTTATAATGAATAGGAAATTATAATCTTTTTGAATTGTGGATAAATATAATTTTCGTTATGAAATTTTGAGCAACGGAATTCGTTGGCGATATGAAATTTTAAAAAAGTCTACATTTAAAATCTTTAGAATGAAGACTTTTTTATTTAATAAAATTGAAATTAGCACATAAAAACAGAAAATGTGTAAATAACTATGAAAAAGAGAGATAAATAAGAATAATAATTTTAATTTAAATTATAAGAGAAAATATAGAAACAAATAAGATTTTTATGTTTTATATATATAGTATATAATTATCTAGTTCCCTGTTTGAAGAAGTTAATCAAGTGGAGGTGGTAATAAAATGGAAAACACAACAGAATTGGCGGTAAATGGAATAATGACGATGTCAGCAGTGATTTTAGTAATAGGGATGATTTTTTCTAAAATAAGTAGAATTGTAAAACTACCAGATGTAGTTTTATTTTTAATTGCAGGTATTATAATAGGACCATCTGTATTAAATTTAATAAGTGCTGATGCTTATCCTACTGCAAATCAATTTATACTTATTTTTGGATCAGCTTATATTTTATATGATGGTGGTAGAGAAATAAAATTGAAAGTTTTAAATAATGTTAAAATAACAGTAGGGCTTTTAGCGACTATTGGGGTTGCAATATCTGCATTTAGCATAGGTTTTGTATCGATGAATATATTTAATATTCCATTTATTTATGCGCTTTTAATAGGGGCAGTAATAGCTTCAACAGATCCTGCTACTTTAGTTCCTGTTTTTAAAGCTGTTGCTATAAAAGATAGATTAAAACAAACTGTAATAAGTGAATCTGCTTTTAATGATGCAGCAGGAGCTATATTAGTTTTTTCTATATTAACTATTATTGAGTCTGGTAAAATTTCTTTAACTCACAATTTAGAAGAATTAATAATTATGATATTAGGTGGAATTTTTGCCGGTGCATTAGTTGGAATACTTTTTTCAATTTCTATATCAGAGGGTAAATTTGGTTTATTTCATGAATTTGCACCGTTAGTTTCAATAGTAGCAGTTATATTATCGTATATATTTGCTGAAAAAATACATGGTAGTGGATATATGGCTACATTTATTACAGGGTTAGTTTGTGGAAATAAAAAAACTTTTAAATTATGGGTTCCTAGTGAAGATTTTGAAATACAAACTCATGTAAGAGATACACTTGCTATTATAATGCGTATGGCTATATTTGTATTATTAGGAACTCAAGTTGATTTTGTATCTTTAGCTAAGTATTGGAAAGAATCTCTTTTAGTTATTTTAGCTTTAGTTTTAATTGTAAGACCTATATCTGTAATAGTGTGTACTTTAATAGATAGAAAGATAAAGTGGAAGTTTAATGAAATACTTTTTATGATGTGGGTAAGAGAAACAGGTGTTATTCCAGCTGCTTTATCTGGGATGATTATGAGTATGGATATAAAGTATAAAGGAATTTTATCGTCTGTAGTATTTATGGCTATATTGATAACTTTAGGGATTCAGGCAAGTACTACTAAAATAGTAGCTAAAAAATTAAATGTTTTAGAAGATGTTAAAAAATAGTTAATATTGTATTTTAGTGAATTATAAGATGAAAACCTCTTTAAAAATTAAGAGGTTTTCTTTTATTATAAGTTGATTTTTACTTCGTATTTATTTTTTAGTTTTTCTATTTTTTCAAAATATGCAATTTGTTGTTTTCTATATAGTATTTGATTAAATATTGAATCTTTTACTTCAGAAAGAGGTTTTATTGTTTCTTCTTTTTTATCATATACTTTTATTATGTGATAGCCAAATTGAGTTTTAATAGGTTTACTTATTTCATTTTTTTTCATTTCAAAAGCTGCTTTTTCAAATTCAGGAACCATTTGTCCTTTTGTAAAATATCCTAAGTCTCCACCGGTTTGATTTGAAGGACATTTTGAGTATTTTTTAGCAGCGTCTTCAAAAGAAAGTCCATTATGTAATTTTTTTAATATTTCTTCTGCTTGAGTTTTTTCTTCTACAAGAATATGACTTGCTTTTACACTTTCTGGAGATTTAAATTGTGATTTATTATTATTGTAAAAATCATTTATTTCTTTTTCTTCAACTATTACGCTGTTTAATAATTTATTAATTGAATATTGTTTTAAAAAGTTTTCTTTTATTTTTTCCATTTCAGTTTTGAACTCTTCTTCTTCATCAACTTTATTTTCTATTGCTTCTAAATAAAATAATTCTTGATTTATTAAGTCTTCTAATAATTTTTTTCTTCCTTCTTCGGAATTGAATTGCATACTTCTTTGAGTTCCAAGACTTTTAAGAGCTGATTCAACATCATTTTTTGTTATTTCTTTTTTACCAACTATAGCTAATATATCTTTTTTTTCCATAAAATAAACTCTCCTTTATAATTTTATTCTTTCATATAATAACAAAAAGAATGCATTATGTCCAATTTTAAGTGTTAAATATAAAATAAAAATATAAATCCAAATTTTTCTTTGAATTAAATTTTTATATTTTTATAAAATAAAAATAAGTAAAATTATAAAAAAGGAAGTGTTTATATGGGACAAAAAAATAGAAATGGTGTTCCACAAGGAAGAAAAAATGCGAATATGATGATGTCAGAAATGGCTAGTGAACTTGGAATACAGAGTTATGATATAGAAAATAAAGTTAATTTAGCAGCTATGGGAGAAAGTAAATACAGTAAAAAGACAATGAATAAATTAAATAGAAAAAACAAAGGTAAATAAAAAACAAAAATAACCTCAAGAATGAGGTTATTTTTGTTTATATCAGTTAAGACTAAAAGAAAAAGGAATAATATAATTATATAGATTAAATAATACTCTTATAATAGTTATAGGAGGTAAGATATGAAAAATACAGATATTATAGCTGACTTTCTAATGTTTAATGATATATCAAAGAAAATAAATAATGTTAATAGTAGGGATAAAGAAAATTTAATTTTATTAGAACAATTAGTAGAACAGTATATTAAAAATTATGGGAAAAAGGGAAATTGTTTATTAAGGAAATTAAGCCTGATTAAAGATAATAATTAAGGTTACATATATTTTTGAATATCTTTACAACTAAGAGAAAATATGTTAAGATTTTTATATAAAATTAAATAAATACTAAATCCTTCAGGGCAGGGTGAAATTCCCGACCGGCGGTATAGCCCGCGAGCCATATTTATGGCAGACTTGGTGAAATTCCAAGGCCGACAGTAAAGTCTGGATGGAAGAAGGAGTAGTTATATCTATAATGTATTTTATATGGATATAATATATTTTGCTATACGCAAATAAAGCCCTGAGAATAATATTCTTAGGGTTTTTATTTTTTTAAAGTTAAAGTAGGTGATTTATTTGAATGTTAATTATATGAAAAGAGCGTTGGAACTAGCAAAATTAGGAATAGGATATGTAAATCCTAATCCTCTTGTAGGAGCAGTAATTGTCAAGGATGGAAAAATAATTTCAGAGGGGTATCATCAATTTTACGGAGGACCTCATGCAGAAATAAATGCATTTAAAAATACTATTGAAGATGTAAAAGGAGCTACTATGTATGTAACCTTGGAGCCTTGTTCTCATTATGGAAAAACTCCTCCATGTGCACAGGAAATTGTTAAAAAAGGTATAAGTAAAGTTGTAATAGCGATGAGAGATCCAAATCCTATTGTATCAGGTAAAGGTATAAAAATACTCAAAGAAAATAAAATAGAAGTTATATATGGTGTGCTTGAAGAAGAAGCTAAAAAATTAAATGAGATATTTATAAAGTATATAACTGAAAAAGTTCCTTTTTGTATTCTTAAAACAGCTATGACATTAGATGGTAAAATAGCTTGTTATACAGGAGATTCAAAATGGATTACAAATGAATTTTCTAGAAAATATGTGCATGAACTTCGACATAGAGTTTCTGGAATAATGGTGGGTATTGAAACTGTATTTATGGACAATCCGCGATTGACAACTAGATTAAAAGATAAAAAAGGAAATAGTCCTATAAGAATAGTAGTAGATAGCAAAGCTAGAATTCCACTTGATTCTAATGTACTTAATAAAGATTTAGAGGGAAATACAATAATAGCTACAACGGAGTTTGCTCAAGAAAATAAAATTAAATCTCTTAAAGAAATGGGTTTAGATGTAATTGTAACACCAATAAAAGACAATAAAGTAGATTTAAATTATTTAATGAAAGAACTAGGAAAAATAAATATAGATAGTGTTCTTTTAGAAGGTGGAAGTACATTGAATTATAGTGCTTTAAATGAAGGGATTGTAGATAAAGTAATTTTTTTTATAGCCCCTAAGATTTTAGGAGGAATTAATGCAAAAACTCCAGTTGGTGGACAAGGAAAAGAATATGTTAAAGATGCTTTTAAGTTATATGATTTAAAAATGTCAAGATTTGAAGAGGATTTTATGATACAAGGATACATAAGAAAGAGGGAATAATTATGTTTACAGGACTTGTAGAAGAAATAGGTACTGTAGAGTCTATTACTAAAGGCTTTAAAAGTGCAAAAATTATTATTAAAGCAAAAAAAATATTATATGATGTGAAGTTAGGAGATAGTATAAGTACTAATGGAGTATGTCTTACTGTAACTGAATATGATAATGATAAATTTTGCGTAGATGTTATGGCTGAAACTATGAGAAAAAGTAATTTGAAAAATTTAAAAAGAGGGAGTAAGGTTAATTTAGAAAGGGCATTAAGAGTAGGGGATAGGCTAGGAGGACATATAGTTAGTGGACATATTGATGGGATAGGAATTGTAACTAGTCTTGAAAAAGAAGAAAATGCAACTTGGATATCAATATCTACATCTTCTGATATATTAAAATACATTGTATATAAAGGATCAATAACTATAGATGGAGTAAGCTTAACTGTTTCTTATGTTGATGACAATATATTTAAGGTTTCTATAATACCACATACAAAAGATGAAACTACTCTTTTGACAAAAAATATAGGAGATGAAGTAAATTTAGAGTGTGATCTGATAGGTAAATATATAGAAAAATTTTTGTTATTAAAAGAGGATTCAAAAGTAAAAAAAGATATTGATGTTGATTTTTTAAGTCAGCATGGTTTTATATAGATTCTACAAAAATATGAGGTGAAAATATGAACAAATTTAATACTATTGAAGAAGCTATAGAAGATATTAAACAAGGAAAAATGATTGTAGTTGTAGATGATGAGGATAGGGAAAATGAAGGAGATTTACTTATGGCAGCAGAAAAAGTAACTCCTGAAGCTATAAACTTTATGGCTACATATGGCAGGGGGCTTATATGTATGCCTATAGTTGAAGAAAGACTGAGAAAACTTGATATTCCACAAATGGTTTCTAATAATACAGATACATATGAAACTGCATTTACTATATCTATTGATGCAATAGAAACTACTACAGGTATATCTGCATATGAAAGAGCTATTACAATACGTAAGGCTTTAGATCCTAAATCTACTTTTAATGATTTTAAAAGACCGGGTCATATATTTCCTCTTAAGGCAAAAGAAGGAGGAGTATTAAAAAGAGCTGGACATACTGAAGCTGCTGTAGATTTGGCAAGACTTGCTGGACTTTATCCTGCTGGAGTAATTTGTGAAATTATGAATGAAGATGGAACCATGGCTAGAGTTTCTCACCTTATGGAATATGTAAAAAAACATAATCTTAAAATTATTACAATAGCTGATTTAATAGAATATAGGAGAAAAAATGAAATTTTAGTAAAAAGAGTAACAGAGGCTAATATGCCTACAAAATATGGAGATTTTAAAATTATTGGATATGAAAACAAATTAAATGGTGAACATCATATTGCTCTTGTGAAAGGAAATGTATCTGATGGAGAGCCTGTTTTGGTTAGAGTTCATTCAGAGTGTTTAACAGGCGATGCTTTTGGTTCATTAAGATGTGATTGTGGTGAGCAGTATTCTATTGCAATGGAAAAAATAAATGATGAAGGTAGAGGAGTGCTTGTATACATGCGTCAAGAAGGAAGAGGAATAGGTCTTATTAATAAGTTAAAGGCTTATGCTCTTCAAGATAAAGGTATGGATACTGTGGAAGCAAATTTAGCATTAGGATTTCCAGAAGATATGAGAGATTATGGAATAGGTGCTCAAATTTTATTAGATTTAGGAGTACAAAAAATAAAATTAATGACTAATAATCCTAAAAAATTATGTGGATTATCAGGTTATGGTATAGAAATAGTCGATAGAGTTCCTATACAAGTGAATCATAACGAAAGAAATGTTTATTATTTAAAGACGAAAAAAGAAAAATTAGGACATATGTTAAATTTTAAGGAGGATAAATAAAAATGAAGATTTATGAAGGAAATTTAATTGCAAAGGGTTTGAAATTGGGTATTATTGTTGGAAGATTTAATGAGTTTATAGGATCGAAATTACTATCTGGTGCTATTGATGCAATTAAGCGCCATGGAGCTGAAGAAAATGATATTGAAATAATTTGGGTTCCAGGAGCTTTTGAAATACCTTTAGTTGCTAAAAAAATGGCTAAATCAAAAAAATACGATGCAGTTATATGTCTTGGAGCTGTTATAAGAGGTGCTACTCTTCATTTTGATTATGTATCTAGTGAAGTTTCAAAAGGAATTGCAAATGTATCTTTAGATACAGAGGTTCCTGTTATATTTGGAGTACTTACTACAGATACTATAGAACAAGCTATTGAAAGGGCAGGTGCTAAAGCTGGTAATAAAGGTTATGAAGCTACTGTAACAGCTATAGAAATGGCAAACTTGTTAAGAAAATTTTAGTAGAAATCCGGTATTATTTTGATTTAAAAAAATAATACCGGATTTTATTATTTAATAAATTTAGTTAATATATTTTTATATTTTTTTTCTCTTAAAATAATGTGTATGAAGAATTTCATGAGCTTTTTCACCATAAGGTTCACCTAAAAATTCTTTATATAATTTTTGGATATATGGATTTTCATGAGATTTACGAAGTTTTTTAGATCTATCTTCTTTGTATAAGCCTTCAGCGCGTTTTGAAATTATTTCTAGATTGCCATGGTGGTAAGGTTGACCACCTCCACCGACGCATCCTCCAGGACAAGCCATTATTTCGATTGCGTGGTAATTTGATCTTCCTGATTTGATATCTTCTAATATTTTACGAGCATTACCAAGTCCACTTGCTACTGCTACGTTTATATTTATATTGTTTATTTTTATAGTAGCTTCTTTAATTCCATTTATACCTCTAAGCTTATTAAATTCTATATTTTCTAATGGTTTATTTGTAATCCATTCATAAGCAGTACGAAGAGCAGCTTCTAAAACTCCGCCAGTTGTACCAAATATTACAGATGCTCCTGTAGATTCTCCAAGAGGATTATCAAAATTATTGTCTTTAAGAGAATTAAAGTCTATTCCTGCTTCTCTTATCATTTTAGCAAATTCTCTTGTTGTTATTACAATGTCTACATCTCTTATATTTTTATTGCTGAGTTCGGGACGAGTTGCTTCATATTTTTTAGCAACACATGGCATTATAGATACAATTACCATGTTTTTAGGATCTATATTCATTTTTTGAGCAAGATAGGTTTTGGCAATTGCTCCAAACATTTCATGTGGAGATTTACAAGTTGAAGGTATATCTAAAAGATCTGGAAATTGATGTTCAAAGAATTTAATCCAAGCAGGGCAACAGCTTGTAAGCATTGGAAGTTTAGTATTATTTTTTATTCTATAAATAAGTTCAGATGCTTCTTCGATTATAGTTAAATCTGCTGCGAAATCAGTATCAAAGATTTTATCAAATCCTAAAATTTTAAGTGCGGATACTATTTTTCCTGTTACAATTTCGCCAGGTTGCATTCCAAATTCTTCTCCTAAAGAGACTCTTATAGCTGGTGCTACTTGAACTATAACTGTTTTTTTGTCATCATTTAAAGCGTCCCATACTTTAGAAATATTATTAACTTCTGTTAATGCTGCTGTAGGACATACTGCTATGCATTGACCACAAAAAGTACATGAAGTTTCGAGTATAGGGTTATAAAAAGCTGGTGAAATGATTGTTTCAAAACCACGATTAACTCCGGATAGAACATTTACTGTTTGAACTTCGTTGCACATAGTTTCACAACGTCTACATAAAATACATTTATCTAAATTTTTAACAATTGAATAACTTGATTTATCTATGCCGTGATTTGAAGTTTGACCTTTGTATTTAATTTCTTGAATTCCAAGTTCAGCAGCTAGAGACTGAAGTTCACAATTTGTATTTTTTTCACAAAGTAGACAATCTTGAGGATGATTTGATAAAAGAAGTTCAACTATATTTTTGCGGGCTTTAATTGCTCTTAGTGTGTCAGTTCTGATTATCATTCCTTCTGATACAAGAGTTGAACATGCAGGAAGAAGATTTTTTTTTCCTTCAACTTCAACTACACAAACACGGCAGGAAGAAACTTTATTAATCATTTTGATATCGTGAAGATCAAGATGGCACAAAGTTGGTATTTTGATATTTAAGGCTTTTGCAGCTTCTAAAATTGTAGTTCCTTTTGGAACTGCTATTTTTTTGTTGTTAATTGTTATATTTATTAAATTCACATTATCACCTCGCAAACTATTTTTTTATTATTGCATTGAATTTACATTCTTCTAAACAAGCTCCACATTTTAAACATTTTTGAGAATCTATTGTGTGTTGTTCTTTTATTTTACCGGTTATAGCATTTGCAGGACATATTTTAGAACATTTAGTACATCCAATACATTTATCTGTAATAAAATAGTTAAGGAGTGCTTGACATGATCCAGAAGAGCATTTTTTATCATTAACATGTTCTTCGTACTCATTCATAAAATATTTCATTGTACTTAAAACAGGGTTTGGTGCTGTTTTACCAAGACCACATAAAGAAGTGTCTTTAATAGTTTGAGCAAGTTCTTTTAAATTAGATAAATCTTGTTCTGTTCCTTTGCCTTCTGTAATTTTTGTAAGTATTTCGTGTAAACGTTTGTTTCCTATGCGACAAGGTGTGCATTTTCCACAGGATTCATCTACAGTGAATTCAAGGAAAAATTTTGCTATATTAACCATACAGTCGGTTTCATCAAGTACAAGCATTCCGCCTGATCCCATCATAGATCCTATAGCATTTAATGAATCAAAATCTATAGGAGTATCTAAAAATTTTGGGGGAATACATCCGCCAGAAGGGCCTCCTGTTTGTACAGCTTTAAATTTTTTTCCATTAGGAATTCCGCCGCCAATTTCATATATAATTTCTCTTAATGTAGTTCCCATAGGAACTTCAACGAGACCTATATTGTTTATTTTTCCGCCAAGTGCAAAAACTTTTGTGCCTTTAGAGTTTTTAGTGCCTATACTTGAATACCAATCAGCTCCTTTATTTATTATTACAGGAATATTAGCATAAGTTTCTACATTGTTTACACAAGTAGGTTTTTTCCATAAACCTTTTTTAGAAGAACTTATAGTTTTCATTCTAGGTTCTCCGCGATTTCCTTCTATAGAATGTATAAGGGCTGTTGCTTCTCCACATACAAATGCTCCAGCACCGTATTTAAGTTTTATGTCAAAATCAAATCCTGTTCCCAATATATTTTTACCAAGAAAACCAAATTCTTGAGCTTGATTAATAGCTATTTTTAATCTGTGAATTGCAAGAGGGTATTCGGCGCGAATATATATATATCCTTTGTTAGAACCTATAGCATAACCGTTAATTGCCATGGCTTCTAGAATAGAGTGAGGATCTCCTTCAAGTATAGATCTATCCATAAATGCACCAGGATCCCCTTCATCTGCATTACAAATTACGTATTTTTCATCAGAGATAGCTTTTTTAGTTGATTCCCATTTTATTCCTGTAGGAAAACCAGCGCCACCTCTACCTCTTAATCCAGATTTTTTAATTATATCAATAACTTCATTTTGAGACATAGAAGTTAATATTTTCCCAAGAGCCATATAGCCATTTGATGCTATATATTCATTGATATCTTCAGGATTTATAAGTCCACAGTTTCTAAGTGCTATACGCATTTGTTTTTTATAAAAAGACATTTGATCATGTCGTTTAACTTTTTGTTTTATAGTGGGTTCTTCAAATAAAAGTCTTTCTATAACATTTCCGTTAATAATATGTTCATGAATAATTTCATAAGCATCATTTGGAGATACGTGAACATAGAAAACATTATCAGGGAAAATTTTTATTATAGGACCTTTAGCGCAAAAACCAAAACATCCTGTTAAAGAAATTTTGACTTTATTTGAAAGATTTGCATTATCTACACATTTTTTTAAATTTTCAATTATTTTATTGCTTTCTGAAGAATGGCAGCCAGTTCCACCACAAACTAAAATTTCTTTTAATTCATTATTTTTATAGTTTTCATAATGATTTCTTAAATTTAATAAAGGTTTTAATTTTTCATTGAGCTTAATGAGTTCTTGATAAGATTTTATTTTATTCATAAGCAGTTACCCCCAATATACAAAAAATTATATTAAATTTCTAATAATTATTTTTTATTCAATATCACTATAATTTGATAATATCTTAATTACATCGTTTTTTGTAACATGACCATAAACTTTATCGTTAATTACAACAACAGGTGCAAGACCACATGCTCCTACGCATCTTAAGCCTTCTAAAGTGAATTTATTATCAGGAGTAGTTTCACCGCATTTAATATTGAGTTGTTTTTCAAATTCTTCCATAATTTTATCAGCACCTTTAACAAAGCATACTGTTCCTAAACAGACATTAATAACAAATTTACCTCTTGGTTTAGTAGTAAAGTAAGAATAAAAACTCACTACTCCAAATACTTTAGATAAAGGAATATTTAGTTGTTCACTTATAAAAAGTTGAACTTCTTTTGGAAGATATCCAAATATGTGTTGGGCTTTGTGAAGTACTTCTATTAAAGTACCTTTTTCATCATTAAGATTAGAGATAAAATTCTTAAGTTCTTTGAATTTTTCTTCCTCTAAAATATTATTTAACATATGATAACCCCCTTTGTTAAAAAAATATTTTGGAAAATTCAGAAAATTAAATTTAATATATTATACTATACAAAGTATATTTTGATAATATGTATTAGAATAAAAATTCAATTTAATTAAATATTTATAAAAAGCCTGACAATAATAATAAAATGGCAGGCTTTTTATAAATATTTGATTTTTAAAAAATTTTAATTAATGCAGGAGCTAAAAAAACTGTGATAAGACCAGCTATACCTATTGATAAACTGCTCATGGCTCCTTCTATTTCTCCGATTTCCATGGCTTTTGTAGTACCAAGGGCATGAGATGAAGTACCTATTGCAATTCCAACAGCAATTTTATTTTTTATTTTAAATATTTTGCATACAACAGGAGCAATAATAGCTCCTAATATTCCTGTAATAATGATAGCAACTACAGTGATAGAGGGGATACCTCCTATTTGGCGAGAAACTTCTATACCAATAGGTGTAGTTATTGATTTTGGAATAAGAGATAATCCAATATCATTGGATATGTTGAATAATTTTATTAAAAACGATACACTTATTATTGCAGTTATACAGCCGATAGATATTCCAATGAGTATAGGAATTAAATTTGATTTTAAAATATTAAGCTGTTTATAAAGTGGAACTGCTAATATTACTGTTGCTGGGCTTAGAAAAAAAGATATAAAGTTTGCTCCTTTATTATATACGCTTAAATTTATATTAAATTTTAGAAGAAATATAATTATAGTTAATATACTTATCAATAATGGATTAAATATAGCTAGTTTAGTTTTTTTATTTATAAAAATACCAAATTCAAATGCTATTATAGATATTAATATTCCGAATAAAGGCGTATTTATCAAATCTATCATTTTTCACATCTCCTTGTTAATAATTGAACAGTAATTCCAGTAGTAAAAATTACAAGAATAGTTGATATTAAAGAGATTACAATAATTGATATCCATTTACCTTTGAGTAGATTTAGTGAAGATATTAAACTTACTCCAGCTGGTATGAAAAAAAAAGCTAGATGGTCAATTAAAAATTTGCTTACTTCACTTATCATATCTAATTTAATAATTTTTGTATAAAGGCATGTAAAAAGAATGAGCATACCCACGACGCTTCCTGGTATGGTTAAATTAAAAAAATTAGATATAAATTCACCTAAAAAAGAAATAAATAAAATAATACCTAATTGTCGTAGAAACTTCAAAACAAACACCTCTTTTCTAGTTGTATTAGTAAAACTAATCAAGTATATTGTATACTGATTTAAACAAAAAATCTACTGAAGTATTAGTATATAATTTTTTTTTTATACAAAAAATAATTACAATTAAAAAATATCAATTTAAATAAATTTTGCAAAATGGAGGAATTAATATGAAAACTGGTGTAGTAAAGTGGTTTAATCCAGAAAAAGGATATGGATTTATAACTTTAGATGAAGGTGAAGATGTATTTGTTCATATATCTGCAGTAAAAGAAAAAGGATCTAAAAAAGATTTAGAAGAAGGACAAGATGTTTTATTAAATGTGGTGAAAGGTCCAAAAGGACTTCAGGCTGCAAATGTAACTAAAATATAATAATAATAGTATATAAACCCACGATTTTAAAAATCGTGGGTTTATCAAATTTAAAATATTTTTTTGTGTACAATTATATTCTGTGAACTATACTAGTTTTCTTTTAGTTGTATTCATGATAAAATATGTTATGTGTTGTTTATTGTAAAATATAATTGTAAGGAGGTTTTTATGATGAAAAAAGAATTTAGACAAGAAATAAAAAAGAAAGTAGATTTTAAAAATATGAGTGAAGCGGAAAAAAATTTATCAACAATTTTTGGAAAAATGATATTAAAAAAATCTATAATTCCTATTATTTTAATATTTGTGGCTTTCTTTGGAACTAAATCATTTATTCCTAATATATGGGTGAGATTGCTTGTTACTTTAGTTGTTATGGCAGGAAACTTTTTCTATCTTAAAAAATATAGAGACAAGCTTCAACAATTAAAATATTACGAAGGAAAAGTTATATATTTTCAAAAGAAAGAAAATTATCATGAACTTTTGCTTAAAAATGGAAAATTACCGATTAAATTGACTATTAGAAAAGGTATAGATGAGAAAAAAATAAGAAAAAATCAATTTTTAAGATTGTATTACAATGATCCTGAAAAAGTTGCCATTATAGTTGAATAAAAAAGGAATTTAATAATTAGGAATCCTTAATTTTTAAAAAGGATTCCTTTGTTTTTGTATAAAATTTAATAATTAAATATAAATATTAAATAAAATTTAAGGTAATAATAATACAAAGAGGTGATTGTATGAAAAATAAAACAATTAAAAACAATCCTTTAGACCAAATAGAAAAACACGATACAGCAGCATGGGCAAATATTAAAGAATCAATGTCTAAATCTAAAGTTCCAATTCCAAGTGAACAATCAGTTATAGAAGCTAAAGAATGGGTTGATAATGAAAATCAAAAATAAATAATATGATTTTATTATTTGTTGAAAAATTTTAAAATATATTTGACTTGAAAATTCAAAAATAATATAATATAAACATCGATAATTAGATATTGAAAAGAGAAAAGACTATGAAGAGAAGAGTAGGTATAGGAAGTAGTTTTAGCGAGTCGATGATGGTGGAAGATCGATACGAAGCCTATATTGAAGAACATCTCAGAGTCTCTAACTGAAATCTTAAAAGAGAGTAGGCTTAGACGGTTTCACACCGTTATAAAGTGGACAGCATGATAAGTTTTTGTGCTGGTTTAAGGTGGTCATATTTTGACAATTAGGGTGGCACCGCGAATGTTGAGTCTTTCGTCCCTTTTTTAGGGAGTGAAGGGCTTTTTTTATACATTAAAATTTAATAAAGGAGGTAAAATAATGAAAACTATATTAGTAAAAGATATTTATAGAGATACTGAAAAATATGCTGAGCAAATAGTGCAAGTAGCAGGATGGATTAGAACGTTAAGAGCATCAAAAGCATTTGGATTTATAGAAGTAAACGATGGAAGTTTTTTCAAAAATATTCAGATTGTATTTGAAGAAAATTTAGAGAATTTTAAAGAAATATCTAAATTACCTATTAGTTCGTCTATAGTAGTTGAAGGAAAATTAGTTTTAACACCTGAAGCTAAACAGCCGTTTGAAATTAAGGCTTCAAAAATAATTATTGAGGGATATTCATCAAGTGATTATCCACTTCAGAAAAAAAGACATACTTTTGAGTTTTTAAGATCTATAGCACATTTAAGACCTCGTAGTAATACTTTTTCAGCAGTGTTTAGAGTTCGTTCTTTAGCAGCTTATGCGATACATAAGTTTTTTCAAGAAAGAGGTTTTGTATATGTTCATACACCTATTATAACTGGAAGTGACTGTGAGGGTGCAGGAGAAATGTTTAGAGTATCTACTTTAGATATGAAAAATATACCGATAGATGAAGATGGAAATGTTGATTTTTCTAAAGATTTTTTTGGTAAAGAAACTAATTTAACAGTAAGTGGACAATTAGAAGGAGAAGCTTATGCTTTAGCTTTTAGAAATATATATACATTTGGGCCTACTTTTAGAGCTGAGAATTCTAATACGGCTAGACATGCATCAGAGTTTTGGATGATTGAACCTGAAATTGCATTTGCGGATCTTAATGATTATATGGATCTTGCAGAAGATATGATGAAGTATATTATTAGTTTTGTATTAGAAAATGCACCAGAAGAAATGGAATTTTTCAATAAATTTATTGATAAAGAATTACTTAGTAGATTAAATAATGTCGTGAATTCTGAATTTGGTAGAATAACTTATACAGAAGCAATAGAAATTCTTAAAAAATCAGGTAAAAAATTTGAATATCCAGTAGAATGGGGATGTGATCTTCAAACAGAACATGAAAGATATTTAACAGATGAAGTGTATAAAAAACCTGTATTTGTTACTGATTATCCAAAAGACATTAAAGCTTTTTATATGAGACTTAATGATGATAATAGAACAGTTGCAGCAGCAGATTTACTTGTTCCAGGAGTAGGGGAAATAATTGGCGGAAGTCAAAGAGAAGAAAGACTTGATATTTTGGAAAAAAGGATGGAAGAAATAAAACTCAATAAAGAAGATTATTGGTGGTATTTAGAACTTAGAAAATACGGTGGAACAAAGCATGCTGGATATGGGCTTGGATTTGAAAGAGCTATTATGTATTTAACAGGAATGAGTAATATTAGAGATGTAATTCCTTTTCCAAGAACTCCAAGAAATGCAGAATTTTAATATTTAATACAAAAAACTATCTCTTTTAGAAAGTAATTTCTAGAGAGATAGTTTTTTTTGTGGAGAAAATTCAAAGTATATAAAAATATGATATATGTTAATAATAAATTCAAGTTAATATATTTATAAGTTATTTTAATATAACTTATGGAGGGTTATATTTTATGAAATGTAAATGGGAGTCAAAGTACGATAATATAAAATGTTGTAGAGATGCATATGATACTTCTGGATATTGCTTATTTCATAAACCTAATAAAACAAAAAAGGAAAATGAAATATTTAATAAAATTATAAGTGAAGGTATACAATCTGATTTATATATTTATAATTCAAAAAGTGGATTATTGGATTTTAGAGGATTTGTTTTTTGTGAAGAGATTAAGCATTTTAATTTTAAAAATAGTATTGTTAATATAAAGGATAATATTACTTTTGATTTTTCGGAAGCTGTATTTAAACAAAATATATATTTTGATAATTATAAGTTTAAAGGTGATGTATATTTTTATAATACTGAATTTGAAAAAGTAGTATCATTTAAAAATTGTATTTTTGAAGGAGATTGTGTTTTTCAAAAAACTAAATTTAAATTAGTACATAATATTTCTCCTTTTTATAAAGCTAATTTTGTGGGACAACATTTAATATTTAAAGATATAGAAAATGGACCTAAATTTGATGGAATATTATTTTCTCAAAATACGAAGTTTATATTGGATAATGTAAATTACGATAAAATGAATTATTTAAATGGTAGAAATGCATATAGAATTGCTAAAAATCAATCCAATATAATAGGAGATTACTATAAAGTTGGAAGATATTATTACAAAGAAAGATGGTATAATGGAAAAATGATATTTCCACCTGTATTATTTTGGGACAATAATAATAAAGGAATAAAAAAGATAGCTGTATTTAGAAGTATAAAAAATGAAAAACATTATAAATACGTAATACCTAAATTAATGGATTTAACAGCTAAATATGTTGTAGGCTATGGTGAAAGACCTCAAAATGTTCTTTTTTTATCTTTTATTTTAATAAGTTTGTTTGCTTATTTATATATGATTGTAGGTTTAAAATTAAATGTTTATAGTACTTGTTCAATAGATTCTCAAGAGATTATAAAATATAATTTAGTTGATTTTTTAAGAGCAGATATAAAACAAATTTTTAAAGATTATTTTCAAGCATGGTATTTTAGTATAGTTACGTTTACAACAGTAGGATATGGTGATTTTATCCCCATAAATTTTTGGGGTAAAATACTTTCATCTATAGAAATGTTTTTAGGACTTACAGTTGTTGCAGCGTGGACATCTACTTTAGTGAGAAAAATGTCAAGATAAAATAAGGCAGCTAATTTTAGCTGCTTTTTTACATGTTTTTATAAAATTTTCCTAGCATTATAAAAAATAATTAGCAGATATTAATAATATAAAAATTTATTACTTAAAGAGGTGATATTTTGAAAGTTTATTTAAAATTATTTGTTTTTTTAATGGTATTTAATTTGTTTTCAAGCAATGTATATGGACAAGATAATATTGATATTAATGTTAAGTCTGCTATATTAATAGATCAAGAAACAGGAAGAGTATTATATGAAAAAAATCCAGATGAACAAAGAGCTTGTGCTAGTTTAACAAAAATGATGACATTTCTTATAGCTTTAGAATCTATTGAAAAAAATAAAGTGTCAAAATACGATATTGTAAAAATAAGTAAAAAAGCTGCTAGAACAAGAGGATCTACTTATGGATTGAAATATAATGAAAAAGTAAAATTTATTGATTTGATGAAAGGTTTGATGGTTGTATCAGGGAATGATGCAGCTGTAGCTATTGCAGAATATATAGGAGGAGATACGAAAACATTTGTAGATATTATGAACAATAAGGCAAAAGAAATAGGTATGAACAAAACATTTTTTATAAATCCTCATGGTCTTCCTGTTTATGGAATTAATAAAGATATGAAAAATCCAAAGGAAAATATGTCTTGTGCAAGGGATTTAAGTATTTTAGCAAAATACTTGTTAGATAATTATAAAAATGAAGTTTTATCTATAACAAAAATAAAAACTTATATTAATCCTGAAAGAAATTTTATTAGAAATAATACAAATGCATTACTTAGAATTATGAATCAAGTAGATGGAATTAAAACTGGATTTACAGGTAGAGCTGGATATTGTTTGGCTTTTACAATGAATGTGCTGGGTAAAGAAGATAATGATTTTAGAGTTATTGGAATTGTATTAGGTGCAACAAGTTCGAAAAATAGAACAATTGAAAGTAAAAAAATTTTAGAATATGTTAAAAATAATTTTATTAAAAAAAGAGTTATAAAAAAAGGTGATTTTATAGGCAAAGTGTATTTGTATGGAATAGATAAATTAGAAATAAAATTAAAAGCAAAAAATGATTTGTGGATTGTAAAAAACAAAAAAGAAAAAATAAAAAGAAAAGTAATATTAGATGATATATCTTGTCCTGTAAAAAAAGGTGATAAAGTAGGAAGAATAAACTATATCGATCAGAATGGAAATGTTATTGCAAATGTTGATTTAGTAAGTGATAGTGAAATTAAATTTGTACCATTGAATATATTATTTAAAATATTTGTAAGACAGATTTTAAATTAAATAAAATGATGAGTTTTAATTTATGCATAGATAGTAATTCTTCAGGAGATATTAATAGTATGTAAATTGTTAATTTAGTATATTTAATGAATAAAAATAAGTTTTTTTTACGAAAATATATAACACATAATAAATATTGAAATTAATGTAAGAAGTTTTGAATATAAGGAGGCGGTTGTTATTAAAGCTGTAATAATGGCAGGAGGAAAAGGAACTAGATTAAGACCTCTTACATGTGATATACCAAAACCTATGGTTCCTATATTAAATAAACCGGTGATGGAATATTCAATAAATTTATTAAAAAAATATGGAATAGAAGATATTGCTGTTACAATGGCTTATTTACCATCTGTTATAATGGATTATTTTGGAGATGGTAAAGAATGGGGAGTTAATTTAAGTTATTTTATAGAGGATGTCCCACTTGGAACAGGAGGAAGTGTAAAAAATGCTCAGGACTTTTTAGATGATACATTTATAGTAATAAGTGGAGATGCTTTAACTGATTTAAACATTAAAAAGGCAATTGATTATCATAATAAGAAAAAATCAAAAGTAACTATCGTATTAAAAAAAGAATCAGTTCCTCTTGAATATGGAGTAGTTATTACTAATGAATATGGAAAAATTATTAGATTTTTAGAAAAGCCAAGTTGGGGAGAAGTATTTAGTGATACTGTAAATACAGGTATTTATATATTAGAACCAGAAGTTTTAAATTATTATAATAAAGGAGAAAATTTTGATTTTAGTAAAGATTTATTTCCTAAATTATTAAGAGATGAAATTTCTATGTATGGTTATATAACAGAAGATTATTGGAATGATATTGGCGATTTAAATTCCTATATGGTTACACATTTTCACATATTAGATAAAAAGGTTGATGTAGCTATAAATGCTAGGGAAATTCAAAATGGAGTTTGGGTTGAAAATGGAGTGAGAATAGGAGATAATGTTAATTTTAATCCACCAATATATATAGGAAAAAATTCTATTATTAAAAATTTTGCTAATATACACTCTTATTCGATTATTGGACCTAATTGTGAAATAGGAGAAGAAAGTACTTTGAAGAAAACCATTTTATGGAAAAATGCGAAAATAGGTAAAAATACGCATTGTAGAGGAACTGTAGTATGCAATAATGTTCAATTAAAAAATAGAATAAATACATTTGAAAGTTGTGCAATAGGAAAAGGTAGTTTATTATCATCAGGAGTAAAAGTTAAACCAAATATAAAAATTTGGCCAGACAAAGCAATTGGAGAAGATATGATAATAAATCAAAATATTATATGGGGAACAAGATTTTCTAAAACTATTTTTGGACATAGAGATGTATCTGGGTATTTAAATACAGAAATTAATCCTGAGTTTGCTTCAAGATTAGGTTCTGCCTATGCTTCTAATTTGACTAAAGATTCTATGGTAGTAGTTAGCGGAGATTGTTCTAGTGCATCTGAAGTAATAAGAAAATCATTAATATCAGGGATACTTTCAACTGGAGTTGGAGTAATAGATATAAAAAATTCAGCTATTCCAATTACAAGATTTGCAGTAAGACATTATAAAGCTAGTGGAGGTATACACGTTAGAATTAATCACGTAGAAAATGATAAGGTTCATATTGAATTTATTGATAAAAGTGGAGCCAATATAGATAGAGCTACTGAGAGAAAAATAGAAAATTTGTTTAATAGAGATGATTTTCAAAGATGTAGTGCTAATGAAGTGAAATCAGTTGTAGAAGTAGATAATTTCGATTCATTTTATATAAATAATGCTGAACAATTTTTAGAGAATATATCTGAAATTAAAAGAAAAAATCCTAGATTAGTGATAAGTTCTATATGTAAAAATATAACAAATTTAACTTCTAAATTTCTTGCCAATATAGGTTGTGATGTTGTATGTGATTACTCAATAAACAATTATAAATCTATTAATAAATATTTAAATTTTATGTCTCAAAATGTTGTCAAAAATAATGCTAGTTTTGGAATACTTTTTAGTGAAAATGGTGAAAATATCATTTTGATTAATGAAAATGGAAAGATTATAGAAGAAGAAAAATATAGAGCTTTAGTAGCTATTATACTTCTAAAGAGTGGATATTCTGAAAAAATTGTCATGCCTCATACAACACCTAAAGCTATAGAAAATATGATAAAAAAATATAAAGTAGATGTTGTTCGTACAAAAACTTCGCCTGCTTCAATAATGAAAGAAATGTTAAATTTTGAAAGTAAGGAAAACGTGATGCTTCAATATATTCTTTCTTTTGATGGTATTTGGGCAGCAGGAAAAATAATTGATTTTTTAGTAAATAATTCTATAAAACTTAGTGATCTACTAGATGAAATTCCTGATTTTTATTATATAAAAAAAGAAATTCCATGTGATTGGGATGATAAAGGAAGAATTATAAAGGAGATTATAATGGAAAACAAAGATAATGATATAGAATTATTTGAAGGAGTAAAAATCAATAATGATAAGGGATGGGCTTTGATACTTCCAGATAGTGAAAAACCATTATTTAATATATATGCTGAAGGATTTTCTGAGGAATATGCTAATGAACTTTCAACTATTTTTAGTAAAAAAATAGAGAGATTATTAAAAGATAAGAGGCTATAATGCCTTTTATTTTTTAATAGGAGGGAGTAAAAATGAGTCAAAATAATTTAAGAATTAATGATGATGAAAAGATAGATGTAAGCGACGTTTTATTAAACAGAGAAGAACTTGTGAATCATTCTATAGAAATAGCTAAAAAACATGTTGTATCAAAAGAGTATGGAAGTAGTAAATCTCTTTTATTAAGACTTAATAATAATTTTAATATTATTTCAAATGTATATAAAAATTTGAATAAGTATGCTAAAAATAAAAAAGATTTATCTGCTGCATCAGAATGGTTATTAGATAATTTTTATAAAATTGAGGAACAAGCTAAATTTGTAAAACAAGAATTGATTAAAGATAAATTTTTGGAATTAAGCGTGTTGGAAACTGGATTTTTAAAAGGATACCCAAGAGTTTATGCAATAGCTCTTGAACTTATATCTCATACTGATGGTAGAGTGGATGAGAATTTAATAATAGATTTTGTAAAAGCATATCAATCACAAAGTATTCTTTCGATAGCAGAAATTTGGTCATTATCTTTAGTAATAAGATGTGCTCTTATTGAAAAAATAAGAAATATTTGTGAAAAAATATATGAAGATCAGATTGAATGGGAAAAAGTTGAACAAGCAATTGAAAATAAAGAAAATTTATTAGATTCTATAAATAAAGAATTTAAAAAAGTAGATAATGTAAGTTATTCTTTTATAGAACATCTTTTTAAGAAATTAAGAGTGGAAAATGATGAAGCTGGGGAAGTTAAAGATTACATTGAAAAAAAATTGTTAGAATTTGAAATGAGCATAGATGAAGTGATTAAATTAGAACATAAGGAACAAGCGGCTAGAAAGATATCTATAGGAAATTCAATTATCAGTCTCAATGTAGTTTCAACATTAGATTGGAATGATATTTTTGAATCTTTATCTATTGTCGAAGAAATATTAAGGAAAGATCCTGCAGAAATTTATGAAAAAATGGATTTTGAAACTAGAGATTATTATAGAGCTCAAATTGAAAAAATTGCAAAAAAGTGCAAAGTTTCTGAGGTGAGAATTGCTAAAAAGGCAATTGAATATGCTGAGAATTGTAAAGAGGAAGATGAAAAATTAAAACATGTAGGATATTACATTATTGGACAAGGAAGAAAAAAAATATTAAATGAATTTGGATATACTTTGAAAAAATATGATTTAAATAATTATCCTGTTTTAATTTACTTAATTCCTATTATTATATTAACTGGGTTGATAAGTTTATTATTTGTTTTTTATTCATATAAAATTTCGAATAGTATAAGTTTGAGTTTATTATCAGGAGCTATTGTGTTGATTCCATCGAGCGATATAGTAGTGAGTATTGTCAATTGGGTAGTTACTCATACTGTTAATCCTGCATTTTTACCAAAGATTGAATATACAGATGGTATTCCAAATGAGTTAGCTACAATTGTAGTTATACCTACTTTAGTACCAAGTGAACAATGTGTTGAAGAACTTATTGAAAAATTAGAAGTATATTATCATGGAAATAAAGAAAAAAATATATACTTTGCTATAGCAGGTGATTTTAAAGACAGTGAAAATAAAATTATGCCTGAAGATAAAAATATAATAAACACTGCAATTAAAGGAATTAGAATTTTAAATGAAAAATATTCAAAAGATAGAGACATATTTTTTTATTTTCATAGAGAGCGACAATATTGTGATAAACAGAAAAAATGGATGGGGTGGGAAAGAAAAAGAGGTGCTTTAATTGAGCTAAATGAATTATTGGCTGGAAATAAGAACACTTCATATTCGATAATTTCAGGAGATATTTCTCATATTGTAAATAAAATAAAGTATGTAATTACAATTGATGCTGATACAAATCTTGCTATGGATACTGCAAAAAAACTTATAGGAACAATATCTCATCCTCTTAATAAAGCCGTTTTGGATGAAGAAAGCAAAATAGTAGTAGATGGATATGGATTAATTCAGCCTAGGATAGCTGTAGATATTGAAAGCTCAAATAAAACTACATTTACAAGAATTTTTGCAGGACAAGGAGGAATAGATACTTATACAACTGCAATTTCAGATGTATATCAAGATTTATTTGGAGAAGGTATTTTTACAGGAAAGGGAATATACGATTTACAAATTTTTAATAAAGTATTGAAAAATGCAATACCGGATAATACTATATTAAGTCATGATCTTCTTGAAGGAAGTTATGTAAGAACGGGCTTAGCAACGGATATAGAACTTATTGATAATTATCCATCGAATTATAGTTCTTTTATTATGAGACTTCACAGGTGGGTAAGAGGAGATTGGCAGCTTATAAAATGGCTGTTTTCAAATGTAAAAAATAGAGAAGGAAAGATAGTAAAAAATCCTATTTCGACATTGTCTAAATGGAAAATACTAGATAATTTAAGAAGGAGTAAAGTTTCTATAAGTTTAATGTTATTAATTATATTAGGATTGACTGTTCTTCCGGGAAAAACTTGGATATGGATTGGGTATGCAGTTTTTGCCATGGCTTTTCCTTTAATAATGGAATTTGTAAATTGTATAATTTGTAAATACTATAAAAATATAACTAGTAAAATAAATGGAAATTTAATATATGGTTGTAAAGGTGTCTTATGTCAAGCTCTATTTTTGTTTATATCTTTACCTTATCATGCGTATGTAATGACGGATGCTATATTGAGAACTCTTTATAGAGTATTTATTTCTAAGAAAAATTTATTAGAATGGGTTACAGCAGCAGATGTGGAAAGAAAACTTAAGAACAATTTATCGAGTTATATAAAAAGAATGAAAATTTCAATATTTATTGCTATGATAACTTTAATATTAGTGTACTTTGTAAAACCTAATAATATAATATATGCTATTACTTTGACGTTTATATGGGGAATTGCTCCTGTAGTTGCATATAATATAAGCAAAGAAGAAAAAGAGGATATGGAGATAAATGAAAAAGATATTAAGATATTGAGAAGACTTGCAAGAAAAACTTGGGCATACTATGAAGATTTTGCTGGAGAAGAAGAAAATTATCTTCCTATTGATAATTATCAAGAGGATCCACCAAATGGAATAGCTACTAGAACATCTCCTACAAATATAGGATTTTTATTAATTTCTATACTTGCAGCTAGAGATTTAGGATATATTTCAACTACTCAAATGATAGATAAAATAAATAAAACATTATCTACAGTTGAAAAGTTAGAAAAGTGGAATGGACATTTATATAATTGGTATGATACACGTAGTTTAAAAGTGTTGCTTCCCCTATATATATCTACAGTAGATAGTGGGAATTTTGTTGGATATTTAATGACTTTAAAACAAGGACTTTTGGAATATGCAAATAATTCAATATTTGATAAAAAATTACTTATAGGTATTAAGGATACAATTGAATTTATTGATGAAAATTATATTGAGCATACAAATATAGATAATTTGATAAATAAAGAAAAAATAAGTAAAAATGAATTAAATGAATTAATAGAAGATTTGCTTTCTAAAAATAAAAATCAATCAAAATGGGCTATTAAACTTAACGATATGTTAATTAGTTTAAAAGCTGAAATTGATGAATTTATAATAGATGAGAAAATTGATGAAGAATTTAAATATATAAAAGAAAAAATAGAGAATATTGATTTGAATAAATCTTTAATTAATTTAAAAGAAATTTATGAGGATATTGTATTAAATATCAATAAAATATATGGAGATAAAAAATTACAAAGTAAACAAAGAGAATATTTATTAAATTTAAAAAATAATGTATTAGATTTAAAAAATAACATTGATAAAACTTTATTAAATATAAATAGTATTGTTGATAGAATAGATAAAATAATAGAAAATACAGATTTTAGTTGTTTATATGATATAAAGAGACATTTATTTTCAATTGGATATAATGTTAAAGAAGAAAAACTTACAAATTCATATTACGATTTACTTGCTTCAGAGGCAAGACTTACAAGTTATATTGCAATTACTAAAAGACAGATACCTAAAAGGCATTGGTTTAAAATGGGTAGAGCTTTATCAGTAATTGATGGTTATAGAGGATTAGTTTCGTGGACTGCAACTATGTTTGAGTATTTAATGCCACCTCTTGTAATGAAAAATTATAAAAATACTCTTTTAGATGAAACTTATGGAACTGTAATTAGAGTTCAAAAAAAATATGGAGAAAAGAGAAAAGTACCTTGGGGCACATCTGAATCGGGATATTATGGATTTGATATGAGTTTGAATTATCAGTATAAAGCGTTTGGAGTGCCGGATTTAGGATTAAAAAGAGGTCTTGTGAATGATATGGTTATATCACCATATTCTACAATTTTAGCACTTCCTTTTGATTATAAAGAATCAATGAATAATATTAATAGATTGATAAATGATGGATTAGAAGGAGATTATGGTTTTTATGAAGCGATAGATTATACGATTGAAAGATTACCTCGTGGAAAGAAAAAAATGATAGTAAAAAGTTTTATGGCTCATCATCAAGGAATGAGTTTTATAGCACTTAATAATTTTTTAAATGAAAATATTATGCAGAAAAGATTTCATTCTGATCCAGTTATAAGGTCAGGAGAAGTTTTACTTCAAGAAAAAGTTCCTGTAAGGGCTATTATTACAAAAGAATATAAAGATGATATAGAACCTTTAGATTTAAAAGTAGTAAAAAATGAAGAAGTACATGTCCTCAGAACATATAATTCACTAGATAGTTTAATTCCTAGATGCCATATACTGTCAAATGGAAGATATTTTGTCATGATTACAGATGATGGTAGAGGATATAGTAAAAAAGATGATATACAAGTTACTAGATGGAGAGAAGATTTAATAACAGGAAATTATGGAAACTATATTTTTATAAAAAATTTAAGTTCAAATAAAATATGGTCATCAACATATGAACCTTTGAGAACGGAGTTGGACGAATATCAAGTTAAATTTTATCAAGATAAAGCTGAATTTATTAGAAGAGATGAAAGTATAGATACTCATACAGAAATTGTAGTATCACCTGAAGATGATGCTGAGATAAGGAAAATAACTTTGACAAATCATAGTGATGAAGCTGTGGTACTTGAGCTTACTAGTTATTTTGAAATAGTATTAACTCATCAAGCAGCAGATGTTGTACATCCTGCATTTACTAATTTATTTATAAGAACTGAACCAATTTTAGAATATGATAGTATTATAGCTTCGAGAAGACCGAGAGTGGAAGGACAAGACACTATATGGATGGTTCATACTATTTCTACTGAAGGTGAGTTAATAGGAAATTTAGAATATGAGACGAATAGAGCTAATTTTATTGGTAGAGGTCGAAATATAAAAAATCCTATTGCTATAACACAAGCTCTTAAAAATACTTATGGACCAGTTCTTGATCCTATTATGAGTTTAAGAAGGAAGCTAAAAATAGAACCGGGAAGTAGTATTGTAGTATCTTTTACAACTGCAATTGCAAAAAATAGAAAAGAAGCTTTAGAGCTTGCAAAAAAATATTATGATATATCTTCAATATCTAGAGCTTTTGAATTAGCTCATACTAGAAGTCAAGTGGAAAATACGTATCTTAATTTTAAAAATGATGAAATTGAAACTTATCAGGACATGATATCGCATATAGTATTTTTAAGTCCTAATAGAAGAAAATATCAAAAAATTTTACAGCAAAATGTTAAAGGGCAATCGTCACTTTGGGCGTATGGAATTTCTGGGGATATTCCTATTGTGCTTGTGAGTATTAAAAATGTAGATGAGATGGATATAGTAAAAGAGGTTTTAAAAGCTCATGAATATTGGAAAATGAAGGGATTAGCTGTAGATTTGGTCATTCTCAATGAAGATGAAAGTAGTTATTTACAACCTCTTCAAGAACTTCTTAAAGATACAGTAAGTTCAAAATACGGATATGATATGTTTGATAAACCAGGAGGAATATTTATTAGAAATGCTAATGTAATGCCTGAGGAAGACATAATTCTCATTTATGCTGTTGCTAGAATTGTTTTAAAAGGTGAAAATGGTTTAATTAGTTCACAGATAAAAATAGAAAATGAAAATTATAATATCAAAGAAAAAGTGTTTAAAAAAGATAAAATAGTATATATGAGTAAAGATGAAGTTCTTGATCTTGATTATTTTAATGGATATGGAGGATTTACGAAAGATCAAAAAGAGTATATTATAAGACTTAAAGAGAATGTTGATACTCCTGCTCCTTGGATAAATGTAATATCTAATAAAAATTTTGGGTTTCATGTATCTGAAAATGGTTCGGGATTTACATGGGCTGAAAACAGTAGGGAAAATAAGTTAACGCCATGGTCAAATGATCCGGTATCAGATCCACCGGGAGAAGTGATTTACTTTAGAGATGAAGTGAATGGGAAAATATGGACAAATACACCTTTGCCGATAAAAGAAAAAGAAAGTTATACAATACATCATGGGTATGGATATTCAAAATTTATTCATGATAGTAATGGAATTAAACAAGAACTTACTATGTTTGTTCCTGTAAAGGATCCTGTAAAAATAAATATGATTAAACTTAAAAATAATTCTGGAATAAAAAGAGAATTGACTCTTACTTATTATATAAGACCAGTAATGGGAGTTAGTGATCAATTCACACAACAGTATATTATAACGGATATAGATGAGGTTAATGGAACGTTTTTGATTAAAAATCCATATAATTCTGATTTTCCAGGACGTATTGCTTTTATGAGTTCATCAGAAAATATAAAGTGTTATACAGGTGATAGAAAAGAGTTTTTAGGATTAAAGGGTGATTTGAGTGAACCTATGGCGTTAAAAAAAGAAAAGCTTTCAAATAGTATAGGTGCAGGATTTGAACCATGTGGTGTTATACAAATTTTAATTGAATTAAATCCAGAAGAAGAAAGGGAATTAGTGTTTTTATTAGGACAAGAAAGAGATATTGAAAAAGTAAATGAATTAGTGAATAAATATAAAAATTTGGATAATTGTAAAAAATCATTTCAAGAAGTAAAAGAGAATTGGAAAAACATTTTAGGAACTATTCAAGTTAAAACCCCTGATTTATCAATGGATTTACTTGTTAATAATTGGCTTTTATATCAAAATATAGGTTGTAGAATTTGGGCAAGGTCAGCTTTTTATCAATCAGGAGGAGCATATGGTTTTAGAGATCAGCTTCAAGATTGTATGAATGCAGTCTATTCAGTTCCAGAAATTACAAGAAATCAAATATTGCTTCATTGTGCTCATCAATTTGTTGAAGGAGATGTTCAGCATTGGTGGCATCCTGGAGCTGGTGAAAAAGGCATAAGAACGAGATTTTCTGATGACTTATTATGGCTTCCTTATGTAACAACTGAATATATAAAGAATACAGGTGATTATAGTCTTTTAACTGAGGAAGTTCATTTTTTAGAGGATAAACCTTTAGCCGAACATGAAGATGAAAGATACGGAATACCGACAGTATCTGAGGAAAAAGCATCAGTTTATAATCATTGTGTAAGGGCTATTGAAAGAGCTTTGAAATTTGGAGAACATGGTATACCTTTAATGGGATCTGGAGACTGGAATGATGGAATGAGTACAGTAGGTAACAAGGGAAAAGGCGAAAGTATATGGTTAGGATGGTTTTTATATACTATTTTGAAGGAGTTTTCTGTGATATGTAATGAGATGAAAGATTATGATAGAGAAAATCGCTACGTAGAATATGCAAGACAAATTGCAAATTCAATTGAGGAAAATGCATGGGATGGAGAGTGGTATAGAAGAGCGTATTTTGATGATGGTACTCCGCTTGGATCGATAAAAAATTCAGAATGTACAATAGATTCTTTAGCTCAGTCTTGGTCAGTAATTTCAGGGGCAGGAAGAAAAGATAGAATAAAACAAGCCATGGAATCAGTTGATAAGTATCTTGTTAAAAAAGAGGAAGGGATGATACTTTTATTTACTCCACCTTTTGACAATAGTGATTTACATCCAGGATATATAAAAGGATATGTACCGGGAGTACGAGAAAATGGAGGACAATATACACATGCAGCAACTTGGGTTATAAAGGCTTTTGCTATGATGGGATATGGAGATAAAGCATGGGAGCTTTATAATAGCATTAATCCTATTAATCATACTAGAACAAGTATTGAATGTTCTACTTATAAAGTTGAACCGTATGTAATGGCAGCAGATGTTTATGCAGTAAATCCTCATGTAGGAAGAGGTGGATGGACTTGGTATACAGGAACAGCAGGATGGATGTACAGAGTTGGGATAGAGGATATATTAGGTTTTAAAAAGCGTAAAAACAGATTGATTATAGAACCGTGTATACCAAAAGATTGGAGGGAGTATTCGATTAAGTATAAGTATGAAGAGACAATATATAATATAATTGTAAAAAATCCCGATGGAGTTAATAAAAATATTAAAAGTATAAGTTTAGATGGAAAAAAACTTAAAAGCAAAGAGATACTTTTATTAAATGATAAAATAGAACACAATGTAGAGGTTGTTTTAGGATAGTGTAATCCTCCACTTGCTTTTAAAGTGGAGGATTAAATATAAAAAATATATGTGTGGAGGAACACATAATGAACAAGGAGATTATTTCTAATGAAGAAGCAATTTCTATTGTGAGTATATTTATAATTGGAACTTCAACTATAATAATAACAGGACTTGATGCTAAACAAGATTTATGGTTAGCTACTATATTAGCATTTATTATGGCATTTCCAATGATACTTATATATTCTAGATTGAATTGTATTTTTGAAGGTAAAGATCTGTATGATATTCTTGTGATTTGCTTTGGAAAATTTATTGGAAAGTTAATAGGAATTATATATGTTTGGTTTGCATTTCATTTAGCATCTATAGTTGTAAGAGATTTTGGAGAATATGCTATTATATCGGGTATGAAAGATACTCCATTAATAGTATTTATAATAATTACAACAATTTTGATTATTTGGGTTTTGAAAGAAGGCATTGAAGTAATGGGGAGGTTGAGTCAAATTTTTCTTATTGGAATTGTTATTTTATTGTTTTTTACATTTGTTTTATTGATTCCTAAAATGAATATTAATTATGTTAGCCCTGTTTTATATAATGGAATACAACCTGTTATAAAAGCTGCTTTTACAGCGTTTTCATTTCCTTTTTCAGAAACAGTAATTTTTACTATGATTTTTACAAATTTTAAATACAAAAAATCTTCTTATAAAATATATATATATAGTCTGATTTTATCGTCAATAGTAATACTAATTACTTCTTTATCTACTGTATTGGTATTAGGAGTAAATGAATCTTTATTAAATTATGTTCCAACGTATGTTACTGTATCTAGATTGAATATTGGACATATGTTGCAGAGATTAGAGGTTGTAATATCGTTTATATTTATAGTGGGTGCATTTATAAAGGTAAGTATATGTTTGCTGGCTGCTTGTAGAGGTGTTGCTAAAATATTGGGATATAATGATTATAAATTCATAGTGACTCCTTTAGGATTGTTAATGGTAGATTTTTCGTGTTTATTGTACAGTAATATAATGGAATTTATTGAATGGTCTTTGAAAATATGGAAGTATTATGCTTTTCCGTTTCAAGTGATTTTACCTATTTTTATATGGATTTTTGCAGAAATAAGAAATAAAAAACTGTTAAATAGGTAATTGATATATATAATTTAAAATATGTGAGACTTTAATTTAAAAAATAAATAAAATTTTATCATAATATATTGAAGTATATGAAAAAAGAGTATATAATTATTAATGAAACCGGTAACATCTTTTGATATACAATTTGAGCAATCGCTTTCTTTAATGTGTGTGGGGAGGAGTAAAATGACTGTTACAATAAAAGATATTGCACGAAAAGCAGGGGTATCTCGTACAACAGTATCGAGAGTTTTGAATGATTCAGGATATGTAAAGGATGAAACGAGACAAAGAGTTTTGAAAGTTATAAAGGAATTAAATTATACTCCTAGTGCTATAGCGAGAAGCTTATCTACAAATAAAAGTAATACAATAGGGGTTATTGTTCCAGAAATAAACAATCCATTTTTTGGAGAAATAATAAAAGGAGTTGGACAAGTAGCTGATGAACATAATTTAAATATAATTCTTTGTAATACTGATGATGATAGAGAAAAAGAGTTAAAGGCTCTTAAGATTTTAAAAGAGCAAAGAATTCGGGGGATAATAATAACACCGACATATGCAGAAGATCAGTTTAATAGTGAATATTTAAGTACACTTGAAAATTTAGGGATTCCAGTTGTATTATTAGATGGACATGTTAAATATTCAAATTTTAGTGGGATATTTATAGATCACGTAAAAGGGGCTTATGATGCTACAAAGGCTTTAATAAAAGCTGGACATAAAAAAATAGCCATAATTAATGGTAGGAAGAATTATAAAATAACAGTAGATAGATTTAAAGGATATAAAAAAGCGTTAAATGAAAATAATATATTTGTAGAGGATAAATACGTTTTTTATGGTGATTTTGAATATGAAAGTGCATATAAGATAACAAAGCATATATTAAAAATGAATGATAGACCTACTGCTGTTTTTGTAACGAGTAATATGATGATTTTAGGAAGTATAAAAGCTTTTTATGAAGAAAATATAAATATTCCAAGAGATATGGCTATTATAGGTTTTGACAAGATAGATGCATTGAATATAATAGGAATGAATATTAGTTTTGTTAATGGACCTACTATAGAAATGGGTAAGGTTGGTATGAAGATGCTTATAGATAATTTAGATAATAAAAAAAGTAAAGAAGAAATAAAAAGAATTACTCTTTTCCCTAAGCTCGTTTTAAAAGGATCAGAAAAGTTTATAAATAATAAATGTGAATAATATTATTCACATTTATGTTATTGATAAAATGTAACCGGTTTCGTCAATTAAATTTTAAATAAAAAGGAGATGTTAAAAATGAATTTAGCAAAGTATATAGACCATACAGTTTTAAAAGCACAAACAACTGAGGCAGATGTAAAAAGGGTTTGTAAAGAAGCTAAAGAATATGGATTTTTTTCTGTATGTATAAATCCAGCGTATATAGAATTAGCTAAAGAAGAGTTAAAAGATTCAGATGTTAAAGTTTGTACAGTGATAGGATTTCCTTTAGGAGCTAATACTTCAGAAGTTAAGGCATTTGAAACAAAAGATGCTATTCAAAAAGGTGCTGATGAAGTTGATATGGTTATAAATATAGGTGCACTTAAAGATAAAAAATACGATTATGTAGAAAAAGACATAAAAGCAGTTGTAGATGCTGCTGATAAAAAAGCTTTAGTTAAAGTTATAATAGAAACATGTTATTTAACTGATGAAGAGAAGAAAATAGCTTGTGAGCTTTCTAAAAAAGCAGGAGCAGATTATGTAAAAACTTCTACAGGATTTGGAACAGGTGGAGCAACTCCTGAAGATATAAAACTTATGAGAGAAATAGTTGGACAAGATATGGGAGTAAAAGCATCTGGTGGAGTTAGAAGTAAAGAAGATGCTGAAGCTGTCATTAAAAATGGGGCTTCAAGAATAGGAGCTAGTTCTTCGGTTGCTATAGTTAAAGGAATCACTGATTCAAATGCCGGGTATTAAATATGCAGAGATGAGAAATCATCTCTTTTTTATTATAATAAATAGAGAGAAGGAATCCAAATATATTTGGATTCCTTCTCTCTATTTATTATTCCATCATAGAAATAAGTTTTTTGTTTAATAATAGTAATATAAAACCCAATCCAATAGATACAATAGTTATAGTTCCGAATATTTGCATATGAGTGAAAGTTTCCATAAAAGAAGCTACAATACCTGCAGTTAAATTTGCAAAAAAACTACTTAATAACCAAACTCCCATTAAAAAAGATGCTAATTTAGGTGGAGATAATTTACTAATCATTGAAAGTCCTACAGGAGATAAACACATTTCTCCCACTGTATGTAAAAAGTATGCACCTATTAACCATAGCATATTAGCTTTTACAGTTACATCATTACCAGCTGAGCCTCTTTGTAAAACTGCGCCTACCATTAATAAAAAGCCTAAACCAAGCAAAATCATACCTAAAGACATTTTTTGCGGAATACTTAAATCTCCTTTTTCCCTTTTAGAAAGGTGTATCCATAAGGCTCCCATAATTGGACCTAAAATAACACAAAATATAGGGTTTAAAGATTGGAACCATGTTACAGGAACTACAAAATTTCCTATATTTCTATTTATAAAATTATTAGTATATATAGTAAGAGAACTTCCGGCTTGTTCAAATCCAGCCCAGAAGAATGTTACAAAGAACACTATTATAAATATAGCTTTAATTCTTCTTTTTTCTTGTTTAGTAAGAGGTTTATCTGTATTTGTAGCAGAATTGTTTTTAGGAGTATTTGTAATGGGATATTTTCCTATATCGCCTAAATATTTATTTGCTAATAACATAAATCCAATTTGACCTATTAACATACCTATACCAGCTGCTAAAAATCCATATCTATATCCATATGATATTATTTCAATACCTTGTTTTTGGGCAAATACTTGTTCAGCAAGTGTTCCGCAAACAAGTGGAGCTATAAATGCACCTATGTTTATGAACATATAGAATATTGTGTATGCTGCATCTTTTCTACCATCATTTTTATCGTATAAGTTTCCAACAATTATAGACATATTTGGTTTAAAAAAACCATTTCCTAATATTAAAAGTAAAAGACCTAAATATAACATGCTTTTAGTATATGTAGCAAATAAAGCGAATTGTCCTAGCATTATTAAAAGTCCACCAAGTAAAATAGCTTTTCTATGTCCTAAGTATTTATCAGCAAGCCATCCTCCTATTATTGGAGTGAAATAAACAAAGCCAGCAAAAAGACCATAAATTAAACCTGCTGTTTTTGTGTCAATACCCAATCCGCCTTTTACAAGTTGTGTTGTTAAAAATAAAATTAAAAGTCCTCTCATTCCATAATAACTAAATCTTTCCATCATTTCAGTAAAACAAATGACGTAAAGACCTGGTGGATGTTTTTTAGTTTCTTTTTGTTTTGTTAATGTGTTAAACATTTTACCCCCTCCTGAATTTTAATTTTTGATTAAATTTAAAATCTTTTTATATATTATATTACCATTATATAGGAAAATTAACAATATTATATTAATTTATTTATTTTTAAATTTTCAAATAAAAAACAGCTAGATGTATATCCAGCTGTTTTTAAATTAAGCAGTTTGTTTTATCTTTTGTTTTTTTACTTTTTTTTCATATCTATTGTACATTATTAATGCGATTATTGTAAAAATTACAGGTCCAGCTATACTCCATATAGTAGATGCTATATCTCCTTTTTTTATTGCAGGTTCTATTATTGTAAAGAAGTTAGCAAAACCAACAGTGAATGTAACTATTATAGAAGCTATTAATCCACTTTTATAGGTTTTAAATATTTCAAATGGTTTGTATATTTCCGTTTTTTTCTTAAACGGAGCAAATGCAGCTGCTATAAACATATATGGTAGTGTCATTGCAACATTAGTCATTAATACTAATTTTGTGAAAAATGTAGCAGCTTTATCTCCGCCGAATGACACTGCTAATATCATGAATATAACTATTATAGCTTGTATTTTCATAGCATTTATAGGCATTCCATCTTCGTTTAATTCACCCATTTTACCTGGCCATAATTCTTTTGGAGTACCTTGGATTATTTGTTTTAATGGAGCGTATGTCAATGTAAAAAAAGCTCCTGTTAATGCAAGTAGCATAGATATACCGACATATCTAGCTATCCAATTACCTAGTGAAATACAAAGTGCTTTATTTAGTCCAAATGCATGTCCTAATTCATATCCCATATTGTTCATCATTATATACGCAACGTTAGCCATATTTACATTTTCAGAAGATAATACTTGATTCCAATTAACGAATATACCACATAAAAATATACCTATTGCATATCCTATTGAAATGATAATAGATGCAATCATTATACCTTTAGGGAATGTTACTTCAGCATTTTCTGTTTGGTCAACTAAACCGCCAACTACTTCAGTTCCACCGTAAGCAAAAATAGCAAATACTAAAAATGCAAGTATTGCAATTGGGTTTTGATAACCTGGGTTAGGAGATTGTACAAATGATTGGATACCTAGAATAGGTTGTGCTATTTTTCCACCATTTCCTATTAATATGGCCATTGATCCAATTAACAATACAATATTTAATAGAGCTACTGCACTACCTCCTACAGAAGTTATTTTTTTAATTTTATCTAATCCTTTAGTTGATATAAATGATACAAGTGCTATCCAAGCAACACCTAATAATCCTAGTGTTTGAGTAGAGTTTAAACCGAATAATGACCATGCTGAAGTTGTATCTGTTCCAAATATTGCAGTTGAAAATACAATCCATATTGAAGAACTAACATTGACCATCCATATTATATAAGATGCGTACCACATGAATGTTCCAATAAATGCATATTTAGGATTTACAGATCTTGACATCCACGAATAAATGCCACCTTTTTCGTTTTTAAATGCTGCGCCGTATTCAGCCATCATAAAAGCGAAAGGTATAAAAAATGTGATTGCAGATAAAATATACCAAGGAATTGCACCATATCCCATTAAATAAAAAGATCTAGGCATATTTGCAAATCCAAATACAGATGTGAAAATCATTAATACTAATGATATTAAAGTTAATTTTTTGTTGTTTTTTACGTTTGATGACATATTATGCCCTCCTTATTTAAAGATTAGATTATAAATTATGAATAATGGCCATATAAAAAAAATTTACAATATAAATATAATTATATAAGAATATATAAAAAGAGCAATGATTTTATAAAATTTAGAAATATTCATTCTTTTGAATATAATCAGAAAAATAACATGATTGAAATTTTATAAAAATATAGTATGAGCATTGTATAACGTGTATAATATTAGCGTATAAAGTTGGCTTATGGATAATATTGAATAATGAAAAAGTTTTGAAAGGAAATAGTTTTATGAAAAAAATATTAAAGACATGTGTAATTATTATGATATTAATTAATTGTACTTCTTTTATTAGTTTAGGAGTAACATATAAAAATCCCAAAGTTATAAAAGTAACAAGTATAACTAATTGGAAACCTTTTAGTTATTTAGATTCAAAAGGCAATCCAAAGGGAATACTGATTGATTTTTGGAAAGCATGGGGTAAAGTTAATAATATTAAAGTAGAATTTGTTAAAGCAACATCTTGGGCAAAATCATTAGAACTTATAAAAAATGGAGAAGCAGATATACACTTGGGGTTATTTTATAATGATAACAGATCGAAATATATGGATTTTGGTAGTCCGTTTTTAGATCTTATGACAGTTATATATATACAGGAAGATATAGACGCTTTTAATATTAATGATATTAAAGATTTAGGAATTGGTGTTACAGAAGAAAATTATGCTAGATATTATTTAGAAGAAAATTATCCTGATATAAAATTGTTAATATATAAAGATGTTAAAGATGTAATGAATGATGTTAAAAATGGAAAAGTAAAGGCTGTTTGTATAGATTATTATAATAATTTTAGAAATATATCTTTTTATTATACTGAATTAAAAGATTTTAAACTTTTACAAACAATATATACACAGCCTTTGAGGGTTGCTGTGAAAAAAGGAGAAAAAGAATTATTGAACTTTATAAATAATGGAATAAAGAAAATGTCGGTTAGTGAAATAGAAGGTGCGAAATCTAAATGGGAATATATAAATATATATTTAACAAAGGATAAAGTACAAAAATATATTTTAATAGCATTTATTGTTATAATTTTATTTTTATTGATGAATATCTTGTTTTTAAAAAATAGAATTGCATTGGGAGTTAAAAGGCTTGCAGAAAGTGAAGAAAGTTATAAAAAACTCGTTACTCTTTGTCCAGATGGTATTTTTGTTCATCAAAAAGGAAAAGTTGTATTTGCTAATGACGCTGCAATAAAAATACTTGGAGAAAAAAATGATACTAATATAATTAATAAAAATTTTTTAGAGTTTATACAAGGAGATAGTAAAAAAACTATTCAAAATGTAATTTATATGCTTGAAAAATTTAAAATTACGACTCCTACATTTGAAGAAAAAATAGTTAAAAGCAATGGAGAGATAATTGATATTGAAATGACAATGAATGTAATACATTATAAAGAAAAAACTGCAATTTTAACTATTATAAGGGACATTTCTCAAAGAAAAGAAAGAGAAGAGGAAAAACAAAAAATTTTAAGGGAAAAATTAAAATATGAGCAATTAAAAACAGAATTTTTTGCTAATATATCTCATGAAATTAGAACTCCGTTAAATATTTTATTGGGAACTATTCAGCTTATTAATAAAGTTTCTGAAAATGATGATATATATACACAATATCAGTATTACAATAAATATTCACATATAATGACTCAAAATTGTTATAGACTTCTTAAACTTATTAATAATTTAATAGATATAACTAAAATAGATGCAGGATTTTTTAGGATGAATTTTAAAAAATACAATATTGTTCAAGTTGTTGAAGATATAACTATGTCTGTAGTAGAGTATGTAAAAAGTAAAAATATAAATATAATATTTGATACGGATATAGAAGAAAAGGTTATTTTGTGTGATGCTGATAAAATTGAGAGAGTTATTCTTAACTTACTATCTAATTCTATTAAGTTTACAAAGTCGGGAGGAAGTATTTTTGTAAATATATATGATAAAAATGATGTGATTTGTATTTCTGTAAGGGATACAGGAATAGGTATTCCAAAAGAAGAACAAAAAACAATATTTGAAAGATTTAGACAAGTGCATCCTTTGCTCAATAGAGAAAGAGAAGGAAGTGGAATAGGGCTTTCTTTAGTAAAGTCTATAGTAGAATCTCATGGAGGAAATATTTATTTAAATAGTGAATATGGCAAAGGGAGTGAATTTATTATTGAAATACCTAGTAATTTAAATCCAGAAGATAAATCTGTTTTAGTAGGCGAGATTTCTAGTAATGAAGACAAAATAGAAAAAATTAACATTGAATTTTCGGACATATATTCATAGTGGAAATTAAATATGTCCTGGGAAATATAAGAGAATATTGGATATATTACAGTATTGGCAAGAATAGGTATAAATATTAAAATAGATTTGAGGAAATGTTATAAGTTTTATTTTAAGGAGGGGATTTTTTGTCTTATAATTCTAAGCTTAAAGGCGACCAAATTGATAAATTATTTAAAGCTATATTAAAACTTGAGAATATAGAAGAGTGTTATAGATTTTTTGAGGATATTTGTACTATTAAAGAAATAAAATCAATAGCACAAAGACTTCAAGTTGCTATATTATTAAGAGAAAATAAAACATATAGTGAAATAGAAGAAAAAACAGGGGCTAGTACAGCTACTATAAGTAGAATTAGTAGGTGTTTAAATTATGGAGCTGATGGATATAACTTGATATTAGATAGAATGGGGTATAAAAAAAAGTAATATTTTTATAATACTCATGTACTGAGTATTTCGCAATGATTAGTAAATTTGAATTATTTTGGATAAAAAATATTGCTAAAAATTGGTTTATTATGTAGAATATATTTGTGTTGTTAAAAAAATATTTCAAAAGTTTAAATTTTATTTACAAATGTTAAACTAGAATTGTTAGATTTTTTTTAGTGTGATAAAATATATATAGAATATTGTCGGAATGTGAGGAATACACTATGAAGATAACTAATAATATAGAATTGATGAGTAAAGGCCTTGATGCTTATTCTCTTAAACAGGAAGCTATAACAAATAATATAGCAAATGCAAACACTCCAAATTATAAAAGAAAAGATGTGGAATTTGATAGTATTTTAAAGAAGTTTTTACAAGATAGTGATAAATCTATAAAATTACGCACAACAAATCCAAAACATATTAAAATTAATGACATAAGCATAGAACCTAAAATTGTAGTTAGCAAAAATACTAAATCAAGACTAGATGGAAATAATGTAGATATCGATGTTGAAATGGCACAATTAACAAAAAATTACATTAAGTACAATGTAATTAGTCAGCAAATATCAAATTCATTTAGAAGAATTAAAAATGCAATAAATGAAGGGGGTAGATAGTTATGTCTATATTTAATTCGATTAATATAAGTTCTTCAGGATTAACTGCTGAAAGACTTAGAATGGATGTTATATCTAAAAATATAGCTAATGCTAATACAACTAGAACAGCTAACGGAACACCATATAGACGACAAGTAGTTACATTTAAAGCTGTTGAAAATAATTCGTTTAAGGATTATTTGAGTAAATCTTTAAGCAAGAATATAGGACAAGGAGTAGAAGTTGAATCGATTAAAGAAGATACTAGTGCATTTAAAAAGGTATACGATCCAGGGCATCCGGATGCGGATAAAGATGGATATGTATTAATGCCTAATGTAAATATAGTTACTGAAATGGTAAATATGATTTCAGCAACGCGTTCTTATGAAGCTAATGTTACAGCTTTGAATGCTAGTAAAAGTATGATGATGAAAGCTTTAGAAATAGGCAAATAAAGGGGTAATGCGTTATGGATATAAAAGGTGTAGCAAATCACAACCTAACTATCGGTAGTATCAAAAGTAAAGTGGATATTCAAAACGAAAAAAATATTAGTTTTAAAGATTTTTTAAAAGAAAATATATATCTTGTAAGTGATATGGAAAAAAAGGCTAATGATATGAATTTGAAATTTATGATTGGTGAGGTTGATAATATTCATGATGTAATGATTGCAAGTCAAAAAGCAGATATAGCAATTCAAGCGTTCATACAAATAAAAAATAAAATTATGGACGCTTATAAAGAAATAATGAGAATTCAAATATAGTAATATACCTAGTTTGAAATGAGGTGTATAAATGGGTGATTTTTTTTCTAAATTAAAAGATTTTACAGGTGGCTTTTTATCTAAATATAGTAAAAAGCAGAAAATAAGTATAGGTATTGGTGTTTTTCTGATAATTGCTATAACTACTGGAACTATTTTATATATTACTAGACCAGAATATGCAATATTGTATAAAGATTTAGATTTAAGAGAAAGTGCACAAATTGCAAAAAGTCTAGATGAATTACAAGTAGATTACAAAATAAAAGATGAAGGAACTATACTTGTTAGAAAAGAAAAAATAAACAAAGTTAAAATGGATTTATCAACAAAAGGCATTCCATCAGCTAAATTTTCTTATGAGGATTTATTAAATAAAAATACTATGTTTATGAGTGAAGATGAAAAAGAAAGGGCTTTTAATTATGCTCTTCAGAATCAAATAGCTTCAATTATAGAAGAAATTCCAGCTATTAAAAAAGCTTTTGTTAATCTTAGTATTCCCAAAACATCTAGTTTTATACTAGATGAAAATAAAAAAGATTCAAAAGCATCTGTATTTATAGATTTAAAAGAGGGGGCTGTTTTAGATAAACAAAGTATAGATGGGATTGCAACTTTAGTTGCAAATTCTGTAGAAGGACTTGATCCAAAAAATGTAACCGTACATGATTCTACAGGAAAGGTTTTAAACAAAGAAGATGAAGATGAGACTTTTGCATCTACAAATCAATTAGAACTTCAAAATAAAGTGAAAAAAGATATTGAAAAAAGTTTAATGGAATTTTTATCATCAGTTTATGGATATGGAAATGTTTCTGTAATGGCAAGTGTTAAGCTTAATTTTGATACTGATATTACAGAAACTAAGGAATATAAGCCTCCAATAGAAGGGGAAGAAAATGGAATAATAAGAAGTTTGAAAGAAAGCAGTGAATCTGTAAGAGATAATCAAAATGGAGGAATTCCTGGAACTGATAGTAATACAGAAGAAATTACTCAATATCAAGAGGAACAAAGTAATGAATCTGCTTATAATAAATCAAGTAAAATAGTGAATTATGAGATAAATGAAATAGTTAGAAAAGTTGAAAAGTCAAAAGGTCAAATACAAGATATTACAGTTGCTGTTATATTAAATAGTGAAGTGTTGGAAGGTAAAGAACTTACTGATGAGAAGAAAAAAGAAATATCTAATTTAGTTTCGAGTGCTACAGGGTTAGATACTAAAAGAGTAGAAGTGTATGCTCAAGCATTTAATACAAATATAGCTGATGCATTTGATAATGCTTCTAAGAGTCAAGGAAATGAATTACCTATGTGGGCAATTATTTTATTAGTGATACTTGTTTTAATACCGTTAATTGGATTTGCTGTTTACGTGATTATGAAAAATAAGAAAAAGCAGCAAATGATGAGTCAAGAATCTGTCAAAACAGAACTTGATAATATAGATAGTATTAAAGAAGAAATAGATGAATTGGAATTAGATATAAAAGAATCTGGGTATAAAAAGAGTATTGAGAATTTTGTCGATAAGAACCCAGAGATTGTATCTCAATTATTAAAAAGTTGGTTAGATGAGGATTAAAAGAGGTGGTTATATTGCCAAAAACAAAAGGGTCTAAAAATGAATTAACAGGAAAGCAAAAAGCAGCGATACTTTTAATTGCTTTAGGACCAGAATATTCTGCTAAAATGTTTAAATATTTATCTGAAGAAGAAATTGAAGAAATTACTTTGGAAATTGCCAATATGAAAAAAGTTGAATCAGAAGTTAAAGATAAAGTTTTGCAAGAATTTTATGAAATTTGTTTAGCTCAAGAAGTAATTTCTGAGGGTGGAATTGGATATGCAAAAGATGTATTAGAAAAAGCATTAGGAACTGATAAAGCTATTGAAATTATAAATAGACTTACAGCGTCATTGCAAGTTAAACCTTTTGATTTTGCTAGAAAAGCTGATGCGGCTCAAATAGTGAATTTTATACAAAATGAGCATCCTCAGACTATAGCTCTTATATTATCGTATTTAGACCCTCAAAAGTCAGGACAAATATTATCAAATCTTCCTAATGATAAACAAGCTGAAGTTGCAAAGAGGATAGCTACAATGGATAGAACTTATCCAGAGGTGATAAGAGAAGTTGAGTTAGTTCTTGAAAATAAATTATCTAATTTAGTAACACAAGATTATACAACTGTTGGAGGCGTTCAATCTATAGTTGATATATTAAATTCAGTAGATAGAGGTACTGAAAAATATATTATGGAAGATCTTGAAATGTCAGATCCAGAGCTTGCTGAAGAAATTAAGAAAAGAATGTTCGTATTTGAAGATATTATTACTCTTGATAATGTGTATATTCAAAGATTTATCAGAGAAATTGATAATAATGATCTTGCTGTTGCTCTTAAAGGAGCAACTCAAGAGGTTGCTGATATTATATTCTCGAATATGTCTAAGCGTTTGGTAGAAATGATAAAAGAGGATATGGAATTTATGGGACCTGTTAGACTTAAGGATGTTGAAGAAGCTCAACAAAAAATTGTTAATGTAATAAGAAAATTAGAAGAAACAGGAGAAATAGTAATCTCAAGAGGTGGAGGAGATGAATTGATTGTCTAGAGTAATAAAATCTAATCAAGTTAAAGTTATTAATCAAAAAATAGTTAAGTTTGATTCTGAAAAAAAAATAAAAGAAGATCCTTCTAATGATATAGAAATAAAAAAAATAACGGCTCAAATTGAGCGATTATTAATTGAAAAAGATGAAATAAGCAATCAAATTAAAAAAGAAAAAGAAATGGCACAAAGAGAAAAAGAAGAGATATTGAATAATGCAAAAATAGAATATGAAAATATATTAAAAAAAGCAGAAGAGGAATCTAAAGTATTATTTAATAAGAAAAAAGAGGAAGGATATAAGCAAGGATATGAAGATGGGTATAAAAAAAGTATAGAAGAATACAATCGCATAGTGCAAGAAGCTTTAGATGTTAAAAATTCTGTATTGGCTTGGAAAAAATCAGAAATAAATAGACTTGAAAAAGATTTAATAAATTTAGTTATTCAATCTGTAGAAAAAATAATTCAGATTAAATTAAAAGAAGATGACAATTTAGTTTTAAATATTATAAAAGAAGGATTAGATAAATTTACATTTACAGAAAAAATTATTATTAGGGTAAGTTCTGATGATTTTGATGTGGTTAATTTTTCGAAAGATAGAATTCTCGCCATGGCAGATCATATAGATGAAATGGATGTAAAAATGGATAGTTCTTTAGAAAAAGGCGAGGTAATAATTGATACAAATTCAGGAAGTATAAATCCAGGAATTAAAAATCAGTTAGAAATATTGAAAAAAGAATTTTTGAACCTGATTCAAGGTGATGATAAGGTATGAAAACTATAAATATAGAAAATTATTTTCAAAAATTAAGAGAAATTAATTTGATTCAGTATACTGGACGAGTATCTCAAGTAGTAGGGCTTACAATTGAGTCAAAAGGGCCAGCTGTAAAATTAGGTGAGATGTGTTATATATATCCAATAAAATCAGATGAACCGATATTAGCTGAAGTAGTTGGATTTAAAGAAGAGAAAGTTTTGTTAATGCCTCTTGGAGAGATGGATGGTATAGGTCCTGGAAGTAAAGTTGTAGCAAGTGGCCATGGATTAGAAGTTAAAGTTGGAGATGAACTATTAGGAAGAGTTTTAGATGGATTAGGTAATCCAATAGATGGTGGAGAAAGTTTGAATCTTAGAGAATCTTATCCTGTAATGAATCAACCGCCAAATCCTCTGCAAAGACAAAAAATATCAGAACCACTGCCCCTTGGAGTTAAAGCATTAGATGGTATTTTAACTTGTGGGAGAGGTCAAAGAGTAGGTATATTTGCAGGTTCAGGAGTAGGAAAATCTACACTTTTGGGGATGATTGCAAGAAATACAAAAGCTGATATAAATGTAATCGCTTTAATTGGAGAAAGGGGTAGAGAAGTTAGAGAATTCATTGAAAATGATCTTCAAGAAGAAGGATTAAAAAGGTCTGTAGTAGTAGTAGCGACATCAGATCAACCACCGTTAGTTAGAATGAAAGGAGCATTACTTGCAACATCAATAGCTGAATATTTTAGAGATAAAGGAAAAAATGTGATATTAATGATGGATTCGTTAACTCGTTTTTCGATGGCACAGAGAGAAATAGGACTTGCAATAGGAGAGCCACCAGTTACAAAAGGATATACTCCTTCTGTATTTGCAGTGCTTCCAAAACTTTTAGAAAGATCGGGTAATTCGGATAAAGGATCTATTACAGGATTATATACAGTACTTGTAGATGGCGACGATATGAATGAGCCTATAGCTGATACTGTAAGAGGTATACTTGATGGACATATTGTTTTATCTAGGAGTCTTGCAAATAAAAATCATTATCCAGCTATTGAAGTGTTGTCTAGTGCGAGTAGGGTAATGACAAATATTACAGATAGAAAGCATATAGAAATAGCTAATAAGTTAAAAGATCTTTTGGCTACCTATAGAGAAGCCGAGGATTTGATAAATATAGGGGCTTATGCAAAAGGATCTAATCCCAAAATAGATTTAGCTATAGAAAAAATAGATGAAATTAATTCTTTTTTAAAACAATGGACTCATGAAAAGTTTGAATATGAAGAAATTATACAAACTCTATTCAGAATATTTGAAGATTAGAGGTGTGTATTTTGAAATATAAATTTAGATTTCAAAAAATTTTAGATATAAAAGAAAAATTAGAAGAAAGTAAAAAGATGGAAATTAATAATCTTCTTAGTGAAGTAAATAAGTTTAAAGAAGAAATTTATTATTTAAATAAAAGTAAAGAATCTAAAAACATAGAAATAAAAAGTGTTATGAAGTTAGGTACAGATATAAACACTATCAGATCTATGAATGAATTTATATATTCTATTGATTTAAAAATAAAAATGTTAATTCAGAAACTTGATTTATTGGAAAATGAATTAGAGGTAAAGAAAAAAGAGTATATAGAAGTAATGAAAGAAAAAAAAACATTTGAAAAGCTTAAAGAAAGAGATATTCAAAACTTTAATGAAAAATTAAAAAAACAAGAAGAGCAATTTGTAGATCAAATAGTTACATTCAAACACAGTATTGGTAACTAGGAGGAGAATATGAAAGAGAATTTAAATGAAAATATAGAGGAAAATAAAATTAAGCCAAGAAAGAAAAAGTTTAAAGCTTTAGTAATTATGTTATCTGTATTGTTTGTAACTTTTATTATCCTCTATTTTACAAGTGCAAATATTAATACAATGATTAATAATTTGTTAAAAAAAGCTCCAATAATTGGAAGTAGCTTTGAAAGTATTCCATCTAAAGAAGAAAATGAACAAAGAAAAAAAGTTCTTGCTGAGTATTATTTATCTTTAGATGCTGATAGAACTGTGGATAAGTTGATTATATTAAAAAAGGAAAATAGAAAATTATATGATGATATAATATTAGAAATGAATAAAATAGATCTATCTAATACAAAGAATATATTAAAGGAAGTAAGAAACAAAGAGCTTAAAAAAGATATTCTTCAAAGAGAGATAGATGATATGAATAAAGAAAGACTTAATGAAATAAAAGGTATTTCGAATAATTATTTAAAATTAGGGTTAGTTGGTACGATAAATAATTTAGAAGAAGATATAATTAATTTAAGATTAGATTTTGAAGATGCAGCTAAGGTTATTGAAAATTTTAAACCCGATTATTCAGCTAAAGTATTTTATTATATGGATAAAAACATATCATCAATGATAAAAGAAAATATGTCAAAAAAATATATTGAAAAATTAGATAAGGAAATAAAAAAGTATAAAGAGTATATAAAAGAAAAAGAAAATTTAGCTTTAATTTATAAAAATAAAAAAGAAGAAGAATCTGCAAAACAGCTTCAAGATAAAGACTTGTATTCAATTGAAGATTTAGGAATAATATTTGCAAATATGGATTATTTAACAGCAGCTAAAATACTTTCTGAATTTGAAGATAAAGAGTATTTAAATTCTGTTTTAAAACAAGTAAAATATGTAGAGGAGTTAAATAAAGATAATGAAAAAATAGTAAATATATCTAATGATATAAATAATGCTTTGAAAATTTTGGATATGTATAAAAGGGATTTGGAGGTTTTAAGGAAATCTTATGAAAAAATGACTCCAAGAGAAATTGCGGATTTAGTAAATAAAATGACTACTAGTAAGCCGAAATTTAAGCAATATAAAATTGATGGAGGTAAAAGTTTTATTATAAGTGAAGAAGAGCTTATGATAGAAATTTTAAAGAAATTAAAGCCTAAATTATTATCTCAAGTAATATCGAATTTGGATAATGAAAAAGGAGCTGAGATAAGCAGAAAAATAGGTTTACCAAAGTTGCAAAATTAAGGGGGGATATTATTGAACAATTTATTATCTGTAAATTTAAGTTTACGAAGGTCCTTTAAAAAAGAGAAAAAATCTTTCAATTTACAAAAAACAGATGGTTTTAAAAATACAATTAATAAATATTTAAAAAATGATAAAAGTATTAGTAGTGAAAAATATAAAGATGTTGAAGAATCAAAAAATATAAAAGAACAAGATTTTAATTTTCATAAAAATGAAAATGCAATTGAAAAAAATACAATAAAAAAAGTAGATCAAGAAGATGAAAATCAGGAATTAAATTCATTAAAATCAAATGAAAAATTTTCGAACAATGATGAATTGATAAAAGAGTTAGAATATATATTATCTTTTTTACAGTCTGTTAATGTTAATTCAGAAGATATTAATAATTTAAATAAAGTTGAGGAAATGAAAACGAGTTTAATAAAGGTATATAATGATATATCTAATGAAAAATTGAACAATAAAGATATTGAGGAACTTTTTGTAAAATTAGAAGAAGCAGATTTTCTACCAAAAGATGTGAAAGATAAAGTGGTATACATTATTAAAAATATAAAAGAAAAAATAAGTGTTGATACTGTTTTAAATTTAAACAAAAAAGAGTTAGATGTAAATTTAGATAATTTAGAATCAAATAAAAAAGATATAAAAAAAATAAATAGTCATAATATAAAATCAGAAAATACAGAAGATAAATCCTCAATAGTGCGACAAGCAAGTAAAATAGATAAGGTAGATAAAAATTTTAATTTGAATAATAGTTTGAATTCGGGTTTTATAAAAGAAGATGAAGATCTGCATAAGTTGGAAAAAAAATTTTTAGGAATACATGAATCAAATAATGAAGATGAGATGAGTTTAAATTTACAAGATTTTAATACGTTGAAAGCATCTCAAAATTTAAAAAATATATCTTCTTCTTTGAATTTAAGACAAGTAAACGGTATAAATCATAATGATATATTAGAACAAATAATTAAAAAAAGCAAATTAATTATTGATAAAGATAATTCAAGTATGGAAATTAAGTTAGAACCAGAACATTTAGGTAAATTAACTTTAAAAGTGGTTTTTGAAAGAGGTATTTTAAGTGCTAAGTTTATAGCTGAAAATGATGATGTAAAGACAATAATAGAAAATAATATGGATGAACTTAAAGAGAATCTTTTAGAGCAAGGGCTTAATATACAAAGTTTAAGTGTATCTGTTGATAGTCAAGGCGATTTAAACAAACATAGGAATATTTTAGAAGCTATGGCTTATAATAAAAGAATTAGTAAAAATTTAGCTATAAATGATGTTGTTGAAGAAGAAAAAGAAAATCCTTATTTGTATAATGATGAAAAGTTTAATGAATTAGCTTAGGAGGGAGAATATGAATATAGCGGGAGTATTACCTGATAAGTTTACTAAATATACAGCTTCAGGTGAGATTGTTGAAAAAAAAGATGAAAATAAAATTAATGAAAAAAAAAATACGGATAATAAAAACATTAATTCTGATAAATTAACAAAAAGCTTAAGAAATCAGTTAGGAAAAAATGATTTCTTAAAGTTGCTTACAACTCAACTTAAATATCAAGATCCATTAAATCCTATGGAGGATAAAGAATTTATATCACAAATGGCACAGTTTAGTTCATTAGAGCAAATGCAAAATTTAAATACTTCTTTTCAAGATGTAGCTAAGGGAATGGTATCGTTAAATAATAATTTTGTAGTAGCTAATAAAAATTTGGAAGAACAAATAGATGAACTTATAAGTGAAATTAAATCTTTAAAGGAAGAATTTAAAAATAATGATGAAACAGATTCTGTCGATAAAGATAATGAAAATAAAATTGAGTTAGTATAAAATTTTAGAGGGGGAATTTATTATGATGAGATCAATGTATGCTGCTGTATCAAGTTTAAGAGCACATCAAACAAAAATGGATATTATAGGAAATAACATAGCAAATGTTAATACTGTGGGATTTAAAGCTTCTAGGGTTACATTCAAAGAAACATTTGCTCAAACAATAAAAGGAGCAGGTGGAGCTCAAGATGGACGTGGAGGTACAAATCCTATGCAAATAGGGCTTGGTGCAGATGTAGCTTCGATTGATACAATTCAAAGAAGAGGGGCTGTTGAAAGAACAGACAATGTAACAGATTTAATGATTAATGGTGAAGGATATTTTATGGTATCTGATGATGTTAATTTTTTAAACAGATATTACACAAGAGCTGGTAATTTTATTCTTGATGAAGGTGGCAATTTAGTTACACAAGATGGTTATAAAGTACTTGGTTATATGGCTGACGAAACAGGGAGACTTAAAAGTAGCTTAGAAGGACTTAAAATAGACAAATCGTTAGTATATCCTCCTCAAGCGACAAAACCATCTAATCCTCCTATACCTGGCGAGGAAATAGTAACTTTTAAAGGAAATTTAAATTCTGATACTATTGGGCTTAGAACTATAAATATTGATGATGCAACAGGTAATCCTATAAATCCTAGTGATTTAAAACCAGTTGCAAAAAATGGTGATAAAGCAGGTATTTATCAATTTGATCCAGTTCTTTCAAAAGCAGCTGGAAAGCCTGTTTATTCTCAGAAAAATGAAGAATTAAACAAAGCATTAGGAAGAGAAACTACGATAAAAGTATTCGATGATTTCGGAAATGTACATCAAATAAAGTTATTATTTACTAAGATGTCAGTAGATTCAAATAATGGAGAAAGTACGTGGCAAGTAGATGCTATGTACATGGGAAAAGATGGATATATGTTAGCAGATGATGAAACAATTGGATGGACTGTTGCCGCTGATGGAAGCATTACTCCAAATACAGGAGCAAATGGATTTAATTGTGATTCTTTCACAATAACATTTGATAAAAATGGAAAAATCAAAGCTGGAAGTGCTGCAAAAATGCCTATAACTATAGGAAGTGATTTAACTCAAGGAGCAGATGCATTGAATTTTGAAATTGATTTAGGTAAATTAACTCAGTTTTCTGACAAATCTAATGCAGATGCTAGTTTTATAAAAGGTTATAAACAAGGTTCTTTAAAAGAATTTACTATAGCTCCAAATGGGGAAATAATAGGTATGTTTGATAATGGAGAAAGAAGACTTTTAGGTAGAGTTGCAATAGCTAATTTTAGAAATCCATCAGGTCTTCAAAAATTACAATCTAATATGTTTGTAGAAACTAGAAACTCAGGAAATGCTGTAGTTGGAAAGCCTGGTCAAGATGGATTTGCAGAGCTTAATCCTGGTTCTTTAGAGATGTCTAATGTTGATTTAGGACAGGAATTTACAAATATGATTACAACTCAGAGAGGTTTTCAGGCTAACTCGAGAGTTATAACTACGACAGATCAAATGCTTGAAGAACTTGTAAATCTAAAGAGATAATAAGGTGAAATTATGATAAAGGTTAAAAGGCTTAATGGTGAAGAATTTGTTATTAATTGTGAATTAATAGAAACGATTGAAGGAAATCCAGATACAATAATAACATTAACTACGGGACATAAATATGTAGTAAAAGAGGATATAAATACAGTAATTGAAAAAGTAAAACAATTTAAAAGTAGTATAAATACTGTAATAGTACAACGTAGAAAAGAGGTGTAGCATTTGGATTTAGGAACACTCATTGGTATAGTATTAGGTTTTGTATTAATTATAGTAAGTATTCTTTTAGGAGGAAGTTTGGGGTCGTTTTTTGATGTACCTTCTTTAATGATAGTATTAGGGGGAACAATTGCTGCAACTTTAGTTGCATATCCCCTTCCAAAAGTTAAAGAAGTTATAAAATTAACTCAAATAGCTTTTAAACAAAGAACAAATAACCCAAATGATGTAATAGAAAATATAATAGAACTTGCAAATAAAGCAAGAAAAGAAGGTTTGTTAGCTCTTGAAGAATTATCTAATGATATGGATGATGAGTTTTTAAAAAAGGGAATAATGCTTGTGGTAGATGGAACAGATCCAGAACTTGTTAGGACTTTGCTTGAAACTGAATTAGCTTTTTTAGAAGAAAGACATAAAAGTGGTCAAGGATTATTTGAAACTATGGGTTCTTTGTGTCCTGCTTTTGGTATGGTTGGTACGCTTATTGGACTTATCAATATGCTTCAAAAGTTAGATGATCCATCGAGTATAGGTCCATCTATGGCTGTTGCATTAATTACAACATTTTATGGTTCTTTATTTGCAAACTTAATGTTTATACCTATTGCAAATAAATTAAAATTAAAAAGTAGAGAGGAAACATTGGAAAAAGAAATTGTAGTAGAAGGATTACTTTCTATACAAGCAGGGGAAAATCCAAGAATAATAGAAGAAAAATTAAAGGCATTTTTACCTCCTTCAATGAGAAGAGAAGCACAGGAAGGAGAAGCATAATATGGCTAAAAAGAAAAAAGAAGAAGAAGTTAAACAAGGTGCTCCTGAATGGATGGGTACTTATGGAGATATGGTAACATTATTACTTTGTTTTTTTGTTTTGCTTTTTTCGATGTCATCTGTTGATGCTCAAAAATTTCAAGCGATTATACAATCGTTTAATGGATCATTGGGAATGTTATCAGGAGGTACAACTATAGTTGATAAGGAATATATAGGTAAAGGGTTAAATGATGATAAAAGTATAGATCAAAAACAGGAAACTGAGAATTTTAATAATTTAGAAAAACAAATAAAAGAGTATTTAAAAAATAATGGATTAGATAAAGATGTTTTTGTCATGAATGAGAGTGCAGGACTTTTGCTGAGATTTCAAGATAATGTTTTATTTGATTCAGGAAAAGCAGATTTAAAATTAAAATCTAAAGAAATTTTAAGATACATCTCAACTTTTTTAAATAAAAATGAATTTAAAAATAAATTTATAAGAATAGAAGGCCATACAGATAATGATCCTATAAGATATAATCATAAATATCCTACAAATTGGGAATTATCTGTTGCTAGAGCTAGTAATGTAGTTAGGTTTTTAGTTGAGAATACAGGAATAGATCCTAAACGCATTTCAGCTTCAGGATATAGTGAATATCATCCTGTAGCACCGAATAATTCTCCTGAAAATAAAGCTAAAAATAGAAGAGTAGATATACTTATATTAAAAAATCAATTTATAAAAGATGAGCCTATAAGATTGGAGGATTAATAAAATGGATACAAAAAAAGTGATGATTTTTTCTATTATAGGATTTGTATTATCCTTGTTTATATTTGTTGGGACATTGTATTATGTTAAAAGCTCATCTAAAGACGTTAAAGATATAAAGACGTATAATTATGATGCTGGTGAGTTTTCTACAAATATGGGAGATTTAAGGCATTATTTTAAAGGAAATTTAGTAATTGAAACTACTGATAAAAAAGCAATTGAAAAATTAACTGAAAAAAATGTTATAGTAAGAGATACAGTATTAAAAGTTATAATATCTCAAGACCCTAATCAAATGACAACAAATGAGGGAATGGACAAAATAGAAAAAGAATTGATATCTAAATTATCAAAGGTTTTAAATATTCAATCTATAAGAAATATATATTTTACTAATTATATAGTTCAGTAAAGGCAGGTGGCGTAATTGTCTGAAATATTATCTCAAAGTGAAATAGACGCCTTATTAGAAGCTTTAAATACTGGAGATGTCGATGTTCAAGAAATTAAAGAAGAGACTAAAGAGAAGAAAATAAAAAAATATGATTTTAAAAGTCCTAAAAAATTAGCAAAAGATCAATTGCGCACTCTTCACATAATACACGAAAATTATTCTAGAATATTAAATACTTTTTTATCAGGATATTTAAGAAGTTATATTCAAATAGAAGTATTATCTGTTGAAGAACTTTCGTATTATGAATTTAGCAATTCAATATCTAATCCGGCAATGCTTTCTATTGTCGACTTTAATCCTTTGCCAGGACAAATGATAATGGAAGTTTCTACATCGTTGGCTTTTTGTATAATTGACAGAATACTAGGAGGAAATGGGAATTATCAAGGCGAAATAAGAAGTTTTACTGAAATAGAGCTCACTATATTAAATAAAATAGTTAGACAAATAATTAAGTTGCTTATTGAGCCATGGGAAAATGTAATAGAATTATCGCCAAAACTTGATAAAATAGAAACAAATTCTCAATTTGCTCAAATAGTTTCTCCTAATGAAACAGTAGCTTTGATTACTCTAAAAGCAAAAATAAGTGAAGTGGAAGGGCTTATTAACATATGTATACCTCACATAGTATTAGAGCCTATTTTACCAAAATTAAGCACTAAATTTTGGTTTTCTACTAATACTAATAAAACAATTACAGATGAAGAAAAAAACATGTTACAAAAAAGACTTAAGAAAGCTAATATTGAATTATCGGCAATAATTGCAAATACAACTATAACAGTTGAAGAATTTTTAAATCTTCAAGTAGGAGATGTAATTAGTCTTAATAAAAACATAAATGAACAGCTTGAAATAAAAGTTGGAAATAAAATTAAGTTTTTAGGTACCCCAGGTAGTATGAAAAATAAATATGCTATAAAGATTACTAAAGTCTTTGAAAAGGGTGATGAAGAATATGATGAATGATATGTTATCACAAGAAGAAATTGATGCTCTTTTAAAAGGGAGTTCAGAAGATGTTTCTTCAAATAATGAAGCAGATTTGTTATTAAGCGATATAGAAAAAGATGCTATTGGTGAAATTGGAAATATAAGCATGGGTACATCTGCTACCACTTTATATACGTTATTAGGTCAAAAAGTTAGTATAACTACTCCAAGAGTAGATTTAGTTACACTCAATGAAATGGCTGATGAATATCCTTTGCCATTTGTAGCTGTGGAAGTAGGGTATAAAGAAGGTTTAACTGGAAGCAATTTACTTGTTCTAAAAGAAGATGATGTCAAAGTTATTACTTCATTAATGATGGGCGGAGATGGAAAAAATAATTTACCAGATACATTGGATGAAATACATTTAAGCGCTATAAGTGAAGCAATGAATCAGATGATAGGAGCTTCTTCGACAGCGCTTTCAGATATGATTTCTAAAAAAATAGATATACTTCCTCCTAATATTTACAAGGTTGATTTAGGAAATGAAGATTATGATCTTAAATTTATACAAAAAGATGAAAAAATAGTTAGAATATCTTTTAAAATGACTATTGGAGATTTAGTTGATAGTAATATTATGCAACTTATGCCTATTGACTTTGCTAAGACTTTAGTTGATAATATGTTATATGGGGAGTCAAATAACAATACTTCTTCTAAAGATTCAATAGTGTCTTCTGATGTGGATAAAGAAGTTATAAATACAGATTATACAATTCAAAATAGTAATTATTCAATTGAGAAGAAAGAAGTAAAACAAGAAAATCCTATAAATGTTCAACCTGTAAAATTTGAGAGCTTCGATACAAATAGTTCTTATACAAATAATGTGCCAGAGAATATAGACATAATTAAAGATGTGCTTTTAAATGTAACAGTAGAGCTTGGAAGAACAAAAAAAAGCATTGATGATATACTAGAATTTGCTCCTGGAACGATAGTGGAATTAGATAAGCTAGTAGGAGAGCCTTTAGATATATTAGTCAATGGTAAAAAAGTAGCTAAAGGAGAAGTTGTGGTTATAGATGAAAATTATGGTATAAGAATAACTGATATTATTAAGCCAGAAAAAAGATTGAGAAATATTTAGTAAAATTTAAATATAAATTTATATAAATTAAATTAGAAGGAGGAATTATAAAATGTCAAAAAACATATTATTAGTGGATGATGCAGCATTTATGAGAATGATGATTAAGGATATTTTGGTAAAAAACGGATATGAAGTTGTTGGTGAAGCTGAAAATGGAGCAAAGGCAATAGAAAAATACAAAGAGTTAAAACCAGATCTTGTAGTTATGGACATTACTATGCCTGAAGTTGATGGCATACAGGCAGTAAAAGAAATAAAGAAAATAGATCCTAATGCTAATATAATAATGTGTTCAGCTATGGGGCAACAAGCTATGGTAATTGAAGCTATTCAATCTGGAGCTAAAGATTTTATAGTAAAGCCATTTCAAGCTGATAGAGTATTAGAAGCTGTTAAAAAAGTTTTAGGATAATTAGATGTTAAAATGGGTATTTTTTTAGAAATATTAAAAATAATATTATATATATGTATTTTTTTAATAATACTGTATTTTGCTCATTGGACATCAAAATATTTAGCAAAAAAAAATGAATTATTATATAAAAATAAAAAAATTAAAATTGTAGAAAGAGTATTTCTTGGTAAAGAAAAAGAAGTCGTTTTATTACAGTATAAAGATAAAGAATACCTATTGGGGATTTCTCAAGATAAATTTACAAAAATAGATACTTTTAAACTTAAGGATGATAATAATGAAAAAATTTAAAGTATTATTTCTTTTTTTAATAATATGTTTGTTAAGCACAAATTTATCATGGGCTCAGCCTCAAGTTCCGAATATTTCTTTACAAATAAATGGTAATTCGGATCCTAGAAATTTAAGCAGTACAATTGAATTAATATTATTGTTCACTGTACTTTCTTTACTTCCAACAATAATAATAATGATGACTTCTTTTACGAGGATAATAATAGTATTATCTTTTTTAAGAAATGCTTTATCTACTCAACAAAATCCACCTACTCAGGTTTTAATTGGGCTTGCTATATTTTTAACTTTTTTTATAATGGCTCCAGTTGGGAATAAAATTTATAATGATGCTTTAAATCCGTATTTTAATGAAGAAATAACCCAAGAAGAAGCTTTTAGCAGAGCAATGGATCCAGTGAGGGAATTTATGTTTAAGCAAACTAGAAAGAAAGATATTTCTCTTTTTATAGAAATTGCAAAATTAAAAAAACCTAAAACTTTGAATGATATACCTAATAAGGTTTTAATTCCGGCTTTTTTAATAAGTGAACTTAAAACAGGGTTTCAGATAGGATTTATTCTTTTTATTCCTTTTATAATAATAGATATGGTAGTAGCAAGTACATTAATGTCCATGGGGATGATGATGTTACCACCTGTAATGATATCTCTTCCATTTAAAATATTACTTTTTATATTAGTAGATGGATGGAATTTAGTAATAAAATCTATTGTAATGGGTTTTAAATAAAAAAGGAAGTGAAACAGTGGATGTTAATTCTGCTATTAATTTAGGTCAGCAAGCGTTAACTATGGTATTATTACTTGCTTCACCTATACTTATATTGAGTCTTATAGTTGGACTTTTGGTTAGTATATTTCAAGCTACAACTCAAATACAAGAGGCTACATTATCTTTTGTGCCTAAAATTGTTGTTACATTTATATCTTTAGTATTATTTGGACATTGGATGATAACTACTGTTGTTAACTTTACAGAAAATCTATTTTTAAATATAGATAAGTTCATAAAGTAAAGAGATGATAATATGAATGATGTATTAAATCAAATATTAATTTATTTAAATTTATATATGCTTATTTTATCAAGATGCATAGGGTTATTTGTAGCATCACCTGTATTCGGAAGGAAAAACCTTCCGAATATTTTTAAATTAGGATTTTCAATGATATTGGCGTATATAATTTTGCCGTATGTGAGTACTCCTAATTTGAAATATATGCCGTTTTTGCAGATACTATTTTTGTCAATTAAAGAATTGATAATAGGATTAATTATTGGATTTATTGCATTTGTAATATTTTCAATATTTTTTCTTGCAGGTTCTTTTATAGATAGAGATATGGGATTTAGTATGGCTAATGTTTTAGATCCTCAATATGGATCTCAAGTTTCTATTTCTGGGAATTATATATATATACTTTCTACGTTAATTTTTTTAATATTAAATGGACATCATTATTTAATAAAAGGTATGATAAATAGTTTTTATATATTACCTATTAATAGTTTAATAAAAATAAATGATAATTTTTTAATATTTATAATAAAATTATTGGATTACATTTTTATATACGCTTTAAAAATAGCTATACCTGTTATTATATCTATATTTTTGACTAATTTAATATTAGGAATTTTAGCTAGAACTATGCCTCAAATGAATGTATTTGTAGTTGGTATGCCTCTTAAAATAATGTTTGGACTTGTTATTATGGTATTTATAATTCCTTATTATGTACCTATAATAAAAACGATATTTAAAGATATGTATGAATTTATATTTCAAAGTATAAAATTATTTCAAGGATGAGATATATGAGTATGTATATTGATTTACAGCTTTTTGCTGGAGAAGAAAAAACGGAAAAAGCAACGCCTAAAAAGAGACAAGAAGCTAGAAAAAAAGGTCAAGTATTTCAAAGTAGAGAGATAACTTCTTCTTTAACATTGATTTGTTCTTTGTTAATTTTAAAATATTTTGGTAAATATATAGTTAATGATATATATGAAAGTATATTATTTTTTAAAGAGAATTTTTTAAATGCTGAATTTGAAAATACTTTAGTTGGGTATAGAATTTTTATATATATTTTTTATTTTGCGATTAAAGGAGCTATTTTGATTGTATTAATAAATGCTGTAACAGCTTTTTTAAGCAGTCGAATTCAAGTAGGAAATTTATTTACTACTGAAACTTTAAAGTTTAAATTTGAAAGATTGAATCCTGTTGAAGGGTTTAAAAAACTTTTTTCAGTAAAAGCTTTTTTTGAATTTTCAAAATCGAGTTTTAAACTTTTAATACTTATAGTTATATCTTATATTCATGTAAAAAAAAATATATCTTATTTATTAAAACCAATGTATTTAAATAAAGTTCAGTTTTCTTATGCGTTATTTAATTTAGCTATTGATCTTGGAATCAAGTTGTCTGTTGTACTTTTTGTTTTATCTATTTTTGATTACTTATATCAATGGTATGAATATGAAAAAAATTTAAAAATGTCTAAACAAGAAATAAAAGAAGAATTTAAACAATCAGAAGGAGATCCTCAAATTAAATCTAAAATAAAAGAAAAACAAAGACAATCTGCAATGAAAAGAATGATGCAGGATATTCCAAAAGCAGATGTTATTATTACAAATCCAACTCATTTTGCTGTTGCTATAAGATATGATGAAACTGAGTATGATGCACCTTATGTAATTGGAAAAGGAAAGAATTTAGTTGCGTTAAAAATTAAAGAAAAAGCGAGAGAAAATAATATACCAATAGTAGAAAATAAACCCTTAGCAAGAGAGTTATATGCTGTAGTTAATATAGGTGATTTAATACCTCCACAACTTTATGAAGCTATAGCCGAAATACTTGCTTATGTATATTCATTAAAAAATGGGACTAAGTAGGGGGATTAAAATGAAAAAATCAGGAGATATTATAGTTACTATAGGGATAATAGGTATAATTTTAATGATAATAATACCAGTACCCCTTTTTGTACTTGATATTCTTTTAAGTTTGAATATATCTATTTCACTTTTGATACTTTTAATTGCTATATATAATAGAGAAGCATTGGAGTTTTCTATATTTCCATCTTTATTATTAATAACTACAATGTTTAGGCTTGCGCTTAATATAACCAGTACGAGATATATATTAGGAACAGGAAATGCTGGAGATGTAATTGAAGCTTTTGGTAATTTTGTAATGGGTGGAAATGCTTTAGTTGGATTTATAGTTTTTATCATAATAATTATTATTCAGTTTATGGTAATTACAAAAGGAGCAGAAAGAGTATCAGAGGTAGGTGCTAGATTTACTCTCGATGCTATGCCGGGAAAACAAATGGCAATAGATGCTGATTTGAATTCTGGTCTTATAGACGAAAAAGAAGCTAGAGAAAGAAGAAAAAAAATACAAATGGAAGCTGATTTTTATGGAGCAATGGATGGTGCATCTAAATTTGTAAAAGGAGATGCTATTGCTGGTATAATTATAGCTGTTATTAATATATTAGCTGGATTTGTAATGGGGATAGTTTTTCAGCATTTATCTATACAGGATGCTATAAGCAGATATACTTTGCTTACTGTAGGGGATGGATTAGTATCTCAAATACCAGCTCTTCTTATATCTACAGCTACAGGTATAGTTGTTACGAGAGCTGCTTCGGAATCAAATTTAGGTAATGACGTTATCAATCAGCTTTTTAAGCAACCTAAAATTATGTTTATAATATCGGGAGTTTTATTCTTTTTATCATTAACTCCACTTCCAGCTATTCCTTATTTAACTTTGTCGATAATTTTTCTTATATTAGGTTTTAATATAAAAAAATCAGTAGATGTTTTAGAAGAATCGGAACAAGAAGAAGGCGAAGAATCTACGGATGTGGATATTGAGGAGATAAGAAAACCTGAAAATGTATTACCTCTTCTTCAAGTAGATCCTATTGAATTAGAGTTTGGTTATGGAATAATACCTCTTGCTGATAAGTCTCAAGGCGGAGATTTATTTGATAGACTAGTTATGATAAGGAGACAATGTGCTATTGAAATGGGAATAATTGTACCTATGATAAGACTTAGAGATAATATACAGCTTGAAGCGAATGAATATATTATTAAAATAAAAGGAGTTGAAATAGCTAAAGGTGAAATAATGTTTGATCATTATTTAGCCATGAATCCAGGAATGGTGGAAGGTGAAATAAGTGGTATTGATACTATAGAACCAGCTTTTGGACTTCCTGCTAAGTGGATTGATGAAAAAGAAAGGGAAAGAGCCGAAATATTAGGTTATACTGTAGTTGATCCACCTTCAATCATTTCAACTCATTTGACAGAAATTATAAAAAAATTCTCATATGAACTTTTAGGAAGACAAGAAGTTAAAATGTTAATTGATAATTTAAAAGAGAATAGTCCAGCTTTAGTTGAAGAAGTAATACCTAATTTGTTTTCATTGGGAGATATTCAAAAAGTATTAGCAAATCTTTTAAGAGAAGGAGTATCTATTAGAAATTTATCAACTATTATAGAAACTTTAGCGGATTATGGAACTATAACAAAAGATACAGATACTCTTACTGAATATGTAAGACAAGCTTTGTTTAGATCGATAACTAAACAGTTTATTCCTAATAATGAAGCTAAAGTCATAACTTTAGATCAAAATTTAGAAAAGATAATTATGGATTCTATTCAACCAACAGAAACAGGTAATTATTTAGCTTTAGATCCTCAAATTTCTCAAAAGCTTGTTTCTAGTTTAAGTAAAGAAGTAGAAAAACTTTTATCGATAGGAGAACAACCTATTATAGTTACACCTCCTGTGATAAGAATATATTTTAAACGCTTTGTAGAACAAATTAGTGATGATATAATTGTATTGTCATACAATGAAATAGACCCTAAAGTGAAAATCCAATCTGTAGGGATGGTGAGTATATAATAATGCAAATAAAGAAGTTTGTTGCAGATAATGCACAAGAAGCTATTAAAAAAGCTAAAAATGAATTAGGGGATAATGCAGTGATACTTCATACAAAAAAAATTAAAACAGGAGGAATATTTGGTTTTTTAAAAAAAGAAAAAGTAGAAGTATTAGCTGCTTTAGAAAAGCAGCAATTAGAAAATAAAATGGTTGCTTTAAAAGAAAAAAACTTAGATAATAGAGATATAAAAGAAATACAATTCAAGGATCAAGTAAAGAAACAATTAGATAAAATTAAATATGAAAATGAAGAAGTTAATACACTAAATAGAGAAATACAAGAGTTAAAACAAATGATAAAAAAAATTAACAATAAAGTAGATATTAAATTTAATGATGAAAAAAGCATAAAAGTTAAATTTAAAGATTATTATAATAATCTTAAAAGAAAAGGATTGTCTGATGAGTTAATAGAAAATATTTTATGTGATATTGAAGATGTAGATATAGATGATAATAAATTTGAGGCTTATGTTGGAAAATATTTATTAGATAAGTTTAAAATATATGAACTTAATGATATTGATTTTGATAAAAAAATAAATATATTTGTTGGAGCGACAGGTGTTGGGAAAACTACAACTTTAGCAAAACTTGCTTCAGAAGTTGTTTTACAAAAAGATAAGAAAGTTGGTTTTTTAACATTAGACACTTATAGAATTTCAGCTGTTGATCAATTAAAGACATATGCCGATATATTAAATGCTCCTATTGAAGTAGCTTATGATTTAAATGATGTAAGTTATTGTATAGAAAAATTAAAAAATAGGGATTTAATATTTGTAGATACAGCTGGAAGAAGCCATAAAAATAAAAAACATATGAAAGAATTAAAGGAATTTTTAAATTGTTTTAAAGAAAAAGAAGTATTTTTAGTATTAAGTGCTAATTGCAATATAGATGATATAAAAAGTATTATTAATGAATATAGTTTTTTAAATGATTATAAAATTATAGTAACTAAATTAGATGAAACTGATAATATAGGTATAGTATTAGATATTTTATATAATTCTAATAAATTTATAACTTATACTACCTTTGGTCAAAATGTGCCAGATGATATAGAGAAATTTGATCTTAAAAAAGTAGTAAATGAAGTTCTTAGGAGGTAAATAATTATGGATCAAGCCTCAAAATTAAGAAGTGCTATTTTGAAAAAAAATAGTTATAATTATATAAATAATAAAAGCAACAATGAAAATGAACCAAGGGTAATATGTATATCTAGTGGTAAAGGTGGAGTTGGAAAAAGTAATTTTACTTTAAATTTAGCTTTAGCTTTGAAAAAAAAAGGTAGTAGGGTTTTGATTATAGATGCTGATTTAGGACTTGCTAATATAGAAATTCTTCTTGGGATTAGTCCGAAATTAGGTCTTGTAGATTTAGTTAAAGATAATGTGAATATTGAAGATATAATTATAGAAGGACCTTTAGGTATAAAAATAATTTCAGGAGGAGCAGGAATAAGTGATATAGTCGATTTACCACTTTATAAATTAAATAAAATATTAAATAATATAGCTTATTTAAAAAATTATGCAGATTTTATGTTAATAGATACAGGAGCTGGTATATCGAAATCGGTTATATCTTTTATATCAGCTTCTGAAGAAATAATTGTGGTTTCAACTCCTGAGCCCACAGCTATAGCTGATGCATATGCTTTAATTAAAGTTATTAGTAAAGAATCTACTAGTAAAATTATAAGTTTAGTTGTAAATAAGGCTGATACAAAAAAAGAAGCTGAAAATACTTTTAATAAATTAAGTTTAGTATCTAAAAAATTTTTATATAAAAATATTGAATATTTAGGATATATAAGTAATGATAAAAATGTTCAAACTTGTGTAAAAAGACAGATTCCTTTTTATATAGGGGCACCTAATAGTCTAGCAAGTCAAAATATAGATAATATTTGTAATAAACTATTAGGGAAAAAAGAAAATAATAAATTATTTAGTAGTTTTGTGAAAAAATTATCTGGTTTATTTTTTAGCAATAGGGGGTAAATTTTGAATGAAATATAAAAACTGTTTTAAAGTAGGTGATAAACTAGAAATTCAGGTATTAGGTAGCTATACAGAAAAAGACAAAAATTTAATCAGTCAACTTCTTGAAATAGTATCAGAAGAAGAATTTTTAATAGCAATACCTATACATGAAGGAAATTTAGTTCCAATACATATTGGAAGTAAAATATTAGTATATTATAGCATTGATAATAAAGGAGTATTTTACTTTACTGCAAAATTAATAGATAGAAAAAATACTGAGATTCCTTATTTTAGAATACAGCAATTAGAAGAGACAAAAACTATACAAAGAAGAAATTATTTTAGATTAGATGTTAGTATTCCAGTGAAAATTTATAACAATGAAAATGAAATCATTATAAATGGATATACAAAAGATTTAAGTGGAGGAGGTTTTAAATTAATATCAGATAAAAAATTAGAAAATAATGAACAAGTATGTTGTAAAATGAATATAGAAGGAAATGAACTTGAAATAAAAGGAGAAGTAATAAGAGTTAATGTATATACAAAGAATATGAAACAATTTGAACTTGGAATTAAGTTTGTAGAATTGGAGGAAAAAATTAGAAATTATATTGTCGGTTATTTATTTAAACAACAAAGAATATTAAGACAAAAAGGATTGATTTAGATGGATAAAATAAGAGTATTAGTAGTTGATGATTCAGCTTTTATAAGAAAGATAATTAAAGATATTTTGTCTGTTGATAAACAAATTCAAGTGGTAGATGTTGCGAAAAATGGGAAAGAAGCTATAGAAAAATTGATGTTAAATGAAGTAGATGTAGTAACGTTAGATGTTGAAATGCCAATTATGAATGGAATATTAACTTTAGAAAAAATAATGAAAGAAAAACCAACACCTGTAGTTATGCTCAGTAGTTTAACTAAAAGTGGAGCAGATTTAACAATACAAGCTTTAAATTTAGGTGCTGTAGATTTTATAACTAAACCCTCAAATATTTTTAAAATAAATGATGAAGAAATAAAATCATTGATTATAAATAAGATAAAAACTGCTTCAAAAGTTAAGATTTCTAGAAGACATTATACGAAGAGAGAAATTGTAAAAATAAAGAAAGAAAATACAAATAAAAAAAGTATTAATATAGGATTTGGGCAAGTAGAATCTATAATTGCAATAGGAACTTCTACAGGAGGACCTAGGGCGCTTCAAGAGGTTCTACCTAATATTTCAAAAAATGTTAAAGCACCAATTGTTATAGTTCAGCATATGCCTCCTGGGTTTACAAAATCTTTAGCAGAAAGATTAAATAATATTTCTGAAGTTTTAGTAAAAGAAGCAGAAGATGGTGAAATTGTAAAAAATGGGGTAGCATATATTGCTCCAGGTGATAAGCATATCAAATTTAAAAATGAAGGAAATAAAATTAAAATAGTTTTGGACGATGGTCAAAAGGTTTCAGGACACAAACCTTCTGTAGATGCAATGTTTTATTCATTATGTGAAATTGATTTAAGGAAAATTATTGCTGTTGTAATGACGGGAATGGGTTCTGATGGAACGAAAGGATTGAATAAATTAAAACAAGTGAAACAAAATGTTATATCAATAGCTGAAGATGAGTCAACATGTGTAGTTTTTGGAATGCCAAAATCAATTATAAATTTAGGATTAGCTGATAAAGTTTTTCCGGTTAATCTTATTGGCAAAGAAATTAATAAATTAATGGGGGTGTAAATAGTGCTTGATTTAGAACAATATTTAGATATGTTTTTGGATGAATCTAAAGAGCACCTAGAAAATTTAAATCAAAGTTTATTAGAACTTGAAAATGATACTTCAAATATGGAAATAGTGAATGAAATATTTAGAATTGCGCATACTCTCAAAGGTATGTCATCTACTATGGGTTTTTTAAAAATATCTAATCTTACACATAAAATGGAAAATGTTTTAGACGATATTAGAAGTGGAAAATTAAAAATAGATTCTAATATAATAGATATATTATTTGAAGGGTTAGACATTTTAGAAGAATTTATAAAAAATGTAGAAATCGAAGGAAAAGAATCAGATAGATCTGTAGAAGACATAATATATAGATTAGAACATATAGGATCTATAGAAGATTCTAAAGTGGATAAAAAAGATGGAAATAATGAAGAATTAGAATATGTGAATGATATAATATCTAAAGCAAATGAAAGCGGATTGAACGCTTATAATATTAAGATTGAATTAGATTCAAACTGTATGTTAAAGGCTGCAAGGGCATTTTTAGTATTTAAATCTGTAGAGGAAGATGGAGAAATAGTACATTCAAATCCATCTGTAGAAGATATTGAAAATGAAAATTTTGACAAAGAATTTGATATTATAGTTTTGACAAAATTACAAGAAGAAGAATTAAGAGAAAAATTAAAAAACATATCAGAGGTAAAAGATGTAATTATAAAAGATTTTGAATATCAAGGTAATGAAAATATTGATGAAAATTTAAATAATGAAGAATTTAAATATGTATATGAAGTAGTTACTAAGGCTAAAGAAGGAGGTTTAAATTCGTACAATATTAAGATTGAATTAGATTCAAACTGTATGTTAAAGGCTGCAAGGGCATTTTTAGTATTTAAATCTGTAGAAGAAGATGGAGAAATAGTATATTCAAATCCATCTGTAGAAGATATTGAAGATGAAAATTTTGATAAAGAATTTGATATTATAGTTTTGACAAAATTACAAGAAGAAGAATTGAGAGATAAATTAAAAAATATATCAGAGGTAAAAGATGTAATTATAAAAGATTTTACCGGAGATACTCCTATTAGAAATAATATAGATAATAAACAATCTGAAGATAAAGTCATTTCAAAAAATGAAATTAATAAAGTAGTACAAGGAAAAATAAAAAATAATAAGGAAAAACAAAACAAACAAAGAAGAGGAAAAACAGGAAAAACAGTTAGAGTGGATATTGATAGATTAGATAATCTTATGAATTTGGTAAGTGAACTTATAATAGTTAAAACTAGACTTGAAGATATTGATATATCTTCAAAAACTCAGAACATGAATGAGGCTATAGAGTACTTGGAGAGAATTACTACAAGTCTTCATGATGCAGTTACTAAAGTTAGAATGGTTCCTATTGAAAGAGTTTTCAATAGATTTCCAAGAATGGTAAGAGATCTTTCTAAAGAATTAAATAAAGAAATTAATTTGATAATGGAAGGTGAAGAAACTGAAGTTGATAGAACTGTCATAGATGAAATTGGAGATCCTTTAATTCACCTTTTAAGAAATTCTATTGATCATGGAATAGAAACTCCAGAAGTGAGAAGGTCATTAAATAAAAATGAAGTGGGGACAGTTAAATTACTTGCTTATCCAGATGGAAATAATGTTGTTATAGAAGTTTGTGATGATGGTGCTGGAATTAATGTAGAGAAAATAAAAAATAAAGCTGTAGAAAAAGGAATAATAAGTAAAGAACAAGCAGCTTTAATGGATGATAAAGAGGCTAGTAATTTGATATTTGCCCCAGGTTTTAGTACTGCTGATAAAATATCAGATATTTCTGGTAGAGGTGTGGGGCTTGACGTGGTAAAGACAAAGATAGAAGCGTTAGGTGGTTTAGTAGAAATTGAAACTGAGAGAAATAAAGGAACTAAGTTTATAATAAGATTGCCATTGACACTTGCAATAATACAAGCTTTATTGGTAATGGTGGGAAGTGAAAAATATGCTATACCTTTGAATAATATTAAAGAAATAACTAATATTGATAAAAATAAAATTAGAAAGGTAGAAGGTAAGGATATTGTTTTATATAGAGGAAAAACACTTCCATTAGTAGATTTGGGAGAAGTGATAGAAATAGATGAAAAAAGAGAAAAAGATTTAGAAGAAGTAACTGTTGTAATAGTGAAAAAAGGAGATAAGGATTTGGGTGTAATAGTAGATAAACTTATAGGACAACAAGAAATAGTTATAAAATCTTTAGGAAAGTATTTAAGTGGAATTAATTTTATAGCTGGAGCTACTATATTAGGTAATGGTAGTGTAGCATTAATTATAGATACAAATTCTCTATTTTAAGGGGAGTGAATGAATTGAAAAATAATGACAATCAATATGTAATATTTAAATTAGAAGAAGAATTTTATGGAATAAATATAAACTATGTTCAAACTATAGAAAAAATGACAGAAATAACTAGGGTTCCTAAAACTGAAAGCTATATAAAAGGAGTAATTAATTTAAGAGGAGAAATAGTACCAGTAATCGATTTAAGAAAAAGATTTAATCTTGGTATTAAAGAATACGATAAGGATGCTAGAATAATAGTTAATAAAATAGAAGATGTTTTAATAGGTTTTATAGTGGATTCAGCTTCTGAAGTAAAAGATATAAATCAAGAAGATATTGATTATAATATAGTTGATGATAGTTTTAGTGAGGGGTTTATTAAAGGTATAGGAAAAATAGAAGATAGAGTTATTATATTAATAGATGTATATAAAATATTAAACATGAATGACTAAATTTAATTTAAGGGCGGAGGGAGAAAAAAGCATTATGGGTTTTCAAATAAACAATTTAAAGGGTATATATATAGATGTTTTAAAAGAAATTGGAAATATAGGAGCTGGAAATGCAGCTACTTCTCTTTCAAAAATGATTAATACAAAAGTAGATATGGAAGTTCCATCTATAGAAATACTTGATACAGAAAAAATAGTAGAAATTTTAGGAGGAGAAGAATTAATTGTAGTAGGAGTTTATATTAGTTTTTTTAACGATATAAATGGAACAATGTTATTGATTTTGGATAAAGAGTCTAGTGATAATTTACTTAGCATGTTATTTGGTAAAAAAATAGAATCTGAATTTTATAATGAAATGGAAATTTCAGCTTTACAAGAAATAGGTAATATATTATCAAGTTCATATATAAATGCTATATCTGCATTTTCTAATTTGAAAATAAATATATCTGTTCCTTGTGTTAGTATAGATATGGCGGGATCTATATTAAGTGTTCCTGCTATAGAATATGGACAAATAAGCGATAAAATAATTCTAATAGAAAATAAATTAAAAGAAGGAAATAATGAAATTGTGGGAAAATTTTTTTTAATGCCAGACATAGATTCGTTTAAAGTTTTATTTAAAAGTCTTGGAGTGTTGAAAGATGAGTAATATTATAAAAGTGGGAATGGCAGATTATAAAATAGGAAAAGAAAATGATATTTTAATAACATTAGGTTTGGGATCATGTGTTGGCATTGTTTTATATGATAAATTTAAAAAAGTTGGAGGAATGGCACATATAATGCTTCCTTCTAGTAAAGAAATAAAAAATAATTCAAATAAGGCAAAATTTGCAGATACAGCTATTGAAGAACTTATAACTGATATGATAAAAAAAGGGGCTTCAAAAAATAGATTAACAGCTAAAATTGCTGGAGGAGCCCAAATGTTTAATATTTCAATTAAAAGTGATACTCTTAATATAGGGAAAAGAAATGTAATTGCTGTAAAAGAAAAATTATCTGAGCATAAAATATCAATTATAGGAGAAGATGTTTTGGGTAATTATGGAAGAACTATAGAATTTAATTGTTATAATGGTGAATTGGCAATTAAGGCTATAGGTAAAGGTAGAAAAATAATATAGATTAAGGTGTTTAATATGAAAAAAAATATATTATATACACTTGTTATAAATTATTTATTGTTATTTATGTGCACATTAAATTCAATAGTGAAAAAGATGAGTTTTTTTGAATTTATTACTAGATCTATGTTTTTATTGATAGCTTTAAATGTAGTTTTATTTATATTTTTTAATATTATATTAAAAAATATAAATAAAACTAAAAATAACATAGATATAGTTATACCTCCTATAGATTCAGATATAAAAGATATATTAAATGAAAATGATGGACAAGAAGATGATAATAATGAATTTAAAGAAATAAACTTTAAAGATTTGAATAATTAACTGGAGGTATTTAGATGAATGAATCAGATATATGGATTAAATATAAAAGTACAAAAGATGAAAAGGCAAAAAATGAATTGAAGAAAGAAATTATTTTAAGGTATATAAAATTAGTTAAAATAATTTCAGGAAGACTTTATAATTATTACGGATCAAATATAGAATATGATGATTTGGTAAGTTATGGAATAATAGGGCTTATAGATGCAATAGAAAAATATGATTATAGTAAAAATATAAAATTTGAAACTTATGCATCAGTTAGAATAAGAGGAGCAATAATTGATGAAATAAGAAATTTAGATTGGATACCTAGATCGATACGTCAAAAATCAAAATTAATAAAAGATGCTTATGCAAAATTAGAAAACAAGTTAGGGAGAGAACCTAATACAAATGAATTAGCTGAGGAACTTGGTAAAAGTGAAGATGAAATTTTAAAGCTTTTAGAAGAAACAAATATATATAATGTAGTTTCTTTAGAAGAAGAATTAAATGATAATTTTAAAATTCAAATAGAAGATACTTCTTCTGATGTAAATCCAGAAGAATCTCTAATAAGGAAAGATATTATAGAAAGTTTAAAGAAAGCTTTAGATGTACTTAATGAAAGAGAAAGGTTGATAATTAATTTATATTATTATGAGGGGCTTACCTATAAAGAAATTGGTAAAATACTTAACATATCTGAATCAAGAATATCTCAAATTCATAGTAGATCTATATTAAAAATAAAAACAAAGTTAGAAAATTTTAGGTAAGTATAAAGGAGAGGGAATAGTGTTAAAAGATATTTATAAAAAATTTGAAGAGGGAGAATTAATACTTAGTGTAACTAGTGATTTTATGAAAGCTTATTTAAAAATAAAAACTAGTAAAGAAAACATAAATTTAGATACACAGTATATAATAGATTTTTTAAAAGAAAATAATATTGTATATGGAATAGATGAAAAAGTGATAAATGATACTATTCAGAGGAAAGATTTTAATAAATTAATAGAAGTAGCAAATGGATTAAAACCTGTAACTGGCGAGAATGGATTTATTAAATATTATTTTGATATTAATAGAGAGAGAAAAGCAAAAATTGATGAAAATGGAAGGATAGATTTTAAAGAATTAAATTTTGTGGAAAATGTAAAAAAAGGACAGATATTAGCTGAAAAAATTCCTCCAAAAGAAGGACTTGATGGTATAAATTTAAAAGGTGAAAAAATAAAAGCTAATAAAGGTAAAGATGTAAATTTTAAGTTGGGTAAAAATGTAAAAATAAGTAAAGATGGATTAAAAGCAATAAGTACCACTGAAGGAAGAATTGAATTTAGAGATGGAAAAATAAGTGTTAATACAGTTTTAGATATAAAAGGGAATGTAGATTCATTAACTGGAAATATTAGATTTAATGGAAGTATTTTGGTTTATGGAGATATAAAAGCTGGATTTTGTGTGGAATCGGATGGTGATATAGAAGTTAATGGAGTAATAGAAAGTGCTACTGTAAAAGCAAACGGAAGTTTATTTGTAAAAAGTGGAATACAAGGTAGTGATAAAAATGTTATATTTTGTAGTGGAAATTTAATTTGTAAATATATAGAAAATGCTAAAGTCATTTGTGAAGGAGATATAATTACAGATTTTATAGTTCATAGTAAGATAATGTGTGGAGGAAGTATAATTGTAAATGGTAAAAAAGGGTTAATAGCAGGTGGAGAATTAAATGCTCGACAAAATATCGAAGCTGATATAATAGGATCTCCAATGGGAACAAAAACGTATTTAGAAGCAGGAGTTGATCCTAAACTTAAAATCAAGATGAAATATTCTTTAGATGAAAAAGAAGATATTGAAAAAAAATTAAAAATTTTATCAATTGCTATAAATTCGTATAAGAGTTTATTAAAAAAAGGAACTTTAGATAGAAAAGAAAAAAATTTACTTTTAGAAAAATTACAATTATGTGATAAGCTTTCAAAAAGATTAAAGATTTTAAATGACACTATTCAAAGAGTTAATTGTGAAATTAAAAATTCAGAAAAAGGGGTTATAGTTGTCAATAAAAAGATATATCCTGGAGTGGAGATAAACATAGGAAGTTTAACGAAGCATATAAGGGAAGAGATAAGAGGTTCTAAATTTTATGTTGAAAATAAAGATATTGTTGTAAAGTCTGTAGTATAGGAGGAAAACATGAATATAAACTACGTAATTATTTTATTAGGGTCGATTACGTGTATTATAAGTTTGTTTTTTTTAATCAAATTTTTTTCTAAATTTGAAAATACAACTAATACATCAAATGAATATAAAAATAATTTTTCGGGGGATTTATTAAAAAATAAATTAAGTGAGTTAGATGAAAAAGTAAAAAATATAGATAATATTATAAAGAATCAAATGTATACAATGAATTTTAAAAATAAAGAAGTTATTTATTCAAATGAAGTTGAAAGATTAAATATGTTAGGATATTCAAAAGAAGAAATAGCTAAAAAAACAAACAAAAGTATACGTGAAGTGGATTTAATATTAAAATTAAAAAAATAAGCATAAAGAAAACGATTTTAAATGAATTTTTATGCATATTAAGATCGAAAATGGATATACTTGTAATAAAATTGAAATAATTTTAGATAATAAAAATATTAGTAAATTAAAATGGAAAAAAATATTGTAAATTTGCTTTCTATGTGCTATACTATCATAGGCGAAAATATTACGCACGATTTAGAATTCTTAAAATGGTGCCAAAAATGGTCTTTTAAGAAAATGACTAAATCGGAGGAAAAACCATAGGAGGTGCATTTTAAATGTCAGTTATATCAATGAAGCAATTATTAGAAGCAGGCGTTCATTTTGGACATCAAACAAGAAGATGGAATCCAAAAATGGCTCAGTACATATTTACTGAGAGAAATGGAATTTACATTATCGATTTACAAAAAACTGTAAAGAAAATTGAAGAAGCTTATAAATTTATTAAAGAAGTTGCTGAAACTGGAAAGCCAATATTATTTGTTGGTACAAAAAAACAAGCTCAAGATGCTATAAAAGAAGAAGCAGAAAAATGTGGAATGTTCTATGTCAATGAAAGATGGTTAGGTGGAATGTTAACTAACTACAAAACTATCAAGAATAGAATTCAAAAATTAAGAGAATTAGAAAAAATGGAAGAAGATGGAACATTCGAAGTTTTACCTAAAAAAGAAGTTATAAAGTTAAGACATGAAAAAGAAAAATTAGAAAAATATTTAAATGGTATTAAAGATATGCCTGAATTACCAGGAGCTTTATTTGTTGTAGATCCAAGAAAAGAAAAGATAGCAATACAAGAAGCTCATAGATTAGGCATTCCTGTTGTAGCTATAGTTGACACTAACTGTGATCCAGAAGAGGTTGACTATGCAATTCCAGGAAATGATGACGCTATAAGAGCTGTTAAGCTTATTACTAGTACAATAGCTAATGCTGTGGCGGAAGGTAAACAAAGCGTTGAAGATGAAGTAGAAGAAGTACAAGAATAATAAATTGGTAAGGGATAAAATCCCTTACCTTTAATAATATATAGGGAGGCGATTATATGGCAATTACAGCTGCAATGGTAAAAGAATTAAGAGAAAAAACTGGTGCAGGAATGATGGATTGTAAAAAAGCTTTAATTGAAGTTGATGGAGATATGAATAAAGCTATAGATTTATTAAGAGAAAAAGGTTTAGCAAAAGCTGCTAAGAAAGCAGGTAGAGTGGCAGCAGAAGGATTAGTAGATATATGTATGACTGAAGATGGCAAAAAAGCTTCTATAGTTGAAGTGAATTCTGAAACTGATTTTGTTGCTAAAAATGATAAATTTATACAGTTTGTAAAGGATATAGCAACTACAGCTTTAGCATCAAATAAGTCAACTGTTGAAGAATTATTAAATGAAAAATATTTAGATACTGAAACAACAGTTCAAGAAGTTTTAAACTCTAAAATAGCTACAATTGGAGAAAACATGAATATAAGAAGATTTGAAATATTTGAAGTTGAAAACGGAAAAATTGCAGGATATATTCATGGTGCAGGAAAAATAGGAGTATTAGTAGCTATAGAAACAGATTCTGATTCTGAAGAGGTATTTACTTTAGGTAAAGATATAGCTATGCAGGTTGCTGCAATGAATCCAAAATATATTTCAAGAGATGATGTGGATCAAGATTACATAGCTCATGAAACAGAAATATTAAAACAACAAGCATTAAATGAAGGAAAACCAGCTGAAATAGTTGAAAAAATGGTAGTTGGAAGGTTAAATAAACAATTAAAAGAAGTGTGTTTACTTGATCAATCATTTGTAAAAAATCCAGATTTAACAGTAGAAAAACTTATTAAAGAAACTGCTGATAAATTGGGTACTGAAATTAAAATATCTAAAGTAGTTAGATTTGAAGTTGGAGAAGGTATAGAAAAGAAAGAAGAAAACTTTGCAGAAGAAGTTGCTAAGCAACTTAAATAATAAAAAAGAGAACACATGTGTGTTCTCTTTTTTAAAAGAATATTGAATGGAGGATTTTTATGGATAAACCTATATATAAAAGGGTATTATTAAAATTAAGTGGTGAAGCTTTAGCTGGAGAAAAAGGATTTGGAATAGATAATGAAATTGTAAATGAAATTGCATTTTCTATAAAAGAATTACATAAAATGGGAGTGGAAATTGCTATAGTAGTAGGTGGTGGTAATTTTTGGAGAGGAAGAAGTAGTGAAGGAATGGATAGAACTACTGCTGATCATATTGGTATGCTTGCTACTGTAATGAATTCTTTAGCTATGCAAGATGCTTTAGAAAATATAGGGGTTTTGACTAGAGTTCAAACAGCTATAGAAATGAGACAAATAGCAGAACCGTATATAAGAAGAAAAGCAATGAGACATTTAGAAAAAAATAGAGTAGTTATATTTGCGGCAGGAACAGGAAATCCATATTTTTCAACTGATACAGCGGCGGCGCTAAGAGCTGCTGAAATTGAAGCTGAAGTTATACTTTTAGCCAAAAAAGTGGATGGGGTATATGATAGTGATCCTATGATAAATCCTAGAGCTAAAAAGTTTGACAGTGTTTCTTACATAGAAGTTTTAAAAAGAGGTTTAAAAGTTATGGATTCAACTGCAACTTCTTTATGTATGGATAATAAAATACCTATAAGGGTATTTGGTTTAAATAATTCTAAAAATATTATAGATGTTGTTTTAGGAAAAAATATTGGAACGATTGTAAAGGAGGATTAATTATGAGATTAGAAGTGCATAAGTCTTTAGAAGAAAAAATGAAAAAAACTATTTCGGTTTTAAAAGAAGAATTAGGAGTTATAAGAGCTGGAAGAGCAAATCCTGGAATGCTTGATAGAGTTGTTGTTGATTATTATGGTGCACCAACTCCGCTTAAGCAGTTAGCTACAGTATCTGCACCAGAGCCAAGATGTTTAGTAATTCAACCGTGGGATATGTCTGCTTTAAGTAGTATTGAAAAAGCTATTCAGTTGGCAGATTTAGGATTTAATCCAACTAATGATGGAAAAGTTATAAGAATAGTTATTCCGCAACTTACAGAAGAAAGAAGAAAAGAACTGTTTAAACTTGCTAGTAAAACAGCAGAAAATTCTAAAGTTGCTTTGAGAAATGAAAGAAGAGATGCTAATGATAAATTAAAAAAGATGCAAAAAGATGGTGAGCTTACAGAAGATGATTTGAAAAAGGCTCAAGATGAAGTTCAAAAGATTACTGATAGTTATATAAAAATCGTTGATGAACTTTTAGAAAAGAAAGAAAAAGAAATTATGGAGGTTTAATTTGGATTATAAAAATCTTTTAGGACTTGAACTTGAAGAAGTAGAAAATATACTTAAAAGAAAAAATATAACATATGTTATTAGAGAGATTAGAGGACATAAGGATAAAGAAACATTAAAAATTCCTAGAGTAATTATGGTAAAAGAAAAAGATAATATTATAGAACTTGTTATCACATATTTTTCCGACTTCTTAAAGTAAGAAGTTGGAAAAATATTTACTTGGAGGAAAACGATGAATAAAAGAGAACTAGATAGTATAGATAAAAAGAATATTCCAAAACATATAGCTATAATAATGGATGGAAATGGAAGATGGGCAAAGAAAAGATTTTTACCTCGAACTTTTGGGCATAAAGCAGGAGTTGAAACTATAAGAGAAATTGTCAAGGAATGCAGTGCTTTGGGTGTTAATTATTTGACATTGTATGCTTTTTCGACAGAAAATTGGAAAAGACCTAAGGAAGAAGTAAGTACTTTGATGAATTTATTAGTTGAATATTTAAGAAAAGAAGTTAAAGAACTTCATAAAAATAATGTTATTTTAAATACAATAGGTGACATTTCTTATCTTCCTAAAGTTGCAATAGATGAGTTGAATAAAGCTAAGGAGTTTACTAAAAACAATAGTGGATTAGTTCTTACTTTGGCATTAAATTATGGAAGTAGAAATGATATAAAAAATGCTATAGTAAATATATTGAAAGAATATGAAACAGGTAATATATCTATAAATGATATAGATGAAAATTTTATTAAAAATTATTTAAACACAAAAAATCTGCCAGATCCTGATATTTTAATTAGAACTAGTGGAGAATATAGAGTGAGTAATTTTTTGTTATGGGAAATAGCTTATTCAGAATTTTACTTTTCAGATGTATATTGGCCGGATTTTAAAAAAGAACATTTATATGCTGCTATATTAGAATATCAAAATAGAGAAAGAAGATTTGGAGGACTTAAATAGGGGGAATTATATGTTTATTAGAATACTATCTTCAATAATATTATTACCGCTTTTAATATTTATATTGATAAATGGAGGAATTCCCCTCTATTTAGGAGTTTTAATAGTTTCTTTAATTGCACTTAAGGAGTTTTATGATGCTTTTAAGGAGAAAAATTTAAATTCGGTTAATGTGTTAGGATATATATTGTGTTTAATATTTTTTATATTTTCAGTTTTAAAATTTAGTAATGAATATTTATTAGGTTTAAGTTTTATTCTGTTTTTAGTAGCATGCATATTAATAGTTTTAAGAAAATATAATATTATGGATATGAGTATAACCTTTTTAGGTATATTATATATACCGTATCTTTTAAATCATATAGTGTTAATTTCAAAATTAAGTGATTATGAGTATGTTTGGTTGGTTTTTATAATAGCTTGGATGACAGATACATTTGCTTATTTTAGTGGGTATTTTTTTGGTAAAAATAAATTAATACCTGAAGTAAGTCCTAAAAAAACAGTGGAAGGAAGTATTGGAGGAATATTAGGAAGTTCTCTTTCGTGCGTTTTATTTGGAAGTTTATTCAATTTAAATTTATTGCATATGGCTGTAATAGGTTTGATTGGAAGTATAATTGCTCAGTTTGGGGATTTATTTGCATCTTCTATAAAAAGATTTTTAGGAATAAAAGATTATGGAAAATTAATACCTGGACATGGAGGTATATTAGATAGATTTGATAGTATTATTTTTACAGCTCCTTTTGTATATTATTATATATTATTTTTTATTAAATAGCTTCAGAATAATCTGAAGCTATTATATTAATTTAGATTTATTATAAGAAGGGATGAATAATATGAAAAATATAGCTATTTTAGGGTCAACAGGATCAATAGGAACTCAAGCTTTAGAAGTTATAAGAAATAACAAAGATGATTTTAATATTGTAGCGTTAGCAGTAAATACAAATATATATAAATTATTAGAACAAATAAAAGAATTTAAGCCTAAAATAATTGCTGTATATGATGAAGATAAAGCTAAAAAGTTGAAAGAAATTTTGCCTAATAACATAAATATAGAAATATATTGGGGAATGGAGGGGTTGAAAGCTATAGCTTCTTTAGAAGAAGTAGATATATTGATTACAGCTTTGGTTGGAATGATTGGACTTATTCCTACATTAGAAGCTATAAATAAAGGAAAAACTATTGCTCTTGCAAATAAAGAGACGCTTGTTACGGCTGGTAGTTTAGTTATGAAAAAAGCTAAGGAAAAAGGAGTTAATATAATTCCTGTTGATAGTGAACATAGTGCTATATTTCAGTGCTTAAATGGAGAGGATAATAAGAGTATTGAAAAATTAATATTAACAGCTTCAGGAGGTCCTTTTAGAAATAAGACAAAAGAAGAACTTTTAACTGTTACAAAAAATGAAGCATTAAAGCATCCAAATTGGAGTATGGGAAAAAAAATAACTATCGATTCAGCTACTCTTATGAATAAAGGACTTGAAGTAATAGAGGCGAGATGGTTATTTGATATTGATGGAGATAATATAGATGTACTTGTTCATCCTCAAAGTATTATACATTCAATGGTTCAATTTAAGGATAGTTCTGTAATAGCTCAGTTAGGAAATCCTGATATGAAGTTACCTATACAATATGCTTTGTCTTATCCGAATAGAATTTATAGTAATTTTGAAAGGCTTGACCTTGTAAAAATTAGTTCTTTAACATTTGAGAAACCTGATATGGATACTTTCCCGTGTTTAAAACTCGCTTATGAATCTTTAAAAAATGGGGGAACATATCCTACTGTTTTAAATGCAGCTAATGAAGTGTTAGTAAGTGAATTTTTAAATGATAATATAAAATTTTATGATATACCATTGTATATAGAAAAAGCACTTGAAAAACATTCTTGTGTAAATAATCCTACATTAGAGGAAATATTATATGTAGATAACTGGAGTAGAGAGTTTATTAAAGAAATTGTAAAATAGGAAGGTGAAAAAATGACTATAGTTATATCGCTTGTAGTATTTGGAATTCTTGTTTTATTTCATGAATTTGGTCATTTTATAGTTGCTAAAAAAGCAGGAGTAAAAATACATGAATTTGCAATAGGTATGGGACCAAAAATATATGGATTTAAAGGCAGAGAAACAGAATATACAATAAGAGCTTTACCTCTTGGAGGGTATGTTAGAATGGAAGGAGAAGATGAAGAATCAAATGACCCTAGAAGTTTTAATAACAAAAGCATATTACAAAAAATAAGTATATTGTTTGCAGGTCCTTTTATGAATTTTGTGCTTGCTATATTATTGTTTGTAGGTATGTTTATGTATCAAGGAATTCCAAGTACAACTATAAAAAATACTATAGAAAATTTTCCGGCTCAGGAAATTGGAATTAAATCTGGAGATAAAATAATTAAAATTGATGATATTAAAACTAATACTTGGGATGATATAGTGAAAGTTATAAATTCTTCTGATAGTAAAAGTGTAAATATACAAGTTTTGAGGGATGGAAAAATATTTAATTACAATGTTGTTCCTGAAAAAAAAGACGGGAGAATGATGATAGGAATACAGCCTAAATATGAGAAAAATATAATTTTATCGTTAAAATATGCTGTAGATCAAACTGTGTTCCTTTCAAATCAAATAATTATTTTTTTAGGAAAAGCTATAACAGGGAATATATCTTTTGAACAGGTAACTGGACCTGTGGGAATAATAAGTGTAGTTGGTCAGGCAGCTGAATCTGGAATAGTACATTTAATATTTTTAGCTGCTGCAATTAGTATAAATTTGGGACTTTTTAATTTACTTCCTATACCGGCACTTGATGGAGGTAGAATTATATTTTTAATAATAGAGTTAATAAGAGGTAAAAAAATTGATCCAGAAAAAGAAGGAAAAATACATTTAATAGGATTTGTAGCGTTGATGATTTTGATGATATTTATTACTTATAAGGATATTACTAGAATAATAAAGTAGAAGGTGGTTTTTTTGAGGAAATTAACTAAAGAGGTTAGATGTGGAAATATTAAAATTGGAGGAAATAATCCTATAACTGTTCAGTCTATGACTAACACAGATACAAGAGATGTGAATTCTACTGTGAATCAAATAAAAAGGTTAGAAGAAGTAGGGTGTGATATTGTTAGAGTTGCAGTTCCAGATATGGAAGCTGCAATTAAGCTTTCAGATATAAAGAGCAAAATAAATATTCCTTTAATAGCTGATATACATTTTGATTATAGATTAGCAATTGAATCTATAAAACAAGGAGTAGATGGACTTAGAATTAATCCTGGAAATATTGGAGATTTAGAAAAAGTAAAAAAAATAGTAAAAAAAGCAAAGGAAAGAAATATAAAAATACGAATAGGAGTGAATGGTGGATCACTTGAGAAAGATCTTCTTGAAAAATATAAAAAGGTGACTCCTGAAGCTTTAGTGGAAAGTGCAATGAGACATGTGAATGTTTTAGAAAATATGGATTTTGATAATATAGTAATTTCTTTAAAATCTAGTGATATACATATTACAATAAAAGCGTATGAGCTTATGTCTAAAAAGGTGAATTATCCGCTTCATATAGGTATAACTGAATCTGGAAGTATAAAAAGAGGTACTATAAAATCTTCTATAGGAATAGGATATTTACTTTTAAAAGGAATAGGAGATACTATTAGAGTTTCATTAACAGGAGATCCTGAGGAAGAAATATTTGTGGGAAAAGAAATATTAAAGTCTTTAGGTTTGATTAAAGAAGGAGTGAAGATAATATCTTGTCCTACATGTGGTAGATGTAATATAGATTTAATAGATATAGTTTCTAATGTAGAAGAGAAAACACAAAATTTGAACAAAAATATTACAGTTGCTATAATGGGGTGTGCTGTAAATGGACCAGGAGAAGCAAAAGAAGCTGATATAGGAATTGCTGGTGGAAAAGGTGAGGGACTTTTATTTAAAAAAGGTCAAATTGTAAGAAAAATAAAAAGTGAATATTTGGTAGATAAGTTAATTGATGAAATAAAAAAATTCTAGACTTTTTAGTCTAGAATTTTTATGTTAATGTAGATATATATTAAAGCTTTCTGGGAGGAAGTTATGAAAAATATAAAGGAATATTTAGTAAGAGTAGGATTGGATAATATAAAATTAGATTCTACATTAAAAAATGTATTTATAAAAAAAGTATTGTACTTTAAAGAAGATAAAATTGTTTATATGTTTTTAGAAGCAAAAAAGATATTAAAAGTTAATGTGTTGAAAAAATTAGAATCAGAAATAAAAAGTAAATTAAATTATTTTAATGATATAAGGATAAAAGTAAGGTATATAGATTTAGATATGAATAATATAAATGATGTTTTATGTTCTTATTGGAATAATATATTTTTTGTAATTAAGTCGTTGGTACCTTCTATTAATTGTATATGTGATGAAATAAAATGGAAATATAGAGATAATTTATTTGAAATAAACATAAGTGATGAAATTTTATATAAAAGGTTGTTGTTAAAAAATGCTTCATATTCTATAAAAAATATTATTAATGAAGAATTGGGATTAGATTTAAATGTTAATTTTATTTTAGAATCTAAAAAGACTTTAAATTTAAAAGAGTATATATCTAAAAAAGAGGAAGAAACAAATGAAATTTTAAATAAAAAAATAATATCTATAAAGGAAGCGATAGAAGAAAAAAACGAGAAAGAAATTAATAATAAAATTGAAAAACAAGAAACTGATTTGATATATGGGAAAGACAATATAGATCCTGTAGAAATGATTAAAAACGTTACCCCAGAAACAGGTAGAGTTTCTGTAAGAGGGGAAGTATTTGATATAGAGACTAGGGAATTAAAAGGTGGAAGAATTCTTCTTATAATTTCTATTACTGATTATACAAGTTCTATAAAATGTAAATTGTTTTTAAGAGAAAACAATAGGGATGATGTTGTAAATAATATAAAAAAAGGTTCTTATTTAAAAATAAGAGGAAATGCTTTGTTTGATAATTATTCACAAGAACTTATTATAAATATTTCTGATATACAAAGGTCTAAAAAGAAAGAAAAAATAGATAATAGTGAAGAAAAAAGAGTAGAGCTTCATCTTCATACTCAAATGTCTGCCATGGATGCTGTTACTTCTGCTTCAAAATTAATTGAAAGAGCAGCGAAATGGGGACATAAAGCTATTGCTATAACTGATCATGGAGTAGTTCAAGCATTTCCTGAAGCTATGAATGCGGCAAAAAAATATGGAATAAAAGTTATTTATGGTGTAGAGGGGTATTTGGTAAATGATACAAATCCAGTAATAAAAAATCCTAATAATTTACCTCTTAGTCAAAGTTTTATAGTATTTGATATAGAAACTACGGGATTTTCTAATAAAAATGATAGAATTACAGAAATAGGAGCAGTAAAAATAAAAAATTTTGAAATAGTTGATAGGTTTAGTGTTTTGGTTAATCCTCAAAGAGAAATTCCTTATAAAGTTCAAGAACTTACTGGTATAACTAATGATATGGTAAAAAATGAACCTGTTATTGAAGAAATAATGCCTAAATTTTTAGAATTTATAGGAGATAGTGTTTTAGTTGCTCATAATGCAGATTTTGATATGGGATTTATAAAAGAAAATTGTAATAGGTTGTCTCTTGAATTTAATAACAGATCTATAGATACAATAGCACTTGCTAAAGAATTGCTTCCAAGTTTGAAAAAATATAAATTAAATATAGTTGCAAAAGAATTAAATATAAAATTAGAAAATCATCATAGAGCAGTAGATGATGCAGAAGCAACAGCTCATATATTTATTAAATTTTTAAACATGTTAAAAGAAAGAGGAGTGAATAATTTAAATGAAGTTAATGAATTATTTACTAAATTAGATTATAAAAAGATAAGGACAAATCATATAACTATACTTGTTAAAAATTATATTGGACTTAAAAATTTATATAAAATAATATCAGAGTCTCATATTAATTATTTTTATAAAAATCCAAGAATACCAAAAAGCATATTATCTAAATATAGAGAAGGACTTTTGATTGGTTCTGCTTGTGAAAATGGAGAGGTATATCAATGTGTATTAAAAAACAAAAGTGAAGATGATATAAAAACGGTTATAAGTTTTTATGATTATTTAGAAATTATGCCTCTTGACAACAATAAGTTTATGATAGAAAAAGGAATAGTAAAAGATTATGAAGAATTAAAAGAAATTAATAAGAAAATTGTAGAATTAGGAAAAAAATACAATAAAATTGTGGTTGCAACAGGAGATGTGCACTTTTTAGATCCTCATGATGAAATATTTAGAAAAATATTAAAACACTCTCAAGGGTTTGATAGTGCAAATGAAGAAGTTCCTTTATATTTTAGAACTACAGATGAAATGCTTGAAGAGTTTAGTTATTTAGGTGATGATTTAGCTAAAGAAGTTGTTATAACAAATACAAATAAAATAGCTGACGATGTAGAAGTTATAAAACCAATTCCAGATGAAACATGTCCTCCTATAATAGAAGGTTCTGAAGAAAGTTTAAGAAAGATGTGCTATGAAAAAGCACATAGAATATATGGAGATCCACTTCCAGATGTAGTTAGGGATAGACTTGAAAGAGAATTAAATTCCATTATAAATAATGGATATGCGGTTATGTATATAATTTCTCAAAAGTTAGTTACAAAATCTTTAGCCGATGGTTATTTAGTAGGGTCTAGGGGTTCGGTTGGATCGTCATTTGCAGCTACCATGAGTGATATAACCGAAGTTAATCCTCTTCCTGCTCATTATAGATGTGAAAAATGTCTTTATTCTGAGTTTTTTGAAACTGGAAGTTATACATCAGGTGCAGATTTACCAGATAAAGATTGTCCTAATTGTAATATTCCTCTTATAAAAGATGGACATGATATACCTTTTGAAGTATTTTTAGGTTTTGAAGGAGATAAAGAACCTGATATAGATCTTAATTTTGCAGGAGAATATCAATCGAATGCTCATAAGTATACAGAAGTTTTATTTGGGGAAGGATATGTTTATAGAGCGGGAACTATTGGTACTATAGCAGAAAAAACAGCTTATGGATTTGTAAAAAAATATGTAGAAGAAAATGGGATTACTACGACATCAGCAGAAATTAATAGGTTGTCTAGTGGGTGTACAGGAGTAAAAAGAACATCAGGTCAGCATCCGGGAGGAGTTATGGTAGTTCCACATTATAAAGAAATATATGATTTTACGCCAATACAATATCCTGCTAATGATTCTTCATCTGGTGTTATTACGACTCATTTTGATTATCATTCTATAAGTGGAAGAATACTTAAACTTGATATATTAGGACACGATGTACCTACTATAATAAGAATGCTTGAAGATATAACGGGAATTGATGCTACTAAAATACCTTTGGATGATAAAAAAACAATGTCTATATTTACATCTACTGAAGCTTTAGGAGTAACTCCTGAAGATATTAATTGTCCTATAGGAAGTCTTGGGATACCTGAGTTTGGAACAAAGTTTGTAAGGCAAATGCTTATAGATACAAAGCCCTCAACATTTGGAGAACTTGTTAGAATATCAGGACTTTCTCATGGTACAGATGTTTGGCTTAACAATGCTCAGGATTTAGTAAGAGATGGAGTAGTTACTCTTAAGGATGTTATATCTACAAGAGATGATATTATGAATTACTTAATATTTAAAGGATTAAAACCAAAACTTTCATTTCAAATTATGGAAAGGGTTAGAAAAGGCAAGGGTTTAACTCCTGAAGATGAAGAAGAAATGAGAAAAAATAATGTACCTCAGTGGTATATAGATTCTTGTAATAAGATAAAATATATGTTTCCAAAAGCTCATGCTGTTGCATATGTTATGATGTCGTTTAGAATAGCTTATTGTAAAGTTTATTATCCTGCTGCGTTTTATGCAACGTATTTTACAACTAAAGCTGAAGATTTTGATGCTGAATTAGTTGTAAAAGGTAAAGATGCAGTAATTGATAAAATAAAAGAAATAGAGAAATTAGGTAATGGCGCTACTGCGAAAGAAAAAAATATGTTAACTGTGCTTGAAGTTGTTGTAGAAATGTTTGCGAGAAACATTGAAATTTTAAGAGTTGATTTGTATAAATCGGATACAAAAAAATTTAAAATAATAGATGGAAAGTTATTACCTCCTTTAATAGCGCTTCAAGGAGTAGGAGCTAATGCTGCAGTAAATATAGTAAATGAAAGGGATAAAGGTGAATTTTTATCTATAGAAGATTTAAGAATTAGAACTAAAATTTCTAAAACTGTTATAGAGACTTTAAAAAAACATGGTTGTCTTAAAAATATGCCTGATACAAATCAATTATCATTATTGTGATAAGTTGCACAAAAAAACATTATATGGTATACTAGTATAGAAAAATATATGTTTTGTGAAAATATAGAGTGGGTAGATTCCCACTCTTTCTTTTATAAAAAACATTACAATTGAATAAAGGAGGTTTGCAAATGAGAAAAAATATAGAAAAATTAGTAGAAGATATAGTACTTCCAATACTTGACAGAGAAAATTTTGAATTAGTTGATATAGAATATGTTCAAGAAGCAGGGCATAAATATCTAAGAGTATATATAGATAAAGAGGGAGGAATATCTTTAAAAGATTGTCAAATTGTAAGTGAAGAATTAAGTAAATTGTTGGATGAATTAGATCCAATAAAAGAAAATTATTTTTTAGAAGTATCATCACCTGGACTTGATAGACCATTAAAAAAAGATAAAGATTTTGAAAGATATAAAGGGAGAGATGTTGAACTTAAATTATACAAGTCTTTAGATGGTAAAAAACAATTTGAAGGAGAGCTTTTAGGATTATTTGATGGAGTAATTAAAATAAAATTTGGTGAAAAAATACTTGAATTTAATAAAAAAGATGTATCTATAATTAGATTATCTATAAAGATTTAATAAGGAGGAAAAGAAATGAATATAGAATTTATAGAAGCTTTGGAGCAATTAGAAAAAGAAAAGGGAATTTCTAAGGACATATTAATAGACACAATTGAAGCGGCATTAGTTTCAGCATACAAAAGAAATTTTGGATCGTCTCAAAATGTCAGGATTGAGATTGATAGAGAAAATGGAGATGTAAAAGTATATTCTCAAAAAAAAGTAGTAGAAGAAGTTGATAATGATTTTTTAGAAATATCATTAGAAGAGGCAAGAGAGTTTAATGTAAACTATGAAGTTGGAGATGTAGTAGAATTTGAAGTAACTCCTAAAAATTTTGGAAGAATAGCGGCTCAAACTGCTAAGCAAGTTGTAGTTCAAAGAATTAGAGAAGCAGAAAGAGAAGTGATATATGAAGAATTTGTAAATAGAGAAAGTGAAATAATAACAGGAATAGTAGCTAGAATAAGCAAAGGAATAGTTTATGTATCACTTGGAAGAATAGAAGGAGTGTTAAATCAGACTGAGCAGATTCCAGGTGAAACATATGAAATAGGACAAAGAATAAAATCATATATATTAGAAGTAAAAAAGACAACAAAAGGGCCACAAATACTTTTATCTAGAAGTCATCCAGGTTTAGTTAAGAGATTATTTGAGCTTGAAGTTCCTGAAATATATGATGGAGTTGTTCAAATAAAATCAATAGCTAGAGAAGCAGGTTCAAGAACTAAAATAGCAGTACATTCAGTTGATAGTAATGTAGATCCTATAGGTGCTTGTGTTGGACCTAAGGGAAGTAGAGTTAAAAATATAGTTGATGAACTTAAAGAAGAGAAAATAGATATAATTAAATACAGTCAAGATCCAGCTGAATTTATTTCGAGCTCATTAAGTCCATCTAAAGTAATATCTGTAGAAGTAAATGAAGATGAAAAAAGTGCAAAAGTTATAGTTCCAGACTATCAACTTTCTTTAGCTATAGGTAAAGAAGGACAAAATGCTAGATTAGCAGCAAAGCTTACAAATTGGAAGATTGATATAAAAAGTGAAAGTCAAGCTAAACAAGATTAATTATAAAGGAGGCGATATTCTTGAAACAAAAGAAAATACCTCAACGTAAATGTATAGCTTGTCAAAATAGAGATGCTAAAAGAGATTTAATAAGAATAGTTAAAAATAAAGAAGGAGAAATATTTGTAGATCCTACAGGGAAAGCTAATGGTAGAGGAGCTTATATTTGCAATAGTGCAGAATGTTTAGAAAAGGCTATAAAAAGTAAAGCGTTAAATAGAGCTTTTAAATTGGAAATTCCACAACAAGTATATGAAAAACTAACGGAGGAAATGAAAAAATATGAAAAATAAAATACTTTCCTTGTTAGGACTTGCTTTAAAGAGTAAAAATTTAGTATCAGGAGATGATACAACTTTAAGAGAATTAAAAAAAAATAAAATTGAATTGATAATTATTGCTCAAGATGCATCTGATAATACGAAAAAGCTTTTTGTAGATAAATCTAAGTTTAGAAATATAGATTATGTTGTATTTTCGACTAAGGAAGAATTAGGAAAAAGTATAGGAAAAAATAGCAGAGCTATTATAGGAATAAAAGATAAAAACTTTGCAAATAAAATAAAAGAATTAATAGGGGGTGAAGCTTTTGTCAAAGACAAGAGTTTATAAATTAGCACAAGAAATTGGAATTTCAAGTAAAGAACTTATGGAAAAGTTAGAAGAATTAGATATTCATGTAGCAAATCATATGAGTACATTAGATGAAGAAGAAGCAGAACTTATAATAGAGCTTTTAAAAGATGAAAAAGTTGATGATTTAAATGATAAAAAAGGTGAATTAGCAGTTGAAGAAGATGATGATAATATTCCTAAAATTGAAATAGGAAGTAAAATATCAGTTCAAAATTTAGCTCAATTAATGGATAAAACCCCTTCTGAAGTTATCACTAAACTTATAAAATTAGGTATAATGGCGACGATAAATCAAGAAATAGATTACGATGTTGCAGAACTTGTAGCTTTAGATTTTGGATTTAAGACTATAAAAGAAGAGGTAAAGGATGAAACTGAAGAACTTATAAAAATAGAAGAGGATAAACCTGAAGATTTAAAACCAAGACCACCAATAGTAACTGTTATGGGACACGTTGATCATGGTAAAACATCTTTACTTGATGCTATAAGACATAGTAATGTTACGGCTAAAGAAGCAGGAGGAATAACTCAACATATAGGAGCTTCAGAAGTTGATGTAGATGGTAAAAAAATAGTATTTTTAGATACACCGGGTCATGAAGCTTTTACTGCAATGAGAGCAAGAGGTGCTCAAGTAACAGATATTGCTATACTTGTAGTAGCAGCTGATGATGGAATAATGCCTCAAACGATAGAAGCAATTAATCACTCAAAAGCAGCAGGTGTTCCAATAATAGTAGCTATAAATAAAATAGATAAGCCAGATGCAAATCCAGATAGAGTAAAGCAAGAATTAGCAGAACAAGGACTTTTAGTAGAAGATTGGGGTGGAGATGTAATATCTGTTCCTGTTTCAGCTCTTAAAAAACAAAATATAGATACTTTACTTGAGATGATATTACTTGTAGCGGAAATGGAAGAACTTAAAGCAAATCCTGATAAAAAAGCAGTAGGAACAGTTATAGAAGCTCAATTAGATAAAGGAAGAGGTCCGGTTGCTACTGTACTTGTTCAAAACGGGACATTAAGAGTAGGAGATGCTATTGTTGCTGGAAGTGTTTGTGGAAAAGTAAGAGCTATGATAAATGATAAAGGGAAGAGAATAAAAGAAGCAGGACCTTCTATTCCAGTTGAAATTTTAGGTCTTTCTGAAGTTCCTCAACCAGGAGATCAATTTGTAGTAGTTGGAAGTGATAAAATAGCTAGAAGTATTTCAGAGAAAAGAAAGGAAAAATTAAGAGAAGAACAATTAAAAGCTACTCAAAAGGTTTCTCTTGACGATTTGTTTAAACAGATGGAACAAGGTGAAATAAAAGAACTTAATATAATAGTAAAGGCTGATGTTCAAGGTTCAGTTCAGGCCGTTAAACAATCTTTAGAAAAATTAAGTAATGAAGAAGTTTCTGTAAAAGTAATACATGGTGGAGTAGGAGCTATAACTGAATCTGATGTAATGCTTGCAAGTGCTTCTAATGCAATTATAATAGGGTTTAATGTAAGACCAGTTGCTGGAGCATCATCGCTTGCTGAAACTGAAAAAGTTGATATGAGAACGTATAGAATTATATATAATGCTATAGAAGATATACAAGCTGCTATGAAAGGTATGCTTGATCCAGAATTTGTTGAAGAAGAGTTAGGAAAAGCGGAAGTTAGAGCTACATTTAAAGTTTCTGGAGTTGGAACTATAGCAGGATGTTATGTAATTAATGGTAAAATAACTAGAAATGCAAAAATAAGATTAGTTAGAGATGGTATAGTGATACATGAAGGAGAACTTTCGTCATTGAAGAGATTTAAAGATGATGTAAGAGAAGTGGCTTCAGGTTATGAGTGTGGTATAGGAATTGAAAAATATAATGATGTTAAAGAAGGCGATATTATAGAAGCTTATATAGTTAAAGAAAAGGAAAGATAATATATAGAAGGGTTGTAGATACTATGTCATCATATCCTAGAACAAAGAGAATTGGTGAGGAAATAAAAAAAGTAATAAGTAGATTGTTGTTAGAAGGAATTAAAGACCCAAGGGTATCTTCTTTGGTTAGTGTGACGGATGTAGATGTTACTTCAGATTTAAAATATGCTTATGTATATGTAAGTGTACTTTCAGGTGATAAAGAAAGTACTTTAGAAGGGCTTAAAAGTGCTAGTGGGTTTATTAGAAGAGAAGTTGGGAAAAGTGTAAAATTAAGATATACTCCAGAAATTATATTTAAATTAGATGAATCTATAGAAAAAGGGTTATATATGTCTAATTTAATAAAAAATTTAAACATTAAAAAAGAAGATGATGAAAATGAATAATATAATTGAAGCTATAATGGGAAGTGATAATTTTATTATCACTTCCCATTATAGCCCAGATGGAGATAATTTGGGCTCGTCTATAGGGCTTTATTACGCACTTAAAAAGCTTAATAAAAATGTGTTTTTTGTATTGGACGATGTATTGCCTATTAATTTAAAATTTTTGTATGAGGATATAAAAGTTTATAAATCAGAAGAGGTAAAAGTAAAAGATTATAATTTAATATCTCTTGATTGTGGAGATAAAGATAGATTATGTTGTAGTGAGTATTTAAAAGAAAATTATAAAATGCTTATAAATATAGATCATCATAAAAGCAATGATAATTATGGAGATCTAAATTATGTCGACCCTACAGCTTCATCAACTTGTGAAATTATATATGATTTGTTAATGCGTATAGATAATAAAATAATCGATAAAAAAATAGGCAATTGTCTTTATACAGGGCTTATAACAGATACAGGAAATTTTATGTATTCAAATACTAATCCAAGTAGTTTTATAATGGCTTCTAATTTATTAAAACTTGATATAGATAAACAGGGTATAATAAAAAATATATATCAAAATAATCCTTTAAATTATGTAAAAATACTTGGAGATGCATTAAATACATTAGAAGTTATAAATGGAAAAATTGCAACTATTGATTTAACTTATGAAATGTTTAAAAAGAACAACATAAGTTTTAATAATGTTGATGGAGTTGTAAATTATGCAAGAGATATACAAGGTATTGAAGTTGGAATATTATTTAAACAAAAAGATTTAAATGTAGTGAAAGTAAGTTTTAGATCTAAGTCGTATGTAGATGTAAATAAGATAGCTCAGAAATTTGGAGGAGGAGGCCATATGATGGCTTCTGGATGTACAATAGAAGATTCTTTAGAAAATGTAAAAAAAGCGATAATAAAAGAAGTATTAAATTATATTTAAGAGAGTGGTTATATGAATGGAATATTTAATATATTAAAGCCAACTGGAATGACATCGCATGATGTAGTTTCTAAAATAAGAAAAATTACTAAAATAAAAAAAGTGGGACATACTGGCACTTTAGACCCTAATGCTGCAGGAGTACTTCCTGTATGTATAGGAAAGGCAACAAAAATATCAGATTTTATATTAAATAAAGAAAAAACTTATATAGCAGAATTGACTTTAGGAATTCAAACAGATACTTACGATTCTTTTGGTAATGTAATATGTAAAAAAGATGTAAAATGTATAAATGAAAAAGAATTATATGAAGTGTTTGAAATGTTTAAAGGAGAAATATCTCAAACTCCTCCTATTTATTCTGCTATAAAGGTAAATGGAAAAAAGCTTTATGAACTTGCTCGAGCTGGACAAACTGATGTAAATATAAAATCTAGAAATGTGTTTATTAGGGATATAAAAATAAAAAATATAAGTGAGAATAAAGTATTGTTTGAGGTAACTTGTTCTAAGGGAACTTATATAAGAACTCTTTGTAAGGACATAGGCGATAAATTAGGTACTGGAGCGTATATGTCTTTTTTACTTAGAACTTTATCAGGAAATTTTGATATAAAAAATTCTGTTACATTAGAAGAAATTGAAGAAGCTTTAAAAAATAATGACCTGCAGAAATATTTATTTGATATAGATTATCCATTAGAAAATTATAAAAGTATAAAAATAAAGGAAAGTGCTTTTAAAGCTTTTTCTAATGGGAATATAGTATATGAAAAAGGATTAATATTGTCTAATAATTATAAAAATAAAGAATTAGTTAAAGTTTATTTAAATAATAAGTTTTGTGGTATTGGAAAAATAATAATTATAAATGAAACTATATCTTTAAAAAGTTACAAATTGTTTTTATAAATATTGGAGATGTTTGGGATGAAGATAGTCAATAATTTAAATGAAATAAATTTAAAAAATGATACAGTTGTAACTATTGGGAATTTTGATGGAGTTCATATAGGACATCAAAATATAATAGATAAAACTAAGTTGATAGCTAAAGAAAAGAATTTGAAAAGTGTGCTTTTTACTTTTTCTAATCATCCTATAAACTTTTTTACTGATAATAGTTTGAAAAATTTAATGACAGTTGAAGATAAATATAATTTCATAAAGAATATGGGAATAGATATAGTTTTATTAATACCATTTAATGAATCTATTATAAAATTAACTCCTGATGAATATGTAAAGGAAATACTTATAAAAAGATTGAAAGCGAAAGAATTAGTTGTAGGTCATGATTTTAAATTTGGAAAAAATAGAGGTGGAGATATTAATTTTTTAAAAAAAATTGGACAAATATACAATTTCAATGTAAATGTTGTTCGCCCTGTAAAAATTGAAAATATTAGAGTGAGCAGTACTTTTATTAGAACATTATTAGAAAAAGGAAATGTGGGAAAAGTTAAAAAATTTTTAGGAAGATATTATAATATTAATGGAGTAGTTATACATGGGAAAAAGTTAGGAAGAAAATTGGGATTTCCTACTATTAATTTGAAATTAAATGAAAATATTTTAATTCCTAAAACTGGTGTTTATTATACAAAAGTTAAAATAAAAGATAATTTTTATGATGGAGCAACCAATATAGGATATAGTCCTACAATAAAAAATAAAAATTTTTCTATTGAAACTCATATTATAAATTATAATGGAGATTTATATAAAAAAAAAGTATCTGTTTATTTTATAGAGAGAATTAGAGATGAACAGAAATTTCTTTCTTTAGAAGAACTGAAAAATCAAATGAAAAATGACATAGAGTGGATAAAAAGAAAAAAATATATTTACTTATAGGGAAAATTATGCTACAATAGATTTTGTTGTCAACCATTGCTCAGCATTAGATTCACCGACTAATGCTTGGCAATAGGAGATAAAAAAATGTGGAGGTGTTAAGCATGTTAGATGCTAATAAAAAACAACAAATAATTGATACTTATAAAACTCATGAAGGAGATACTGGTTCTCCAGAGGTTCAAGTAGCTTTGCTTACTGCAAGAATAAATGAGTTAAATGAACACTTAAAGATTCATAAAAAAGATCATCATTCAAGAAGAGGTCTTTTAAAGATGGTTGGTAGAAGAAGAAGCCTACTTAATTACTTAAAAGAGAAAGATTTAGAAAGATATAAAACTTTAATTGAAAAATTAGGATTAAGAAAATAGTAAAGGGCAGGATTTTACCTGCTCTTTTTTCTAATACAACAAATTATAATTTATTTGTATTAGGGAATAATGTTTATATAAATTATATAAAGTTATTTACTTAAATTAAATTTTGTAGTATCTTTTACCTATGAGAGGAGGTAAATTATGTATAAAAATTTTGAAATGGATTTAGCTGGTAGAAAGCTTTCGGTAGAAATTGGAAAAGTTTGTGAAATGTCAAATGGTAGTTGTATGATAAAATATGGAGATAGTGTAGTTCTTGTAAATGCTTGTGCTTCATCTGAGCCAAGGGAAGGAATAGATTTTTTTCCTTTAAGTGTTGATTATGAAGAAAGACTTTATTCAGTTGGTAAAATACCTGGAGGATTTATAAAAAGAGAAGGAAAACCGTCAGAAAAAGCTATTTTGACTTCAAGGTTAATAGATAGACCTATAAGACCTTTATTTCCAAAAGGATATAGAAATGATGTACAAGTTGTAGCAACTGTTATGTCTGTAGATCCAAATTGTAGTACTGATATAGTAGCTATGATAGGTTCATCAGTGGCACTTTCAATATCTGATATTCCATTCAATGGACCTACAGGGTCTGTTTGCATAGGATTAATAGATGGAAAATTTATTGTAAATCCTACAGCTGAAGAAAAAGAAAAAAGTGATTTAAATTTAATTGTTTCTGGAACTAAAGATGCTATCATGATGGTTGAAGCAGGTGCAAATGAAGTTTCAGAAGAAGTAATGTTAGATGCAATTATGTTTGCGCATGAAGAAATTAAAAAAATAGTTGAATTTATAGAGGAGATTGTAGAAGAATTAGGTAAAGAAAAGCAAGATGTGGTTTTATATAAACCAGCTGAAGAAATAGAAAAAGAGGTCAGAGAATTTGCCACTGAAAAGATGAAAAAAGCTATAAAAACAGTTGAAAAGCTTGAAAGAACTGAAAATATGGAAAAAGTTAAAGAAGAAACTATTTCTTATTTTGAGGAAAAATATCCAGAAAATATAAAAGACGTGGAAGAAGTTTTACATAGTATAGTTAAAGAAGAAGTAAGAAGTATGATTATAAATGAAGAAGTAAGACCAGATAATAGAAAATTAGATGAAATAAGACCTATTTGGTCTGAAGTTGGAATTCTTCCAAGAGCTCATGGTTCAGGGCTTTTTACAAGAGGACAAACTCAAGTTTTAACTGTAACAACTCTTGGAGCTTTAGGTGATGTACAAGTTTTAGATGGTCTTGAGGATGAAGAATATAAAAGATATATGCATCATTATAATTTTCCACCATATAGTGTTGGTGAAGTTAGACCTTTAAGAGGACCTGGTAGAAGAGAAATAGGACATGGAGCACTTGCGGAAAGGGCACTTGAACCTATGATTCCAAGTAAAGAAGAATTTCCATATACAATTAGACTTGTATCAGAAGTTTTAAGTTCTAATGGTTCAACATCTCAAGCTAGTGTTTGTGGAAGTACTTTATCGCTTCTTGATGCGGGAGTACCTATAAAAGATATGGTAGCAGGAATTGCCATGGGACTTATAAAAGAAAATGATAAAGTTGCTATTCTTTCGGATATCCAGGGTATGGAAGATTTTTTAGGAGATATGGATTTTAAAGTAGCAGGTACTGAAAAAGGAATAACAGCTATTCAAATGGATATAAAAATAGCAGGTATAGATAAGGATATACTTAAAAGAGCATTGGCTCAAGCGAGAGAAGGTAGAATTCATATATTAAATGAAATGAAAAAGACGATAGATAAACCTAGGGAAGAAATTTCACCTTATGCTCCAAGAATTATAAAATTAAATGTAGATCCAGATAAGGTTAGGGATATAATAGGGCCAGGCGGAAAGACAATAACAAAAATAATAGAAGAAACTGGTGTAAAAATAGATATAGAAAAGAATGGAGAAATATTTATAGTATCTTCTGATAATGATATGCGAATTAAAGCGAAAGACATGATAATTGCTATAGTTAAAGAACCTGAAGAAGGAGAAATATATAAAGGAAAAGTTACTAGAATAATGAATTTTGGTGCTTTTGTTGAAATACTTCCAGGTAAAGAAGGGTTAATTCATATTTCAAATATAGCTCATGAAAGAGTAGAAAAAGTTGAAGATGTATTAAAAGTAGGAGATGAAGTTGAAGTAAAAGTAACAGAAATAGATAAACAAGGGAGAATAAATCTTTCAAGAAAAGCTTTAATTGAAAAAAAAGAAACTGATAAAACTGATAAAAAAGAATAAGCACAAAGGAGTGCTTATTTTTTTTGCATAAATTTATAATTTTTTTAATAAATATATATTGGAAAAACACATAAGGGAGATGAAGTTATGGTATTAATTTTTAATAAAAAAAAACTATTAACATTAGTTGTTTTATTGTTGTTAGTGGGAATTGGATTTAATTTAAAATATTTTTCGGTAAAATCTTTTAATAATATTGAAGAACCTTTTTATAGAGGTAATAAGGAAAATTCAAATTATGTAGCTATAACGTGTAATGTAGATTGGGGAAATGAATATATAGATCAAATGCTTAAAATATTAGATGAAAAGAATGTAAAGATAACTTTTATGGTAACTGGTAGGTGGGCTGAAAAATATCCTGATATTCTCTTGAAAATAAAAAAAGAAGGACATGAAATAGGAAATCATGGATATAAACATATTGACTATAGTAAGTTAAATTATAATTTGAATTATAGAGAAATAAAAAAGTCAAAAGAGATAATAGAAACTATCATTAAAGAAAAAACAGTATTTTTTGAACCGCCATCAGGGTATTATAATAAAGATACTGTGAAAGCAGCTAAAGATTTTGGATATATACCTATAAAATGGAGTATAGATACTATAGATTGGAAATATAAAAATAATTATAGTGAAATAATAAAAAAAATTAAATCAAGTAAAATAGAAGATGGAAGTATAATTTTAATACATCCAACAAATGGAACTATTCAATCTTTAGAATCAATAATAAATATAGTTAGAGAAAATGGATATGAAGTAGGAAAACTCAGTGATATTTTTGAAGTTGAATAAAAATACAATGTAAACTATAATTAAATATGTAAAGTTTAGGTCAATAGGGAGGAACAAATGTGTATAAGAAGTACATTCTAGATAATGGATTGGTTATAGTAGGGGAAGAAATACCTTATGCAAATTCAGTGAGTTTTGGATTATGGGTAAATGTAGGAACAAGATATGAAGAAAAAAATATAAATGGAATGTCTCATTTTATAGAACATATGGTTTTTAAAGGAACTAAAAATAGATCATCAAAAAAAATAGCTCAAGATATAGATAATTTAGGAGGACAAATAAATGCATTTACCAGCAAAGAAGTTACTTGTTTTTATGTTAAAATGTTAGATGAGCATATTTATACGGGAATTGATGTAATATGTGACATGGTTTTAAATCCACTTTTTTTGGAGGAAGATATAATTAAAGAAAAATCAGTAGTACTTGAAGAAATTAAAATGTATGATGATTCTCCTGAAGATTTAGCTCATGATTTATTGTTTGAATTGATTTATAAAGGTAAAGGATTGGGGATGAATATATTAGGAACAGAAGATTCTTTAAGTAATATAAATAGAGAGTCTATTTTAAATTTTTTTAATAAATATTATGTACCTAGAAATTGTGTAATATCTATTTGTGGTAATTTTAATTTTGAAAATATGGTTAGTTTTTTAAGCGAAAAATTTAAGAAATGGAATAATAATAATTTTAATAAAATAACTATTGATAAATGTGAATTTAATAGTGGGATTGTCAGGAAAAATAAAGAGATAGAGCAAGTAAATATGTGTATTGGATTAAAAAGCATAGAAGTTGAAAGTGACGATGTATATGCACTATCTGTTGTTAATAATATATTTGGAGGAAGTATGAGTTCAAGACTTTTTCAAAATATTAGAGAGCAAAAGGGTAAAGTTTATTCTATATATTCTTATCCTACTTTACATAAAAAATCAGGAGTTTTAAATGTATTTGCAAGTATGAGCAAAAAGAATTTAAAGCAAGTATATAATTTGATTATTGATGAGATTAATCTTTTAAAAAGAAATTATTTAACAATAGATGAAATACAAAAAGCTAAAGAACAATTAAAGGGAAATTATATATTGGGACTTGAAAGTATTGGAAGTAAAATGATGTCAATAGGAAAGTCGCAACTTTTGCTTAATAAAATACATACTTCAAAAGATATAATAAGTAATATAAATAGTATTACTGTTGATGATATTGTAAATGTTATAGATAAAACTTTTGATATAGATAGTATTGCTGTTTGTATAGTTGGTAAGGATATTCAAAATATAAATATATAGGGGGATTAATATGAAATTATCTTCTATTGCTGGAAAAGAAATTGTCAATTTGACTACTGGAGAAAGATTAGGAATTATAGCAGAATCTGATTTAGTTGTAGACGAAACTACAGGTAAAATAATTTCTCTTGTTATTCCTAGAGACAGGAGTTTTTTTTCTTTTAGGCGAGATAAGTCTGTTTTGGAGGTACCTTGGAAAAATGTGAAAAAAATAGGTAATGATATGATAATAATTGAATATGAAGGAAATATCTAACTGTGGAGGGCATAAATATGAATATATTAGTTCAAAAATTTGGAGGAACATCAGTAGAATCTTATGAAAAAATGATTAAAGTATCTAGAATAATAAAGGAATATAAAGATAATGGATATGATTTAGTTGTTGTAGTTTCAGCCATGGGAAGAAAGGGAGCACCATATGCAACGGATACATTAATACAATTATGTAGACAAGTGAATGAAGATGTATCTTTAAGAGAACTCGATCTTATAATGTCTTGTGGAGAAATAATATCAGGAAGTATACTGGTTAATGTTTTGAAAAATATTGGAATAGATTCTGTGTTACTTACAGGAGCTCAAGCTGGAATAATAACTAATGGAAAGTATGGAGATTCTACAGTTATAGATGTAGATGTTACTAGAATATATGATGAGCTATCTAGGGGTAGAGTAGTTGTTGTAACTGGTTTTCAAGGAATAACAAAAGATGGAGAGATTACAACTTTAGGAAGAGGGGGAAGTGATACATCAGCTGTTATAATAGGAAAAGGATTGGGAGCAAAATTTGTTGAAATATATACTGATGTAGATGGAATAATGACAGCCGATCCTAAAATAGAGCCTAATGCTAAAATTATTAAAAATATAGATTATGATGAAGTATTTCAAATGGCAGAAAAGGGAGCAAAAGTAATTCATCCTAGAGCAGTGGAAATAGCAAAAAATGGAAATATTGTGTTGAGGATAAAAAATACATTAGGTTCAAAAGAAGGAACAAATATATGTTCATATAATGTTACTAATATAGATTCTTATAAAATTAATGATAAAAACTTAATAACAGCTATAGCGCATAAAAATGATATAGTTCAAGTTATGATAAAGAATTGTAAAGATGATATGTTTACTGATATATTAAATGAAATAGAGAAGAATGATATAAGTATAGATATGATTAATTTTTTTGTAGGAGAAAAGGTATTTACAATAGATGCTAATAAACTTAAAGTGCTTAAGAGTATACTTGAATCTTATAATGTAGATTATGATGTAGTAGCAAACTGTTCAAAAGTTACTTTAATAGGTTCGAGAATAAATGGAATACCTGGGGTTATGGCAAAAATAGTGAAAGCTTTATCTAAAAAAGGTATAAAAATACTTCAAACATCAGATTCTCATATGACTATATCTTGTTTAATAAATGAAAAAGATTTAAAAGATGCTGTTAATGCTCTTCATGAAGAGTTTGGTTTGTTTGAAAAATAAGCTACTTAGAAATAGTAGCTTATTTTTTTGTCTTAAATTTTATACTATTGGGTAAAATAAATTTATGAATTAAAATTTTATAAGTAGGAGTGTTGTTATGGATAAAAAGAAAAGTGAAGGTAAGAAAAAAGATAAAGATATGGTAGAAGATATTAAACAGTTAGGTGTTCCTAATTTGTCTTTAGAGAATAAAGAAATTCAATGTATAACTATTATAGGAGAAATAGAAGGACATATGGTATCTGCTCCACAAAAAAAAGCTACTAAGTATGAACATATAATACCCCAATTATATGCAATAGAAGAAAATCCTAATATAAAAGGTGTATTAATAATACTAAATACAGTAGGAGGGGATGTAGAAGCTGGACTTGCAATATCTGAACTTATAAATAGCTTATCAAAACATACTGTTACATTAGTTTTAGGAGGAAGTCATAGCATAGGTGTGCCTTTAGCTACTTCAGGAGATTATTCATTTATAGCACCAACTGCCACTATGACAATTCATCCAATAAGAATGAGTGGACTTGTAATAGGTGTAAGTGAAACTTTTGAGTATTTTAGAAAAATGCAAGAAAGAATAATAAGCTTTATAACTAGAACATCTAAAATTGATAGAAATACTTTATATAAACTTATGAATTCTAAAGACGAGCTTGTAAATGATGTTGGAAGTGTACTTATAGGAGAAGAAGCTGTGAAATATGGTTTAATAAATGAAGTGGGAGGATTAAAAGAAGCTTTAGGACATATTAAAAAATTAATTTCTAATGAAAAGTTGCAGGAAAATTCCCAGAAAAATAAATAATATGTTATAATTAAACAATAAAAGTGTTAATGTCTTAGACATTAGCACTTTTATTAATGTAATAATATATTGTATTCATGTAAATAATGGAAGATAGTTTATTATTTAAAGAGGTGATTTTTTTGAAAAAAAGAAAAAATAAAAAGGGAAAGAAGTATCAAATTAAGTTAGATAACAAATTTAAGCAGGAATTAAATTCTTTAAGTTTAATATTTTTAGGATTGTTTCTTTCTTATAGTTTAAAAACTGATTCTATGGGGAAAATAGGTCATTTTATTAAAGTTATGTTTTTGGGTTTTTTTTCAAAATTATCTATAGTTATTCCATATGTAATAATGTGTTTAGGAATTATATATTTAATTGATAATGAAAAACTTAAAAAATTTAAAAATTATAAGTTATATTATCTTATTATATTTATTGTAATGTTAATTTATGGATTAATGAAAAAGGATTTTATACCTATAGACAGTCCTTTTTTACCAGAAAATTTAAAGGTTATTTTTTCTATATCAATTGAGGGAAATGGAAGTGGAATATTTAGTACTATAATAGCTTATTATTTTATAAAATTATTTGGAGTAAAAGGATCTTACATAGTTGGCATTTTTTGTTTAACAACTATTATTTTATTTAATTTTAATATATCCATAAAAGAAATTATAAATAATATAAAAAATTTATTAGTAGATAATTTTGTTGTTTTTAAGAATTTTGTTATAAATTTTGTAGTTGTTGAAGAAAAAACAACTAAAAAAATAAAAAAGAAAAATATAAAAAAAGAAGAACATATGCTACAGGATGAAGTTGAGGAAGATAAGCCTATAAAAATAGTAGAGTTTAATAATAAGGATGAAAATACAAAGCAACATAGTATTGAAGTTAAAAATAATGCAAATGTAAAAAGTGAAGAAGATGTAAAAATAGTTGCAAATTTTGAAAGTGAAAAGTTTTTAGATTATAAAAAACCTAGTACAGATTTGTTGTTTGAGTCAAATAATACAGTTGACTTGAAAGATAAAAAACAAATATTGAAAAATGCAAAGCTTTTAGAAAGAACATTAAAGGATTTTGGAGTTGAAGCTCAAATAAATCAAGTTACTAAAGGGCCTACTATAACAAGATATGAAATTCAACCTAAAGCAGGTGTTAAAGTTAGTAAAATAGTAGGGCTTGTAGATGATATAGCTTTAAGTTTAGCGGCAAAAAGTATAAGAATTGAAGCTCCTATACCAGGAAAATCTGCAATTGGAATTGAAGTTCCGAATGATGAAGTTCAACTTGTTACATTGAGGGAAGTTATAGAATCAGATGAGTTTTTAAATAATGATTCAAAACTTTCGTTTGCACTTGGCAAGGATATATCAGGTATGTCTGTAGTTACGGATATAGCTAAAATGCCACATTTGCTTATAGCGGGTGCTACAGGTTCTGGTAAAAGTGTTTGTGTAAATACTTTGATAAACAGTATATTGTATAAAGCAAATCCTGATGAAGTTAAATTTTTGATGATAGATCCAAAGGTTGTTGAACTTACTAATTATAATGGAATTCCACATCTTTTAATACCGGTAGTTACTGATCCTAAAAAAGCTGCTTATGCTTTAAATTGGGCTGTTACTGAAATGAATAGGAGATATAAGTTGTTTGCGGAAAACTCAGTAAGAGATATAAATAGTTATAATGCAAAAGCAGAAGAAAAGCTTTCTAAAATTGTAATTATAATAGATGAGCTTGCTGATTTGATGATGGTAAGTCCTAATGAAGTGGAAGATGCTATATGTAGATTAGCTCAAATGGCAAGGGCTGCTGGAATGCATCTTATAGTTGCAACACAAAGACCTTCTGTTGATGTTATAACAGGAGTTATTAAAGCTAATATTCCTTCCAGAATTGCTTTTGCGGTATCATCTCAAGCAGATTCTAGAACTATACTTGATATGGGGGGAGCAGAGAAGTTACTTGGTAAAGGAGATATGTTGTTTTATCCTGTTGGGGCTCCTAAACCTGTAAGACTTCAAGGTGCTTTTATTTCTGATAAGGAGGTAGAAGGTGTTGTTAATTTTGTTAAAAGTCAAGTAGAAGAAGTAAATTATACTGAAGATATATTAGAAAATATAAATAAAGGGATTAATTTGGATTCATCAGATGAAGATGATCTGTTAAGTGAAGCTATAGAATTAGTTGTGAATGCAGGTCAAGCTTCTGCTTCTATGCTTCAAAGAAAGTTTAGAATAGGTTATAATAGAGCAGCAAGACTTATCGATCAAATGGAAGAAAGAGGGTTAATAGGACCTAGTGAAGGAAGTAAGCCTAGAAAAGTTTTGATAACTAAAGAAGAATATGAAAGTACGGTAGGTGAGTGATTTGAATAGGGGTATAGATATAGAAAATGCTTTTAAATTTGAAGATGTAATATTTGTTGATGTGAGATCTCCTTTAGAATATGAAGAAGATAGAATTATTAATTCTATTAATATTCCTATTTTAGATGATAAAGAAAGAAAAATAGTTGGAACAATATATAAAAAGCAAGGAAAAGAATTTGCAATAGAAAAGGGATTAGAGTTTGTTTCAAAAAAAATTAAAAATTTATATATACAATTTAATGATTTATCTAAAAGTTATAAAAATATAGTTGTGTATTGTTCAAGAGGTGGAATGAGAAGTGGGTCAGTTGTAAATTTTTTGTTAAATTTAGGAATAAGTGTATATCAGCTTAAAGGAGGATATAAAAGTTATAGAAATTATGTTATAAATTTCTTAGAAAATATAGATAAAAATTATAGATTTATTGTTCTTCATGGATTAACTGGAGTTGGAAAAACAGATGCTATTAGGTATTTAAATGAGAAAGGGCTTAGAGGTTTGGATTTGGAGAGTTTGGCTAGAAATTGCGGATCTGTATTTGGGCATGTTTGTTTTAATGATAATCCCCCTAGTCAAAAGTTATTTGAATCGTTAATATTTGATTACATAAGAAATTCAAATTCTAAATATATATTTATAGAGAGTGAAAGTAAAAGGATAGGATCAGTTCTTATTCCAAATAGTGTATATGATACTATGATAAAAGATGGATATCATGTTTTGTTTGAAAGTGATATTGAGTTTAGAGTTAAAAGGTTAGTTGATCAGTACATAAATTTAAATTGTAAAAATGATATTGTAATTTTAGAATGTTTAGAAAAATTAAGAAAGAGATTAGGAAATGAGAAAATAGATTATTTGATTGAACAGTTAAATTTAAAAGAGTATGCTATAATAGCAAAAGAACTTATTATTAATTATTATGATCCTTTATATAAGTATTCTATTAATAAGTTTAATTATAATGATATTATAAGTTGTGATGATTTTGAAAAAGCCATGGCAAAATTAATTAAAATTTACCAAAGATTAAAAGAAGGGAGTTAAATATATGAGTTTAAAAGTAGCTTTAGAATCACTTGGATGTTCTAAAAATTTAGTTGATGCTGAGATAATGCTTGGAATATTGAAAAATGAAGGATATAGTCTTACAAGTGACTTTAGTCAAGCTGATGTAATAATAGTAAATACATGCGGATTTATAGAACCCGCAAAAGAAGAATCTATAAATGCGGTATTAGAGTTTGCACAATACAAAGATAAAGGGAATTTAAAAATTCTTATAATGACTGGATGCTTAGCTCAAAGGTATAGTAATGAACTTAAAAAGGAGATTCCAGAAATTGATGCAATTATTGGAACAGGAAGTTATTCTAAAATAGCACAAGTAATACAAAGATTATCAAAAGAAAAGAATATAATTGAAATTGATGAAATAAATTTTGTATATGATGAAACACTTCCAAGATATTTAAGCACACCGAATTATATGGCGTATTTAAAAATTGCTGAAGGATGTGATAATCACTGTACATATTGTATAATACCTAAATTAAGAGGAAAATATCGAAGTAGGAAAGTAGAAGATTTAATAAAAGAAGCAAAAAATATAGCAAAACAAGGGGTAAAAGAATTAGTTATAATAGCTCAAGATACAACAAGGTATGGAATAGATTTATATAAAGAAAAAAAATTATCCTATTTATTAAAGGAACTTTGCAAAATTGAAGAATTAAATTGGATTAGAGTAATGTATTCTTATCCAGAAGCATTAAATGAAGAAATAATAAATACAATAAAAGAAAATAAAAAAATATGTAGTTATTTTGATATACCAATACAACATTGTAGTGATAGAATATTAAAATTAATGAATAGAAGAACAACAAAAAAAGACATAATACAAAAAATAAATTTAATAAGAAAAAATATACCTAATGCTGTACTTAGAACGTCTATAATAGTAGGATTTCCAAGTGAAACTGAAGATGAATTTAATGAATTAAAGGACTTTATACAAGAAGTAAAATTTGATAGATTAGGAGTATTTGCATACTCAAAAGAAGAAGGTACTGCAGCAGCAAAATTAGAGAACCAAATACATGATGATATAAAAGAAAAAAGAAGAGAAGAGTTGTTATTAATACAACAAAAAATATCTCTTGAAAAAAACAAATCTAAAATAGGTAATATATATGAAGTTTTAGTAGAAGAAAAATTAGAAGAAAATATTTACATAGGAAGAACATATCAAGATGCATATGAAATAGATGGAGCTGTATATATAAATACAAATAAAAACATAAAAATTGGAAGTTTTGTTAATGTAAAGATAAATGGTGCATTAGAATACGATTTAATGGGGGTGTTATTGGATGAACCTACCAAATAAATTGACAATATTCAGAATTATATTAGTTCCTGTGTTTGTAGTAGTAATGTTGTCTAATTTAAAAAATTCATTATTTATCTCAGCTGGTATATTTGCATTAGCATCAATTACAGATTTTTTAGATGGATATATTGCTAGAAAATACAATTTAATAAGTGACTTTGGAAAGTTTATGGATCCTTTAGCAGATAAGATTTTAGTTGCTTCTGCTTTAATAACAATGGTAGAACTTAATTTAATACCTTCTTGGATGGTAATAATAATAATATCTAGAGAGTTTGCTGTAAGTATATTAAGAGCTATAGCATCATCAAATGGAATAGTAATAGCTGCAAGTAAATGGGGTAAAGCAAAAACTATATCTCAAATATTTGCTATAATGATGATTCTTTTAAAAATACCATATTCAAATATAGTTTTGTGGATTGCAGTATTTCTTACTATTTTTTCTGGGTATGATTATATATATTTAAATAGAAATTTATTTAAAAATATGGATTAATACAACATATTGAATAATTTACTACATAATTGACTATAAAGTAAATATAATATATAATCTTCTTAGAACGTTTGTTCTCAAAAGAAAGGTGGTTATAAAAAATGGATGAAAACAAAAGAAAAGCATTAGATATGGCATTATCTCAAATAGAAAAAGAGTTTGGAAAAGGGTCTATAATGAGATTGGGAGAAGCTTCTAAATTAAATATAGAGGCAATATCAACAGGATCTATAGGACTTGATATAGCTATAGGGGTAGGAGGACTTCCAAAAGGAAGAATAATAGAAATATATGGACCAGAATCTTCTGGTAAAACTACAGTTGCACTTCATACTGTAGCAGAAGCTCAAAAACAAGGGGGAATAGCTGCATTTATTGATGCAGAACATGCACTTGATCCGGTTTATGCAAAAGCTTTAGGAGTAGATGTAGATAATTTAATAGTATCTCAACCTGATACAGGAGAACAGGCTCTAGAGATAGCAGAAGCTTTAATTAGGAGTGGAGCAGTAGATATAATAGTTATAGATTCAGTTGCTGCACTTGTTCCTAAAGCAGAAATAGAAGGTGAAATGGGAGATGCCCATGTTGGGCTTCAAGCTAGGCTTATGTCTCAAGCTTTAAGAAAATTAACAGGAGCTATAAAAAAATCGAATACTGTTGCTATATTTATAAATCAACTTCGTGAAAAAGTGGGAATTATGTTTGGAAATCCTGAAACTACAACTGGAGGTAGAGCACTTAAATTTTATGCATCTGTAAGACTTGATGTTAGAAAAATAGATATAATAAAACAAGGAGATAAGATACTTGGAAGTAGAACTAGAGTAAAAGTAGTTAAAAATAAAGTTGCGCCTCCATTTAAACAATGTGAATTTGATATAATGTATGGAGAAGGAATATCAAAAATAGGAGATCTTTTAGATATGGCTGTAGAAATTGATATAGTAAAAAAATCAGGGGCTTGGTATAGTTATAACGATACAAGACTTGGTCAAGGAAGAGAAAATGCTAAAAAGTTTTTATCTGAAAATGATGAATTAGTGAATGAAATAGAATCTAGAGTTAGAGAACATTATGGTTTGATAAAATCAGAAACTGTAGAACCTGAATAGAATTTGCAAAACTTGACACCTTAATGAAAAAATTATACAATTAAAGAAGAGGCTTTTTCACAATGCATAGGAATTTATATAAATTCCTATGCATTTAACCATTGATGCATAAAAAATAAAAAATTAATTTGCAATGGATTATAAATAGGATTAATTAAGGGTAAATTTTATAAATGGGAGGTGGAGATTATTAACTATTTTGAAATACTATTAATTGTTGCAGGAACTGGTATAGGCATTTTAGTAGGATATACAATAAGAAAGAATATAGCAGAAAGTAAAATTGGTTCTGCGGAAGAAATGGCTAAAAAAATATTGGACAAAGCCAAACAAGACGCTGAAACTATAAAAAAAGAAAAATTAATAGAGGCAAAAGAAGAAGTCCATAAATTAAGAAGTGAAGCAGAAAAAGAAAATAAGGAAAGAAGAAATGAGCTTCAAAGATATGAAAAAAGGTTATTACAAAAAGAAGAAAATATTGATAAAAAGCTTAATTCATTAGAATTAAAAGAATCTAATTTAAATGAAAAATTAAAATCAATAGTAAAAAAGGAATTAGAAATAGAAGAGATAAAGACTAAACAAATTGAAAAGTTAGAAAGCATTTCTGGAATAACTTCTGAACAAGCGAAAGAAATCATTCTTTCAAATACAGAAAAAGAAATACGACATGAAATGTCTATGATGATAAAAGAAATAGAAACTGCTGCAAAAGAAGAAGCTGAAAAGAAAGCAAGAGAAATAATAGCTTATGCAATACAAAAGTGTTCTGCAGATCATGTTGCTGAAACTACTGTTACAGTAGTAAATCTCCCTAATGATGAAATGAAAGGTAGAATAATAGGGAGAGAAGGTAGAAATATAAGAACGTTAGAAACTTTAACTGGTATAGATTTGATAATAGATGATACTCCGGAAGCAGTAATATTATCTGGATTTGATCCTATAAGAAGAGAAATTGCAAGAATTGCTTTAGAAAAGTTAATATCAGATGGAAGGATACATCCTGCAAGAATCGAAGAAATGGTAGAAAAAGGAAAAAGAGAAGTTGAAGCTGCTATTAAGGAACAAGGGGAACAAGCTACATTTGAAACTGGAGTTCATGGTCTTCATCCTGAATTAATAAGATTACTAGGGAGACTTAAATATAGGACAAGTTACGGTCAAAATGTTCTTAAACATTCTATAGAAGTATCTTATTTGGCGGGAATAATGGCAGCTGAAATCGGTGCAGATGTGAAACTTGCTAAGAGAGCAGGGCTTCTTCATGATATAGGAAAAGCTGTTGATCATGAAATGGAAGGAACTCACATTGAAATAGGAATGGATTTGTTAAGAAGATATAAAGAATCAAAAGAAGTGATTCATGCTATGTCAACTCATCATGGAGATTATGAGCCTCAAACTGTTGAAGCGGTATTAGTTACTGCTGCAGATGCTATATCTGCTGCAAGACCAGGAGCGAGAAGAGAAACATTAGAGGTGTATATAAAGAGATTAGAAAAATTAGAAGAAATAGCAAATTCATATGATGGAGTAGATAAGTCATATGCTATTCAAGCAGGTAGAGAGATTAGAATTATAGTAAAACCTGAAAATGTAACTGATGAAGGAATGCATCTTCTTGCTAGAGAGATAACTAAGAGAATAGAAGATGAATTAGAATATCCAGGACAAATAAAAGTAAATATAATAAGGGAAACTAGAGCTATAGAATATGCAAAATAAAGTAAAAAATAAGACTTGCAATCTAAAATAGATTGAAAGTCTTTTTATTTTAATATAATTATTGAGGTGATTGAAATAAAAGCTAAAATTTTAGCAATAATATTAGTTGTTTTTCTAACTAGTAAATTAGTATTTTCTCAAGAAGATTATATATTAAAAAATTTTAAAATATACATAAATATAGACAGTAGAGGAAATATTCATGTAATAGAAAATTTGACATATAAATTTAATGTTGAATCAAATGGTGTAACTAGAAGTATATATATTAAAGATCCTTCTAATATTGACAATTTAAAGGTTTATGAAATTTATCCACAAAAAAAAGAATTGCAAGTGGAAGTGTTTAACAAAACAAGCAGTTTTGATTTTAGAATTTATGATAAATTTAAATATGAAACAAAGGTATTAAGGGTTGAGTATGATTTAAAGAATTTTATAAAATTTTACGAAGATACTAGTGAATTTTTATTAAAAATTTTTGATAAAAACAATAAAAATGTGATTGAGAATCTAACTATATATATTTTTTTGCCTGAGGAAAGTAATTTTAAAAATATAAAGGCTTATCAACATGGGTATTTATATAAGAATATAAAAATAAAAGACAATCGAATAATTTATAATATTGGAAAATTTCCTTTTAATACTGGTTTAGAATTGAGAATTTTACTGCCAAATAATTTTTTTTATGTAAACGATAATTTAAAAAAGAAATTATATGTTTATGATAAGTTTTTAAAAGAAGAAAAAAACTTAGATATTGAAATTAATAAAAAAAAGAGTAATATTAAATTATTTAATAACATAGGTATATATAGTTTAGGGATTGAAATTTTACTTATATTAATATTATATTCAAAGTTATATTTTAATAGGAAATATAATTTGCCTAGAAATTATTATTCAAAATTACCGAATGATTGTACTCCAGCAGTAGTTAGTTGTCTTGTAAAGTATAAAAAAATAAATTTAAAGGACATGATAATTACTTTAGTTGATTTAGTTAGGAAAAAATATATAAGTATAGAAATAATAAACAATAAAAAAGATTATAAATTTGAAATTATAAAAGAAAACATAGATGAATTAAAAAATCATGAAAAACATCTGATAAATTGGATATTTTACTCAATAGGACATGGGAAGATTATATATTTAAGTGAGATAAAAAGATATAATCAAAGCAGACAAAACTTTAATAAATTTAAAAAATATTACAGCATCTGGAAAAATAAAGTAATTGAAGAGTGTGAACTTTATGGATATTTTATAAAAAATAAAATTTTTTTAAATTATATAGTTATTATCTTAGGATTGATTAAATTGATTTTAGGAAGTTTAGGGTTGTATTTATGTTCACAATATTTGAAAATGGGATCAATCGCTTATATACTGTCAAGCGCAATATTGTTTTTATATATTATAACTATTAAAAGAAGTATTATAGGACATATTGAATATAAAAAGTGGAAAAATTTTAAGAAATTTTTGTTGAATTTTAGAAATAAGAAAGTGATTAATTTAAATAATAAACATATATGGGAAAAATATATTGTATATAGTTTTTGTTTAAATATATATAAAGATATATTATATAGATTTAAATCAATTATTGAGTTAAAAGAATGTAATTATTTAAAACTTATTGATAATAAAGAATTTGTAAATTCAATAATAGAAGCTTTTAAATTAAACGATTTGAACGGTAAAATATTCAAAAATAAGTAACAAAGAAAGCGCTATGAGCATAATTAAAGTCATAGTGCTTTCTTTGTTGAATTAACAATAAAAACTATCTATATTTCTAATGTCTGTTCCCCAAAATCTCCAACGACCTCTTATCCATTTATAACCAGCTATAGAGTTTCGTCCTACAAAAATTAACCATACCCAAAAGCTTCTACCGTTTTCAAGCCATATATAAGTAAATTTATAACGACAAAATCTTATAGCTCCTGGATCAATGGCTTTAAGTTCAGGTCCTTTTGATTTTTTAGGTATATATGATGGGGGAGGTCCTGGAGGAAGTTGATTATTGTAAAAAAACATAGTTATTCCTCCTTTCTTTTATTAATTTATGATTAAACATTAAAAATGTCACATAATTTGAATTTTTAAAATAATAATAAGAAATGTTAGTATTAGAAATATAGAAATTATTAAAATGTTTAAGGAGAGAAATTTATGTTTAAGGAATTAGAAAATAGTGAATTATTTAAAGGGTTTGATAGCGAACAAATACATAATATGTTAAAAAAGATTAATTATAAAATAGAGGAATTTTCTAAGGGTGAAGTTATCGCCATGGAAGGAGAAAATGTTGAGTCTTTAGGTATAGTATTATCAGGAGAAATAAATGTGAATAAGATGTATGAAAATGGAAAGCAATTTCAAGTAAAAAAAATAGTATGTGGTGATTTAATAGGACATGGATTTGTTTTTTCGGATATTAATTATTATTCAAGTACGTTAATATCAAATGATTATTCGAAGATTTTATTTATTTCTAATGAAAATATTATTGATTTGTGTATGGGAAATAGAAAATTTTTAAGTAATTTTGTAAGATTACTTTCAAATCAAGTTATATATTTAAGTGAAAGATTAAAATTTATTTCTTGTGGAACGATAAGACAAAAAATAATTAATTATTTATTGACAGAATATAAGAAACAGAAAACATTAAAAATAAAAATTTTTGTGACTCGTAAAAAAATGGCTGAAATATTTGGGGTTACTAGACCAGCATTATCAAATGAAATGATACGCATGAAAAAAGAGGGATTAATAAAATATAAAGAAGATATTATTGAGATAATAGATATTTATAAACTTGAAGAAGAATTAGAAAAATAAACTTTGCCGTAATATTTATTACGGATTTTTTTTATTTTAGTTGATATACTTTTGTTAAATATAAAATGAATAAGGAGGTAAAAATAAACAATGACTACGATATTATTGTTTTTAGGAACAATTATTGCTCTTGGTATATCTTTATATAAAAATAAAGAAAAAACTTTAGATACAATAAAAAAAGCAAGAGGTATGATGGGAAGTATGATTTCAGATATAGTAGGAGTATTATTGATTATAGGGTTAATACTTTCTATAATACCACCTGAAAAAATTGAAAGTTTGATAGGAAGTGGAAGCGGTTTTATAGCTACAATAGGTGCAGCATTTGTAGGTACGATTACTTTAATACCAGCATTTGTAGCATTTCCATTAATAGGATCATTAAGAGAAAATGGAGCTGGTATTATGACTTTGACTGCGTTTTTAACTACTTTGACAATGGTTGGTTTTGTTACATTTCCCATTGAAAGTAGAACTTTTGGAAAAAACTTTGCAATTAAGAGAAATGTTTTAAGTTTTATATTTGCATTAATTATAGCTTTAATTGTAGGAGTGGTGATGTAATGAAACAGATAATTAGAAAAAATAAAACGTTGATTATTGCAATAATTGGATATATAGCACTTTTTTTGTATAATACAGAATTAGGGTTAAAAGCATTAAATGAAAGTAAATATTACTTTGTAGAAATGATAAAAATATTACCGGCTGTATTTGTATTAACATCATTAATTCAAACGTGGGTACCTACTGAAGTTATTATGAAAAATTTTGGAAACAAATCAGGGATAAAAGGAAAAGCACTTTCGTTTGCTATAGGTTCTTTATCTGCAGGTCCAATATATGCAGCTTTTCCAGTGTGTAGAACTCTTATAGATAAAGGAGCTAGTGTTGAAAATATTATTATAATTCTCAGTTCATGGGCAGTAGTTAAAGTGCCAATGCTTATTAATGAAGCCAAATTTATGGGAGTAAAGTACATGTGTATTCGATGGATTTTTACTATAATTGCAATATTTTTAATGGCTCAAATTATGAAATTATGGATAAAAGAAAGTGAAATAAAGGAAAAAGAAGTATTGAATTTTGATATGGTAGTAGTAAATGAAGATATTTGTATTGGGTGTGGAAGTTGTGCTAGAAAATTTCCTGAGATTTATAAAATGAAAAATGGAAAAGCCATAGTAATTGATAACATTACTGAAAAAGTAAGTAAAGAAGAAATTGAAAAATCGAAAAAGAGCTGTCCGGTACATGCGATTAGTTGAATTTTATCTGTAAATGTTTTATAATTATGGAATAAAAGAAAATATTTAGCTAGGGGTGCCTTGTTATAGGCTGAGAGATAGTGACTATCAACCCTTTGTACCTGAACTGGATAATACCAGCGTAGGAAAGCTTATTTAATATAATTTAAAAGTATATTTTAAAAAAAGAGTCTTATTCCTATACTGGAATAAGGCTCTTTTTTATTATAAATGAGGAGATGGTAATATGGAACCAACATTGACAATAGCAGGATCGGATTCATCTGGTGGTGCAGGGATACAAGCTGATTTAAAGACTTTTAGTGCTATAGGAACATATGGAATGAGTGTTATAACTGCTGTAACTGCACAAAATACACAAGGAGTATTTTTAGTAGAAGAATTGAGTAGTGAAATTGTAAAAAAACAAATTGAAGTAATATTTAATGATATACCACCAAAGGCGATAAAAATAGGTATGGTGTCTAGCTCTCAAATAATAAAAGAAATAGTAAATACACTAAAAAAATATGATTATAAATATTTAGTATTAGATCCGGTTATGATATCTAAGAGTGGATATCATCTTTTGCAACCGGAGGCTAAAATGAATTTAATAAAATATCTTATACCCATGGCGTATATAGTAACACCTAATACATTGGAAGCAGAAGAAATAACTAAAGTAAGCATAAAAAATATAGAAGATATGAAAATAGCAGGTGAAAAAATATTAAGTATTGGTCCGAAATATGTGCTTATGAAAGGAGGTCATTTAGAAGGAGATGCGGTAGATGTACTTATAGGTAGAGATATTTTTAAAATTTATAAAGAAAGGAGATTAATTAAAAAGAATACTCATGGAACGGGGTGCACTTTATCGTCAGCTATAACTGCTTATTTAGCTTTAGGTTATGATATAGAAAGAGCTGTGGAATTAGGTAAAATATATATAACACAAGCTATAAAAAATAGTTTTGATATAGGGAATGGAGTAGGACCTGTAAATCATTTTTGGAATATAGATTATGAAAAAGTTAAATAATAAGAATAAAATATAAAAATTATTAAAGGGGAGTAAGTATGAAAGATAAATTAAAACTTTATTTAATAACAGATTCAAATATTTTGCGAGGAAGAGATTTTTATAAATGTATAGAAGATGCATTAAAAGGTGGGGTAAGAACAGTTCAGTTAAGAGAAAAAAATTGTTTAGGAAAAGAATTTTTAGAAAAAGCTTATAAACTTAGAGAACTAACTAAAAAATACAATGCATTATTTATAATAAATGATAGGGTTGATATAGCACTTCTTGTGGATGCTGATGGTGTTCATGTTGGACAAAAAGATATACCGGTGCATGAAGTTAGAAGATTGATTGGAAAAAACAAAATTTTAGGAGTAACTGCAAAAACTTTACAAGAAGCTGTTGATGCTGAGAAATACGGAGCTAATTACTTAGGTGTAGGAGCTATTTTTAATACAAATACAAAGTTAGATGCAAAACGTATTAGTATAAATACGTTAAATACTATACGAAAAAATGTAAATATACCTATAGTTGCAATAGGTGGTTTAAAGTTAAATAATATAAATATACTTAAAAATAATGTAGATGGATATGCAGTAGTATCAGCTATATTAACTTCTGATGACATATACAATGAAAGTAAAAAATGGATAAAGTGTATTTGTTGAAACAGAAAAAGTATCATTATATTTATATATTACGATATTGACATATTTGTAATAACGTAGTATAGTATAGTATAGGTGTGATAATTATTATTAAATGATATTAGGAGGTTATAAATATGATAAAAGTTATAACAAGTAATGATTTTAAAAATGAGGTAGAAGATAATAATGGAGTAGTTGTAGTTGATTTTTTTGCACAGTGGTGTGGACCTTGTAAAATGTTAGCTCCAGTACTTGAAAATTTAAATGAAGAAATGAAAAATCAAGTTAAATTTTTAAAAGTAGATATAGACAAGGATATAAATTTAGCTGAAAAATTTGGAATAACTAGCGTTCCGACTATGGTTGTATTTAAAAATGGAAAACCAGTAGATGCAATAATGGGATTTAGACCTAAAGATATGATAAAAGCTCAAATAGAAAATCATTTATAAGATGGTGATCAATAATGAGATATGATATAGCAATAATAGGAAGTGGACCAGCCGGTTTATCTGCAGCTATAAATGCAAAAATAAGAAATAAAAATATAATAGTGTTTGGTAGTTCTAATTTGAGTGAAAAAGTAATAAAAGCGCCGAAAGTTGATAATTATTTAGGATTATATGGTATAAATGGTGAAGATTTAAAAAATTCATTTAAAGCTCATATAGAAAAAATGGATATACAAATTACAGAAGAAAGAATTAATAATGTTTACGCAATGGGAGAGTATTTTGTTATAACAGCAAATGAAAAAATGTATGAGGCAAATTCTGTTATATTAGCTACAGGAATAGAATATACAAAGCCTATAAAAGGTGAAGAAGAATTTGTAGGTAAAGGTGTAGGTTATTGTGCTACTTGTGATGCAGCTTTATATAAAGGAAAAAGAGTTGCAATAATAGGGTATAACAGTGAAGCTGAAGAAGAAGCTAATTTTTTAATGGAAATAGCATCAAAAGTATATTATATACCTATGTATAATAAAGATTATAATGTAAATAAAGATGTAGATATAATAAAAGATGTACCATTAGAAGTAAAAGGAGATACTGTGGCAAGTAAATTGATTTTAAAAAATACAGTTTTAGATGTTGATGGAATATTTTTTATAAAAAATAGTATATCACCTAAGTATTTAGTTCCAGGACTTGAAATTGAAAATGGACATATAAAAGTTGATAGAAATATGAAAACTAATATAGCAGGTTGTTTTGCAGCTGGAGATTGCATAGGCAAACCATATCAATATATAAAAGCTGCTGGTGAAGGTCAAGTTGCAGCTTTAAATGCAGTTTCATATTTAGATAAAAAGTAATTTAAATATAGGTGTCATTAATTTAATGATACCTATATTTTTTTATAATAAATTTAAAAATATAGTTAATTACTAATAATTAAAGTGGTAAAATAGAAATATATTTTTTTTAGGAGGATATGTATGTATAAAATTTGGGATGTAAAAGGGGAAAAAATAAAAGGTTTATCTATTGTTGAAAGTATTCTTTATTCAAGAGGAATGACTGATAAAAATGAAATAGAAGAATTTTTGAGTGATAAGCCTAAAAAAACATATAATCCATTTCTTATTAAAAATATGGATGAAGCTGTAAAAAATATTAAGTATCATTTAGAAAATAAAAATAAAATAGTAATATTTGGAGACTATGATGTGGATGGGGTAACTGCCACAGCTTTATTAGTAGAATTTTTTAATAATTTAACTGCTAATATAGATTATTATATACCTAATAGATTTTCTGAAGGATATGGATTAAATAAAGAAGCTATAAAATATATTAAGGAGAAAATGGGAGCAAATCTTATTATTACAGTTGATAATGGGGTAAGTTCTTTTGATGAAGTGGAATATGCAAAAAAAATAGGGTTAGATATTATAGTTACGGATCATCATAATCCACCAGAAAAACTTCCAGAATGTATTTTAATAAATGTAAAACAGAAAGATGATAAATATCCTTTTAAAGAGCTTTGTGGTTGTGGTATAGCTTTTAAGTTGGCCCAAGCATTGCAAAGAGAATTAAGTTTACCAAAGACTACATTATCCAACGCTTTAGATTTAGTAGCACTTGGAACGATAGCAGATATTGTACCTCTAATAGATGAAAATAGAACTCTTGTAAAGTATGGATTGAAATCAATAAATTCAAATAAACGGTTGGGATTATCTATTTTAAGAGAAGTAGTTGGGCTTTATGATAAATATATTAATGCAGGAAGAATAGGATTTGTTATTGCACCGTGTTTTAATGCAGCGGGTAGAATTGAAAATGCAAAGTTAGGGGTAAAGCTTCTTTTAGAAAATAATGAAGAAAAAGCTAAAGAGTTAGCTGAAGATTTATATAAACTTAATATTGAAAGACAAAAAATACAAGAAAAAGGAGAAAAATATTGTAAAATATTAGTTGAAACAAATTATATGAATTATGATTTTCTTGTGCTTAAAGTAGATGAAGTTTCAGAAGGAGTTATAGGAATTATAGCAGGTAGAATAAAAGATTTATTTTATAAACCTACACTTGTTGTAACTAAAACAGAAGAAGGATTTTTAAAAGGAAGTGGTAGAAGTATAAAAGGAATAAATATATATGAAGAACTTGCTAGTGTATCAGACTTATTTTTGAGTTTTGGAGGACATGAAATGGCATGTGGATTTTCTTTAGAAGAAAGTAAGTTAGAGGAATTAAGAGAAAAATTGGATAAAAGAGCTAAAGAAATTAAATTGCAAAACCCTGATATATTTATTCCTAAATTAAGTATTATGACAGAACTTGATGCACAAGAACTAAATATTGATTTGATAAATGAAATATCCAAATTAGAGCCTTATGGTATGGCAAATCCTAAACCTTTTTTTATGATAAAGAATATAGAAGTTAATACGAGTTGGACTAGAGGATGCGGAAATAATAATGTTCATCTTAAATTTAGTGGTAAAAAAGATAATATTTTTTTAAGCGGAATAGGTTTTTCATTATCAAAAAAGTATGAGGATTTAAAAAATAAAAATTTTGTAGATGTGGTTTTTACTCCTGAAATTAATGAATATAATGGCAAAGTTAGTCCACAAATGATTATAGAAGATATAAGAGAAACTTCTTAAGATTTAAAGGAGGGGTAAAATTGATTTCTTTAGAAGAATATCAAGAGTTTTTTGAAAATATAACTTATGGAAAAAATATTGTTAAGAGTGAATTTAATATGTTAAATGCTTCAACAATGTTTGAAAAAAATTTATTGTTTTTTGTAAGAGTTTGTAGAGAAGTTCAATATTGTTTAGATGATTTAGATGTTATAGTTAAATTTTATTTAAAAAAAGATAATAAACATTTTTGGAATTTCCTTAAAATTGTTGTATTAGATGAGAGGATTTCTCAAGATCCACAAGTTTTTAAGGGATTATTATTGATATTAGAAAATCTTATAGAAGTGGCTGATAAACAACATATATTGAGTTTGTTGAGAATAATTTCGCAAAAGCAAAATATTAAAAAATTTTGTGATGAAAATACAAATTTATTTTTGGAATTTATTATAAATGTATTTGATAAGCTTTTACATTCAAAAGAAGTCTGTTTATAATAAATATAGTATTTATATATAAAATACAAGATGAGGTAGATATAATGACTAGAAAAAGCAGTAAGAGATTTTACAATAAAAAAGGAATTTATTTTAGCAAAGTAATACCTAAACTTTCAATAACTTTATATCTTAGTATATATTCAATTTATTATTTTGATGTAAACATATTAAAAAGTTATTTGCCATTAAGTGATGAAATGTTAAGAGTTTTATCTGTTTTGATAGCTTATATATTAAGTAGTTATATAGTTACTAAAAATTTAAAAAATCATAAAACTATAAAATTAACTTATATGATTAACTTTATAGTTTTTATAATTGTATTGTTAATATAAATTCAGTATTTTTATAAGTGGGATATAATTTACAACGAAGAATTTTTTATATATTCATTAATTAAAAGGTCTAATTCTTGACTTAATTTTAATATTTTTTCATCTACATAGGTTTCGTAATTTAAATTTATTAGACTGTCGTTTAGTTTATTTCTTAATTCGTTTATTTTTTGTTTTAAATTTGTAATTTCCATTATACATCAACTCTTTCTATATTGTTAATTTTTATTGGAAAAATATATAAATCGCATAAAAACATATTATAAAAAATTAATATACTTTTTCTATAGGAAATTATACCTAAATTTATTAAAAAAATTATAAAAATATGAAATTTTTATTGAAAAACTAGGGAAATATAAATGTAAATTCCCTAGTTTTTTGTTGCTTAAATTTTTAATTAATAGTCTTAATAGGAGGAATTGTATTGTTTAAATATTGTTTGTTTGAAAATATACTGTTAAATGCTATTGTGTTTTTTATATTTTTTAAGATAAATCCTGTTAAAGAAAATTTTATAAACATGAATATTCATCCTCTTGTTATAGTTGTAACTGCCATGGCTTTAATATATGGTAATTATTTGGGAATTATGAGTGCTTTAATAGCGTCTGTAACATTTATTTATGCATATTACCTTTTAGGAAGAGATTTATATTTATTTTTTATAGATTATTCTTATTATAAATTTTTACTTATGTTTTTTATTTGTGCTTTTGTTTTTGGTAAATTTAAGGATAATTGTGATTTCAAAGTTGACAATTTAAAATTAAAAAATGAAATTTTAAGAAAAAATTATGAAGATTTAAAAGAAGGATATGAAAAATTGAGATTTATAAAAGAAGAATTGAGAAAGCAAATAGTTGGAGCTGAATATAGTATAGTTTCTTTATATGAAATAGCATCGAAACTTGAAACGTTAGATTCGGAAGAAATATATACAGAAATAATGTATATTTTATCTAAATTTTTAAAGGCTAGAACAATGTCTATATATACTGTAAGTGATGATAACAAATATTTAAGATTAAAACTAAAAAAAGGGGAAGATAAAATAATACCAAATTCTATAAAAATATCTGATAAATTTTGTTATAAAAAACTTATAAATGGAAAAATTACTATAAAAAGAAATGGAGAGTGTGAAAATGAATTTCCACTTCTTTCCGGACCTATTGTAAAAGATAATAAAGTTATAGCTGTTATAAATATAGAAAGTATGGATTTTGAAATGGTAACAGAATACTCTTTTAATCTATTTAAAGTGATTGTAGATTGGATAAATAGAGCTTTAGCTCAAGCGATAGAGGTAGAATCAAAACTTAATAAGAAAAAGTATTATAAAGATACTAATATTATGAAATATGAATTCTTTAAAGAACGACTTGATGAAGAAAAAGAAAGAAAAAGAAGATATAATTTGGATTATGGTTTTTTAAAATTTAAAAATAATGATGTGAGTATAAAATATTTAGATAGTCAATTAAGCAAATTAATTAGAAATGTTGATGTTGTAGCTTATGATGAAAAAAATGATATACTTTATATTTTACTTCCTGCAACTCCTTCTAATATGTCTTATATTATTGAAAAAAGGATATTAGAGGGATTTAATTTTAAATTGGAGAGGTTAAAAGATGAATGTTAAAATAAGTGTTATTTATATATTGGCTATAATATTAGCATTTGCTATTTTTGTACAAATATCGAGGTTTAGTACTTTTGAAAAGATATTTACTGTTAATCAAGAGTATAAACAAAGTAAATTACACTATATTTCATGTTCTGTTCCTAAAGATTATAAAAAAATATTAGTATTATATTCAAGAAAAGATGAAGGGTCTAATAGTTTATATAATAATATATATTATACATTTAATATGGCAAAACTAAATTATAAGTTAATAAATATTGAATCTAAAGATGTTGAAAAAGAAATAAATAAATTAAAAAAAGATGATTTATTAGTAATAGGAAGTGAAAGGTTGTATGAAATAAAAAAACCTCAAAAGATAAGACAGTATATTGAAAAAGGGGGGAAGGTTGTATTTCTGGTTAGATCGAATTTTAATCAATTTAATAATATAGTTGGAATAAAAAAGAATAGAGGTTTTTTAAAAAATACATTAAATGGATTTAAATTTGAAAAAAAATTATTTCCAGGACTTGATAAACTTGAAATTACAAATGAAAAAATTATAAATTCATCTTTAGATGTTGAATTAAATGATAGCGTAGATATACTTGCAACTTCTGAAAATAGACCTATTATTTGGACAAATAAATATAAAAAAGGTCAGATACTTTATATAAATTCTACACTTATGATGGATAAAGCAAATAGAGGCCTTTTGCTTCAATATATTTCATATATAGATGATTGCTTTTTATCAACCATATTTAATGGAAAAATAGTGAATATAGATGATTTTCCAGCACCCATAAAGCCAGGAAAAGATGAAGTGATATATTCTCAGTATAATATGGATAATAAATCTTTTTATAAAAATATATGGTGGTCATCCATTTACAATATAGCAAAAAAATACAATATTAAATATACAGGGCTGGTTATTGGAACTTATACGAACACTACAAAAACTCCTTTGAATAAATTAAACAAGTTAGAACTTGAAGATATAAAATATTTTGGAAGAAAATTATTAGAAAATTATGGGGAAATAGGGATACATGGATATAATCATAATTCACTGGCATTAGATAATCAAATAAACTTTAAAAAATACAATTATAATAAATGGGAATCTCAAAAAGTTATGGAAAAAGGTTTGACTATTTTAAAAAATAATTTAAATAACATATATGGACGTATAAAAATATATACTTATGTTCCTGCTTCAAATATTATATCAAAAGAAGGAAAAGTTGCTGTTAAAAATGTTTTTAAAGATATAAAAATTTATGCCGGACTTTATACAGGTGAACCTGAAAAAGGAGTTTTATATCAGGAATTTGGTAAAGATCCAGATGTTTCTGGAGTTTATGATTTTCCGAGATTAAGTTCGGGTTATCATTATAATGTAGATGTTATGTGGGATATTTATAATGGAATAGCACATTATGGAATATTTAATCATTTTATTCATCCAGATGATATATTAGATAAAAAAAGATCTAAAGGAAATACATGGAAAGAAATGGAGATGAGTTTAGAAAAAATATTTGCAAATGTATATAAAAATTTTGGTTTTTTAAGACCTATGACTAACATACAAGCTTATGATGAATATATAAAAAAAGAAGAGCTTAAAGTTTATGTAACAAAAAAAAATAATACTATAAGCATTTATTACGATAAATTAATACCTCCTGCATATCATTACTTAAGACTTAAAAACAACAAAATATCAAAAATTAAAGGAGGAGAATTTACATTGATAGATAAAAATACTAATCTCTATTTAATAAAAGGAAGTGAAGCTAAAATTGAAATAAAATTAAAATAGGTGATAAAAATGAAATTTGTAAGTGTTTTGAATTTTTTTTTAGGTTTTATTTTTGAAATAATAGTTTTTTTAGGATATATAAATGAAGTGGTAGGTTTTAATAGTTTTTTATTTATTCATTTAATTATTATGTTAATTATATATAGTATTAATAAAAATAAAAAGTTACCTTTTTATTTGGCATTTTTTTTTCCTGGGATTGGAATAATTGTTTTGATGTTTTTAGATTTGTTTTTAAGTTTGACTAAATTTAAAGATGATATGATTATTGAATATGAAAAATATATAGAGTATATAAATAAAATGATAATAAAAAAAAATATTGATTTTCAAAGGGAAATTAATATTATATCAGCATTAGATGCTTTAAAATATTCTTCTAATGAGATAAAAAAAGATTTAATTATAAATCTTATTTCGGATGATATTGATATAAAGGTTAAAATACTTAAAAATGCTTTAAAAGATGATGATCCAGAAGTTGTTCATTATGCTTCTTCAACACTTAATTTAATAGAAAATGAATATGAACATGAAATAAATAATTTAAAAGACAGTTATTCTGATAAAAAAGAGAAGAGTATATTAAAAAAACTTATAAATATATATGATAAATATTTAAGTTCAGAGATATTTAGTGATAAGTTAAGAAATAACATATTAGAAGAATATGTAGATGTATTAGAGGAATTTATAAATAAATTTGATTTAGATTATGAAGTATTATTAAAGTTAGCAGATACTTATATGAACTTGGATAAAATTGAGGAAGCTGATGAAGTATTAAAAATACTTTATAAAAATTATCCTGAAAAATATGAAATTTATATTTATTCTATGAAATTATTTTATATGATGGGAAATTTTAAAGAAGTTACAAGTATTGCCAGGGAAATTGATAGTTTAAATTTGAACATATCTGATAAATACAATGAAGTAGTTGATTTTTGGAAATGAAAAGGGGATCATATATGGAAATTTGTATATTTTGTGAAGGATCATATCCTTATATATCAGGAGGAGTATCATCATGGATTGATATTTTGATAAATGAAATGAATGATAAAAAATTTAAAATTGTTTCAATAATGCCGTCAAGAGAAGAAAATCTACATTATAAATATACTATTCCATCTAATGTTATTGAAGTAAAAACAATATATTTAAATGATTATATTGATTTGAATCCAAATAAAAAAAATAAAGAGCCAAAACTGACAAAAAAAGAAGCATTAGAAGTAAAAAAGTTTTTTAGATTTTGTAAAGATATTAATTGGAATTTGATAGGAAGTATTATACATAATAAAAATAAGTTTGGGGATTGTATTGAATTTTTACAAAGTGAATTTTTCTGGAATATGATATTAGAAATTTATAAAGATAAATACAGTAAAGAAGAATTTAATCGTTTTTTTTGGACTATAAGGTCTATGTTTGTTGGATTTATAAATATAATTCAAAATAATATTCCTAAAGCAGATGTATATCATAGTGTTTCTACTGGATATGCAGGCTTTTTAGGGGTATTAGCTAAAGTAAAATACAATAAACCTTTTGTTTTAACAGAGCATGGAATTTATGCAAGAGAAAGAGAGGAAGAGATAATAAGAGCTAAATGGGTTAGTGGAATATACAAAAAAATTTGGATAGAATTTTTTTATTTTATATCAATAGGAGCTTATAAAAGTGCTGATATAGTAATATCTTTGTTTGATAGGAATAGAAAGATACAATTAGAATTAGGAGCAATTAAAGAAAAAAGTGTTGTAATACCCAATGGTATAGATTTAAGCAAATTTAATATTGAACATAAAAAAGAAAATGTATTTAATATAGGTTCTATTTTAAGAATAGTTCCTATAAAAGATGTAAAAACATTAATAAGAGCGTTTAAGTTGGTTAAAAATAAAATGTTTAATGTTAAGTTATATTTAATAGGACCACATGATGAGGATAGAGAGTATTATAAAGAATGTTTAAAATTAGTTAAAAATCTTGGACTTGAATATGATGTAGAGTTTACAGGTAAAGTGGACATTATAAAATATTTAGAAAAAATTGATGTATTAGTTTTAACTTCTATATCAGAAGGACAGCCTTTTGTCATGCTTGAAGGTATGGCTGCGAAAATTCCATTCGTTGCAACTGATGTAGGAGCATGTAGAGAACTTTTAGAAGGAAAAGAAAATGATGATATAGGTGTTGCTGGAATTATAACTAGTCCTGTTTCGCCAAATGATACGGCAAGTGCTATTATTAAACTGTTGAATAATGAAGGTTTAAGAAAAAATATGGGTGAAAATGGAAGGGAAAGAGTTGAAAAATATTATACGAAAGAAAGTTTTATCAAAAACTACAATAAAATATATGAAAGCTTAAGGTGATTTAATGGCTGGAATAGGATTTACTTTAAAAAAATTATTTAAAGAAGAATATATTACTACTAAGATAAAAGCATATATATATTCAGGATTAGTTGTAGCTGGTCCTTGGATAGCATCTGTTTTAACTGTGAATGTACTTTTAATTATAACTGAGAATTATTTAAAAGATGTTTCGCAGAAGAATTTGTTTATGGGAACTATAGTTTATAGTTTTGTATTTTCTCAAATAATAACTGCGCCATGGCAGATATTAATAACTAGATATATATCAGATAAGTTATATAAAAAAGAGTATGAATATGTAAGAGCATCATTTAATGGAATTAGTAGATTATTGTTTTTTAAAACTTATATCGTAGGGTTTATATATTATTATAAAATTAATATAAATTTATATTATAAGTTTATGGCAATTTCTTTATTTGTGTTTATATCATTAACATGGATAGTTATGGTTTATTTAAGTGCTATAAAGAATTACTTGATAATTTCTTATGCTTATATATGTGGAGGAATTGTTTCAGTATTAGTGCATATAGTATTTTTGAATTATCCGATACAATTTAAAGATAATATTGTATCTAGTAATTTGCTTTTATCGTATTTGATTGGAATTATAGTTACTTATACATTTTTGAGTTATAGTTTTTTTTCAACATTTTATTTTACAAATAATAAAGAATATGATTTCTTAAGATATTTATCTAAGTTTTGGAAATTGTTTTATGTAGGTTTATTCTATAATGTAGGATTATGGATAGATAATATTTTAGTATGGTATTCACAATTAGGAGTAGATGTATTTAAAATATACAGATATTCTCCAATTTATGATAGCGCTGTATTTTTAGCATATTTAACTGTTATACCTACAATGATTTTTTTTATGGTATTTGTTGAAACAGAGTTTTATGATGCATATAAAAAATATTATTTTCTCGCTATGAGTAGCGGTAGATATGAAGATATAGAATTATCAAAAGAAGAAATGAAAAATATTTTATATAAACAAATGGTATATATTATGGAGATGCAAACAATAGTCACATTGACAATAATAGTTATTTCAGGAAAAGTTTTTTCGCATTTAGGTATTTTTATGATAATAAGAGATATTTTTAGAATAACTTCTCTTGGTGCTTTATGTAGTATATTTATATTAATAATAATTTTAATATTTCTTTATTTTGATGAAAAAGATAAAGCTTTGATTATATCTTTGTTATTTTTAATATTGAATGCATTATTTACATTGTATTTTATTCCAAAAGGAATTGAATTTTATGGATTAGGATATTTTATTAGTTCATTTGTAACTTTAATTATTTCTATTATTACTGTGGTTAGATTTTTAAAATATATAAATTATTATACATTTGCAAAGCAACCATTATTTATTCAAAAAGAAAAAGGAATATTTGTTAATATTGCAAATGCTATTAACAATATGGAAAAGGGGGAATAATTTGAACTATATATATGTATACATAATTATAATATTGTTAATTGGAATGTTTATTATACCGGTTCAAGAAGTAGTAAGTAAAGGTTGTGATATAAAACAATATAAAAATATTAAATACTATCAAGATGGTATAAAAAATTTTATAATATATTATGGAAAAATTGATAATAAAAAAATAAAAGATTTATCAAAATATTCACTTGCTATAATAGAGCCTAGAAATATAACTAAAAATCAAGTTATAAGTTTAAAAAAAATGGGAGTTGAAGTTTTAGGTTATATATCTGTTGTTGAACAAAATGAAAATAACATTGAATTTTCTAGTCTTAAAGATTCTTGGTTTTATAAACCCAATGGAAAAAAAATTAGAATTGATAAATGGCAATCTTGGTATATGGATATAAGAAAAAAAGATTATCAAAATTTTCTTTTAGAGCAAATATATTTACATGTAATTGATAAAAAATTAGATGGAATATTTTTTGATACTGTAGGAGATATTGATGACTCTAATTGGATTCAAAAGGACAAAAATGAAATGAGAGAAGCTTATCAAACATTTTTGTTTAGAATAAAAAATAATTATAAAAATTTAAAGATAATACAAAATTGGGGATTTGAAACAGCAAAAAAATGTTTAGACAATTTAGATGGAATAATGTGGGAGGGGTTTTCTTTTGAACTTTTAAAAAAGGATCAATGGACTAAAAATAGATTTGAAGAAATAAAGAAAACGAATCTGGATTTTTATGTAGTATCACCTGTAAAAGAGGATATAAATAAAAATCCTATAAAATCAAATTTATATATTTATGTTAGAAAAAATGATATTTATGATACTTTAAAATGATTTTATTGTGTTTTGCAAAAAAAATAATTATAGTTTATAATACACATCGAGCATATTATGTGCTCGATATTTTTATTTGTAAAAAATATAATGTAAGGGAAAGATTAATATGAGTAAATCGTTATTTATAACTGAAAAACCAAGTGTTGCAATGGAATTTGCAAAAGCATTAAATATTAGAGGAATAAAAAAAGATGGATATATTGAATCAGATAGAGCTGTTTTAACATGGTGTGTTGGTCATTTAGTTAATATGAGTTATCCAGAAAAGTATGATTCTAAGTATAAAAAATGGACATTGAAAGATCTTCCTTTTTTACCGAAGGAATATAAATATGAAATAATAAAAAATGTTAAAAAACAATTTAATATTGTAAAAGAGCAAATGAAACGAGAAGATATATCTACTATATATGTATGTACTGATTCTGGACGTGAAGGGGAGTATATATATAGATTGGTAGATGATATGGTAGGAATTAAAAATAAAATTAAAAAAAGAGTATGGATTGATTCTCAAACTGAAGAAGAAATTAGAAGAGGTGTAAAAGAAGCAAAGTCATTATCTGAATATGACAAATTGTCAGATGCAGCTTATTTAAGGGCAAAAGAAGATTATTTAATAGGTATAAATTTTTCAAGGTTATTAACTTTAAGTTATGGACGAATTATAAGTGATTATTTAGGTGAAAAATATACTGTTATTGCAGTGGGGAGAGTAATGAGTTGTGTACTTGGAATGATTGTTCAAAGAGAAAGAGAAATTAGAAAATTTATAAAAACTCCATATTATAGAATTTTTTGTTCTTTTAAGTTTCAAAATTCCTTAGAGTATAATGGTGATTGGAAAGCAGTGGAAGGTTCAAATTATTATATGTCTAATTTACTATTTAAAGATATTGGTTTTAAAGAAAAAGAAAATGCTCAAAAGTTTATTGATGAGTTGAAAAAGGATAATAGTGAATTAATTGGAATAGTTGAAAAAATTGAAAGAAAAAAAGAAAAGAAAAAACCACCTTTACTTTATAATTTAGCAGAACTTCAAAATGAATGTTCAAAAAAGTTTAAATTAAGTCCAGATGAGACTTTAAAAATTGTACAAGGATTATATGAAAAGAAAATGCTTACATATCCAAGAACAGATGCTAGAGTTTTATCAAAAGCTGTAGCAAAAGAAATAATTAAAAACATAAAAGGGCTTTTAAATATTGGAGAAGTTTGCAAACTAAATAAAAAGGATCAGAGTTTAAATTGTTTTGTTCAAAAAATATTAAATGAAGAGTTGTTTAGAGGATTAGAAAAAACAAAATATGTAAATGATAAAGCTATAACAGATCACTATGCTATTATACCTACAGGAGAAGGATTGGAGAATTTTAACAAATTGTTTGAAAATGATAAAAAGGTATTTTTATTAGTTGTAAGGCGTTTTTTAGCAATTTTTTATCCACCTGCAGTTTTTAATAAATTATCAATTATTACAAAAATAAAATCGGAAAGTTTTTTTACTTCTTCAAAAGTATGTGAAGAAGAAGGATATTTAAAAATACTTAATTACGGTGGAGAAAGTAAGAATTTGAATATTGATAATTTAAAAAAGCTTAAAAAAGGTCAAAAAGTAAAGATTAATAGTTTTAAAATTAAGGAATCAGAAACCACACCACCTAAAAGATATAATTCAGGTTCTATAATTTTAGCTATGGAAAATGCAGGTAAATTAATTGAAGACGAAGAATTAAGAGAGCAGATTAAAGGAAGTGGGATTGGTACTAGTGCTACAAGGGCTGAAATATTAAATAAATTGCAAAAAATTAAATATATAAAATTAAATAAAAAAACGCAAATATTAACACCTACTGTAATAGGAGAAATGATTTATGATGTAATTAATAATTCAATTCCTTCGCTATTAAAGCCTGAATTAACTGCAAGTTGGGAAAAAGGTTTAACTATGGTTGCTAATGGAGAAATAAATTCTGATGAATATATGATAAAGCTTGAAACATATATAAGGAAAAATACTCAAAAGGTATTGGGGTTAAATAATAATTATAATCTGTTGAATTTGTTTTCTTCTATTCCAAATTGTAAATGTAAAATAAGTAATACAAAAAATAGTAATTCGTTAGGTAAGTGTATCGCTTGTAAAGATGGAGAAATTTTAGAAAATAGAAAAGCATTTTATTGTAGCAATTGGAAAAAGGGGTGTAAATTTACTGTATGGAAGAATAATTTAGCAAAATATGGAGTAGAGATTAACGATAAAATAATTAAGGATTTACTTCAAAATGGCATAGTAAAAAATGTTAATATTGTTTTTCCAAAAACAAATGAAGAATGTAAAGTGTCACTTGAGTTTACTAAGGATAAAAGTGGTACGTTGCAGGTTATAGAAAGAAAATGTAAAAGGAGCTAATTAATATGAAAATACAAATGCCTAATGAAGTTAAATTTATATTATCTATATTAAACAGCAATAATTATGAGGGATATATAGTTGGAGGTTGTGTTAGGGATTCATTGCTTAAAAGAGAGCCAAAAGATTGGGATATAGCTACAAATGCAAAACCTGAAGAAATTATAAATTTATTTAAAAAAAATTATAAAGTACTACCTACAGGATTAAAACATGGAACGGTTACAGTAATAATAAATAATAAAAACTATGAAATTACGACGTATAGAATTGATGGAGAATATTTTAATAATAGAAAACCTAATAGCGTTGAGTTTATAGATAATATAAAAGAAGATTTAAAAAGAAGAGATTTTACTATAAATGCCATGGCGTATAATGATCATGTAGGTTTATACGATCCTTTTTATGGGATAAAAGATTTAAAAAGTAAAAAAATAAAGTGTGTGGGAAATTCGGGGGAAAGATTTGAAGAAGATGCTTTGAGAATATTAAGAGGAGTTAGATTTGCAACTCAATTAAATTTTGATATAGATAATGAAACAGCAAGTGCAATGAAATTGAAAAGAAATTTATTAAGCAATATTAGTAAAGAAAGAATTAGAGATGAATTATGCAAAATATTGCTTTCAAAAAAACCATCTATTGGACTTAAGATATTGAAGGATTTTAAATTATTAGATTTTATAATTTTGGAATATAAATATTGTTGTGAAGAAGAATTTAATTATATATTATCAATTATAGATAACACTCCAAATAATTTGATAGTAAGATTGGCAGCTTTATTATATGGTATAGAAAAATTTATTTGTAAATATGAGTTAAAAAATGAGAATGTAGGAAAAAATATATTAAAAAGATTGAAATTTAATAATAAAATTATTAAATTAGTTTCTGTTTTAGTTAAAGAAGATATAAATGAAAGTATTATTGCAAAAGATAAAATTATTAAAAAGTTAATAAATAGAGTAGGCAAAGAAAATATTGATAATTTATTTTACTTGCAAATTGCAAATAGAAAAGCAAGTTTATATGATGATATTGGAGATATATTAAAATTGAAAGAAAAGGTTTATAAAATATTAAATGAGAAACATCCTTTAACAGTAAAAGAATTGGATATAAACGGGAATGATTTAATTCGAGTAGGATATAAAAAAGGGAAGCAAATTGGAAAAATGTTAAATTATTTGTTGGATTTAGTTTTAGAAAACCCTGAAATCAATGAAAAAGATATATTAATAAATTTAGCAAAAAATAAGATGAGATAATTAAGTATAAGAAAATTAAAAAAAGTTTAAACTAAAATTGATAAAATTAAATTTGGGAGGTATATTATGGATAATTTAAGTATTGTAGGAATAAGAATAGATAAAAGAACAGATTCTGCTACTAAGGTACAAGAAATATTAACACAAAATGCAGATATTATTTTAAATAGATTTGGTATGCATGATCCAACAGAAATAAATACCGGTTTAATAACGTTAAATTTAAGATCTGAAAAAAATAGGATAAATAACATGATGAGTCAATTAAGTGAATTGAACGGAGTAAGAGTAAATCATATGGAAATATAAAACAAAGCAGTTCAAATTTTGAACTGCTTTGTTTTATTGTTTATATTTTCGTCTATGAATTTATCTTGTAATGATGTGAATTCATCTTCATAATCAAAAAAAATTAGTTCGTGTGTTATTTCCATATTTAGTTTTTTTAGATGTTCTTTAGTGATAAAATCTATTTTTCTATTCATATATTTTCCTCCTTTATATTTTTCTAATATTAATTTAACCAATTATAATTAAATATAAATTAGGAATAAAGAGGAAAGAAACTAGTCAATTTTTTTATATGGATATTTATTTCTTATATTATAGTGAATGTAATAACCAATATAATTTGAATTTATTAAATCTTCATATATATTTTTTGGAACACCTATGTGATGATATTTTTCACCTGTTGTAAAGTTTATTTTTAGTATTTTTTCATTAGAATCATATTCTATAGATGATATATTATTTAAATTAATATTTTTTTTAATCATAAAAATTCGCCCCCTTAATATAAAAAATATATGTAAATTTTTTAATATAGCTTAAAAATATTATACTAAATTATTCATTAAAAAAATGTAAAAAACTGTTGTCGTTGTATATTTTTTAAACAAATGAATATTTAAATAAATAGAGTAAAATATATATTTTTTGAAAAAATAATATATAGAGAGGAAGTGAATGATATGAAAGAACATAAATTTAAAAAAGGAGAGTACGAAGAAGCAGTAGAACACGCAAAAGAAAGTTTATTGGATAAAAGAATTGGTATAGGACAAATTATGGATGAAACTGGATTAAGCAAAGAGCAAATAAATAAAATACAAAATAAAATACAAAGAGAAATACATGATGAATAAATTCGAATAGGCTATTAACTTTTTAAGTTAATAGCCTATTCGAATTTATTGTGTAAAAAATTTTATATAATTCGATAAATAAAGAACTATAAACAATAAACACAATCAAAAATTCATAAAAACTATTGACTGAGAATTAAGATTTTATTATCATTATTTAATGTGTGAATAAATGAATTAAGTCAAGGGAGGATATATATGAATTTAGAAAGGATTTTTAAATTAAATGAACATAATACAAATATTAAAACTGAAATAGTAGCAGGTATTACAACTTTTATGACTATGGCATACATACTTGTTGTTAATCCAACTATATTATCTGCTACAGGTATGGATTTTGGAGCTTTATTTACTGCGACAGCTTTATCATCAGTTATTGCAACATTAATAATGGCTGTTTATGCAAATCTTCCATTTGCATTAGCTCCAGCTATGGGACCTAATGCATTTTTTGCTTTTACTGTTGTTTTGGGAATGGGTTATTCTTGGGAATTTGCTTTAACTGCTGTGTTTTTAGAAGGAATTATATTTATTATTCTTTCTTTTTTTAATGTTAGAGAAGCTATATTAAATGCTATTCCTATGCAATTAAAAAAAGCTGTTTCAGTTGGCATAGGGTTATTTATAGCGTTTTTAGGGCTTTTTAATTCGGGAATAGTAGTAAGTGGTATGTTTCCAACGTCAGATGGTAAGTTAGATGGAGTTCCAGTTGCGATAGGTCATATTACTTCTGGATCTGGATTGCTTGCTTTGATTGGAATTATAATAACGGGATTTTTATTATCAAGAAAAGTTAAAGGAGCACTGCTTATAGGTATATTGACTACAACTATTATTGGAATTCCTATGGGAGTAACACAGTTTCCTGAAAATTTAAAATTTGTTAGTGTTCCACCATCTTTAACTCCAATATTATTTAAATTTGAATGGGTCAATATATTTTCTGTAGATATGCTTGTTGTTTTATTTACTTTTTTATTTGTCGATATGTTTGATACTATTGGAACATTAGTAGGAGTTGCTACAAAAGCAGATATGTTAGATGAAAATGGAAATGTACCTAATGCTAAACAAGCTTTGTTTTCAGATGCAATAGGAACTACTATTGGTGCTATATTTGGGACAAGTACAGTTTCAACATTTGTTGAAAGTGCATCAGGTGTTGCTGATGGTGGGAAAACAGGGCTTACTGCTTTATCTACTGCAGTAATGTTTATTATATCATTATTTTTGTCACCTTTATTTATAATGATACCATCTGCAGCTACAGCTCCAGCATTAATTTTAGTTGGGCTTTTTATGATGTCACCGATAAAGGATATAAATTTTGATGATTTTACTGAAGCAATTCCTGCATTTTTAACAATAATAATGATGCCTCTTACATATAGTATTGCAGAAGGTATAGTGTTTGGAATGTTAAGCTATGTAATATTGAAATTATTGTCAGGAAATAAAAAAGAAATATCGCCTTTAATGTATGTTGTTTCAGTATTGTTTATTGTAAAAATAATACTTGGTTAAAAATAAAACGCAGTTGTATAACTGCGTTTTATTTTTAAAATTATACATATTAAACATGGCGAAATTTAGTATAATATGTTAGAATATCGTTAAACGTATCAAAAATATAACTGCCTATACAAAAATTATTATATATTTTGACAGGAGGTTTATTAAATGACACATAATAACGTAAGCATACTTATATCTTTTGGAATTTATTTATTGGGTATGTTAATTATAGGTTTTATATTTTATAAGAAAACAAAGAATTTATCTGATTATGTATTAGGAGGGAGAGGCCTTAATAGTTGGGTAACTGCATTAAGCTCTCAAGCATCTGATATGAGCGGATGGTTATTGATGGGTTTGCCAGGATATGCATATTTATCAGGGTTTGAATCAATTTGGATAGCGATTGGTTTGGCTATAGGAACATATATAAATTGGAAATTTATAGCAAAAAGACTTCGTCAATATACTGAAGTAGCAGGAGATTCTATTACTTTATCAGTTTATTTTGAAAATAGATTTAGAGATAAGTCTAAAGTACTTAGAACTGTATCTGCTGTATTTATATTAATTTTTTTCATATTATATACGTCTTCAGGACTTGTAGCAGGTGGTAAATTATTTAGCACAGTATTTAATATGTCATACATAACGGCACTTACTGTTGGATCAATTGTTGTAATTTCCTATACGTTTCTCGGTGGATTTATGGCTGTCAGTTGGACTGATTTTTTTCAAGGAATGCTTATGTTTTTTGCAATTCTAGCTGTTCCGATAGTTGGCATGTTTAAAGTAGGAGGGATTTTTAATATTATAAATAATATAAATCCTGAATTTTTAAATCCTTTTACAACCGCAGATGGAAATCTAATCAAAATTATTCCGGTACTTTCTTTATTAGCATGGGGATTTGGGTATTTTGGACAACCGCATATATTAGCAAGATTTATGGCTATTTCTTCTCCAGAAAAAATAAAAGAGGCGAGAAGAATTGCTATGATATGGGTGATTATTAGTCTTGGTGCTGCAGTGTTAGTTGGTATAGTTGGTAGGGTATATCTTACACCAACACTTCAACAAACTGATTCTGAAACTGTATTTATGATTATGGTTAATTCGATATTTCCAAGTGCATTTGCAGGCATATTTTTAGCTGCGATTTTAGCTGCTATAATGAGTACGGCAGATTCACAACTTTTGGTTGCTGCTTCAGCATTTACAGAAGATATATATAAAGTTTTAATTAAAAAGAATGCAAGTGAAAGGGAATTAGTATGGGTAAGTAGAATTACAGTTATAATTATTGCTGTAGTTGCATATATATTAGCTTTGAATCCAGATAGTTCTGTTTTAGATTTAGTAGCGTATGCTTGGGCTGGATTTGGAGCTGCATTTGGACCAGTTGTTATATTTTCTTTATTTTGGAATAGGATGACTGTTAAAGGGGCTGCTGCTGGAATGATAGCAGGAGGTGTTACTGTGTTGATTTGGAAACACCTTCATGGAGGTATTTTTGATCTTTATGAAATTGTACCAGGATTTGTATTAAGTATTATAGCAATAATTATTTTTAGTTTAATGGACAAAGAACCTTCTAAAGAAATTATAGATGAGTTTAATAGAGTAAAAAATTATTAATGGAAATGTGAGGGGGAGAAATGGATAAAATAATAGGTTTTATAGGTTGTGGAAATATGACAAAAGCTATGATTGGGGGGATAATTAAGTCAAATTTAGTAAATCCTAAAAATTTGATTATATCTGATATTCATAAAAAAAATTTAGATTTTGTATCAAATAAATACAATGTAAAAACAGTAAATGATAACAAAGAGCTGGCAAAAAAATCAGATATTATAGTATTGGCGATAAAGCCTAATATATATAATTTGGTAATTGATGAAATAAAAGATTTTGTAAAAAAAGATGTTATAATAGTTACTATTGCGGCAGGTAAATCTATAAATAATGTTGAAATTGAATTTGGAAAAGATATTAAAATTGTCAGAACAATGCCTAATACACCAGTTTTTGTAGGAGAAGGAATGACAGGTATATGTTATAATGATAAAATATCAAAAGAAGAATTAGAAGAAGTAGTTGGAATATTTAAGTGTTTTGGAAAAACAGAGATAATTGATGAAAAACTAATGGACGTAGTTGTTTCAACTAGCGGTTCTTCACCTGCGTATGTATTTATGTTTATTGAAGCTATGGCAGACGCTGCGGTACTTGATGGTATGTCTAGAGATAAAGCTTACAAAATGGCTGCTCAATCAGTACTTGGAGCTGCAAAAATGGTATTAGAAACAGGAAAACATCCAGGAGAACTTAAAGATATGGTATGTTCTCCTGGCGGAACTACAATAGAGGCAGTTATATCTTTGGAAGAAGATGCTTTTAGGGCATCAGTTATTAAGGCTATGAGAAAATGCACACAAAAATCTAAAGAAATGGCAAAAACCACGATTTAAATCGTGGTTTTTGTTGTTAATAATTTCCTAGTAGAAATAAAACACTAAAAAAACATAAAAAAAACAAATACAGAAATAATATATACAAAACCAAAAAAAGAAAGGAAAGATAATATGTTAGAAAAATTATCAAAAAATCAATTTATAAAAATGACAAAACCAAAAGATGGATCAGTAGAATATGGATTAGTATTAAATGAAAATGAAGAAAAAAAAGAATATGAAATTTTATCAATTGGTTTCACAAATAAAAATGGTGAATTTTTATGTTATCCAACAGAAGTGGAAAACATAAAAGAAAAACTTAAAATTGACGACAGAATTTTTGAAGAAGTAAAAGAAAAAAAAATAAAAAGAAAAATGAACAAATGGTTAGAAGTAAATAAAAATAAATTTAAAAATTGATTTAAAAATAAACCATGGCTATTTAAGCTATGGTTTATTTTTAAATCAAAAATGATATAATAAAAAAAAAGAGTGAGGGGGATAAAATTGAGAATATACTCTACTAATATAATTTCAGAATTAGATTCTCTAAGAATAAAAGATAGCGAAAAAGCTTTCTATAAACATTTTAAAAAAAAATTAAAAGGAATAGGAATAACTAAAATAGTTCCTGTAAAAGGTATAAATATTGATTTGATGTACATTGAAAGAAATAATATATTATTTATAAAATTTATGGATACAAATGAAGATATATATTCAATATTAGAAGAAGAATTATTAGAAGTAATGGAAGAAGAATATAATAGTTTAGTAAGTGAAATTAAATTATTTAATTTAGATATTAAATACAATTTGATATATATAATGCCTTATGTTGATGTAAATAACAATGAAGAATTTGATAATTTTATAAAAAATCATATTATAGATAGAAATGGTTATAAACAACTAATACAAAATCCAGATACTATAAATAAATATCTAAAAGGTGAAAATGAAGATGTGCTATTAAATTTATTTAGATTTTACATATGTCCAGAATATCATGTAATAAAAAAAGAAGAAAATAATAGACTTATAAATAAAGATTTCAAAAGAATATCTTTTTTTAAAGAAGATTATAAATATACTGCATTATTTTTGAGTTCATTTCAACTTAAAAAAATAAATTCAATAAAATATGGTAATACTTTATTTTTGGGTCCTGCTGGAAGTGGAAAAACTACACTTTTAACTTCAAGAGCTATTAAACTTTCTAGACTTTATCCAAAGGACAAATTTTTATTTATAACATTTAATAAACAACTTATGAATGATATAAAAAATCAAATTGATATATTAGGAAAAAATCTTAAAAATTTAGAAATATACAATTTTCATGGATTTATATTTAAACTTGCAAAACAATTTGATTTAGTGATAGATTACACAAAATTAAAAGAAAATTTTTCTAAGTACTTCGAAAATGTATTTTTGCAAGTTAAAAATGTTTTAAAAAACACAAATATATATAAAGGAATATTTATAGATGAATGTGAAAATTTTAATAAAGAAGAAATAAAATTTTTAGAAAGTATACTTTATAAATCTAAAAATATTTTTAATATATCAGCAGATAAAAGAAAAGATATAAAAAATAATTTAAAATCATTTATAGGACCATGGGAAATACTAGATTTTAATGATATTATTAAATTTAATCATAATTATAGACAAACTCAAAAAATGACTTTATTTATAAACAATTTTACTCAAAATACATTAGAATATATTAAAAATTTTGATGTAAATTTTCCAAAGGATTATTATTTAAAAACAAAATCTTTTAGAAAAGAAGGAGAAAAAGTAGAAATAATAACAGTATCTGATATTGAAGAAAAAATAAAATCTATAATTTGGGAAATAGAATATCTTGTAAAACAAAAAGGGTTAAAGTATTCTGATATAGTTATTATTTATCCTTACAATAAAAGAAAATTAAAAAACGGAAATATGATTTATTTTCAATATATACTTAGAAAAGCCTTAGAAGATAGAAATATTCCTTATATATATTCTAATGATGAATTAATCAATTTGAGTAACAAAATGGGAGTTACAATATCAAATATATATTCCATTAATAATCTTGAATATAGAGCGGTAATATTTTGTCAAATTGAAATGCTTTATAGCCACAATCTCAATGAGAAAAATACTAATTATGAAATCGGTAACTTTATAAAAAATTTAAACATTATATATATAGCTTTAACTCGAGCTATAGATTATTTAATAATTATAACCACATTTAAAGAAGAAAATAGCGATATAATAAAAATACTAAACAATTCATTAGAATGATTGTTGATAAAATAAAAATGTAGGAGAAGTGATTTTCCTACATTTTTTTATTTTATATAAAAATATATTAATATCAATAAACTAAGTATAATTCTATAATAACCGAATAATTTAAAATCTTTTTTCTTTATATAGTTCATAAAAAATGATATTACTGCAAGAGCTACTAAAAATGAACCTATAACACCTACAGTTAAAACAATCCATTGATAAGGGGTAATAAATAATCCTTTTTTAATCATTTTTAACAAAGAATAAGTAGTTGCACCAGCCATAGTAGGTATTGCAAGAAAAAAAGAAAATTCTGCAGCTATTTGTCTAGAAGCACCAAGAAGCATTGCGCCAATTATGGTAGATGCAGATCTGGATGTTCCAGGGATCATAGCAAGACATTGAATAATTCCTATTATAAAAGCAGTTTTATAACTTAAATCATAAAAATTATTTATTTTAGGTCTTTTATTTTTTCTTTCTAGAATTAATATTGCAATACCTCCTAATAAAAGCATTATTGCAACGGTTGTGGGGTTAAAAAACTTTTCTTCTATAATATCTCCAAATAAAAGTCCTAAAATAGCAGCTGGAATAAATCCAACAATAACTTTAAACCAAAGATTAATAGTTTCTTGTTTTTGTTTTAAAGTTTTACTTTTACTAAAAGGATAAAGTTTGTTGAAATAAAGAACTATAACAGATAAAATAGCTCCAAATTGAATTATTACATTAAATGAATTAGCAAAAGAACCTTGAAAATCAATCCAATTATTAACTAAAATTAAATGACCTGTACTGCTTATTGGTAAAAATTCTGTTATTCCTTCTACAATAGAAAGTATTATAGCTTTTAAAATATCATTCATAAAAAAAACCCCCTTGTAAATATGTACATAATTTTGGAAAACAACATATAAAGTATATCAATATTAATAGATAATATCAATATATTAATTTATATGCATTTGTTTTATAATTTTTGGAAAAAACATTAAAAATATAGTAAAATTATAATAATAAAAATTATAAGGAGTGATATTATGGCTTCTTTATCAAATTATGAAAATGAAATTTTCAAAGAATTTTCCAAAAATCTTAAACCATATACTAAAAATGATTATTTAAGTAAAATAATTTTATTTAAATCTATTTTAGAAAATGAAAATAAAGATTTATTTATAGCAACTAAAGAAGAATGTAAAAAATTTATAGATTTTATAGCAACTAAATATGCTAAATCAACATGTGAAAAAATATATAGTTATCTTCATAGTTTTTATAATTTTTTAAAGAAAGAAGGTTATATAGATACTAATCCTTTTAATTATGTAAAAAAACCATCTGTATCTAGAATAAAAACAAAAGATGATGTATTAAGCTTTGAAGAAGTAAATAGATTAATTTCAATACTTCCTAAATTAAATATAAGAGATAGAGCTATTATTGTTTTTTTAGTAACCACAGGGTGTTTATTAAGTGAATTAGTTGATTTAAAATGGAAAGATCTTATTGTAGATGAAAAAAATAATTATTTTTGTAAAATAGGAAATGGCAAAAGAAATAGAGTAATAAAACTTCATCCTTATTGTTGGGAATTAATAATGAAATATAGAGATTATTTAGGATTATCTGAAATAATCAAACCTACAAATGAATTTGTGTTTAAAAGTCGTACAAACGAAAGTATTACAGATAGAAATGTAAGAGTAATAGTAAAAAAAGCTTTAAAACTTGCAGGACTTGATAATTATTCAGCTAAAGATTTTAGACATTCTTTTGCTACATTTTGTTTGCGATTAGGAGCTATAGAAGAAGATGTTAAAAATCATTTAGGATGGAGTGATAAATACTATGCTATAAGATATAAATATGTTCTTAATTTTGTAGATAGTCAAGTTGTTGATTATATAATTAATACAGATAAACTTAAAATGAATGAAAATATTAAAAATAATAAATGAGGAAGTGATTTGATGAAATATAGTATAATAGATAGCCACTGTGATACTATAACGAAAATTGAAGAAGAAAATTTAAATTTTTATAATAATTACATATCTCATATAAATATAAAAAAGATGTTGAAAGCAAATATTAAAATACAATTTATGGCAATATATATTGACTATAATATTCCTTTTCCAGATTGTTATTTTAAAGCTATTAAATATATAAATAAAATTTATGAATATGAAAAAATATATGATAATTTAAAAGTAATAAAAAATAAAAATGATTTAGATTATGTTATAAATAAAGATAATTTAATTGGAATAATAATCACTATAGAGGGTGGTCACATTATACATGATAATATAGATATTTTAAAATCATTAAATATTTTAGGAGTAAAATCGTTAACTTTAACATGGAATTATAAAAATAAATTAGCTTGTGGAGTTATGGAAAAAATTGATTTAGGACTTAGTAATTTTGGAAAAAAAGTAATAAATATTATGAATGATTTGAATATGATAATAGATGTTTCTCATGTTTCTAATAAAACATTTTATGATGTTATAAGTATTTCAAACAATCCAATTATAGCTTCGCATTCTTTGAGTAGTTATATAAATAATAATAAAAGAAATTTAACAGATGATCAAATTAAAAAAATTTCTGAATTAAATGGAGTTATTGGAATAAATTTTTGTAAAGAATTTGTTGGAAAAAATAAAGATATATCTTCTTTAGTTGATCATATAGATAGAATAATTTATATTGGAGGAGATAACTGTATAGGATTAGGATCAGATTTTGATGGTTGTGAAATTATAGGTGATATACAAGATTGTACATATACATATTTAATAAAAAATGAACTTTTAAAAAGAAATTATAGCGAAAATACTATAAAAAAAATATATAATCAAAATTATTTAAATTTATTATATAAATTTTTTGAATGAACAAATTGTTATTGTTCGGTATATAGTGTATAATATTAAAATGTACGATTGAAATTTACATATTTAACAAGGAGTGATCTTATGCAAAATTATACAACTTATCAAAATCCATTAATAGAGAGATATTGTAGTAAAGAAATGAGCTATATTTTTTCTCCTGAAAGCAAATTTAAAACTTGGAGAAAATTATGGATTGCTCTTGCTCAATCACAAATGGAATTAGGTCTTAATATAACTAAAGAACAAATAGATGAAATGAAGGCTAATTTGGATAATATAAATTTTGAAGACGCTAAAAAAATTGAAAAAGAAACAAGACATGATGTAATGTCTCATGTTAAAGCTTACGGTCTTTTATGTCCAAAAGCTAAAGGTATTATACATCTTGGAGCTACTAGTGCATATGTAGGGGATAATACAGATATAATACTTATGAAAGAAGCAATGGAGCTTATAAGAGTTAAATTAATTAATTTAATAAACAATTTAAAAAAATTTGCTATAAAATATAAAGATCTTCCTACTCTAGGATTTACACATTTTCAAGCAGCTCAACTTACTACTGTAGGAAAAAGAGCTTGTCTTTGGATGCAAGATCTATTACTTGATTTTGAAGATTTAACATATAGAATAGATACTTTAAAGTTAAGAGGAGTAAAAGGAACTACTGGAACACAAGCGAGTTTTTTAAGCTTATTTGAAGGAGATCATGAAAAGGTAAAAAAACTTGACAAGTTAGTGTGTTCTAAAATGGGATTTGAAAAAAGTTATGCTGTAACAGGACAAACATATACAAGAAAATTAGATCATCAAGTTTTATCTGTACTTTCTTCTATAGCTCAAAGTATGCATAAAATGACTAATGATATAAGATTATTACAGAGTTTAAAAGAAATAGAAGAACCATTTGCAAAAAATCAAATAGGGTCTTCTGCCATGGCATATAAAAGAAATCCTATGAGAAGTGAAAGAATTTCATCTTTATGTAAGTACGTGATTTCAGAAACTTTAAATCCTGCTTTAATACATTCTACGCAATGGTTAGAGAGAACATTAGATGACTCTGCAAACAGAAGATTAAGTATAGCTCAAACTTTTCTTGCAGTAGATGCTATACTTGAAATAGGTATAAATGTAACTGATGGACTTGTTGTTTATGAAAATATGATAAAAAGGCATATAAATGAAGAACTTCCATTTATGGCTACAGAAACAATTCTTATGGAAGCAGTAAAAAGAGGTGGAGATAGACAAGAACTTCATGAAAAAATAAGAATATATTCAATGGAATCAGCAAAAAAAGTAAAAGAAGAAGGAAAAGAAAATGATTTAATAGAGAGAATAATTAAAGATGATGATTTTAAAATGAGCGAAGAAGAAATAAACTCTATAATGAATCCTATTAATTTTATTGGAAGAGCTCCAGAACAAGTGATAGAATTTATTGATGAATATATAGAACCAGTTATAGATAAATTTAAAAATGATTTAGGTATAAAAATAGATTTAAATGTATAAAAATCTTAGGAAATACTTCCTAAGATTTTTTGTTGTTTTTAATTTCGATTATTGGTTTTCTGAAAAATACATTAGAAAATGCTTTCTTATTAAACGGAAACAAAGGCCATAAATAAGATTGGTTTGAAAAACTTTTAGTGGTGGATGTAATAATGATTATAGTGATTAGCCCTATAAAAAATCCTATATTTTTGAAAATTCCTGTCATAAATAACAAAAATAATCTAAATATTCTAATTGCCATGGAAAATTCCATACTAGGAGTTGCAAATGTTCCAATACCTGCAACAGCCATATATAAAATAGTTTCAGGAGTAAACCATCCTACTTTTACAGCGAATTCACTTAACATCAAACCTCCAATAATACCAAGTGAAGTAGATAAAGTATTAGGAGTATGAATTGATGCAACACGCAAAAAATCTAAACCAAATTCTAAAATAACAAATTGTAAAAATAAAGGTATTTTTCCAACTTCTTTTGGACCAATAAATTTCAAGTATTGAGGTAAAAATTCTTTATTATATATTAATAAAAGCCATAAGGGAGTAATTATTAATGAAGAAAACATAGCAATAAATCTAATCCATCTTAAATATGTTCCTACCATTGGATTTTGATAATAATCTTCTGCATGTTGAGTAAAATGAAATATTGTAACAGGAAGAAGTATAACACTAGGTGATGTATCTACAATAATTGCAATATGTCCCTCGATAAGATGAGCAGCTACTACATCTGGTCTTTCAGTAAATCTTACTTGAGGAAGAGGATTATACCATCTCTTTTTTATTAACAATTCTTCTAGTGTTTTTTCTGCCATAACAAGAGAATTTACTTTTATGTTGTTTAATTTGTTTTTTAATTCTTTTAATAAATTATGATCAACTACACTATCAATATAAGCAATTGCAACATCAGTTTTTGATTGATTTCCTATGGTTGTAAGTTCAAAAATCAAATTTGGATCTTTAATTCTTCTTCTAATTAAAGATGTATTAAATACTATAGTTTCAACTAAACCGTCTCTAGATCCTCTTGTTACTTTTTCTAAATCAGGTTCTTCTGGACCTCTAATAGGATATTCTCTTACATCAATTAATATTCCAGTATTTTGACCATCTATAAATAGTGCAGTATTTCCTGAAAGAACTGCCGTTTCCATAGTATCAAAATCATCAAAAGTATCAATTTCAATATATGCAATATAATTTTTAAGCAATTTATTTATTGTGTTAATAGAAATATCTTCTTTTTTTATTGACTGTAATTTTTCCATTATGTAAAGCATAATTTGATCTTTTGTAAATCCATCAATAAAAACAAGATATGCATTAATCCCCGCTATTGTCCATTCTCTACCTACTATATCAAAACTTTTTTTGATTGGAAGTTTTTTGTTTAATATTTTTATATTTTCACTTAATTTAGAATTCAATTTCATTATATTACCTCCATTCAATCCTATTATATCCAAATACATAATTAAGTATTATTTTGCTTTATGTAAAGTTTATCCCAAAATTTACATCTTAACACTTGACGAAATATGTCGAAGAATATATTGAAATGAACTTAATCCTACATATAAGGAGGAATTTTATGAAAAAATTAATTAAAAAAATTGTATTGGGAAGTATATTTTTTCACATGATAGGGTGCATGCCATCTACATTTGCAATGGATTATACAGTACAACCAAATGATACTTATTGGAAAATAAGTCAGAAATATAACATAGATTTTAATGAATTATTAAAAATTAATAATGCAACTGAAAATTTTGTTTTAAATGTAGGTCAAAAAATATTAATACCAGATATAAAGAGTATTAACTACTATGAAGTGCAAAAAGGAGATACAGCGTGGATTATAAGTCAAAAATTTAATGTATCATTAAACGAACTGTTAAAAGTGAATAATTTAGATGAAAATTCAATATTATATATAGGTCAAAAAATCGAAATACCGAGTACAAAAAATATAAATACTATACCAGAACAACCAAATACTACTATTGATTATATAGATTATACAGTTAAATCTGGAGATGATTTTTGGAATTTAAGCTTAAAATATGGAGTCCCATATCAAGAATTATTAAATGTTAATAATGCAACTTCAAATACTATTTTAAATATTGGAGATATAATTAAAATACCTCAACATAATATACCTGTAACAGATACATTAGGAGATAAATATGGAGAATATCTTGATTGGTGGAATGCTGCGCAATACGTTATTCCTATAGGAGCTATATTTGAAATTGTTGATTTTTATACTGGAAAAAGTTTTATGGCAAAAAGAACTTATGGAGCAAATCATGCTGATGTAGAAACTTTAACTTCAAAAGATACTGAAATAATGAAAGAAATATGGGGTGGTAATTGGAGTTGGGCTACAAGACCTGTTATTGTAAAATACAAAGGAAGAAAAATAGCTGCAAGTGCTTCAGGAATGCCTCATGCTGGAAATGATTTAGACCCTGCAAATATAAATACTGATTGGAGAAGTGGAAATTATGGACCAGGTATTAATTTTGATGCTATAAAAGGAAATGAAATGAATGGACATTTTGATGTTCATTTCTTAAATAGTACAACTCATAAAACAGGAAAAATATCTGAATCTCATCAAAAAAATATTAAAATATCAGCTGGAATATTAGTTGAATAATTATTTTAAAAGTATCTTTATTTATTAAAGATACTTTTTTGTTTAATATAAAAGTAATTATTTAATGAAAAAACGAATAATATTTATAAGGTGATGTATATGATTTCTTTTTTTAATAACCTTGTGTATAATTTTTTGATATCTTTTGGAGTGATATTAGGAGCTTCTTCTTTTGCTGGAATTGGAGCTTTAATTAACAATCAACCACCGTTTAAAATCATGTCTGATGTAGCTGCTTCTATTAAAATTTGGGCTGTAATTGTAGCATTAGGAGGTACATTTTCTTCGTTTGAAATAATAGAACAAGGAATATTTAAAGGAGAAATTAAATCTGTTATAAAACAAATAGGATATATTATAGTGGCTCTTATTGGAGCTAATTTGGGATATAGTTTTATTAAATTAATTAAATGGTGTTCAAAAATATGGATATCTTAAAAGAACCTAAATTTAAATACATTTTATTTTTGTTAACAGGCATTATAATTGGATATATATTGGGAATAACAAGTATAAATATGCTTATAAGTTATAGAATAGATAAGTATTATGAAGAAATTACTTATTTAAATACCATTATTGAAGATAAAAATATAAAACTTCAAAAATTAGAAGAAGCTATTAATAATAAGAAGGTTGTACTTAAAGATATAGAAATAATTTTATTATATAAAGGAGATGAAATAGAAAAATTAAAGCTAAAAAAATATATCAAAGAAAAATACAATATATTATTAGGGAAAGAAATAAAAAGTATTGATATAGATTTAGTATCAGAAATTATAGATAAAAGAATAATGAAGATAGAAAATAGAGAATATAAATTAACCGTAAATAAGCTATTATTAAGTGAAATTTTAAAGTTGTGGATAAATATAGAAGTGTTAAATTGATAATTTTAAAAATATATAAAAAAATATTTATTTAAAAAATTTAAATAATTTTATTGACATAAATCATTATAAATTATATAATTTACTACATAAATCGATAAATTAATAAAGAAAAACTATGAAGAGAAGAGTAGCTATAGAAATCTAGTTTCAGCGAGTCGGTGATGGTGAGAGTCCGATACAAGAGCTATAGTGAAGAACATCTCTGAGTTTCTAACCGAAATCTTTGAAGAAAGTAGGCTTAGACGGAACCAAACCGTTATAGATTGGACAGTATCGAATAATTTTTATTCCGTACTGATGTGAGAGAGCTTTAAGCTAATTAGAGTGGTACCGCGGAAGTAAAACTTTCGTCTCTATTTTATAGAGATGAAAGTTTTTTTATTTATATAGAAGATAAACATGGCCATGTTTAAATATAAAAAATATTGATTAATAATTAAAAGAGGAGGAATTTAAATATGTCAGAAAAATTAATAATACCACAAGGATATAAATCTAAATTAGGACTTAAAGAAACTGAAATTGCTATAAAAAAAATAAAAGATTTTTTTCAAATAAATCTTTCAAAAAAACTTAATCTAACAAGGGTATCTGCTCCTTTATTTGTAAAGGCTGAAACGGGAATTAACGATAATTTGAATGGAATAGAAAGACCAGTATCTTTTGATATAAAAGGTGATAGTAGTTCGAAAGTAGAAATTATACATTCACTAGCAAAATGGAAACGCATGGCATTAGCTAGATATAAATTTAATGTAGGAGAAGGTCTATATACAGATATGAACGCTATAAGAAGAGATGAAGATTTGGATAATTTACATTCTGTATATGTAGATCAATGGGATTGGGAAAAAATAATCAAAAAAGAAGATAGAACAGAAGAAACCTTAAAAGAAATAGTTAAAACTATATATAGCGTATTTAAAGATACAGAAGAATATATAAATGAACTATATGGAATAGAGAAGTTTCTTCCAGAGGAAATTTTCTTTATAACTTCTCAAGAATTAGAAGATAAATATCCTGATTTAACACCAAAAGAAAGAGAAAATGCAATTGCCGAAGAGAAAAAGGCAGTATTTATAATGCAAATAGGAGATTATTTAAAATCTGGAAAAAAACACGATGGAAGGTCGCCAGATTATGATGATTGGAAATTGAATGGAGATATTATATTTTGGAATCCAATCTTAAAAAGAGCATTTGAACTTTCTTCTATGGGGATAAGAGTTGATAAAAAAGCTTTGGAAAGACAATTAAAATTAGCAAATTGTGAAGATAGAAAAAAATTAGAGTTTCATAAGTTGTTATTAGAAGAAAAGCTTCCATTTACAGTAGGAGGAGGAATAGGTCAATCAAGAATTTGTATGTTCTTTTTAAGAAAAGCTCATATAGGAGAAGTACAAGCTTCTATTTGGCCTCAAGATATGATTGATAAGTGTGAAAAGTCGAATATATTTTTATTGTAATTTTAAAGACTAAGGTTAAATCCTTAGTCTTTTTTATGTTAAATTAATTGGGTATCCATTGTAAATATCAAAACCTAATCCGATTAATCCTCCTATAATTATCATGGTAAAAATTATTATCATAATAGTTTTATCCCATTGTTTTTTTTTGATACTATTTATTAATGCATATAAACAAAATATCGATATAGAGCTAATGATTATTAAAAAATAAGGAATTATACCGAAATTATTTATAAACCATTTTATAAAAGAATGAAAGATTATAAATTTGGGAGAGGGTAATGGATAATCAAAAATATTCACTATAAAACCTTCTTTCGTATACAAAATGTATTTTCTGAAAATTGTTAACATTATTATTATACAATAATATTGGAAAAAATAAAAACAAAACCTTAATCATTTATTTCAGATTGAGGTTTTGTTTTTATTTTGTTAAAATATTCTTTTTAAATAGTAATAAGACATGCTAATAATAGAGCCTATAATAGCGGGAATAAGCCAAGCAAATCCTTCATTTGCAAGAGGGAATTTTAAAATTATATTTGTAATTATTGAAATTTTAATTCCTATGGCAGCTAATGCATCAAATAAACTGATACATAAAGCTCCAAATACGGCACCAGTATAAGCTGCTTTATTCGGTATAAAATCATCAAATATATTCATAATTATTAATATAATTCCTATTGGATAAACAGTTACAAGTAGAGGAACAGCAATTTTAACAATAGTTTCAACGCCAAAATTTGAAACTATCGTACTGAATATAGATACCATAACAACTATAAATTTATAGCTTAATTTTCCTTTTGAAAGTTTATTAAAGTATTCTCCGCAAGTAGCAGTAAGACCTACAGATGTAGTAAGACATGCTAATGATACAGATATTCCTATTAATGCTTTTCCTGCATTTCCTAATATTTTTTCTGTAATAGCTAAAGTTAAATTAGTTTTTGGTATATCAGCAGGAAATATTCCGCTACTAGTAGCTCCTAAATACATTAATCCTCCGTATACTATAGCTAGTCCTATAGCTGCTACTAAACCTGACATTATAGTTAATTTAACTTGTTCTTTTGTATCTTTATACCCTTTTTGAATTAAAGAACTTATTACAATTCCTGCAAAAACCATTGAAGCTAGAGCATCCATAGTTTGATAACCTTCAGTAAATCCTTTAGAAAAAGGATTTTCAAGTCCTGTATTAACAGGAGAACCTATTGGATTAGTTATTCCTTTAAATATTATTGTAATTAAAGCGATTAATAAAACTGGTGTAAGAATTTTACCTATCTTATCAATAACACCCGAGGGGTTGATAACTAAAAATAAAGTTATTCCGAAAAAAATCATAGAAGCTATTATTTGGTTTGCTCCAGGAAATAAAGGTTTAATTCCCATTTCGAAAGTTGTAGCTCCTGTTCTAGGAATAGCTAAAAGTGGTCCTATTGCTAACATTATAACAGTACCTAGTATTTTGCTAAAAGTTGGACTGACTTTATCAGCAAGATCGCTTAAACTACCACCAGCTTTAGATGCTGCTATAATACCTAAAAGTGGCATACCAATACCAGTAAGTAAAAAACCAATTAAACTAAAACTCCACTTATCTCCTGATATAAGTCCTAAAGAAGGTGGAAATATTAAATTACCGGCACCAAAAAACATAGCAAATAACGCAAAACCAACTACAAGTACATCTTTAGATGTTTTATTCATTATATTTTTCCTCCTTATTATCATATAATGTAAAAATAATAAATTGAATGTCAAGAGTGAATTTTATGACAATTAAGAACAAATTGAAGCTTGTTCCATCAAAAGGTTAAAGTAATTATAGCAACAATTGCTAAACATATCAATATTTTGTATAAAGTAACAAAATTATTATAATTTTGTAAATTCAAAAAAATAATATTTTATTGTTGTTTTTTTTCATAATAAAAGGCAGTAAAGCAAAATTTACTTACTGCCTTTTATTTATTGTATTTATTTTTTATTATAATCTGTATGTTCATTTTTATAGTAACTAAGTTCACTTGTAAGTCTTATTGTATGTCTATTTTTATTGTGTTTTATTTTTACATTATCAAATCTAGCATCATCTTGAACATCGACTAAATATTGTCTTAGCAAATCATCTGCTGCGTTATTATTTACACTATCGTATACTTTAAAAAATTCTCTTTCTGGAATTTCAATTGTTAAGTCATATATTCCATTTTCTCTTTTTTTTCTCATTTCTTTAATATTAGTAAACATATAGTGTACCTCCTAATATTTATAAATTAAAATATTGTTTGTATATTAAATTATAACCATTTATATTTTTTTAATGCTTTTTAAAATAGTAGGAGGAGTTTAGAAAATTTTTAAAAATAGAAAAAATGAAGTTTGATAAATTTTATGTTTAAGTTTGTTTAATAATTATTTTTTGTTTTTCAAAGTATAGTAGTTTTATTTTGGGGTATTTGTAAGAACAAATGAAAAAATAAAATTGTTATACCTAAAATTATAAAAAATACAATTATCAAGAGTTTATAATTATATAGTTTTGTATTTCTAAATTCTTTTCTTTTTTTCTTTAACTTTTTCTTGGCTATTTTAAAATCAATTACTTTTCCCATATAATAACAACCCCTTTTATTGTAAGATGATATATATATTATATCAAATAAATTACATTACAAATGTATTTTTCAGAAAATTATAAATTCAACTTAAAAAAATGAATGTTTATATTTAAATTTACATCTTATAATTAATAATTTATGATATTAAGCTACAATAAGTTATTTTTTTATTGAATGTATTATAAGTATGTGTTAAATTATAGAGTAATCAAGGTAATAGGAGGTATACAGTACAATGTATAAATTAATCGCATTAGATATGGATGGAACTTTATTAAACGAAAATAAGGAAATTTCTAAAGCAAATTACGAAGCTATTCAAGAAGCTAAAAGAAGAGGGAAAAAAGTAGTGATTGCAACTGGTAGACCTCTTTTGGGGATTAAGAAGTTTTTAGAAGAACTTAATTTGATTTCTGATGAAGATTATGTTGTAGCTTTTAATGGAGCATTAGTTCAAAGTATAAAAAGCGGAAAGATAGTTGCTAAAACAACATTACAATTAAATGATTATAGAGAACTTTATGAATTGAGTAAAAAATTAAATGTAAATATTCATGCATTGACAGAATCAAGTGTAATTACTCCTAAAAATAGTAAATATACAGAAATGGAAGCTGTTTTAAATAATATTCCTATTAGAGAAATTCCTTTAGAAGATATTGATGAAAATGAGACAATTGTAAAGGTTATGTTTGTTGATGAATCTGAAATAATAGATGAAGTAATTAAAAAAATTCCTCAAAAAATTAGGAAAAAATACACTGTTGTAAGAAGCGCACCTTTCTTTTTGGAATTTTTAGACAAATCGGTAAACAAAGGTGTAGGAGTTAATGCAATTGCAAAAGAATTAGGCGTTGATCCTAAAGAGGTTATTTGTGTTGGAGATGCTGAAAATGATATTGATATGATTAAATATGCAGGATTAGGAGTTGCCATGGATAATGCTTTTAATGAAGTGAAAAAAATAGCAAATTATATTACACTTTCAAATGAAAAAGATGGCGTGGCACATGTGATTCAAAAATTCATGTTAGATTTTAGATAGGTAAGCAATAAAGCAAGTTAAATTTAACTTGCTTTATTGAAAGTTAAAACTATTCCCTAAATATACATTTAAAGAATAGTTGTGGATTGTTTAAAAATCTCACATCCTATCCTCCACTTTGAATTATAAATATTAATTTTTCGTTTAATTTAATAATTGATTATAATAAAAAATTAATATGTTTTGTAATTATAATAATGTTGACAATTTTTTTGTTTATTTTACATTATAATCTCTTTTGTTTAATATATTTTTTATTACAAATATAAACTTTACCGTAAACACGAATATTATTTAATTATAAAATGATAAAATTCGGTATTTTATCGAAAATTACCGAGGTTATAATTTGAACGAATAATATAATGTTCGAAATTTAAATATTAGTTGTTTTCCATAATAAAAATTGCTATTATATGAATGTAATAAAAAGGAGTGTTTTAAATGAATAAAACGTTAAAAATACATAATAAATCTGATAAACCATATAATATAGTTTTAAAAGAAAACAATTTAATAGAAAAATGTATTAAACTTGAAAATGAGCTTCCTGATTTTATGAAAGATTTTTTTATTTATTTAAAAAGTGCTGTAGTAACCTCTACTCGCTTAGCTTATATAGAAGATATATCGTTTTTTTGTAAATATTTAATTTCAGAAACTAATCTAACAAAAGCAAAAACACTTAAAGATATAACTATAGATGAATTTGATAACATAAAAGCAAGAGATATAAACTTGTTTTTAGGAGATTATTGCTCTCGTTATTATAAAAAAACAGAAAAAGATGTTTTAATATTCGAAAATCATAATAGAGCTTTAGCCAGAAAAAAATCATCGTTATCTTCTCTTTTTAAGTTTTTATATAGAAATGAACAAATAAAACAAAATATAACAGATGGATTTAACCCTATAAAACTTCCAAAACCTCAGCCTGATGCAATAAAGAGATTAGAAGTTGATGAAGTTGCAAAAATGTTAGATGCAGTTGAAACTGGTGAAGGTTTAACTGAAAAAGAAAAAATTTATTGGAAAAAAACAAAACTTAGAGATAAAGCAATATTAATTTTATTTGTAACATATGGATTGCGACTTAGCGAGCTTAGGGAACTTAATATATCTTCTTTTAATTTTTCAAGAGGAGAATTTAAAATATTTAGAAAAAGAGGAAAAGAAGTTTTAATGCCACTTAATAAAACTTGTGAATTAGTTATAAAAAACTATATAAACAACGAAAGACCAAATTCAGAATTGATAGATGATGAACATAAAGATGCTTTATTTTTATCTCTTCAAAATAAAAGAATAACCATAAGAGCTATAAGAGAATTGGTTAAAAAATACACTTCTATAGCTATGCAAATATCAAGAAAAAACGGCTATAGTCCTCATAAATTAAGGGCAACGTCTGCAACTTCGTTAATTCAATATGGATTTTCTATATATGATGTTCAAAATTTATTAGATCATGATAATGTGACTACCACTCAACTCTACGCTGCTCATAAAAAAAATGTAAAAAGAGAAATTGTCAAAAACTTCGAATGGTTAGATGACGAAATTAAAAACGAAGATTAACATTAATGCAATTATGTAAACACTTTAAAGAACGAATGTTTGCGTTTTTATTGTGCTAATGATATAATGAAGTTATATTTAAGAAATGGGAGGAATTTCAAAAGTGTATTCAAATTTAACTGAAAAGCAAATAGAAATACTAAATTTTATTAAATTACAAATAAATAAAAAAGGATATCCACCTTCTGTTAGAGAAATATGTAGTGCAGTAAATTTGAAGTCAACTTCTACAGTACACTCTCATCTAAATAAATTAGAAAAAAAAGGATATATAAGAAAAGATCCTACCAAACCGAGAGCTATTGAAATTTTAGATTTTAACAATGAAAATTTTTTTAGCAAAAAAGAAACAATAGATATTCCTTTGGTTGGAAGTGTTACTGCGGGTGATCCTATTTTAGCTATAGAAAATATAGAAGATATAATTCCTTTACCAGCTAATTTTATAGAAGGAAATAATAATTTCATGCTAAAAGTAAAAGGAGATAGTATGATAAACGCGGGTATATTAGATGGAGATTATATTATTGTTAATAAAAAATCCGTTGCTGAAAATGGAGAAATTATAGTTGCTTTAACAGAAGATAATGAAACTACCGTTAAAAGATTTTTTAAAGAAAAAGATAAAGTAAGATTACAACCTGAAAATCCTTATATGAAATCTATATATTTAGATAATGTTAAAATACTTGGAGTTGTAAAAGGTGTTTTTAGAATTATAAAATAAAAAAAAGACATGGATAAAATAGCCCATGTCTTTTTTTTAAAATAAATTTCTCTTATAAACAGAATAGAGTTCTTTTAATTCTTTTATTTTTTCATTCATTTCTATTTGAAGAATGGATACCAAATCATAATTTTTATCATCAATTGCATTTCTTATTTTAGTAAATAAAGATTTTTGATTTATTTTATCTTTCATTAAATAACATTTCAATTGATATATTTGTTCCCAAGTAACGACATCTAAATCAGATACATTTTCGTGATTATGAAGTTTTTTACAAGATCTTATTATTTCCATATTTTCTCCTAAAATTCTATCTTTTAATTCTGTTAACCATTGATCTATTATTGACTCTTTAAAAGAATTTACTATTTCACATGAGAATACATTTCCTTCTATTAATACTTCTCTTTTTTCTTTACATAAATCTAAATTTTTAGCATTATCCCATACTGTTTTAGGCGGTAAACCGAATAATTCATTTCTCTCTTCTTCTGTATAAAATTCAAATACATCTTCTTCACTTCTATATTGCCTGTTAATTTCTAAATAACCACTTTTTTCTCCAGGTTTTTTAGAAAATTCAATTTCTAATTCTTTAGATGTTTTTTGATTTTTCAAAGAATATTTTATACCATCAAGCATAGTTTGGTATGATGCTGCTAGTACTAAATAAGTATTTGATAAAGGATTTGGAGCTCTAAGTTCAAATCTAGTAGCTAAAGGATTTTCTATATCTCTTATTAAACCAACTAAAATTGATCTATTTCTCGAAGGAATTTCTGTACTTTTTCCAAGAGAAGATACTATGCAAACAGGAGCTTCAAATCCAGGTTTCAATCTGTTTAAAGCATCATTTGATGATGTTACAAAAGGATTTACTACCTCGTAGTTTTTAAGTATTCCCATTAATGCTCCAAAACCAATAGGACTTAAGTATTCTTTTTTCATATCAATTGGAGAAAATAAATTTATTATTTTTCCGCTTGTAAGTTTAACTGCAACTCCTAAATGAGTATGTTCTCCGTTTCCGGCTACTCCTTCAATTGGCTTTGCTAAAAAACTAACTTCAAGGCCATGGCTTTGAAATACATCTGTAACTAAATTTCTTATAATCAGTTCGTTATCTGCAGCTTGTAAAGCATTGCTATATTGCCAATCTATTTCAAGTTGTTCAAGAACATGTTTCGATTTGCCAGTTACACCTATAGTTGATCTAATACCTCCAACTTCTTTGTGACCCATCTCAGGGTTGACTCCATATTTTTCTATAAGCCATATTGTTTTTTCAAGTGCAGTCCTAACTATTCCTTGAGTTCTTTTCCAATATTGTTCTTTTAAATTTTGAGAAGTAGAAAGCTTTTCTTCATCAGCTTTATTTTCAGGAGTTTTAACCCAAAATTCAAGTTCTGTAGCTGAAGTAAGAAGTACTTCTTCTATATCTTGAAAATTATCAATTCCTACAGTTTTTAAAACATATTTATTTTCAGACAATAAATTTAATATTTTATTTTTGAAATTATCAATTGATTTTTTTAATATCGATCTTGAGCAAACCATTTTATTGTTATGAACTAAAAAAGAAGGTATTCTCAGAGTTCCTACAGGAAGTCCTGTTTTATCATCTAAATTTTCAAAATTATAATCTACAAACCAGTTTACACTTTTATCTGGAAGAATATCTACTTTTGCATCGTTTAATGTAGCAATATTATGAAGAACAACACTAGAGCCATCTGTTTGTATTCCAAATTCAAGAAATTTGTCTATATCATCTAAAAAAGTTTTTACAGGAATTTTTTCATCTGTATCATTTCCTCTTAAATCTACACCCATTAATGATACGAATTGAATTTCTGGATGAGAAGTAAGAATTTGTTTAATATCAGTTGGATTATGATTACTTTTAGGTATAAAGTATACTAGATTAGATAAAAAACCTTTTTTAAATTCTTTTAACATAGTATGTCCTCCCTTATATGATTTATACGGCATCAAATTAAAATGTGAATTATATTATACTTTTTAAAGATATAATTCGTTATAATATGTATAATGATCAGATAAAGCATAATATAATTAAGATATTTGCGATTATTAATATTGAAATTATATTATATATTTTGACATTTGTAAAGATTTAAAAAATAATATATTTAATAAATACTGTTTTATTATAAAAAAAGCATTAAAGCGTATCTATGCTTTAATGCTTAAAAATATTGTATTACCTATAAAATATTGTCACTATTAAAATTATTATCGTTTATCATTTGAGATAAAGCTTTTAAAACTCCAAATTTAGAATGAGTATATGTAAGCCCTCCTTGAAAATAAACAATATATGGAGGTTTGATAGGAGCATCAGCGCTAAGCTCTATAGAAGATCCTTGGACAAACGCTCCTGCTGCCATAATTACATCACTATCATATCCCGGCATAGCCCATGGCTCAGGACTAACAAAAGAATCTACAGGAGCAGCATATTGAATTCCTTTGCAAAAAGATATTACTTCATCAGCGTTTTTTAATTTTATACTTTGTATTATATCACTTCTTACCTCGTTGTATTTTGGAAGAACTGTATATCCTAATTTTTCAAAAAATCTAGCACAAAATATTGCACCTTTTAAAGCTTGAGATACTATATAAGGGGCTAAAAACAATCCTTGAAGTACAGTTCGTGTTGTTCCAAAAGTAAGTCCACATTCTTTTCCTATGCCAGGAGAAGTAAGTCTAAAAGATATTAATTCAACCAATTCCTTCCTACCTACTATATATCCCCCTGTTAGAGCAAGTCCTCCTCCAGGATTTTTTATTAAAGAACCCGCCATAATATCAGCGCCAACATCTGTAGGTTCCTTGGTTTCTAAAAATTCACCATAACAATTATCTACCATAACTATTACATCTTCTCTTATAGATTTTACAGTTTTTATTATCTTTTCTATATCTTCTATAGTTAAAGATTTCCTCCAACTATATCCTTTAGATCTTTGTATTAAAACAAGTTTAGTTTTTTCATTTACACTATTTTTTATATTATCATAATCTGGATCGCCATTATCTAAAAAATCTACTTGTTTATATGTAACCCCAAATTCTTTTAAAGAACCTTTCGACTCTCTAATTCCTATAACTTCTTCTAAAGTGTCGTATGGTTTACCTGTAACAGATAGTATTTCATCTCCTGGTCTTACAATTCCGCTTATACATAAAGACAAAGCATGAGTTCCATTGACTATAATAGGTCTTACTATTGCATCTTCAGTGTTAAATATATAAGAATATATTTCTTCTACTTTTTCTCTTCCTATATCATTATAACCATATCCTGTAGTCCAATTAAAATGTATATCGCTAAGTTTTGCTTTTTGCATCGCGCTTAAAACCTTATATTGATTGTATTCTCTTACATAATCGATTTTTTTAAATTGATCTTCGATTTCATTTTCTATAGTTTCAGATAATTTGAGGATTTTATCATCAATATTATAAAAATTTAAAAGTATATCTTTTGTTTCATTAAGCACTTATATCACCTACTTTAAAATATTATTGCAACATTAGGATTTTATCATAAAGAAAAATTATATTCAATTTTTTTATAATGTAGTATATAATTTAATATATAACTTCGCATAAGATACCTTATGCGAAGTTATATATTAAATAAAGGAGAGATGTTATGAAATATACAATAGAAGATTTAATAAAAAACTTACATCTTAGAAGAAAATTATTTCCTTGTAATTTAAACAATTATCCAATGGAATTTAAGGATAGTTTTGAAGTGTTTATTGATGCTTTAATTTCAGCTCAAAAATCTATAAACACTATAAAAGCTTATTATTTCGATTTAAAGACGTTTTTTGATTATATAGTATTAAACTATAATGGTATTGAATATCTCTCTGATATTCGCCCTATAAACCTTACTCGTTTTTATACATATCTAGAAACTGAAAAAAAGAATTCGCATAAGTCTATTATCCGCAAAAAAATGGTTCTTGATTTATTTTTTAAATATTTAATAGAACAAGGAATAATCTTAGAAAGACAAAACCCTATAATAAAAGAAGAAGTGATTAAAAGCAAAATAAAAAATAAAAAAACAACTCCTGTTTATTTAGAAAAAGATGAAATAAAAAAATTTTTTAATTGCATAAAAAAAGAAACTAATAATTTTTATAAACTTAGAAATTTAAGCATATTTTCTTTAATGCTTTACAGCGGACTTAGAGTTTCAGAAATTGTCAATATCAATTTAAATGATTTAGACTATGCCATAAAGCACGAAATTTTATCAATAATAGGTAAAGGAAACAAAGAAAGAAAAATACCTTTGATTAAAGAAGAATTGTTACAAGGAAGTTTAAAATATCTATACGATTATTATAAAGAAAGAATAAAAATTAAAGCACAAACAAATGCTCTATTTATATCAAGCAAAAAATATAGAATAACTACCAGAGGAATCCAAATGCTTGTAAAAAAATATTCCAAAAGTGCTAATTTGAACAAAGATATTACACCTCACAAATTAAGACATACATTTGCTACTCATTTGATAAAAAACGGTGCAGACATTAGAAGAGTTCAAGAACTTTTAGGACATTCATCTATATCAACAACACAAATATATACACATATAAAAATAGAAGATTTAAAAAATACATTAAAAGAATATAAATTAGATTTAAAAAACATAATATAAAGGAGTGCTATGCACTCCTTTATTATTTATTAGTTGCTTGATTGTTATTAATTAAATTTATATTTTTATTTGGTATTATTGTAGATATAGCATGTTTATAAATCATTTGTTGTTTTCCTTCATTTTCAAGAATTATTATATAACTATCAAATCCTCTTACTAATCCTTTTAATTGAACTCCATTCATTAAAAATATAGTTATACCTATTTTTTCTTTTCTTGCTTGATTTAAAAATAAATCTTGTAGGTTTAATGCATTGTTTTTCACTGTTACCCCTCCTATATCTTTGGAATCTTAATTAATATTCTATAAAACTTTCAATTTTCCTTCTATGAAAGATAAAATTGATGATTTTATTTCACTTAAATCTTTATATTCATCTAAATTAAACCAATTTGCAATATCATACCTTTTAAACCATGTTATTTGCCTTTTTGCATATCTTCTGCTGTCTCTTTTTATAATATATATAGCTTCATCTAAAGAATATTCTCCTTTTAGATATTTTATTATTTCTTTATAACCAATACCTTTCATAGACGTCATATCTTCAGTATACCCCATATTTATAAGTTTTTTTACTTCTTCTATAAGACCTGAATTTATCATAATATCTACTCTTTTATTTATTCTTTCATAAAGTATATTTCTATCTCTATTAAGTACAATAAATATCGGATGGTAATTTGTATTAATTTTCAAATCTTTTTTAAAATCTCCTATTTTATCTTTACCATTTAAACAAACTTCAATAGCTCTTATAACCCTTTTTACATTATTAGGGTGTATTCTCAATGCACTTTCAAGATCTAATTCTTTTAATTTTTCATGAAGATATTCTACACCATATTTTTCTACTTCTCTTTGCAGCTCATTTCTCAATTCGTTATTTGATTTAGTAGAAGTAAAATCCATATTGTAAATTAAAGAATTTATATAAAGTCCAGTTCCTCCTACTACTAAAGGAATTTTTTTATTTGAATATATTTCATTTATATATCGTTTTGCTCTATTTTGAAATTCCGCTACCGAAAATTCAACATCAGGAGTAATTTCATCAATTAAATAATGTTTTATACCTTGCATTTCTTCTTTTGTAATTTTAGCAGTTCCAATGTCCATATATTTATATATTTGCATTGAATCTGCTGAAATTATATCTGTATTAAAATTTTTAGCTATTTCTATTGATAAACTTGTTTTACCAACAGCAGTAGGTCCTGCAATAATTATCAAAGGTATTTTATTCATTTTTTCCCCCTTCTAAATAATTCTTTTAAACATTTTTTCTATTTCATATTTTTTCATTTCAACTATTATAGGTCTTCCATGAGGACAAGTAAAAGGATTATTACATTTTTTTAAATCACTTATAAGTTTATTAATCTCTATATCTTGTATATTATCATAAGCTTTAATAGCGCTTTTGCAAGCTATTGATGCTATTTTTTCTTTTTTAAGAGCATAGTTATTTAATAACTCATTTAAATTATCTATTATATCTAATATAAATTTTTCAGATTCAGGAACTCCAAACATATTTGGAACCGATCTTATTACAATAGAATTATTCCCAAATAATTCAACTTCAAAACCAAATTTTTTAAATATATTCAATTTATCTTCTATAATTAACATGTCTTTATTTGATAATTCTAGAATTATAGGTTCTAGCAATATTTGACTTGATATAGTTTCGTTATAAAATTTTTCCATGTATTTTTCATAAAGTATTCTTTCGTGAGCTGCATGTTGATCAATTAAAAATAATGAATCTTGTTCCTGACATATAATATAAGTATTAAATAATGTTCCTATAACATTAAAATCAGGTATTTTCTTGTCAATTTTATTAATTTCTTTTTGTTTTGTACATTTGCTGTTTATTATATTATTAGTTGTTTTATTTTTATATATTTCACTATTTTCTTTAATGTTATCTATTTTTATTTGTTCTTCAATAATTTTAGATTTTTTATCATTATTTTTTTCAATTTTATTTTCTATTTTATTAATATTAAAATTTCTTAATAAATCATCTGTATTTATTATATTGCTTGTTTTAATTTTATTTTTACTTTCTAAATTAGAATTTTGTCTTTGATATTCAGGTATTAAAGTCGAATTTAAAAGAGATTTATTGATTTCATTTTTAATAAGATTAAATATATATTGTTCATCTTCAAATTTAATTTCAAGTTTAGTAGGATGTATATTTACATCTATTTTTTTAGGATTTATTTCTAAATTCAAAAAACATATAGCGTGTTTGTTAATAGGTATTATGCCTTTATACGCTTCATATATGGCATTTAATATTAATTTACTTTTTACATATCTTTTATTTACATATACATGTTGGAGTGTTTTATTATTTCTATATATACTGTTATTTCCTATAAATCCGGTAATGTTTAAATGTTCAGAATTTATAGATATCGGAATTAAATTATTAGCTATATTTTTTCCATATATACTTCTTATTGCATTTTGCAGACTGTTATCACCGGGAGTAGTTAACATAATTTTATTATTGTTTATATATTTAAATTGAATACTGTAATTTCCAATAGCGAGTTTGTTTATCATATCAGTTATACTTATAGTTTCAGCAGTTGAAGATTTTAAAAATTTTTTTCTTGCAGGAGTATTAAAAAATAAATCTTTAACTATAATAGTAGTACCTACTGAACTGCCTATTGGTTCTTTATTTATTATATTTCCACCTTCAAGACAAATTTTTGTTCCTATTCTTTCATTATTTGTTTTAGTTATCAAATCAATTTTAGATACTGAAGCAATACTAGCTAAAGCCTCACCTCTAAATCCCAAAGAATTTAAAGAATATAAATCATCTATTTTTGAAATTTTACTAGTAGCATGCCTTAAAAATGATTTCTCTACTTCTTCTGAAGGAATGCCATGGCCATTGTCAGTAATTCTTATAAAATTTTTTCCTCCATCTTGTATTTCAATAGTTATTTTACTAGAATTTGCATCTATAGAGTTTTCAATCAATTCCTTTACTACAGAAGAAGGTCTTTCGACAACTTCTCCTGCAGCAATTTTATTTACAGTATATTCATCTAGTAAATTTATTTTTTTTATCAAAGCGTATCATCTCCAATTGCTTTTACTTTATTTTGAAGATTGTAAAGTACATTCATAGCCTCAATAGGAGTCATATTTATAATGTTTAATGATTTAATTTCTTTTAATATATTTTCTTTTTCATAATTTAAAAAATTTATCTGTTTTAACTCTTCATTTTTATCAGAAAAATTTTGATTAGTTATAGCAACTTCAGAAGAATTGATATTTTTCTCAATTATATCATTTTTTTCTAAATCTTTTAAAATTTCATTTGCTCTTTTTATAATTTCACATGGTAAATTTGCAAGTTTAGCTACATGTATTCCATAACTTTGATCAGAACCACCTCTTATTATTTTTCTGAGGAATATAATATCTTCTCCTTTTTCTTCAACAGCAACACAATAATTTTTTATTCCCTTAAATTTATTTTCAAGTTCAGTGAGTTCATGATAATGAGTTGCAAATAAAGTTTTACATCCTATTTTTTCATTTATATATTCAACAATTGCCCATGCAAGACTTAATCCATCATAAGTGCTAGTACCTCTACCTATTTCATCAAGTATTACTAGACTATTTTTTGTTGCATTTTTTAGTATATGAGATACTTCAGTCATTTCAACCATAAAAGTACTTTGACCTTGTGATAAATCATCACTGGCGCCAACTCTAGTAAATATCCTATCAACTATTGGAATATCAGCATTTTGAGCAGGAACAAATGATCCTATATGTGCAAGCAAAGTAATTAAAGAAACTTGTCTCATATAAGTAGATTTTCCAGCCATATTAGGACCAGTTATTATTCCAATTTTAAAATTATCTGTATCAAGTTCAGTATCATTTGGAACAAAATTTTCTTCTCCTATTATACTTTCAACAACCGGATGTCTTCCATTTAATATAGAAAGTTTACCAGATGTATTTATATTAGGTTTGCAGTAATTATTTTCATATGCAACTTTTGCAAAACAATTTAAAACATCTATATAAGCTATTATCTTTGCAACTTTTTGAATTCTATTTATATTCTTATAAACTTCAGTTCTAATGTTTATAAATAATTCATACTCTAATTCTTTTATTTTTTCTTCTGCATTTAATATTTTTTCTTCAATTTGTTTGAGTTCATCAGTGATAAATCTTTCAGAATTACTTAAAGTTTGTTTTCTAATATAATTACTTGGAACTTGAAATTGTTTTAAATTTGCTTTAGTTATTTCTATATAATATCCAAATACTTTGTTAAATCCAATTTTCAAAGATTTAATACCAGTTTTTTCTTTTTCTCTAGTCTCTATTTCTTTTATCAGATAAGTTCCATTAGTAGTTAATTCTCTTAAATTTTTTACTCTTTCATCAAAGCTAGATTTAATTATATTTCCATCTTTTAATGTAATAGAAGGTTCATTTAGTATTGAATTATCTATTAATAAATGTATATCTTTTAATTCATCTATTTCATTTGCTAAACTTTTTATATGCTTAGTATCAGAGTTTAAGAGTATATTTTTTACGTTAGGTATTTTTTCTATGGATTCTTTTAAACTAATCATTTCTTTAGGATTTATCTTTTCAAAAGCAATTTTTCCACAAAGTCTTTCTATATCATATATATTTTTTAATTCTTCTGATATATCTTCTCTGAGATTAAAATTATCTTTTATTTCTTCAATTAAATTAAGTCTTTTTTCTATTTTTTCTTTATTTACTAAAGGTTGTTCAATCCATTTTCTTAAAAGTCGTCCACCCATGGCTGTATTAGTTTTATCTAAAACATATAATAAAGAGCCTTTTTTTTGTTTATTTCTCAATGTTTGAGTAAGTTCCAAATTAGTTCTTGTAAATATATCAATTGACATATAATCTTTAGACTTATATATATTTATATTATTTATATTAGATGTTATTTGTTTTTGAGTATTAAATATATAATTTAAAAGACCTATAAGACTGTACTTAATTTCAACAGTGTTTAATAAATTTAATTTTTCAATATATTCTTTTGTAAAATATTTAAATAATATATCTTCATCTAAAGAATAATAACAACTAGATTTTTTGTTTAAATATATATTATTTAAAATAGATATTTTATCTAACTTTTGATTTAAAACATCATCACTATAAATTATTTCTCTTGGTTGAACTTTAGCTATTTCTTCTATTAAATTTTGTTCTTCTATAATTGTTGCATAACAATCTCCAGTTGTTATATCTATATATGAAACACCTAATTTATCATTGTTTTTATAAATAGACATTAAATAATTATTTTTCTTATTATCAAGTAAATTTTCTTCCATTACAGTTCCAGGACTTATAACTCTTATTACTTCTCTTTTTACAATTCCTTTAGAAGTTGATGGATCTTCTACTTGTTCGCATATTGCAACTTTATATCCATTTTCAATTAATTTAGAAATATACGAATTAGAAGAATGATAAGGAACTCCACACATAGGAGCTCGTTCTTCAAGGCCACAATCCCTTCCTGTTAAAGCTATTTCTAAAACTCGTGATGCAATAATTGCATCTTCAAAAAACATTTCATAAAAATCTCCAAGTCTAAAAAATAATATACTATCTTTATAATTTTTTTTAATTTCTAAATACTGTCTCATCATCGGTGTTACTTTTTTCAATTTAAAACCCCCAATCTTTAGAAGAATAGCACTCAAATTTTGAGTGCTATTCTTCAACAACAATTCCATTTAAAGAAAATGTCTTAACTTCTGTTATTTTTACATTTACAAGTTTTCCTATCAAATTTTTATTTCCTTCAAAATTAACCAATTTGTTTTGTCTTGTTCTACCAGTAAGTTTATTAGCATCCGTTTTACTTTGACCTTCAACCAAAACTTCTACTATTTTGTCCTTGTATTTCATATTTTTTTCTTTACTTATATTATTAACAAGTTCTACAAGTCGATTAAATCTTTCATGCTTTATATCATCTGGTATTTGATTTTCCATTTTAGCAGCAGGAGTACCTTTTCTTATAGAATATATAAAAGTAAATGCCGAATCATATCTAACTTTTTCAACAACATCTAATGTATCCAAAAAATCTTCTTCAGTTTCACCAGGGAAACCAACCATTATATCAGTTGATAAAGCTATATCCGGTATTTCTTTTTTTATTTTTTCTACTAAAGAAAGATAATCTTCTTTAGTATATTTTCTATTCATTTCTTTTAAAACTCTAGTACTTCCGGCTTGAACAGGAAGATGTAAAAATTCACATACTTTTTTACAATCTCTCATTGCATATATAAGATCATCTGATAAATCTTTAGGATGAGAAGTCATAAATCTTATTCTTTCTATTCCTTCTATTTTATCTAAATCTCTTAAAAGATCTGCAAATGAATAATTTATATCCAAAGTATTTCCATATGAATTTACATTTTGACCAAGAAGTGTTATTTCTTTAGTTCCTCTTTGAGCTAGTTCTTTAACTTCATTTATTATATCTTCTGGCTTTCGGCTTCTCTCTCTTCCTCTTGTATAAGGAACTATACAATAAGTACAAAAATTATTACATCCATATGTTACATTTACAAACGCTTTAATTTCATATTTCCTATTACTTTCAAGACCTTCTATAATTTCTCCATCCACATCCCAAACATCAATTAATATTTCGTCAGCTTGTAAAGATTTAGAAAGAAGTTGTGGGAATATATATATATTATGCGTTCCGAATACTAAGTTAACATGATTATATTTTTTCTTTATTTCTTCTACAACATGAGGTTGTTGCATCATACATCCACATACGGCTATTACAAGATTTGGATTTTTCTGTTTTAAAGTTTTTAAGTGACCTAAATTGCCATATACTTTAAGTTCAGCATTTTCTCTTACTGCACAGGTATTATATATTATAATATCTGCTTCATTTATTTCATTTGTTTTTTCATACCCCATTTTTATAAGTGTAGCATCTAACTTTTCAGAATCATGTTCATTCATTTGACAACCATATGTTACAATGAGATGTTTTTTTCTTTTTCCTGTAATTGAAAAATATCTATCATTTTGTTCTCTAATAATTTTTATATATTTATCTTGTTCTCTTATTTTTTCTATGGGAACATATACTTGTTTTCTTTCACTCACTATAATTCCTCCTTGATTCTAATTAATCTTTTATCTGTTTTTTTAAATTCAAAACTTATTATATCAAAAGTATACATAAAAAAGAAGATAATAAATTTTTTAGTTTTTTAATAACGATGTAGAATAAAAAAATATTATATGGAAAAAATCTAATTATCAAAATTATATTTTGAGGAGATATTATAAATGATTATCATATTAATAAGAACTTTAATTTTATACACATTTGTATTAATTAGTATGAGGATTATGGGTAAAGGCGAATTGTCTGAAATGCAACCTTTTGAATTAGTTGTTACATTAATGATAGCTGAACTTGCTGCACTTCCTATGGAAGATGTGCGATTACCTTTAATCAATGGAATTGTTGCTATAATTACAATATTATTTGCTCAAATAATTATTTCATATTTAAATTTAAAAAGTGAAAAAGCAAGAAAAATTATTTGTGGAAAACCGAGTATATTAATTAATAAAGGAGTAATCAATGAAAAAGAACTTAAAAATCTTAGAATTAATATGAATGATTTAATCGAACAATTGAGAATTAAAAACCATCCTGTTATTAAAGATATTGAATATGCAATACTTGAAACTAGTGGAGATTTAACAGTAATACCAAAAACAACAGAAGAAAAAACAACTTCTGTTGAAGGATTACCTATATCGCTTATTATTGATGGACATATAGATTACGAAGGTCTTAAAAAAATAAACAAAGATACTTTATGGCTCAAAAATGAATTAAAAAAACAAAGAATCAATGATATTGAAGATGTATTTTTTTGTTATATAGATAAAAATAAAAATTTATTTGTTCAAAAAAAGGAGTAATTTTTATGAAATCTGTTATTTCTGTATTCATAATGATTATTTTCGTAATTGGAGGGTGGTTTTTTTCGTATAAATATATTGAAAATAATTCCTTAGACTTTATACATTCTTTAAATATAATGAGTAAAAATATAAAAAACAATGATTGGAAAAATTCTCAAAATGAATTTTTAAAAATGAAAGAGAAATGGGTTAATATAAAAAATACTTTAGACTTGATTATAGACCGCAAAGAGATTGAAAGTGTAAATTTAATTATAAAAAAAATAAATACATATATGGATTTAAAAAATGTAGATTTAACTCTTAATGAAATAACTGTATTAAAAGAAATATTTAGAATTATGATAGAAAAAGAAAGTATTAAATTGACAAATATATTGTAAAGAAACACCTATTTTATAAAATAGGTGTTTTTTATTATATTTTATATTATTAATATTTTACTTCTAATAAATACAATCCTTTAGCTGGAGCTGTCGGACCTGCTAATTTTCTATCTTTGCTAAGTAATATGTGATTAACATATTCTGGTTGTATATTTTTAAGTCCTACCTCTATGAGTGTTCCTACAATTATTCTTACCATGTTATATAAAAATCCATTTCCATGAACAATTATTTCTATTAATTTATCTTTTTTTATTATTTCTATTGAATATATAATTCTTATATTAGATTTTTTCTTAGATTTTGAAGATCTAAAACTTGTAAAATCATGTTCTCCAATGAGAAAAGAAGAAGCTTTTTTCATTAATTCTAAATCTAATTTTTTAGGTATATGTACAGTATATTTTCTTAAAAAAGGATTATGATATTCATTATTATATATTTTATACATATATTTTTTTGATACAACATTGTATCTTGAATGAAATCTTTCTTCAACTTCGTCTACATTTGTAATTACTATATCTTCTGGAAGATATCTGTATAAATATTCTTTCATTTGTAATGTAGACATATTTGAGTTAGTTTTAAAATTTGCAACTTGTTTTATTGCATGAACCCCTACATCAGTTCTTCCCGATCCTATAATCTCTATATTTTCATTTGTCATTTTTGAAAGTACACTCTCTATTTTAGATTGTATAGTCATATCAGTATGACCAAGTCTTTGCCAACCTTTATATCTTGAACCATCGTATTGAATAGTAAGTTTTATATTTCTCATTTTTTAATACACTCCTTTTTAAAATTTTAAAGTTTTATCTTAACAGTAGTTCCTTTTCCTTTTTCGCTTTCTATTTCCATTTCCCCACCATGAAGTTTAATTATTTCATAAGATATAGAAAGGCCTAAACCACTTCCAGATTTATTAGGGTTTTCTTGATAAAACTTTTTCATTACTTTTTTTATATTTTGCTTTTCAATTCCTTCTCCATTATCTTCAATTTCTATAAATGTGTGTTTTTCATTTTGAAAAAGTCTTATATGTATATATCCATTTGATTTTGTGAATTTTAAAGAATTTTCAATTAAATTTATAAAAACCTGTTTTAATCTATTTTTATCTCCTTTTATTTCTTTTATATTATTTATAATATTTAATGAAAGATCAATATTTTTTTTATCAGATTTTACTTTAAATTGATTTACTACATCTTCTAAAATATTTTTTAAATTAACATTTTCTATATTAATTTTAATATTTTTACCTTGTAATTTTGAAAAATCAAGCAATTCTTCTACTAACTTAATTAGTCTATTTGTTTCATCTTGTATTATTTTAAGACCCATTTGAATTTCTTCTTCACTTCCTCCGTAAGAAAGAGTTTCACTCCATCCTTTTATAGAAGTAAGAGGTGTTCGTAATTCATGAGATACAGATGATATAAATTCATTTTTTATTTGTTCACTTTTTTGGATCTCTTCAGCCATATAACTAAAAGTTTGAGCAAGTTCTCCTATTTCATCATTTGATAATTTTTTTGGTCTCACTTTGTAATTACCATTAGCCATTTCTTTTGCAGCATTTTTTAGTTCAGTTATTGGATCAATTATGCTTTTTCCTAAAAGAAGACTAAAAATTAAAACAAAAGTAAGAACTGCTAATCCAGCGATAAAAACAACTAATTCTATATTAATAAGTGTTTTATTTATTTTTTCAATTGAAACACTATATCTCAATATTCCTTCTGTTTTTTCGTTAAATTTAAGAGGAATTGATATAGACATAATATTTTCTTTTGTATTATTATCTTTATATTTAAATACGTGCATATTTCCTTTTAACGCTTCTTTAACATCTAAAGCGTTTATTTTTTCTTTTATATAAAATCCATATGAATCAATCAATACATTTTCATTGTTGTCAATAACTTGTATTCTTGTTTTTTCGTCTTTTGATATGAGATTTTTATAAATGTGTTTTATTTTATTCTCAAATGGAGAATAAGCCATATATTTATTGTAAAAATCAAACGATAATTTAGCTTTATTTAGCAAATAATATTCAATAGAATTGTAATAATAATGCCTAACATAAAAAATAAAAAAGGATTCTAAAACAAAAACAGTAATAAAAATTATTATACATGAATTTAAAAGTATTTTTTTCTTTATTCCATTCAAATTAATCTTCCTTTCTAAAGCAATAGCCATGGCCCCATACTGTTTGAAGATATTTAGGATTAGATGGATTTTCTTCAATTTTACTTCTAATTCTTCTTATATTAACATCTACGATTTTTAAATCTCCAATGTAATTTTTCCCCCATATCTCATCTAAAATTTCATCTCTACTTAAAGATTTACTTTCATTTATCATTAAATATTTTAATATAGAAAATTCAGTTGGTGTAACTTCTATCTCTTTATTCCCTTTAAATAATTTTCTTTGATTTAAATCTAAAGTAAAAGGAGAACATACTATTAATTCACTTTGACTATGTCTTTTTATCCTTCTTAAAAGAGATGCAATTCGAGCTAATAACTCTTTAGGACTAAATGGTTTAACTATATAATCATCAGCACCAGAATTCAACCCAATTATTTTATCATTTTCTTGTCCTTTAGCTGTTAGCATTATAATTCCTATATCTTCATAATTTTTTCTTATAAATTTACATACTTCTATACCACTTATTCCTGGAAGCATAACATCTAATAACGCAATATCTATATTATTATTTTTAATTTTTTCTATAGCTTCTTCTCCGTTTGATGATTCAACAACTTCATAACCTTCTCTTTTTAAGTTAATACTAACAAAACTCCTTATTCCAATTTCATCTTCTAAAACCAACACTTTGAAACTCATATTACCACCCCAATTTTAATATAGCAATTTAAAGTTTATATATATATCTTCTTTAGTTGTAAAAAATCTTTTATTTTTATTTATATAATTGTTGTTTAAAAAACCAATAAAAACTGTATTTTTATTTTCACCTAAATATATAAACTCTTTATTTTGTTCAATTAATTTTCTTTCTTCGTCCTTCCAACTACTTTTATTAAAATACACTATAGTTAAAAGTTTATTTCCTATTTTTTTATTTTTTTCTAAACTATAAAAAATTACTTCTTTTTTATTTTTAACAATACATTCTTTTAAAGTAAATTTACCTTTCCAATTTTTCGGCAGATTAAATCTGTAACCTTCATCATAATCGTAATAATTTTCAACAACAAAACTCAGTTCTTTTTTTTCATCCCATTTATACCAAGTATTAATCCATGGTATATTTACTAAAGCTTCTTTTTCATATCCTACTGGCTGAGTTAAAACTCCTATTTCTATTATTCCATCATTATCTATATCATTACTTCCAACAGGATATATTTGATAAGTTTTAGAAATAGAATTTTTAAAAGCTTTTTCAAGTTTATTATTATTTAAAAATATAAGCTCTGTATAAGCACTATGTGTTTTTAAAGGAATATCAACAAATACTCCTTTTTTATTTTTAGAAGCTTTTCCAATTTCAATATTAGAATATTTTACTTCATAATTAGATGAAATATTTATTTTATCTATAAGTTTAAATTTATTTACATTATAATTATATACACTTAAAGTGAAAATAGATTTTTTAGAATTATAATTAAAAAGGAAAATATCCAATTTTTTGTCATTATTCAAATCATCAATTTTTATACCTATGTGTTTACCGTTAAAAACTCTTTTTATTTTATTTTGGTCCATAGTATATATAGATTGAATTTTAGTATAGTCACCATAATCCCAACTTATTATTATTTCACTTTTTCCATCTTGGTTCAAATCATAAAAACTAGCATAACTTATATCAAAACCCTCTCCTTGTATTGAATCCATCATTTCCCAAGTGTTGTTGATTTTTTTCAGTACAATAAATCCTATTTCAAAACTTTTTTCTTGTTCTTCATAAAATGCTATGATTTCATTTTTATTATCTCCATCAATATCAACCTCATTTATTGCTCCTGCTTCTTTACAATCAAGAGGAATAGTTAGATTAGCTCCAGGAGGTAAAAACTTCTCAATTGATTTTTTTATTAGTTCCTTTTCTTTATTTGTTTTAGGTTTTTGAATTAATTGTTCAGGAGTTGAAAATTTATAACATCCTGTTAATAATAAAGATGTTAATATAAATAAAGTTATACATTTAAATAATTTATACATATATTTCCTCCTTGGTTAAAATATTCTAATATACATATATATAGTTTCCATATATAGAAGGAATAGATTTTGAAATATTATTTATATTATAATCACTAGTTTCTCCTATGATTTTTCCATATACAATTACTTTATCTCCTTTAAAATGCTTCACATTTTTATAACAAAACACATGAAATATATTTTTCCCATTACTTATAAGTATGTTTTCAGAATTGAAATTTTCTTTAATATAAATAATCGTTCCAGAAATTTCGATTTTTTTCCCTATATATTTAGACGGATTTTCATATATTTTATTTGCATTATCTATATTTTTTAAGGGTTTATAGTAATCTTCATTATTGTAATTAATTTGAAATTGTTTTTCTAAATGTTTAGAATAAGTATTAAATTTTTCATTAACTGAAAAAATATCGCTTAATCCTAATTTTTCATTGTTTTTTTTAACTTCATATATGTAATTAAATTCTTTAATTTTAGAACCTTTTTTCCCATATGTTATATTGAATTTTTCGTAAACATATACATTGTATACTCCATTTATAAATTCAATATTTTCAACTTGAACATCTAATAATTGCTCTTTAATATTTCTTTTATATAAATTAGTTACTAAATATTTCTGTGATTTATATAAATTACTATTGGGAATTAAATATGGCTCTACAATAGAAAAATTATTTTTATTTATAGATTTTACCATGGCATTTTCATAATTTCTTATTAAATCTATAATATTATTTTGAATATATTTATTTGTTAATTCTAGATTTTTTTGTTGATTTACATTTTCTATATTATTAATGTATTTTGATGATTTGTGCGTATTTTCTTTGATTAATTTTACACTAAAAACAAAAATTATTATAACACTTATTAAAAATACATGCTTGTATATTTTTTTATTTAACATTTTCATCTACCCTCCATATCCATAAAATCAAATTAAAAAACCGCTGAATTTAATCAGCAGTCTAACTTGTTATAATATTTATTATTTCTAACATACTTATTCCTTTTTTTATACTTTTTTCTCCTACTCGTATTTTAGAACTTAAATTTAAAGATTTCAATAAAGTTAAAAAATCTTGCTTATGCTGTATTAACCCATTATCTAAAAGTATATCTGCAACTTTCTCTGAAGTATATCCATTTTGAATGACTATAGTAATAAATTCTTCTTTTTTGTTTTCTTTAGAAATAGTATTTTTAGGCGTTTCAATTTTTTTAGGCATTTCTATTTTTGTTTTTTCTGTTTTATTTTTTGTTATATTTTGTTTATCAATAGTTCTATTATTTATGATATTTATAGAAGAACTCACAATTAAACCCATAGAAAATCCTATTATAAATATGAATAATATTAGTTTTTTCAAGATTATTCCTCCTGTAATTTATACTTTTTCATTTATATTATATATTATTCGCTTAACATTTCAAAATTAAATTGAATAAAATAAACCAAGAGGTGATATACATGCCTAAATACAATCATAAATATGTTCATATTGCAATTTTACTTGTAGTTTCTATCCTTCCAACAGTATTGGCTAGTATATCTTTTTTAAGTATAGATAAAAAAACTACAGTAGATTTAACGGTTAAATCTTTATACGCTATAGGAAAAGAGCAAGAAAAAAAAATAAACGATTGGTTTAACGAAATAGTTTATGATATGAACTTTTTAAGAGAAATAGAATCTGTCAAAAATCTTCAGAAAGATAAATTAGCTCCTGTTATAGAATATATAAAAACAAATAGAGATATATATAAGGATATTTTTATATTAGATAAAGATTTTAATGTAATATATGGATATAATTATGATAACAGGAATTTTAAAGAAAAAAAACATGTTAGAGATGCCATGGCTGGAAACATATCTTTTTCAGATATAATATTTTTTTCAAATAATCCTTTTGTAGAAGTTGCAGTTCCTATATACAATAATAACATTATAGTAGGTATAATTTATTCAAAAATTAATATATCTTCATTAAATACAATAATGCAATTTTCAAGATTAATGAATGAATCAACTGAAAGCTATATTGTAAATAAACAGGGAATATTTATAACTGAATCAAGATTTATACCAGATGCTATTGGTAAAAAACGAATTGATATTGCAAATACTAAACTTAACATTGATTATTCAAATAAAACTCCATATTTAGATTATAGAAGCACTTCTGTATATGGACTTTATTTTGCTCTTCCTTATAATAATTGGACATTAATAATTGAACAAGATGCAGATGATGTTCATCGTAACAATAATAAAATAATAGCAACAGGAGAATTATTATCTGCATTAGAAATCGTTTTAGTTGGAGTTTTTCAGAAAATTTTAAAAACAAAATTTAAAATATCTACAACAGAAGATGATGAACAAGAAGAAAGTAATACAAAATAAAAATTTGCTAACTTGTTTATAATACAAGTTAGCAAATTTTTATTTAAAAAATATCATTCATTTTCTTTTTGCTTGAGCTTTTCATCTAAAAACCAAGTTCCTTCTTTGGGATTAGATATAATTCCTGCTAAAGATAGTAATCCCAAAAATGCTTTTACAAGTTCATCGTAATTGCCAGGCAAAATTAAATTAATATCATATACTTTCAAACTATCAAATAAAATTGGAATAAAAGAAAATATAGACAACCAAAGACCGTAATTTTTCCATCTATTCATCTAAAAAACCACCTTTAAAATAATATTTATCTTTACTAAATATATATGCTTTTTTATTTTAAAGGTTCAATTTTTAATAAAAAATTTTAATATTTTATGCTAATAACAATATATTTTCTGGATTGCCAATTTCTAATAATTTTTTCATTTGTTTTCTTGCATTTAAAAATTCCATATATCTTTTATCTGACAATCTCGAATCTCCATACACTCTCCAACCATTTATTTTTGTAAGTTTTAAAGAAGGATGTCCAATAAAACCAATTACATCTTTTAATGGATATCCTAAAAAAACACCTATCTCATCTGGTATATTTCCACTTTTCATTTTATCTATAATATAATCTAAATATTTATTCAAACTATACTCGTTAGGATATCCAATGCTTTTAAGAAATTTTAAATTTCTATGTTCATTTAAAGTGTTGTCAAGTAATATTGGATTATAAAAAAACATTTTTGTACATTTATTACAATAACTAAATTCTCTAAATAAAATTTTATTAGTTTTACTTATAATATGTTTAACTTGATTTATTTTCGACATACTAAGTTTTTCTTTATTTGGAAAACTAACTATTTCTGCTGGTTTTGCGCTTAAAATAACAGGTCCCAGTAATTCTATAATCCATTTTATAAAATTATCATTTGCATTATTAAAACAAAAACAATTATTTAAATTTTTGTTCATAAAAATCATCCTTTCTTTGAAAAATATATTGATGATGAATATCATTTTCAATTATATAATTATATTATTATATTTTAATAAGCAATGTCAATTCTTTTGTAAATATTTTAAAACAATAAAAATAGTGTGTATTTATACACACTATTTTTATTGTTTATTTGGTTTGAATTTTTTAAGTCTTAAAGCATTTGTAAGTACTGAAACAGAACTCAAACTCATAGCTCCAGCTGCAATCATAGGATTTAAAAGAGGCCCTTTAAATATATATAGTATTCCCATGGCAACCGGTATTCCAATAGTATTATATGCAAATGCCCAAAACAGATTTTGTTTTATATTTTTAACTGTACTTTTACTTAATTGAATAGCTGTTACTACATCTAATAAATCACTTTTCATAAGAACAATATCAGCTGATTCCATAGCAATATCAGTTCCTGAACCGATAGCTATTCCTATATCAGCTTGAGCAAGTGCGGGAGCATCATTTATTCCATCCCCAACCATAGCTACTATTTTACCTTGTTCTTGAATTTTTTTAACTTTATTTGCTTTATCTTGAGGAAGAACTTCTGCAAGCACTAAATCAATACCCACTTGTTTAGCTATTGCATTAGCAGTTCTTTTATTATCACCTGTTATCATTACAACTTCTATTCCCATTTCATGTAGTTTTTTAATAGCTTTTTTACTGCTATCTTTAACGGTATCAGCAACAGCTATTATTCCAGCTATATTATTATCTATAGCTATAAACATAGGAGTTTTTCCTTCATTAGCCAATTTATCTGAAATATATTCAAAATTTATCAAATCGATATTTTTATCATTCATTAATTTTTTATTTCCAAGTAAAATTTCTTTTTCTTTTATTTTTACTTCTATTCCATGTCCAGGAATAGCATTAAAATATTCAATATTTATAAATGTTAAACCTTTCTTTTCAGCTTCTTTTACAATTGCCTCTCCAAGTGGATGTTCAGAACCTTTTTCTGCAGAAGCTGCAATTTGTAAAATATAATCTTCTTTAATACTGTCTATAGTTATAATATCTGTTACTTTAGGTTTACCTTCTGTTATAGTACCTGTCTTGTCAAAAATAACAGTATTTATTTTGTGAGAAGTTTCTAATGCTTCCCCAGACTTTATTAAAACTCCATATTCAGCCCCTTTACCTGTACCAACCATTATAGCAGTTGGAGTTGCAAGACCTAAAGCACAAGGGCAAGCTATAACAAGTACTGATATAAATATTGTAAGCGAAAATGCTATCGATTTTCCCGAAACAAGCCATAAAAGTGAAGAAATTATTGCAAGTGATATAACTATTGGTACAAAATATCCCGAAATAATATCTGCAAGTTTTGCTATAGGTGCTTTAGACCCTTGAGCATCTTCAACAAGTTTGATTATTTGAGATAAAGCAGTATCTTTTCCTATTTTAGTTGCTCTGTACTTTATAACTCCATTTTTATTTATACTTGCACCAATTATTTTGCTTCCCTTAATTTTTTCAACTGGTATACTTTCTCCTGTCAGCATTGACTCATCAACAGAAGTTGTACCTTCTATAACTTCTCCATCTACTGGAATTTTTTCACCTGGTTTAACTATTATAATATCTCCAACTTCAACTTCATCTATAGAAATTACTTCTTCTTTTCCATTTTTAATTATTGTTGCTGTTTTAGGTTGAAGATCCATAAGTTTTTTAATAGCTTCTGATGTTTTTCCTTTTGAAACAGCTTCTAAATATTTGCCTAAAGTTATAAATGTAAGAATTCCACCTGCTGATTCAAAATATAATTGATGAACATAATTTAAATTTCCTTTAAATATTTGATATACTGCAAATATTCCATATAAATATGCAGCTGTACTTCCTATTGCTATTAGTGAATCCATGTTAGGATTTCCTTTAAGTAAAGATTTAAATCCTACACTAAAAAATTTATTTCCTACAATTAATATTGGTGTTATTAATAAAAGTTGAATTAACGCAAAATTAAGTGGATTTGTATTTGGATTTATAAAATTGGGAAGATTTAATCCTACCATAGGACCCATTGAGATTGTCATAGCTGGTAAAATAAATATTAAAGATATAATAAATCTCATCCACAGAATTTTTATTTCCTTTTGTTTTTTCTTTCTATCTTCATCAATTTGAACAATTTCTTCTATTGCCTTAAACCCAGCTTTCTCTATAGTTTTCTTAATATCTCTTAATTTAACTTTAGATGAATCAAAAGTAATAGTTAATTTTTCATTAGCAATATTTATGCTTGATTCAATTACTCCATCTAATTTTTTTGTAATATTTTCTATTGATTTTGCGCATGCAGCGCAACTCATTCCTTCTATTTTTAAAACTTCTGTTCTATCTTCAGTTTTTATATTGAAACCAATTTTTTCTACTGCTTTTTTAATATCTATAACAGTAGATTTTTTTTCATCAAAAACTACTTTAAGTTTTTCAGATGCTAAATTTACACTAGCTTCATTAACCCCGTCTAATTTTTTTATAGTTTTTTCTACTGATCTTGCACACGCAGCACAGCTCATACCTTCTATTTTGAAAATTTTTTCTTTCATGTATTCACCTACTTTCCAGTTATTTTCTCTAAAATTTTCATAACTTCTTCTATTTTTTCTTCACCTTGATCATTTTTAAATGCTTCTTTAACACAACTATTTAAATGTTGTTTTAAAATAATCATATTTGCTTTTTTTAGAAGCGATTGTGCCGCTATTATTTGATTTGATATGTCAACACAATATCTACCTTCTTCTATCATTTTTATAATGCCGTCTATCTGACCTTTAGAGGTTTTTAACATTTGTATTGCTTTTTTATGTTGATCAGTCATTATAACCCTCCTCCCTACCCCTCAGGGGGGTGTTCTTTAATTTTATTAAACCACAAATGATAATCAATGTCAATATTTTATATAACAAAAAACACCTACTTTTTAGTAGATGCTTTTTGTTATTCATCTATAATTTTTTTCTTTTAATCATGTGTTTTTGAGGTTTTAAAGTTATATCTGTAATGACAACTCCTTCTCTTTGATTTAATATCATTTCAACAGCCATGGCTATTTCTTCTGGTTTAATATAACTTTCAGGAGTATCTCCTTCTTGAAAGTTAGCATTTCTATAAAAGTTAGATTTAGTTATATCTGGATGTATAGTAATTACTTTAAGTCCATATTTTCTCGCTTCATCAAATAAACTATTAGAAAAATGTGAAAGTCCTGCTTTTGTAGCTCCATATGCACAACCATAAACACTAGATTTTTTAGCTGTTATGGAAGATATATTTATTATAAAACCTGAATTCTTTTTTAAATCTCTAAGAAGTAATTGAGTTATTATAAGTGGTGCTTCAAAATTAATTACAACCATTTCGTGAATTTTTTTAGGATTTAATTCTTCATGAAAACCAAAATAACCAACACCAGCATTATTTACGAGAATATATATTTCCTCATTTTTTCTTATTTCTCTTATTTTTTCGCAAAGCATAGAAATGTTCATAATATCACAAATAATTGGTATAAAATATTCATTTTTAATATTATTTCGAGAAAAATCCCTTCCTATCCCATAAACTTTATAACCTAATTTTATTAAAATTTTACTAATTTCAAATCCAATTCCAGAGGAAGCACCTGTAACGATAGCTGTTTTCATAATTACTATTCCTTTCATATATATATTTTTTCTTCTGGTACATATTTTTTTATAAGTTGATAAACATATTTAATCATATTTTCAGATAATTTATAATCATAACTGCATATACCATCAACTGTTTCAAAAGGATAATTTAATATAACAGAATCAAATCTTTGTTTTCTCATCTTTTTTAAATAATCTTTTGAAACTCTAAAAACACCTATACTAATATCGTGTATTTTTTCTCTTGGCAAATTTAAAAAAGTAGCTTCTATTAGATTTTTATAATATTTCTTCCATTCTTTTACATAAAGCATTGGATCAAAACACAATCTAACTTTCCAACCTTTATCAATAGCTTCATTTATAGCTAATAATCTATCTTGTAAAGAAGGAGTTCTTTTTTCATATTTTTTTATAATTTCATTTGGAGATAATGTCCATGCTAAAATAATATTTTCTATTGGTTCTACATTTTTTATTGAATTAAAATTAGCGCTTTTTGTTCTCAATTCAACATTTAAGTCATTGTGTTTTTTGGCAAAATTAATCCATTTATTTCCATAACCAATTATATTTTCAAAAGCTAGAATATCTGTATCATAAGAAATACAAAGATATATAGGATGTTTTTTTAAAAGTCTTTCAACTTCACTAAAAATATCTTCAATGTTTACAAATATTACTATATTAGCTGATGTATACATTCCTTGCAAATAACAATATTCACAATCATATATACAATTCATTATAGTTGAAGTATAATAAAAATAATTATTTCCAAAGTCTTCACAAACTGAAGCTCCTTTATATATTAAATTATCATTTTTTATTGCAAGAATTAATTTAGGACTTTGCTTTTGCAAACTAAAATTTTGATGACTTCTAGAAAACACATCTTTATAATGGTTAATTTCAATAATTTCAATTTTAGAAAAATGATTTAATATTTTACTTGTATTAGGATGATTTAACGCATTTTTTTCAATGTATATATGTGAAAAATAAGGATTAAATAAGTTTTTGTTTAATTTCTGCAAAGTACCTCTTCCCCTCATTTTTAGATTTACATTTTATATTTATATATGTATTTATTATATTTGTAAAGTCATTATACTGAAGTTTGTAATATATAAATAATTGTTTTAATTGATTTTTCATGGTAGAAGATAATTTTAAATTTTTTACTAAACAATCTAATGTTTCTTGTTCTTTTTGGGATAATACATTTGAGTCATATAAAAATCCAAGTTTTATTTCGGTTACCCAATTTATAATTTGTGTAGCTTTATCTTCAATTAATTTTAAAACTATATTTTGATTTAAATTTTCAGTATTTAAATGATCTGAAACTATTTTTATAAAAAAAATCTGATGAGTTTGTAAAAATACTGTAGCTGCTTGATATATACCTGAAGATTCCATGTCTAAAAGTTGACCTTCAAATTTTATGTTGTTATTGTCAACAACTAAAGAACAAGTTTCTATGCTTGCTTCTTTAAAAGGATGTTTAAAAATTATATCAGGATAAAAAGTTTTTTTTGTATCACTTTCTATGATTTTATTGCATAGAAATACAGATCCTATTGATGTATTTTTATTTTTTGCACCACATACACCAATATTAATGAACAAATCAGAATTTTTTGGCTTATATTTTGAAAATAAATACGTAACTGCAATAGTAGCTTTTATTTTTCCTACTCCTGTAATAAGTAATATTACATTTTCATTTTTAAATATTTGAAATTTACGAGAGTTACAGTCTTTTTTTAAATTTAATTTTTTTATAAACGGATATGCTTCATAATACATGGATGTACATATAAATATCATGTTAATTACCTCACTATTGTATTTAATTATTTTTAAAATAAGTGTCGATAATTTTTTCAGCTAATCTTTTTTGAGTATTAGCTTGAGCAATTAACATTATAACTATTAAAAAAAGTTGTGCTAAATCTTGGTTTTCATTATCTAAGTTTTTTACTTTTTCTTTTATAGAATATATGTTCTTTGAAAGAGAATTTTCAAATTCATCAATTGCATTATCTTTAAGTTCTAAAAAAATAGAATAAATATCTTCTAAAGATATAATATCATCTTCTGTGTTTGTCATATCTTTTAAAATAGGACCAAATAATTCTTTAATATCATCTAATGTTAATATTTGCTTTAAATAATATACCAAAATCATTAATATAATATGTTGTTTAGTGTATTTTTTATTTTCTGGGGGCATTAAAATTCCGTGTTTTGTATAATTATTAATCATCGTTTTAGTTAGAATTTTATCATTTTCATGTCTTTTTAAATTACCTAATTTTTCATCTATAAAATTAGTTACTTGATCCATATATAATTTTAAATCTGGAATATCTGTTAGAAGAACTTTATCACCTAAATATAAATCTTTTACTAGTTTGATTAATTCAGTTTCATTTATCATAAATATCACCTCATCTATATAATATAGTATTTAAAACTATATATCAATATGTAGATGATTTATCATGCTATATTTATAGAAATTTTAAGAAAACAAAAGAATTATAGATATAATTTAATCTAATCTATAATATTAAGCAATAATATAGCAAAATAAAACTTTATATTTTTTCATCTATATATTATCATATAAATATGCAGATAAGTAGTTTTTAAAACTATTTATTATAATTATCAACAACACATTATGTTGTGATTAAATTTTAAAATAAAAGGAGTGTATTAAAATGATAATTACTACAACTAACAATATCGAAGGAAAAAAAATTAAGGAGTATAAAGGAGTAGTATTTGGTGAAGTTATAACAGGAGTAAATATAGTTAAAGATTTCATGGCAGGAATTAGAGATATATTTGGTGGAAGGTCTCAATCTTACGAAAATGAACTTATAAAAGCTAGAGAAGAAGCTATAGAAGAAATGAAAATAAAAGCTAGAAATTTAGGAGCAGATGCTATAATAGGAATTGATATTGATTACGAAGTTTTAGGTCAAAGTGGAAGTATTATGATGGTTACAGTTTCTGGAACTGCTGTTGTATTTGAATAAAATTTATAAATCGGAGGGATAAAAATGGGAATTTTAAAAAGGATAAGTAATATAATAAAAGGAAAAGCTAATTCAGCACTTGATAATATAGAAAATCCGATTGAACTTTTAGATTTAAAAATCAAAGAAATGGAAGAAAGTTTAAACAAAGCAAAACTCTCTTCTGCTGAGGTTATAGGAAATTGTCATACTATAAAAAAACAATTAGAACAGGTACAAAAAGAAGTTCAAGATTATGATGAAAAAATCAAACTAGCTTTAAGTAAAAACAATGAAGAATTAGCTAAAAAAGCTTTACAAAGAAAATTAGATTTAGATAAAAAATATGAAAGTTTAAAAAAATCTTATGAAGAATCTAGGGCTAAAGCTGATGAATTAAAGAAAAAATTAATAAGTTTAGAAGAAGAAATAATAAAAACTAGACAGTATAGAGATGAAGCAGCTGCCAGACTTAATAGTGCTGAAGCTTCTAAGAAAGTAAATGAAATACTATCAAATATAGATGCAGGTCATAATAGTATAAATATAGATGATATAGAAAGAAAGATTCAAAACAAAGAAGCTTTAGCTGAAGGTATTGCTGAACTAAAAGATAATACAATGTCATTGGATAAAGAATTTGAAAAATTAGAAAGTGAAATAGATTTAGATGCAGAACTTCAAAAATATAAAAACCAATCATAATAGGTGATTAAAATGGCTAATATAGAAAATTTTTTAAAAGAAGAGCAAGATAAATACGAAAAAATATACATAGACATTAATTATGCAATAGATAATATATCAGATTTTATATCGAAAGAAAATATTTCTAAGAGAAAATACGTGTCAAAACTTGGTGTTATTAAAAATTATTTAGATTTGATAAAAAATACAAATGATAAATTAAACAAAAAAAGTATATTCAAATTATTTAATAATAAAGATAAATATAAAAATGATTTAATCAAATATAAAATTGAGCATGATAGAGATTTTAAGCAGTTAAACAACTGCTTAAAATGCTCATGCTTAAATTGTGTGAAAGAGTGTAATTTTGATACGTGTTTAGGATGTAGATTTGATTCTAAAATAGTATATTGTGATCATGAAAAAATAAATGTAACTGCTCATCATAACTTTATATTAGATTTAATTAATAATAATACAGGGGAAAAAGATAAATACGAAGTATTAGCTACTATACAAGATATAAGCAAAGATAAAAGGTATATAGTAATTAGAAATATTAATGATTTTAATGAAAAATATATTTTATATTATTATCCAGGAATTATAGAAGATAGTTACGGAGAAATTACAGATGTTGAAGAATTTGATTATATTGCACAAATATTTAGTTCTTGTAATTTAGAATAAAAATTCAGGGGTTGAAATTTAATGAGCAAAAATTTTAAAAAATATTTTTTAATGATTTTTTTTATATTGGCATTTTTATTTTCAAATGTAATAGTTGGTAGTATTGTGTATTTTAATAATGATCAAAGTAATATAGGTATAGTATATGCAAAATCCAATAGTTTTTCCAAACCAAAAACTAGTAGTTTTTCAAGTGTTAAAAAAACTACTAGTTCTAGTTCTTGGAATAAGATAAGTAAATCGACAAGTAGCGGTTTAAAATCAGGTAATTTTTCTAATTCTAATAATAGTAAATCAACAAATGGTAAAATGAAAACAGGAAGTTTTTCTAATTCTAAAAAAAATAATAATACAAATACTATATATCCACAAGATAATCATGGTGATATTAAAAATGCAGATAAAACTGTTAAAATAAATATTCCTTATGTACATACAAATTACAGAAATAGCAATCATTTTAGTATGTCAAGACTCGGTTTTTTTGAAATGTTTATGTATTCATTTTTAACTATAATAATAATTGTGTTTATAATTGTTATTTTTAAATATTATATTAGATAGTTTCAAACAATCCTTCTTTTAATAAGGTTTTAGTAAAATTACATTTAGGGTTGTTAAATATGTCTGTACTTATTCCATTTTCTATAATTTCTCCATCATTCATTATAAAAATTCTATTTGCTATTTTTCTAGCAATAGTTAAATCATGAGTTATATATATCATTGAAAATCCATTTTTATTTTGAAGTTCTTTTAATAATCTCAGTATATTAGCTTTTGTTGAAGGATCTAGCATAGAACTTATTTCATCAGCAATTAAAACTTTTGGTTCCATTATTAAACTTCTAGCAATGGCAATTCTCTGCCTTTGTCCTCCACTTAGAGTATATATTTTTTTATTTATGAATTCATTATCAGTAGGAAGTTGAACATTTTTTAGTACTTTTATTACGCTGTCTTTTCTTTTTTCTTCTTTTTCTATTTTCAGTATATCTAGAGGTTCTTTTATTGCATTTTCAACAGTAAAATTTTCATTTATAGAAGAAAAAGGGTCTTGAAATACCATTTGAATGCCCTTTTTCTGTCTTATTGCTTCATATTTGTTTATTTTGTTTCCTTCAAATAATACAATTCCGCTGTCTTGTTTTAAATAACCTGAAATAATATTTGCAAGAGTAGTTTTGCCTGAACCAGATTGTCCTATTAATGCAATTATTTCTCCAGATTTAAGATCAATATTGCAATTTTTACATGCTTTTATTAATTTATTTTTTAGTTTATAATTTTTGTTTATATTTTTAGCTTCAAGTACAGTAACTATCCCTCCTCGATTACATGCTACTTTTCTTTCTAATGATACGTATTCTAAAATCGGAATATTATTAAAACATTTATCTATAGATTGATTACATCTTTCATAAAAAACACAACCGTTATTTTTTTTATTTTTTATATTTGATGGTATTCCCCATAAATCATGATATGGATTTACTTCAGGAGATGAATTTATAAGTCCTCTTGTATATGGATGCATAGGATTTTTAATAACTTCTTTTGTTAATCCTTCCTCTAATATGTATCCTTTATAGAGAACTTCTATATTTGAAGTAATTTTAATTATTGTAGAGATTTCATGAGATATTATTATCATAGAAAATTTATTTTTACTTTGTATGTTTTTTAATAAATTTATAATTTGATTTCTAGATATTGGATCAAGTGCACAAGTTGGTTCATCTAATATTAAAAGCTCTGGGTCACAAGCGATAGCCATGGCTATTAGAACTTTTTGCCTCATACCTCCTGAAAGCTCATGAGGATACCTGTTAATCCATATTTCATCGAGCCCAACCATATTCAAAAGTGATTGTATTTTATTTTTTATTTTTTCTTTAGAAAAATTAGTGTGTTCTTTTAATGTTTCTTCAATTTGCTCTTTAATAGTAAGTACTGGATTTAAAACTTCTAATCTATTTTGGAATACAATAGCAATTTTATTCCATCTATATTTATTTTTTTCTTTTTCTGAAAGTTTTGTAATATCTATGCCATTGTAAATTATTTCTCCGCTTATTTTTGCTTTATTGTCGAGTAAAGATGTTATAGCCATGGCTATTGAACTTTTGCCACTTCCAGATTCTCCTATAATACCTAACGTTTCCCCTTTATTAACATTAAAAGAAATTCCTTTTACAGCTTCCACTGTATTATCTTTTGAATTATATGTAATTTTAAGATTTTTAATTTCAAGCAATGTATTTTTCATATTCATCCCTCTTTTTTATAATTTATAATTAAATTTATTTTCAAATTCTCTACCGATAAAAGCTATAGAAATAACCATTATGAGAATAGCTATAAGAGGAGAAAGTACCCACCATTTCCAGTAAGGAGTAAAATATATTCCTGTAAAATTTAAAGCATAATGAAGAATAAGTCCCCAACTTTTTGAAGTAGGATCTCCTAATCCTAAAAAAGAAAGAGATGCTTCGGCAATTATAGCTTTACTAATAAGTCTAATAAAACTCACCATAATTATAGGATAAATTTGAGGTAGGAAGTGATTTATAGTAATATAAAAAAATCCACCTCCATACCCTCTTACTACTTTTATATAATTTTCTTCTTTTATAGATAAAATTTTAGAACGTATTATTCTAGCAAGTGAAGTCCATGAAAAAACACTTAAAACAAAAATTATATTTTTTATACTAGGACCAAAAAAAGCTCCAAGAACAATCATAGTAGGAAGATCTGGTAAAGTTATCATCATATCTGTAAATCTCATTAAAAAATTATCTATCCATCCTCCTAAATATCCCGATAAAATACCAATAATGCTTCCTATTAATATCGATAAAAAAGCTGTACCCAATCCTATAATTATACTCATTCTTGCTCCGTAACATAATTGAGAATACAAATCAATTCCTATATCATCAGTTCCCAATATGTGGTTTTTAGATGGAGGTTCTAAAGAATTACCTGAAGGTAAAATATGTGAAGTTTTTAATAAATAAGGAGAAAATATAGCTATAAAAATAATGACTATAAAAATCAAAACGGAAATTTTCCCAATTATTGAGAATCCTTTTATAAAATTCAATATTTTTTTCATATTATTTCAACCTCGGATCTAATTTTTTGTATATTAAATCTGCAAATAAATTCATTGTAAGTACCATTATAGCAAGTAACAAAAATATACCTTGTATTAATGGATAATCTCTGTAAAATACAGCATTTTTCATAAGCATACCAATTCCGGGATAATTAAATACATTTTCTATTAAAATAGATCCTCCAATTACATATCCAAAATTTAAAAATACTTTTGTAATTACAGGAAGTATTGCATTTTTTAGAGCATGGGAAAATATAATTCTTTTTTTATTAAGTCCTTTAGCTCTTGCTGTAATCATATAATCTTTTTCTAAAACAGATATCATACTATTTCTTGAAAGGAGATAAAATCCTCCTATATTTGTAAAACTTAAAGTTATTATTGGGAGTATTGCATGATATCCTAAGTCAAATATATATTCATAAATGGAATTGTAATTTACAAAAGCGCTTATCCCTCCAGATAAAGGAAATATTTTCAAATAAGCTGAAAAGTAAAATAAAAATAATACCCCTATTAAAAATGATGGAATTTCAGAAAAAATAACAAATAAAAAATAAAAAATTTTATCAATTATTTTATTTCTATAATAAGCTGAAATGCATCCCAAAAACATTCCTAAAATAGCACTTGTTATAGTAGAAATTAATACTAGAGATATTGTCCATAAAATTCTATCCATTATTATACTTAAAACTTCTTGGTTTAAAATTATACTATATCCTAAATAACCTTTAAATATATTTTTTAAATAGTTTATATATTGAACACTTATAGGCTTGTCAAGTCCATAATAAGCTTTATATTTTTGAATTTGTTCATCTGAAAAAGTAACTAAATCACTATTACTCTCACTTGAAAGAAATGTAAAAGGATCCCCAGGCATTAACCTGGGAATAAAAAAATTTAATGTGCTTATAAATATAAAAGCGATAAAATATTGTGAAAATTTTTGAAGTATCTTCTTTTTCATAGTATTCCTACTTTCTTTCTAAATAAGATAATTTACAATGTTCTGCATAGTGATGATCGTATCTATACATCCAACCATTGTATTTTGAAGGTCTGTATACAAAATTTTCTATTGTATTATATATAGGAATTTGAGGCACTTCTTTTGAAATAAGTTCTTGAAGTTTGAATATTATTTCCTTTCTTTTTTGAGGATTTAATTCATACATTTGTTTTTTAGCTAATTTATTTATTTCTTCATTGTAATATCCTGGTATACATCCCGATGCAGGACTTTTACTTTCTTTAGTATTTGAAGCATATAATTCTCTTAAAGAGTCTGGGTCTTTTCCCCACCCTCCATGGCCAATTATAGCAAGTTCAAAATCAGAATTTTTAACTAGACTATCTCTAGTTTTCATATCAACACTTTTAATGTTAATATTAATTCCTACTTTTTGAAGAGTTAATTTCATTAATTCTGCCATTTTAACTTCTTTATTTGAATTTCCTATAAGGAGTTCAAATGTATATTTTTTACCTTTAATGAAATTTTTAGCTTTGCTAATATTTAAACTATATTTTTCAACTTTATCATTATACCATCTATGTCCTTTAGGTATATAACCCATACTTGCAACTATTCCTGAACCTCTTCCTACTTTTTGAAGAATTTCTTCTCTATCTATTCCATAAGCAAAAGCTTTTCTGAGATTTACATCTTTAAGTTCAGGTCTTTTATTCATATTAAAAATAAGTCTATATCCCCAAAAAGGTTTATTTCTACTTATTTTAAATTCATCATTATTTTCATATCTTGAAATTATGTCAGGAGACACTGAAATTAAATCTATTTCACCTTTTTCAAAAGCAAGTACAGGATCACTTACAGGAATCCATTCAATAGCACTTACCTTTTGTTTAGGTCCCCAATAATCTTTAAAAGCTTCTAATTTATATGTTCCTTGTTCACTATTATATGATACGAATTTATACGGTCCACATCCTATAAGAGATTTATTAGAATTAAATTTTTGAGGATCATCAACTTTTTCCCATATATGCTTAGGAATAATTCTCATTTTTCCTATTCTATCTAAATATGTAGCATTAGAACTATTAACATAAATTTTTACTTTATTTTCATTTAAAATTTCAACATTTTCTATTATGTATTTTCCATCTACTAAAAGGCTATTCCAAACAGGAGGATGATTTTTATAGTAATCGAATGTGAATTTAACATCTTCTGCGTTGAAATTTTTTCCATCATGCCATTTAACATTATCTCTTAAAGTAAATATATATTCTTTTCCGTTATTTTCAATTTTCCAGTCTTTTGCGAGCCATGGTATAATACCTTTCTCATCTTTTTCTAAAAGACTGTCAAATATAAGTTCCATTTTAAATCCACCAGGACCTCTTGGGTAATGTTTATAAGGATTTGGATATCCCCAATCTCCACCTGCAAGTCTAATAACTAAATTTTTATTAGCATCTTCATTTGATGAGTTTGTATCTATAGATTTAGTATCACAACCTACTGTTAATAAACAAATTATTAGTACTAAAAATGTAATTATAGAAAACTTTTTTAAAACGTTTATCATAAATAATTTATTCCCCCTTTTTAATTAACTTTCCAATATATCCATGCTATTTTTGAATTTATATTTTCTTTAACATATCCATTCTCAGAAACTTTATTTAAATAATTATATATTTTTTCTTTATCCTTATTAGTTAATTTTTCTTTCATTTCTAAATAAGTTATATATTGATTTGCTAAATAATCCAACGGATATACATTTTCCCAATCTTTATTTATATATTTTATTTGTGGATAATATCCTTTAAGATAAAGAATATTAAATGCACAATAAATTTTTTTATCGATGTTTTTATTAATATTATCTTTTTTTAAATATTGATTTAATTTATTCCATAAAAAATTATCTCTTTTAACAAATCCACTCATAAAACAATATTTTTTACTAGCTTTTATCATTTTATTTAAAGTTTCGTAATCATTTATACCTGGACACATAGATGCAAATACTAAATCAAATTTATTTTCTAGATTATTTTCTTTTAAATCAATATTATCCCAAAATGATTTTTTAAACTCAATGTTGTAAATGTTGTTTTTAGTTGCATTATATTCTGCAAATTTTAACATTTTATTTGAGATATCTATTGCTACTACTTGATTACATAATTTTGCAAATTTTATCGAATATTTCCCAGGTCCACACCCTATATCTAAAATTTTACTATTTTTGTCAATCATTTTATTGTTTAGTAAAAAATTAACAATATCGTTTGCAAAATTTTCTTTTTTATTAAATTCTTCTGCTCTATTATCCCAAAATATTTCAATTGCTTCTTTATTTGTATTTTCATTTTTCCAAAGTTTTAAAAAAACATTTATGTCCAATTCTTACCATCCCCTTGAATAATCATCAAAACAGTCAATACATACTTTTTTTCCATTCATTAATCGAATCTTATGTTCAGGCGCAGCTTCTTTGCAAATTTCACATATTATACTGTTAAATATTTTCGCTTTATCTGGTAAATCAAATTTAGGAGTTTTAAATTCAAATAAATCAACTGCATTAGAATTTAATATATAATTTTGTCTTTCTTCTCTACTCATTTCATCTTTAAAAGGTTTTAATATTAATCTAATTTTCTCGCCAGTTTGTCTATTAAAAAAAGTATATGCATGTTTTCCTGTATTTTTATATATAAGATTACCTTTTCCAAAAGTACATCCTGTTAATATTTGAATAGCATCAACTCCACATGCATCATTTTCTGTAACACAAACTATTTCTTCATCAGTTGAAAATTTAATATTCATTTTTTCCATTACGGCTTCACAAGCTTTAAATCCTATTGCAAGACCAGGACATTCATGTCCATGAAACTCAATACACTTTTTCCATTGTTTTTGATTCATATTATTCACCCCTATTATTAATATGTTAAAATAAAAAAACCACGAAAGTAGTTTAACCGTTTCAACGATTAAATCAACCTTCATGGTCAATTTATTAATATTTATATAATTATTCTCGAGTTAAATATTACATTAAATAACATGTTTTGTCAATATAATAAAATCAATTTATTGTATTGCTTTTTTATTGTGCTTTTTTGCTATATGTTCTTTACATTTTTTTATAAAAATTTGAATGTTTTTTTCTTCTTCTTCGAATTTTTCTTTAGTCATACCACCTCTTCCAAATCTATCACACGTAGAAAGTAGAGCTATTTCATCTATAGAAATTTGAGATGCCATATTTTCTATATCAGCAAAAGATAAATCTTTAACTACGAATAATACTTGCATATGCCATCTTACAAGAATTGATACTCTATGAATTAATTTTTCATCATTTGTAAATTCTCTTAAAAAATCTCTAGCTAATTTAGCTCCTATTTTATCGTGATCATATGAAGTTATTTTACCTTTTTTTATTTTAGTTGTAGATGGTTTTCCTAAATCATGAAGAAGTGCAGCCCACATAAATGAACGAGGATCTTCGCTTAAATGCTTTTTTTTAGCTGCATTGTCTATAACAAGCATTGTATGATTCCATACAGTACCTTCAGGATGATATTTTGGTGATTGTGGTGTTTTTATTAAATCTCCTAATAAAGTTAGTGGATATTTTTCGTTGAACAAACCACTTTTAGCCATTTTATTAAAATACTCTGAAGGCTTTTCATCATTCATTAAATGTATTTCAAATTCTTTAAATATATCTCTCATTACCAAATCCTCCTTTTAAATATTTTATATTTATTATTTCATTTACTTTAAATAATATTTTTATGTTTTGTATATGTAATTATTTGTTGAAAAACATTAAATTTTTCCAGAATATATATTTTAAAAAAGGTTAATATAATACTATAACGAGAAAAAAGCAATTATTTTATATAAATTTAAAAACTTCATATAGAAAAATAGTTTTATATAAGTTTTTTAAGATCATGTACATGGTCAAAATAATTGCTTTTTCTCGTTTCACATAGAGAAAGCTTAGAAATCAAATGATTTCTAAGCTTTTTATATATTTATCTATATTTATCACCTCTGAGTTATTTTCTTATATTTTTTCTTAAGATAAATTTAAGAATGAATTAAGATAAATTTAATTATTTACATGATATAATAGCTTTATGTTTAATAAATACAATTTTATAAATAACAGGAGGTGCTTAATTTGAAAAAAAAATTATTAATTATTTTAACATCTATTTTAGCAATACTTATTCTAGGAGGAACTTACATTGGTATAAGTATAAAATCATCTAAAAAAAATATAGTAGTTACAACTGCAAATATACAAAAACAAGATATAAGCTCTAACATATTAGTAAAAGGAAAATTAGAAAGCAAAATAAAATCAGAAATATCTTCAGATCTTGCATATAGAATAAACAATATATTTGTAAAAATAGGCGATAAAGTAAAAAAAGGAGATAAATTAGCGACATTTGATATGAAAGAACTAAATTACGATATTGAAACTGCAAAACTTGAACTTGCAATTCAAGAAGCACAATATAAAGAAAAAAATAATGAAGAACGTATATTACTTTTAGAAAAAGATGTAGAAAATCAAACTATAGATTTTGAAACAGCTAAAAACAAATATGAAGCATCTAAAAAACTATATGAATTAGGAAGTATAAGTAAAGATGAACTTGATTCTGATTACAATACATATAAAAAAGCTAAAAATAATCTTGATAGAATAAAAGCTGAATTAAATAAAGCTATAAAAGAAAAAAATAATAATTCAGATGCTAAGTTATTAGAGCTTAAGAAATTAAATTTAAAACAAAAAATAGATGATTTAAGCAAATCAACAATTATAAGTCCAATCGATGGAACTGTTACAGCTATTAATGCAAAAATTGGATCAATTCCTAAAGGTGCAGGAGGATTATTTGTTATAGAAGATTTAACAAAATTAAAAGCAACATTGGATATAAATGAGTTTGATATAAATAAATTACATATAGGTCAAAATGTTAATTTAACTACAGAATCTCTTGAAGGTAAAGTTTTCAAAGGTAAAATAACTAATATTTATCCTACTGCAAGAATAAAAGAAGGTTCTTCTTCAGGAAAACAAATAATAATTCCAGTAGAAATAGATTTAATTGGAGATGTTAAAGGATTAAGACCAGGACTTATTATTGAATCAAATATAGAAATTCAAAAACAAAAAGGAGCTTTAACAGTTCCTTACGAAGCAATATACGAAAAACCAGATAAAACTAATTGTATATTCTTAGTGAAAAATGGAGTTTTAAAAGAAATACCTATCAAAATTGGAATTCAAAGTGATTTAATAGTTGAAGTAATTTCAAAAGATATAAAACCTGGTGATAAAGTTGTACTTAACCCTAATGAAACTTTTTATGATGGTATGAAAGTAAATGTTATTCAGTAGTTAGGAGGAAAATGTATAAAATGATAGAAGTTAAAAACTTACAAAAAATATATCAAAATGGAGATGTAAAAGTATCAGCTTTAAAAAATATTTCTCTCACTATAAAAGAAGGAGAATTTGTAGCTATAATGGGTTCTTCTGGATCTGGAAAATCTACTTTTATGAACATTTTAGGCTGTCTTGACAGATTGACTTCTGGTGAATATCTTTTAGATGGAATACCAATCCAAGAAAGAACTGAAGAAGAACTTTCTGAAATAAGAAATTTAAAAATTGGATTTGTATTTCAATCCTTTAATCTTATACCAAGAACAACTGCACTTAAAAATGTAGAACTACCTCTTTTATATGCTAGAAAAAAACAAAATTATAGAAGAAAAAAAGCTATGGAATTATTAGAAAAAGTTGGACTAAAAGATAGAATATATCATATGCCTAATGAAATGTCTGGGGGACAAAGACAAAGAGTTGCAATAGCTAGGGCATTAGCTAATGAACCTCCTTTGATACTTGCCGATGAACCAACCGGAAATCTTGATTCAAAATCTGGAGAAGAAGTAATGGAAATTTTTAAAAAATTAAATAATGAAGGTGTAACAATAATAATAGTAACTCACGAATTAGATATCGCTCAACATTGTAAAAGAATAGTAACATTTAAAGACGGTAATTTAATAGGTGATGAATTAGTTAAAAATCGATTATAATTTTTTAGATCGGAGGTTTTAAATTGTTTTTTATAGAAAACTTTAAATTAGCTATTTCTAGTCTAAGAGCAAATAAAATGAGATCTTTTTTAACAATGCTTGGAATAATAATAGGAATTAGTTCTGTTATAACTATAATGACTTTAGGAGAAATAGGAAAAGCCAGTATAGGAAAAGAATTTGAAGGTTTTGGCACTAGAAGAGTATATGTTGGCATAAACTGGAATGACGATATAAAACAAACTGATTTTATAAATAATAATGATATTAAAAAATTAAGAAAAGTTTTTTCAAAAGAAATAGAGTATTTATCTCCTCAAATTTGGGGAGGATCTGGTAAAGCTAAAAAAAATAAAGCTTTTGGAAATATATATATTACAGGAGTAAACGAAGAATACAAATTTATAAGTAAAATAAATGTAATAAAAGGTAGATTTTTAAATAAACCCGATATTAAATCAAGAAAAAATGTAGTAGTGATAAATAAAGAACTTGCTCAAAAATTATTTAAAAGAATTAATGTTGTAGGAGAAACTATAAAAATAGAAGATTCAGATTTTGGACAAAGTTATACTATTGTTGGAATTTATGAAAATCCACCTTCAATATTTGATAGATTTGGTAAAAGCGACAAAACAGAAGTTTATTTACCTATAAGTATAGTAATGTATGATAATTTATATGATTCATTAGAAATACAATTGTCTGAAAAATGTAATGTTGATGAAACTTGTGATAAAATTTCAAAATTTTTATCTAGAATAAAAGGTAAAAAAGATATTTTTAAAACAGAATCTGCTAAAAAACAAATGAATATCATAGATAATGTTTTAAATAAGATATCTTTAGGAATAGGAGCAATTGCAGCTATATCTTTATTAGTTGGAGGAATAGGTGTTATGAATATAATGCTTGTTTCTGTTACTGAAAGAACTAAAGAAATAGGAATAAGAAAAGCTTTAGGTGCAAAAAGAAAAGATATACTATTTCAATTTTTAGTAGAATCTATGATAATATCTGCTGTAGGAGGACTTATTGGAATTTCTTTAGGGCTTGGTATATCTAATTTAATAGCAATATTTTTAAAAGTAAGTCCTAAAATTCCTATTGGAGTTGTGATTATAGCTGTTTCATTTTCAGCTATTGTAGGAATTTTCTTTGGAATATATCCAGCTAATAAAGCTGCTAAGCTTGATCCAATTGAAGCTCTTAGATATGAATAAAAATATAAGAAAGGGGCTCTTTTATGAAAAAATTTCACAAAATTATATTAGTTTTTATATTAATAATATTTACACTTTTTAATTCTATAATATTTTTTAAATCATTTGCTCAGAATAAAAAATCTAATTTTCTTTCTTTAAAACAAGCTCAAGAAGAAGCAATCAAAAATTCAAGTATATTAAAAGAAGATATGAGAAATTTGAAATCACTTGAAGATGATTATTCCCAAATTCGTAGACAAGAAAAAAAAATTAAAGATTATATGAAACAAAATGATTGGGATGTATCTTTAGAAGATTACAAATATAAATACGGATATAAAACTAAAGAAATTGATATGAAAATTAAATGTAATAAATTAAAATTAAAAAAAGATGAAGAACAAATAAAATTAGATGTTCTTTTAGCTTATCAAGATGTTTTATTAAAACAAAAAGAACTCGAAATAGAAAAAGAAAATATTAAATATCAAAAAATTCTTTTAGATATAAAAAAATTTCAAAGTGAACTTGGGAAAATATCGTTAAATGAATTTGAAAAAACTGAAAATGATTATAATAATTTTATTTTATCTTTAAAATCTAAACAACAAGAATTAGAAAATTCATATGTAAAATTAAATATTTTAAGAGGAGTATCTTTAAAAGAAAGACCTATCCTTTCTGTAGATACAATTAATATTTCTTCTTTAGATACAGTTTTAAATCAAGAAGAAGCTTTTAAAAAAGCTTTAGAAAGTAGATACGATATATTATCATTAAAAAATGATATAGAATTTTTAAAAATGGATATTGAAAATATAAGTATAAAATATACTCCCAATACATATGAATATAAGAAAAGAGAAAGAATGTTAAATAATGCAAAAGAAAAATATGAAGATAAAAAAAATGAAATTAAAAAAGAAATAGAAAGTATATATTCAGAATTGCTTATTTCTAAGTTAAGAAATGATAATATTAAATCTTCTTTAGAGACAATAAAAGAAGATTTAAAGAAGAAAAATATTCTTTATAAATATGGAAGAATTAGCAAAATAGAATTAGATAATTTAAAAATAGAAATTTTGAAAAAAAAATTAGAATATATTTCTAATGTTTTTGAATATGATAGACTTTTAAATAAATATATTTTTAGCTATACATTTGGTAGTTAATTTAAAATAAAACCAGCAAGTATGCTGGTTTTATTTATTTTTGATTATCTTCTTCTAATACTTCAAGTTTTCCTATATATTGATTATTTCTATGTTCTTTATTTTTATTTTTTTTTCTTTTAGGTTTAGTGTTTATGTTTTCTGTTTCTTCTAATTTTATTTCATCAATTGTTTCTGTTTGTCTTTCTTTTGTTGTATTTTTAGTTGAACAGTTTTTACGTTTTGTTTTTTTAGTTTTTTTCTTTTTTAATAATCTGAATAAACTCATAGTTTACCTCCTTTATGTTTTTTATACATTTTATTTTATGTTTTTTTTTATTAATTGTTACTTTTTATTTTTTTAGTTTTTTATTTCTACTAGGAAATTAACATGTAAAAAAATATAAAATATTTTACATATAATTAAAAATAGTTGTATTTTCAAAATCTTTATTAATTATATAATCTTTACTTTTTATAATTTTCCATAAAGCATATTCAATACCTTTGGATATACTATCAGCCATTTTCATTACCAGTTGAAGTCTTGTATTTTGAAGAACCATAAATTCCATAAATCCTGCTAAATTTACTATTCCCAATATACTTATATCTCCTACCGACGGAAGAGTTTTATTTACTCCAGCTCCTGGCTTTAATGGTTCATTAGATACTTTTATACATCCAATTCTATTGATAGATCCTAAACAAGCATCTACTGCTATAACAAATGGTTTTTTATGAGAAATGTTTATTAAATTTATAGTTTCTTCTAAATTTTTAGCATGAACAGGTTCATCCAATGTTCCATAAAGAAAAACATTATTATAACCTTTTATTCTTCTCTCTAATTTATATCCTATTAAAGGTCCTAAAGAATCTCCAGTACACCTATCCGTACCTATACATAAAATTATTATTTCTTTATAATCAGATGTATAATACTTATTTATATATTTTTCTAATATTTTAGCAAAGTGTATTGTTGAATTACTGTTATTTATATTGACTTCATTCATCTTTCCCTCACCTACTTTCAAATCTATACAATAAAATTTTTCCCATCATTCGTTTAAAAAATTCAAAAATATATAACTTAATTTTTATTTATGCTTGTTTCAATCTGCTATTTCAAGTAAAATAAACAATACAAGTTATAAAAAAGAGGTGAACGATAAATTGCATTGGTTAGACAAAAGATATCATACTTTAAATTATGAATTAAGAAAAATATTTGGTGAAAAAGTATTTAAATTATCTCTTGATGGAGGATTTACCTGTCCTAATAGAGATGGAAAAATAGGAATTAATGGATGTATATTTTGTAGCGATAAAGGTTCTGGAGAATATGCTTCAGATAGAAATCTATCCATACAAAAACAAATCCAATATCAAATAAATATTTTAAAAAACAAATGGAACGGTAAAAAATATATAGCTTACTTTCAAAACTTCACAAACACTTATGCGCCAATTAATATTTTAAAAGAAAAATACGAAACTGCTCTTTCTTACAAAAATGTAGTTGGACTTGCGATAGCTACAAGAGCCGATTGTTTAGATGATGATGTCATAGATTTATTAGAAAAATTCAATAAAAAAACTTATTTATGGGTTGAAATTGGACTTCAAACTATCCATGATAAAAGTGCTAAATTTTTAAGAAGAGGATATGATTTTTCTTTATTTGAAGAAAAAGTAAAAAAATTAAGAGAAAAAAATATAAATATAGTAACTCATTTAATATTAGGTATACCTAATGAAACAAAAGAAATGATGTTTGAATCTATAGATAAAATTTCTGAAATGGACATTCAAGGTGTAAAACTTCATCTTCTTCACATTATAAAAGGAACTGATCTAGAAAAGTATTATCTAGAAAATAAATTTAAATTATTAGAAAAAGAAGAATATATACACTTAATATGTGATATTTTAGAAAGACTAAATCCCAAAATAACAGTTCATAGAGTAACAGGTGATGGATCAAAAGATACACTTCTTGAACCATGGTGGAGCCTTGATAAAAGAAGTATTTTAAATGGTATAGATAAAGAATTAAAATCAAGAAATTCTTACCAAGGTAAATATTTTCAAAAAACAAAATAATATTCACAACAAAAAATCTCACATAAAAAATTTTTTATGTGAGATTTTTTGTTAAATTAATAAGACTTAATTTCTGTCCATATTCTATCGTATTCTGTTGTAAAATCACCTAAATCTTCAAATATTTCTCCTTTTTCAAATATATTCCCTTTTGGATAAGCACTCTCGTTTTCTCTTAAATCTTTTGGTAAAAGCTTCATCCCCTCTTTATTAGCAGTTGAATATCCTACATAATTTGAACATTTTGCAGCAACATCTGGTCTCATCATATAATTTATAAATAACTTCGCATTCTCTTTTTGTTTAGTTGTAGTTGGTACTGCAAAACAATCAAACCAAAGATTAGTTCCCTCTTTAGGTATTATATATTTTAAATTTGGATTTTCCCTTGTTACTGCTATACCATCTCCAGACCAAGCAAGTGCTATAGCAGCTTCTTTAGAAAGCATTATTTGCTTAATCGCATCAACAGCATATGCCTTTACTAATGCTCTTTGTTTTATAAGTTCTTTTTTAGCTTCTTCAAGTTTTTCTAAATCTCTAGTATTAAATGAATATCCTAATTTTTTAAGAGCAACACCAATAGTATCTCTTGGACTATCAAGCATTATAATTTGTCCTTTATATTTAGGATTCCATAAAGCACTCCAGCTATCTATTTTTTCATCAACTTTTGCAGGATCATAAATAATCCCCATAGTTCCCCAAAAATATGGTACTGAATACTTATTTTCTGGATCATGTGCTAAATTTTTAAATTCACTACCTATATTTTTATAATTTTCAAAGCTGTTCATATCTATTTCTTCAAGTAATCCTTGTCTTATCATAGCTTGTATCATATAATCCGATGCAACTATAACATCATAAGCAGTTCCACCAGCTTGAACTTTAGCAAGCATTTCCTCATTACTTCCATATTCTTCATAATTTATTTTAATTCCAAATTCCTTTTCAAAATCTTTTAATACTTGTGGATCAATATAATCTCCTGCATTATAAACATTAAGAACAGCTTTTTTTTCTCCACAAGCAGTTAAAGAAAATATTAAAATAACAGCAATAAAAAAAGTCAATATCTTTTTCAATTAAATCCCTCCTACTCATCAATTTTTTTTGTTCTTTTTTGTAATATTAAAAGCAAAATCAAAACACTCATAAACATTATTGTTGAAACAGCATTTATTTTAGGACTTACTCCTCTCTTCGTCATTGAATATACTTTTATAGGTAATGTATTAATACCTGAACCTGTATTAAAAAAAGTTACTATAAAATCATCAAGAGATAATGTAAAAGCAAACAATGCTCCAGTTATAATTCCAGGCATTATTTCAGGAAGTATTACCTTAAAAAAAGCATATAAAGGCGATGCTCCTAAATCTAAAGCCGCTTCTTCAAGATGAGGATTAAGCTGCTTAAGTTTTGGCAAAATTGCCAAAACAACATAAGGTATATTAAATGTTATATGAGCAATTAAAATAGTTAAAAATCCAAGTTTTACTTTAAACCATACAAACAATGCAAGCAAAGATATTCCTATTACTATATCTGGATTTATTACAGGTATATATATTAAATTTAAAAAAGTATTTTTTGCATTTGGAGTCATATTATGAACAGCTATAGCAGTTATTGTTCCAATTATCGTAGCTATTAATGCAGACAATATTCCTATAGTTAAAGTGTTATATAAAGCACTTATTATACTAGTATCTACAATTAATTCTTTATACCATTTTAAAGTAAATCCACTCCAATTAGCTGAGTATCTAGAGTTATTAAACGAATAAAGTATTAATAAAAATATAGGAAGATATAGAAATAAATATATAGATGTCGAGTACACTTTTTTTATCAATTTAGTTACCATAGTGTACCTCCTTCCTCTTTATCTTGCTTTCCAAGCACTTTCATTCCAATCATTATTATAACCATTAATATAATTGAAATCGAAGAACCAAACTGCCAATTTCTAGCTACTAAAAATTGATTTTGTACTAGATTTCCTAAAAGTATTGTTTGTCCTCCACCTAAAAGATCTGAAATAATGAAAGTACTAACAGCCGGCATAAAAACCATCGTAATTCCCGATATAACTCCAGGTATACTTAAAGGAAAAATAATCTTTATAAATGTAAAAAATGAATTTGCTCCTAAATCTGAAGATGCTTCTATTAAATTTTCATCTATCTTAGATAAAACAGAGTATATTGGTAAAACCATAAAAGGAAGAAAATTATATACAAGCCCTAAAAGTACTGCTCCATCATTATAAAGTAACTTAAGAGGTTCTTTTATCATTCCTATTGATAACAATATTTGATTAATTAATCCATTTTCTCTCAAAATACCCATCCATGCATATGTTCTTAAAAGAGAATTTGTCCAAAGTGGAAGTACAAATAATACAATCATTAAATTTCTCTTTTTTACATTCGATTTTGATATTATATAAGCCATAGGATACCCTAACACAAAACATATTAAAGTACTTTCTAATGCAAGAAGTATAGATTTAATAAGTACATTTATATAAATAGGCTCCATAAATTTTTTATAATTATCAAATGTAAATTTATAAACTATTTGTCCATAAGTAGAACGAGAACAAAAACTATATATAGCTATTAATATTAAAGGAGCAACTGTAAATGCTATCCCCCACAATATATAAGGAACAGTAAGCCATTTTTTTTTCAATTTTTTATACCCCCTTTTTCATAACATGTATTGCATCTGGTTCTATAATAAGTCCTACTTTTTCTCCAGCTTTTGACATATGTATAGTATGAATAATCCACTCTACTTTTTCTTCATCTTCTACAACAATTTCATAATGAACTCCTTTGAATACAACAGTCTTTACTACTCCTTTTATTTTTGCATTTTCTGGTTTTGTAATTTGTATATCTTCAGGTCTTACTACTATGTCCACTTCTTCATTTTTTTCAAATCCTTTATCAAGACATTCAAATACTCTATTTTCAATCTTTACTTTATAATCACTAAGCATTATTCCTTCTATAATATTACTTTCTCCTATAAAATCTGCTACAAATTTATTTTTTGGTTCATTGTATATATCTTCAGGTGTTCCTATTTGTTGAATTTTCCCTTCGCTCATTACAATTATTCTATCAGACATGGTAAGTGCCTCTTCTTGATCATGTGTTACATAAATAAACGTAATTCCTAATTTTTTCTGCATATTTTTAAGCTCTAATTGCATTTCTTTTCTCAGCTTTAAATCTAAAGCTCCAAGAGGTTCGTCAAGTAATAAAACTTTAGGTTCACAAATCAAAGCTCTTGCTATTGCAATTCTTTGTTGTTGTCCTCCACTTAAAGAGCTTATTTTCCTTTTTCCAAACCCTTCCAAATTAACTAATTTTAACATATACTCAACTTTTTCTTTTATTTTTTCTTTAGAAATTTTTTTTATTTTAAGTCCAAATGCTATATTATCAAACACATTCATATGAGGAAATAATGCATATTTTTGAAAAACAGTGTTAATTTGTCTTTTGTAGGGTGGCATATTATTTATCTTTGTTCCCTCAAAATATAAATCTCCACTAGTTGCATTTTCAAACCCACCTATAATTCTCAATGTCGTAGTTTTACCACAACCACTAGGTCCAAGAAGTGTTACAAACTCCTTTGGCTTTATATTTATATTTATATCATTAAGAACTTTTTTTTCCTCAAATTCTTTACATATATTTTTAAGCTCAATTATATATTGAGTCAATTAAATCCCTCCTTGATTAAATTCATTTTATATCAATATTTTATATTTAGTTTTAGTAAACAAAAAGTTTACTAAAACTAAACTCAAGTTATAATTTTAAAACTTTTATCTAATTTTGTCAATAATAAAAACTAAAAATATAAAAACCACCAAAAGAGTAGCAAAATTTTACTACTCTTTCGGTGGTTTTGGACCTAAATATTGATATAAATCAGTTCTTAACATACCATTATATAATTTTCTTTTTTTAGTAGCTTTTTTTCCAAAAACTTCTTCAAATTTATCATAAGAAGTTATTATATAAAAAGACCAAGTATCTAAATTTTTAAATACATCTCCCATGGCTTTATAGAGTTTTTTTACTTTTTCTTTATCTTCAAGTCTTTCTCCATAAGGCGGATTTGTAATTATAAATCCATATGTATCCTCACTATTTAAATTTCTCATATCTCGTTTTTCAAAATGAATGTAATTATCTACATCAGCAAGTTTTGCATTCTCTTTAGCAATTTCAAGCACTCTATCATCTATATCATATCCATATATTTTAAAATCAGTATCCTTCTTCATTAAGTTAAATGCTTGTTTTCTAGCATTCCACCAAAACTTTTTATCTATTATACTCCAATTTTCCGAAATAAATTCTCTATTAAGACCTGGAGCCATATTAAGTCCTATCATAGCAGCTTCTATAAGAATTGTACCTGAACCGCAAAATGGATCAATTAAAGGTCTCCCTCTTTTCCATGGCGTCAAATAAACAAGTGCTGCAGCAAGTGTTTCTCTTATAGGTGCTTTACTAGAAACTTCTCTATATCCTCTTTTATGAAGAGCATCTCCAGTTGTGTCTATAGATATCGTAACTTTATCTTTATTTATAAATACATGAATAGGATATTTCTCTTTACTATCTTCTGAAAACCAATTTACATTATATTTTTCCTTTAAACTTTCAACTACTGCTTTTTTTACAATAGATTGAATATCTGTTGTACTGTAAAGCTTTGATCTTATAGAAGAAGCTTTTGTTACAGGAAAAACTGCATCTTCTTTTATATATTTGTGCCAAGGAAGTTGTTTTGTATTTTCAAATAACTCCTCAAAACTCTTAGCCTCAAATTCCCCTATTTTAAGTAATACTCTCTCTGCAGTTCTTAACCAAATATTTGAAATGCAAATTCCATATTTATCAGCTTTAAAAAATACTCTTCCATCTTCTACTCGCTCAATTTCATAACCCAAATTTTCTATTTCTCTTCTAAGCACTCTTTCAACTCCAAAAAAACATGGAGCTATCAAAGTTATATCTTCCATTAATATCCTCCCTACCGTATTAAATCTATAATTGTCAACTTATTTTATCACATACTACTATGAATTTACAATGTTTCATTCATACTTCCTGTTCTATAACCAGAAAGGTCTAATGTTACATAATCAAACCCTATTTTTTTAAATTTACAATTTACTTTTTCTATTAATTTTAAATCAAAAAATTTATTCATATCATCTTTTAATATTTCAATTCTTGCAATTTCACCGTGATGCCTAACTCTCACTTGTTTAAATCCAAGACTTAAAAGAAATTCTTCACTTAATTCAATCATATTTAACTTTTCTTTTGTTATTTTATTATTATACGGTATTCTCGATGCAAGACATGCAAAAGATGGCTTATCCCATGTCGGTATATTTAACTCTTTAGATAACTGTCTAATTTCATTTTTAGTAAGACCTACTTCCTTTAATGGACTTATAATTTTAAGCTCTTTTAAAGCCCTCATTCCCGGTCTAAAATCTTTTAAATCATCTACATTACTTCCATCTACAATATATTTTACATCGTATTTTTTTGCTATTTCTTTTATTTTAGTAAATATTTCTCTTTTACAATAATAACATCTATCAGGTGTATTATCTACAAACTCTTTTATATTTATATTATCAATTTGAAGAATTATATGCTTTACTCTTATTTGATCTGCATATTTTTTTGATTCCTCTAACTCTCTTTTAGCATGTATAAATGCATTAACAGTTATAGCTATTACTTTATCTCCTAAAACTTCCTTAGCAACATTTAAAAGAAAAGTACTATCTACTCCACCTGAAAATGCTACCGCAATACTTTCCATATCTTTTAATATAGTTTTAAGTTGTTTTAATTTCAATTGTGTTTGAGATGTATTTTTTTTATCAATAGCTTTATTTACTAAATAATCAGCTTTTTTATTTAAAGCTCTTTTTATATGTACAATTTCAAATTCTTCTATTTTTTTTATAATATTTTTCGCTTTTTCATAAAGAACTTTTAAATTTTTATTTTTCACTTTGTATTCTCCTAATATTTGTTTTACTATAAGCTGACTATCCAAATGAGCTTTTACTCTACTATATCCTAAATTTAGACATTCTTCCAACCCTCTAATAAAAGCTTTATACTCAGCTACATTATTTGTTTCAACTCCTATATATTCCCCTATTTCTTTTATTATATTTCCTTCATTATCCATTATTACTACCCCAATTCCCGCATCTCCTGGATTATTTCTCGATCCTCCATCTGTATAAAGCATAACTTCCATAACATTACCTCCTATTAAATATATTTTATCATATTAAAAGCATACTCTAATAGAATTAACTTAATTTATTAATCATATACTTAATGCAGGGGGGATAGTAATTGAAAAAATTCATATATATATTAATATTAAGTTTATTTGTATTCTACATTAACCACTTATATAATGGATATATTCAAAATCATACAAGTAATTATATCAATATTCAAAATAAAGTTAATCATAAAAATAAATACAAAATCTTCATTGATATAAACGATAAAAGACTTTATTTAATAAATAAATCTAATGAAAAAATTGAAAAAAGCTATATTATAGCTACAGGAAAACCATCTACACCATCACCTATTGGAACATGGACTATTATTAGTAAAGGAACTTGGGGAGAAGGTTTCGGAACTAGATGGATGGGATTTAATGTGCCATGGGGTAAATATGGTATTCACGGAACAAACAAACCCTACTCTATAGGAAAAAATTTATCTCACGGATGTATAAGAATGTTTAATAAAGATATTGAAGAATTATACCCACTAATAGAATATGGTACTACCGTCGTAATATCCGGAGGTCCTTATGGTCCTTTTGGAAACGGTTTTAGAGTGATAAATCCAGGAGATAGAGGTTCAGATGTATATGAAATACAAAGACTTATGAAAAAAAAAGGATATTACCCTGGATATGTTAATGGAATATATGGAGATGAAATGAAATATTATGTTATCAAATTCAGAAAAAATAATAATCTCACAATTAACCATAGTATTGACAATGAGTTTTATAAAGCATTAGGTGTTAAACTTTTTGAATAATAAAATGAAAGGTGAGTCTATGTTTAAAAATAATTTTATAATAATCAAAATTAATAAAAAGTATTTATTTATAATTTTAATAATTATTTTATCATCTATAATATTTATATTAAAAAATTATATCAGTACATTTAAACCGCAAACTTTTTTATGTAGTACAGTAGTTATAGATCCTGGCCATGGCGGTATAGACCCCGGAACTTCATACAATAAACTTTTAGAAAAAGATATAAATTTAGATGTTAGCTTAAAAATAAAAAAAATTTTAGAAAATAAAATCACTAATGTAATAATGACAAGAGAAAAAGATATTTCTTTGGAAAATAAAAGCAAACTCAATTCATCAAGATACAAAAAAGACTTAGATGCTAGAAAAAATATAATAAACAAAAATAAAGCTAATGCTTTTGTCAGTATACACACTAATTCAAATCCCGATTATACACCAGATAGAGGTATTATAATATTTTATTATAAAAACTCATATGAAAGTAAATATTTAGCTGAAAAAATAGCTAAATCCATAAATAACAATGTATACAAAAAATTTTTAAACTCTAATATCAAAACTAGATTACTACCTCAAAACTTTTATATATTACGAACAACTAAATCACCAGGAGTTTTAATTGAAATAGGTTTTATAACTAATTATTATGATAGAAAACTTCTTAAAAATGAAAAATACAAACAACAAATAGCTATAGCTATCAGCAACGGAATAATAAAATACTTAAATGAACTTGATAATTCAAAAATACAACTAGTAAATTCATATTAATTTTACACATTCTTCCTAATATATATTTTTAAACATAGGTAAAAATAATAAATGAGTACAAATATTAGGGAGGAAATTAATATGCAAAAAAGAAACAAAGTCGATGAAAAGAACACAAAAAAACCGAGTATTTTAAATTCTAACGAAATGAATATCGAAACTGCAGCAGAATTAGGTCTTGATATCAAGGATTCCAATTTGACTGGAAAACTCAGCAAAGAAGCATATAACAGAACTATAAAAGCAAAAAGAAAAGGAAGAAAGTAATTTTTAAAAATTAAAATCCATGGCTTAAAAATAAGCTATGGATTTTAATCATACCCATTTTGAAGAAAATATTTTATTTTTTCTAAATCCATCCCCTTAAATCCTAAATCATCAAAAGTTCTTCCTTCTTTCCAATAATCTTCATCTTTTAATGCAGAAGCTAAAGTTATTACCGAATCCATAACAGGTGTTTCAATTCCTAAATTACGACCAATACTTGCTAAAGCTACTAATGAATATGGTGTATCTTCAGTTAAATATCTATCATTTAAATCTTTAGGTCCTTTAAGCGGATTAAAAACTTCACTATCTCTATAACATTCATATAAAGTATTTCTCTTTGGTGCATACCCCATTAAATACAATCTATCTTTAATATCTATCACTTTATATCCAAATAATTTACATATTTTTTGTCTTTCTAAATCTATTTTTTGATTAACACGAGCTACAGAAGGAGTTATACCTTCTCTGTAATGATAATGTTTTCCTTTAGAGTATTCTATTTTACCAGCATTTAATACTACTGGTGCTGGATGAGACACAGGATTTCCATTATTTAATGAAGTTTCTAGTACATCTGTAACTAATTCAATAGCAGGATACATTTCCTTTACTATATTATACATTTCTTTATTATATTTTGCAGGAAAAGTAGCAAAATACAACTTTTTACATTCTAATAATATATTAACTCCAGTTGAACTGATTTTTCTACATGCATAAGGAAGTGTGTGCATTTCAGAAATTTTCACTCCATCAAGTTTACCTTCTTCATAAAATATTTTAGCCGTAATCAATGCCCCTCCTGTACTTCCAGGAACTAAAATTATCCTATGTTCTTTCCTCAAATACGGAATCATTTTATTAGCTATATATTCTTGTCCATAAGCTGGAATTGTTGACATAATTATATCAGATTCTGCCATGGCTTCTTCTATATTAGTTGTAACCTTATAAATTTTAACTTCTCTTTCTCCTTTTACTCCTGTCAATTGAATAATATTAGTCCTCATTAAATCTTCTACTGTTTTCCTTCTTACATCATCATGATATAGAGTAACCCGATAACCTTTTAATGTTAAATCAGCTGCTGCTGCAAATCCTCCATTTCCCGCTCCAATAATAGTAACATTTTTTTTCATTAACTATCCATTAATCTGGATTTTCACCTGCCTTTCCAAATTTAAATATAAATGTCGTTATTAAATTTTTAATAACGACATTTATATTATACCAAATATACAAAATATTAAACATAATTAAAATTTACTAATCACATACTTTTTTTAACTCAATATATTCTTTTTTCTCTTTTTCATATGCTCTTTTTATTTTATTTACTAGAGTATTTTCAGCAGAATCAATTAGTACATTACCTATAATTTTTATAGGAAGTACATCCACAGAAGTACCTGTCATAAAAGCTCCATCTAAATTATAGATTTCATCTTTACTTATAAATTTTTCTACAACTTCAATATCTAATTTTTTACATATATCCATAATTTTACTTCTCGTTACTCCTAATAATACACTTTTCGAAGGTGCTGTATATAACTTGCTATTTTTTACAAAAAATATATTCGACCTGCTTCCTTCTGTAATTAAACCTTCATGATTTACAAGCAAAGCCTCAAAAGCATTTTCTTCCTTTAATTTTTTATTTATTTTTTCTCTTAATGTAATATCAATAATTTTAGCATTTGGATTTTTTCTTTCTGAAAAATACAGTATGGTACGTATTCCTTCTTGATACACAGATTTATCTGGATAATAACTTTTTATAAAATAAACAAAAAAATCCTGATTGTCATCATACAAATTACTACATAAAAGTTTTACATTCATATTATTGCAATTATTTTTATCAATCAATCTATATATTTCACTTGATATTGACTCTTTTGATTTGTTTAAATTAATACCTAACAAACTTGCCGATTTCTGCATTCTCCTTAAATGTTCTTCTAAAAACAAAGGCTGTCCATCTATAATACGTATAACTTCATATATTACTGGATTTGATATTTTGTCAAAATATTTTTTTTCATTAACAGAATATATTTTTCCATTATATATATAATATTTCAAATTCAATTCTCCCACGACTTTTCACACCTTTTTACAATATATAAATACAAAAAGTCCAATTTATACACTGGACTTTTTGTAGACTAAAAAAACAACCCTGCAATTTTACCTCCAAGTAAAACCCCAAAAACACCCATAACACCTGCTAAAACTGGTGGAGCAGGAAGAGGTAACTTTAATTTTTGACATACAGCTCCAAGTATAGAACCTGCTAAAGCAGCTTTAAAAGATATAACAAATAATTCTCCCATGTTCATTCGCTCCTTTTTAAATATGTTAATTATTATTTGAAATTTTATTTACAATAAATGCTCCAAACCATACCCCAAATATCCCCATAAATCCAGGAAGAGTTGGTGGTGCTGGCAAAGGAAATTTCAAAAATGTAAATACTATACCAGTTACCATACCAGTTAAAATTGATAATAATATTACTTTTAAATCATTCATACACTTACATCCTTTCAATATATTTATGACTATTATTAAATTTTCATTTTTTATTTTTTTATTTATATGTTACCGATTTCATGCTTATTATATATTTTTTTAAAACAAATTTCAATACAAATGTCAAAAACAAAAAAATTCTGTTATCAGACTGTAAGTTAATCCAATAACAGAAGTAAAAATTATTATAATATTTACTTTTTAAATATTCCAAATGGCTTCCCTACCGGTAAAAATACCCTTCCAAAATGAATATTCAACACAGACGCAGCTGAACCATAAAAAGCAAACATCGATATAAAAAATTCTGAATATGCAGCAATCTTATGTGCCATTTTAGGCATTATACCAAATGAACTAAGTGATAATCCTAAAAATAAAAAATCAATTAATACAAATATAATAAATAATACCTTATGAGTTTCCATAGCACCAATAGTCATATAAATAGTAAATATTAAATACCCAACAAATGCGAATCCAAGCTGTTTAGAGTCTACATTTGAGGCAAGTTTTTCCCCAAATACTCCATTTTGAATAAGCCAAGAACATGCAACTGCAAACCAAAAAAATGCATATCCACCAAAAGCTGTTGTTCCAAAAGTATTTCCTTTTTTAGAATCATTAATACAAGCGAATAATTGCGCAAAAGCTCCTAAAAATATTGCCCATGGAATTATAAAAGATACTCCTTGTGTAAACTCAAGTTTTTGAGACGATGCTACTAAAGTTACTATTGCAAGTCCAAATAATCCTAATGCAGATGGATCCGCTGTAGAAATTTTTACATCTTGCATTTTAAAATCCTCCTTTAAATATTATTATTTTATTTTTTCACCTTTGATATAATATCATATTTTTCGACATTTTAAAATATTTTTTGACATTTTATGTATAAAAAATATAATCACTTGACGTATATATGCAAAAAATACTATACTGTAATCATCAAAATCAAAATTATTACATCTACAGGCGGTGAAATAAATTGAATAAATTAAATGACCTTTTAAGACTTAATAAACATATCCAAATTGAATTTATAAAGGAATTAGAAATTGTAAAAATTTTATACAAAGGAAATGTGATTAGCTCTATACCTTTCAAGCACACAAGCATTGAAAGTAATCCTGATATAATCTATAATTATATTACTTCACTTGAAAATATCAACCTATACATACCTAAAGTATACATAAAAGAAAATAAATAAATTAACCTGATTTTACAGGTTAATTTATTCTATATACAAAAATCTACCACAATTTTCACACTCTACTATACCTTTTCGAGTTAAAATATCAATTGTATTTAAATATACTCCTAAATTACAACCACTACAAGTTTGATTTACTACTTTTACTATTGCATTTTTATGTTTTTTTCTTATTAAATCATATTTTTTTAAAATTTCAACATCAATTTCCTTTCTCATGTTTTTTATATTTTTATTTAATTCCAATATTTTTTTATCATATATTCTTATTTTTTCTTCTATTTGTGATTGTAATTTTTCTATGTTTTCTTCTATTAAATTTAACTTATATTTATATTTATTAACCTCTCTAGTATATATATCAATTTTCCCCATTATATCTATAACTTCCTTTTCTATAACCTCTTTTTCTTTATTTATTCTCTCTTCCTTATTTTTCAATGTTTCAAGCAATTTTATATTATTTATTTTTCCACTATACAATTCATTTACAATATCATTTAATATCTGGTCTTTAGATTTTAAATCATCTTCTAGTATTTTTAAATTACTTCTTGAAATATCTAATTTTTTTCTCCACTTACTTTGAATATCATCAATTTTATAAGCTTTTTGTCGTATTTGAATAAGCTTTGGATAATTTTTTAAATATTCTATTCTTTTTTCAATCTCACAAATTAAATCATAACTTTTTTGTATTATTATTAACTCTTCCACAATACCACCCTCCAATTTATATAAACCATTAATTTATTAACAAATAATAAAGGAATAGACACTGCTATTCCTTATATTGTTACAAACGGATTTATGTATATACCTGATTTTATTACATATACATTTTTTAATTCCTTTTTTAAATATTCTACTACTACATCTGAAAATATATTTTCACTGCCAAAATGTCCAGCATCAATTACTGCCATTCCCATTTCAACGGCATCTTGAGCATCATGATATTTTACATCTCCTGTAATTAAAACATCAGCTCCTTTATTATAAGCTTTAATTATAAATTCAGATCCTGAACCACTTACAATAGCTACTTTTTTTATTTCTTTATTAGGGTCACCTACAAATCTCAAATCTTTAAGATTTAATTTTTCTTTAACTATTTGTGAAAATACTCCAAGTGTCATATTTTCTTTAATTAAACCCACTCTACCAATTCCATATTCTTGGCCTTCATTTTTCAATTTATATATATCATATGCCACTTCTTCATAAGGATGAACTTTTAACATTTCGTTTATTACATTATTTAGATTTCTATTTTTACATATTGTTTCTATTTTTATTTCTTCCACTGTTTCTAAACCACCTTTTCTTCCTATATATGGATTTGTATTCTCAAGAGGCATAAAAGTTCCTATTCCCTTTGTATTAAATGTACAGCAACTATAATTTCCAATATGACCAGCCCCTGCTTTTGCCATGGCATTTCTTACACTTTCTTCATGAGAAACAGGAGTATAAACTACTATTTTGTATAAACTTTCTGTATAAGTTTTATCAAGAATTTTTACATCTTCTAAATCTAAAACATTAGCAATTGCATCATTTAACCCATCATAAGCTATATCAAAATTTGTATGTGCAGAATATAAACTTATATTATCTTGTATAAGTTTATAAATAGAATTTCCTTTTGGAGTATTTTTATTAATGCTTTTCAATCCTTTAAACAAAAACGGATGATGAGTTATAATTAAATCTATATCTTTCTCAACCGCTTCATTTACAACTTCTGTTGTAGCTTCAAGAGTTACAAGTATTTTTTTTACTTTACTATTTATATCTCCAATTATCAAGCCTACATTATCCCAATTATAAGCTAAATGTTTAGGATATTTTGCTTCAAATATTTTTATTATATCTTTAACATACATTACCTTTCAACTCCTTGAGTTTTTCTATTTTATATTTACATTCTCCTATTCTACTTTCTATTTTTTGTCCTTCTTTTCCTTCTATTTTTTTTATTATTTTTTCATATTCATTTATTTTTTTATCTATAAATTCTAAAAGTAAAGGATCATTTTTTTCTACTAATTTTTTTCCTATTTCATAATATATATCATCTTCTATTTTATGCTTTTTCCCTCCATAATTAACAACTATAATTTCATAAATTCTAAAATCTTCCTTTACCAATACCTCATCTATTATTTCAAACTTTTCACTATACAAATACTTTCTAAGTTCATCAGATGCCTGCATTGGTTGAAGTATTATTTTTTTTAAACTTTTTGCAACTTCAAAACTTTCTTCTAATATTTTACTTATCAACACTCCTCCCATTCCAGCAATTATAACTTCATCTACTTCTCCTTTTTTTAAAACAGAAAGACCTGATCCTAATCTCAAATCCACTTTATCTTCAAGATTATTTAATAAAACTTCTTTTTTCGCATTTTCAAGCGGCCCTCTGTTTATATCAGCAGCCACTGCATACTTTATTTTTTTATTTTTTAAAAGGTATACAGGAATATATCCATGATCTGTCCCAATATCTGCAAGAATTGTATTTTTATCGACTAAATTAGCAATCACTTCTAATCTTTCACTCAATTTCAAAACTTACACATCCTTTCTAGCATTAAAAAAAATGTTATATAAATAATAATAATGAGGTGAGCTAAATGAAAAACAAAAAAATAATACCTCCAGAAAAATTAACAAAATACAAATGGGGTGGAACTACTTATGAATGGATGGAAGAAACAAAAGAAATAAATTCACAAATTAAAAATACCCAAGAAAAAACAAAATCAAAAGAAAAAATCGAAAAAGAAATATATTATGGCAACAGAAAACAAAGATGGAACTAGAAAAAAATTCGCCTAAAAGGCGAATTTTTTAATCTAAATAATCTTTTAATTTCTTAGATCTACTTGGATGTCTCAATTTTCTTAAAGCTTTTGCTTCTATTTGTCTAATTCTTTCACGAGTTACATCAAACTCTCTTCCTACTTCTTCAAGTGTTCTTGCTCTACCATCTTCAAGACCAAACCTTAATTTTAATACTTTTTGTTCTCTTTCATTTAAAGAACCTAAAACTTCTTCTATTTGTTCTTTTAACAGAGAATAAGCTGCAGCTTCTGCTGGTGCTGGAGCATCTTCATCTGGTATAAAATCTCCTAAATGACTATCTTCTTCTTCTCCAATAGGAGTTTCAAGTGATACTGGCTCCTGAGCTATTTTCAATATCTCTCTTATTTTTTCTTCAGGCATATCCATTTCTTTAGCAATCTCTTCAGGTTTTGGTTCTCTTCCCAGCTCTTGAAGAAGCTGTCTTGAAACTCTTATAAGCTTATTTATTGTTTCAACCATATGAACAGGTATTCTTATAGTTCTCGCTTGATCTGCTATAGCACGAGTTATAGCCTGTCTTATCCACCATGTAGCATAAGTACTAAACTTATACCCTTTACTATAATCAAATTTCTCCACAGCTTTTATAAGACCTAAATTACCTTCTTGTATTAAATCTAAAAAAAGCATTCCTCTTCCTACATACCTTTTAGCTATACTTACAACTAACCTAAGATTAGCTTCTACAAGTCTTTTCTTAGCTATTTCATCCCCTTCTTCCATTCTTTTAGCAAGTTCAATTTCTTCTTGTGCTGAAAGAAGAGGGATTTTTCCAATTTCTTTTAAATACATCCTAACAGGGTCATCTATGCTTATTCCTTTAGGTAAAGATAAATCTAAATTTTCAAAATCAAACTCATCATCTTCTATAGAATCATCATCTTCTTTAGATAAATCTATATTATTTTGCTTGTTTTTTTCTTCAACAACTTCAATTCCCATTTGACCCAATGTTTCATATAAATTTTCAACTTGATCCTTATCTAATTGAATTTCACCTAAAACTTCCATTATTTCACTATAAGTTAATGATCCTTTTTTCTTTCCTGTTTCTATAAGCTGTCTTACCGATTGTTTTTGTTCTTTGGTTATTTTATTAGCCACTATTGTCCCTCCTTTCTTATAAAATATCCTTAAGTTCTTTTTCTAATTGAATTATTTCCATTGCAATATCCAACAACTCTCTATCAACCTCACTTGCATTTATATTTTTATCATTTATCTTTTTTTGTTGCAATTTATGTTGTCTACTGATCAAATTATCTATTTTCAATTTTAAGCTATTCCTTTTTAATATTTTTATCGTGCCATCTAATAAGCTATTTAAATCTATGTTATCTATATTTATACTCAATATTTCATTTATAAAATCTTCACTTATATTAATATTCTTTAATTTATCAATAGTTATTATATCCAAATCTTTACTTTTAATTATATAATTTATTATTTCTCTACTTTCTTCTAACATAAAATCGTCTATACTTAATTTTAAAAGTATTAAATCTCTTAAATCTTTATTGCTTAAAAATATCTTTATAAGTTGTTTTTCTGCTATTTGTACACCATTTTTTTCAATTTCAATTTTTTCTATTTTTTTTATTTTATTTTCTTTAAATTTCCTTAAATTAGAGTATTTACCATAAACTTCGTTAACTATCGCATTTACTGATATGCCTGTTTCTTTAGATATTTTATTTGCATAATGCTCAACTTCTATAGGACTTTTTATTTGTTTTAATATTTGAGATACTTTTTTAGTAAAATCTAATTTTTCCTGTACATTATTTAAATTATAATCTTTTTTTAAAATATCTATTTTAAACTGCACAAATGACACAGATTCATTTAAATGCTGTTTAAATAAATCAACACCTTTTTTCCTTATATACTCATCAGGATCTTTAGCTTCATCAAGTCTTAAAATTTTAACATCAAGTCCAATTTCATTTAATATATTCATTCCTTTTAAAGTTGCTTTAGTTCCTGCTTCATCGCTATCATAAGCCATTATTACTTTTTTTGCATACCTCTTTATTAATTTTCCTTGTTCTTTAGTTAAAGCTGTTCCTAAAGACGCCACTACATTTTTTATTCCAAATTGAAAAAGACCTATTAAATCCATGTACCCTTCTACTATAATTAATGTTTCATCTTCTATATATTTTTTCGCAAAATTTAATCCATATAAATTATATCTCTTATTAAATATAATGGTTTCTGGAGAATTTAAATATTTTGGAAGCAAATTGCCTAAAACTCTTCCTCCAAATCCTATTACATTTCCCCTTACATCAAATATAGGAAATATAATTCTACTTCTAAATCTGTCTATATATCCACTTTTATCTTTTTTTTCAAGTACCAAACCACTCTCTAGCAATTCACTTTCTTTATACCCTTTTGACAATAAATACTTTGTCAAATCATCCCAATTACTATATGCATAACCTAATCCAAAATATTTAATCGTTTTATCATTCAACCCTCTATTTATTAAATATTTATATCCTTCATTCTTATTTTGAAAAAGAGCGTTAAAAAAATACCTAGCTGAATCCAAGTGAATTTTATATAACTTCTGCTTTTTTATTATAATTTCTTTAGCTTTATCATCCATTTTTCCTTTGTAAAATTCAATTCCTGCTTTATTAGCAAGAAACTCTAAAGCTTCTATAAAATCTAAATTTTCTATTTTCATTATAAAATTTATTACATCTCCACCTTCTCCACAACCAAAACATTTATACATTTGCTTTTGAGGACTTATAATAAATGATGGTGTTTTTTCTGAATGAAACGGACATAAAGCTTTATAATTTGAACCAGCAGATTTTACTTGTATATAACTAGATATAATATCTACTATATCATTTCTTTGTTTTACTTCTTCTATTATATGCTGAATATCATTCACTATATCACCTTCTACTTAGGTGTAATAATTATTAATTCTTCATAAAAATTATATTTCCTTCATCTGAAAATTTTAAAATTTATATAAAAGCAACAGTAAAAATTTATTATTTGAAAATACAATTTACTATAATTCGACTTTTTTTAATAAAATCCTTCTTTATTTTTAAAATTTATTAAAAAAAATAAAGAGGGCCCTACATAGCCCCATTTTTTAAGCTCTTAATAAGTTCTTCAAATTCATCAAAATTTAGAGATTGAGCTCCATCTGACAATGCATTTTCAGGATCAGGATGAACCTCTACCATAATACCATCGGCTCCAGCCGCAAAAGCTGCTAAAGACATGGGCCTAATAAGTTCCCTAATTCCTGTACCATGACTTGGATCAACAACAACTGGAAGTCCCGTTTCTTTTTTTATAATAGGAACCGCTGCTAAATCTAATGTATTTCTAGTATAATCATTATAAGTTCTAATTCCTCTTTCACACATTATTATATTTGTATTTCCTCCCATGGCTATATACTCAGCAGCATTTATCCATTCTTTAATAGTAGCAGACATTCCTCTTTTCAAAAATACAGGTTTGTCCTGTTTTCCAACTTCAATAAGAAGCGAAAAATTATGCATATTTCTTGAGCCAATTTGAATTATATCTGCTACATCATATACTCTATCTAAATCTCTAACATCCATCAACTCTGTAATTACAGGGATTTCCACTTCTTTCTTGACAGATTTTAATATTTCAAGACCTTCTTCTTTTAAACCTTGAAAAGAAAAAGGGGAGGTTCTCGGCTTATATGCTCCACCTCTTAAAACATTAGCACCTAAAGATTTTACAAACTTTGCAGTATTAAAAAGTTGATCATAGCTTTCAATTGCACAGGGACCAGCAATTATAAGTTTATCTTTTGAAATAACTACACCATTTTCTAATTCTATTTTAATGTTTTTTCCTTTAAATACCTCTTTACTCATCCCTTATGTACTCCTTTACTTCTTCCACATCAACTAATTTTAACCATTCTTTTACTCTCTTATTTTTCACAACTAAATTTTCATTCAAATCCATTAAAGGAACTAAAACAAAAGCCCTTTCTTGTATTCTTGGATGAGGAAGAGTTAAATTTTCACCATTACAGATTATATCATCATATATTAAAATGTCAATATCTATTGTTCTAGGCCCCCATCTTATAATTCTTTCTCTTTTAAGAATTTTTTCTATTTCTTGACATTTATTTAAAAGTTCATGAGGAGAAAGGCCTGTATTAATTTTTAAACACAAATTTAAAAAGTTCTCTTGATTAGTATAACCCCATGGCTTAGTTTCATATACCTTGGATATTTTAACTATTTTGGTATTCTCTAATTCACTTATCAAATCAATAGCATCATTTAAATACTTTTCTCTATCTCCAATATTTGTACCTAAACTCAAATAAACGTTATTCATCTCTTTTTCTCCTTATCTCAACTCCAAAATAATCAAACATCGCATTAACCGGTGCTTCAGGTTTTTTTACTCTAACCATTATTTCCTCAACCAAAACAAAGCTACTGAATATTTCTTTCGATATATTCTCAGCTAATGCTTCCAAAAGATTATACCTTTTGTTTTCACATATATTTTTTACTAATTCATAAACATCAGCATAACTTACTGATTTGCTAACATCATCAGTTTGCCCCGCCTTTTTTAAATCAAGATAAAGTTCTATATCTATAAAAAATTTCTGTCCAAGTACATTTTCTTCTTTAAACACTCCATGATATCCATAGAAACCTAAATTATTTAAAATAATCTTGTCCATTATTATTCCCTACCTTCTATATATTACATCAGCAACTTTTGCTGCTCTTAAATTTTCCTTCACATCATGAACTCTCACTATATCTATTCCTTGCATTATTCCCATCACTGTAGTAGCAATAGTTCCTTCTATTCTTTCTCTTGGCGGTAAATCTAAAATTTTTCCAATCATAGATTTTCTTGATGTTCCAAGAAGAATAGGATAATCAAAACTTTTAAGCTCTCCTAACCTCTTCATAACATATACGTTTTGCTCAAAAGTTTTACCAAATCCAATTCCAGGATCCAATATTATTTTATCTTCTTTAATTCCAGCTTCCTTTGCTATTTTTATACTTTTTTCAAAAAAATCTTTTATACACTCAATTATATCTTTACTATATTCAGTACCTAATTGATTGTGCATTATAACTATATAAGCATCGTATTTTGCAATAACACTTGCCATTCTTTTATCTCTTTGAAGCCCCCATACATCATTAATAATAGGTACTCCAAGGCTTAACACTTTTTCTGCAACAGACGCCTTATATGTATCAACAGATATAGGAACATCTATTTCTTTAACCAACCTTTCTACGACCGGAACTACTCTATCTAATTCCTCCTCAGCATTAATTTCAATTGAACCAGGTCTTGTAGACTCTCCTCCTATGTCTATAATATCAGCACCATTTTTTATCATTTCTTTTGCATGATTTATAGCTATATCAACATTCGTAAATTCTCCCCCATCAGAAAAACTATCAGGAGTTACATTAAGTATTCCCATTATATATGTTCTTTCCCCAAATCTAAACATTTCATCACCTCTATTTGCAATTAATTAAGCTCATTACTTCAGCTCTTGCTGCCACATCTTTCTCAAAAATACCTCTCACTGCTGATGTAATAGTTTTAGATCCTGGCTTTTTAACACCTCTCATTGTCATACACATATGTTCAGCTTCAACAACAACAATAACACCATAAGGATTTAGAACATCTACTAATGCATCAGCTACTATCTTTGTTATTCTTTCTTGAAGTTGTGGTCTTCTCGCTACTGTTTCTACAACTCTTGCAAGTTTTGAAAGCCCTGTTAATTTTCCTCCTTTTGGTATATAAGCAACATGAGCTTTCCCAAAAAACGGAACCAAGTGATGTTCACAAATAGAATAAAAAGGTATATCTTTAACCAACACTAATTCTTCATGCTTTTCATCTTGAAAAAATATTTCAAGATGTTTTTTAGGATCTTCATTAATGCCACCATATATTTCTTCATACATTCTAGCTATTCTATCAGGAGTATCTATAAGTCCTTCTCTATCCGGATCTTCTCCTATTGCTTCTAATATATCTCTTACTGCTTTTTTTATTTTTTCTTTATCCATTTTTCCCAACTCCCTTTAATATATTATTTTTATTTTTTCATCTATTTTTATATCTTTAAATATATAATTAATCATCTCTTTGAGAATATCTGTATCGTAATTTATGTATAATTTTTGAACCATTTGATATAAATTATTATCAGTTTCACTTAATACCTTAAATAACTTTTTATCTTTAGGAATCCATTTTTTATTTATTACAAAATACGCTCTTATTATATCTCTTAAATATAAATTAGATAAAAATTCTATTTCTTGCCAATTATCACCTTTTAAAGTTTCTATTCTCTTTATATTGTCAAAAAGCACAAACTTTAAACTATTAAGTTCTTCTAAAGATATTTTTTTTGGACCTTTTTCATATTGTATTTTAGCACTTTCCATATATTTTTTCCCTATGTCATTACTATCATAAATTAAATTCCCTTTACTCATTCCCTCTATAAAAAATTGTTTTTTATTTTCTATAAATTTATTTGATAAGTCTATAGAAAAATAATTTATATCAAATTCAATACCCTTTACAAACTTTATTTCTCTTATTTGTCTTTGTCCTTCTTTCGTAATTACAAACAGATCAATATCATTTATTTTTTTATCAAAATCTAAATTTTTATTTGAACCAACTACTATTATTGAAACATTATTATTATCTTCTTTCAATGTAGATATTTGTTTTTCAAATGTTTCTTTAATATCCATTATACATCTCCTTTAATTGAAGGTCTATCAAATTAAATAACTCATTTTCTTTTTTATAATTTATATATTCAATCGAGTTAACTTTCATTAAATCTATTAAACTATTTGTAATAAAACAAAATTCAAATTTATCAATTTCCCCTAAGTCAATCTCTTTTTCCAGTACAGTTATTCCTAATTTATTTAAAATACATATAACTTCATTTCTCATTATTCCAGAAAGAATATATAAATCACATCTAGGTGTATATACTTTTTCACCTTTTATAAAAAATATATTAGTCATAGAACCTTCTAATACTTTATTATCCAAATTCACAAATAAAGCTTCATCATATCCTTTATTTAAAGCATATTTTTTAGAATAAATATTTTCAAAATAATTAGAAGTTTTATGCTTGTATATTAAACTTTTTCCCCTTCTTATAGGAGATATTTTAAGATTATATCCTCTTTCATAATCTTCATCAATATAAGGTATATCTCTTAAAGAAAAATTATATCCTTCATCAAATGCTGTTACTCTTAAAGCTTTATATTCTATATCATTTATATAATTAATTATTTCTTTTTTCAATATATCTTTTGATACAGCAAAAGATATATTGAGTTCTTTTATAGAATTATACATTCTATCTAAATGCTTGTCCAAAAAAATAGCATTCCCTCTACAAATTTTTATAGTTTCAAACACTCCTATTCCAAACTTTGTAAGATCACTTTTAAAAGACGCACTATTCTTCATAATAACCCCTTATAGCTTTCATTATAGATTTAGCTTTATGAATAGTTTCTTCATATTCTTCTTCGGGATTTGAATCCCAAGTTATTCCTCCTCCCACTTGAAAATATATATTATCATCTTTTTTTACAATACTTCTAATAGCTATATTTAAATCTAAATTACCATCAAATCCAATATAACCAATAGAACCAGTATATACATTTCTTTGAGTTGGCTCAATCTCATCAATTATTTCCATAGATCTTATTTTAGGAGCTCCTGTTATAGATCCTCCAGGAAATGTTGCTTTTATAACATCTACAACGTCTTTATCCTCTTTAAGCTCACCTACTATCGTAGATACTAAATGATGAACATTAGAATATTCCTCTATTTTAAATAATTCTAAAACTTTAACACTTCCAATTTTAGAAACTTTACCTAAGTCATTTCGTTCTAAATCTACAATCATTAAAAGTTCTGCTTTATCTTTTTCACTATTTTTAAGTTCCTCTTTCAATTTTATATCTTCTTGTACTGTTTTTCCTCTTGGTCTAGTTCCTTTTATAGGTCTTGTTTCTATTATATTATCAACAATTCTTATAAATCTTTCTGGAGAATTAGAAAGTATATTTACTTCATCAAAATTTAAAAATGCCCCAAAAGGTGCTGGAGAAAATCTTCTAAGATCTCTATAAAGCTCAAAACTTGTCATATTAACTTTTCCATAAAATCTTTGAGTTAAATTAGCTTGATATATATCTCCACTTTTTATATAACTTCTCACTTTTTCAATTGATTCAAGATATTTTTCTTTTGTAAAATTAGATTTTAATTTTACTTTAGGAAATTCCTTTTCTTCATAACATATAGCATCTATTCCTTTTTCTTCTGATTTCTGTATTCTATCTATAATATTTTCCATAATTTTATTTTCTTCATTTATATCAATACCTGGCGAAGCTATATACGTTTTATTTTCAAAATGATCAACTACAATAACCCAATTATAAAATCCAAAATACAAATCCGGTATATTTACATCATCAACTGCGCTTTTTGGAATTTTTTCTATATAACGACAAAGATCATATGATAAATATCCAACAGCTCCTCCTACAAACGGAATATTAGTATCATTGTTTATTTTATATTTTTTTAATTCACTTCTTAACTCCTCTAATGGATTCTCTTTACTGTTTTTAAATTTTAATATCTTAAAAGGGTTTGCACTTATAAATGAATATCTACTTAATTTATTTGCATCCATGGCACTATCCAATATAAAACTATGGTCATCATCTTTAAATATAGTAAATATTTCAAAAGAATTAAGATTTGTATTAATTTCTCTTATCATACTACATCTCTCCCCTGACCTGATTTAAAAAATTTTTCAATATATCATGTCCTTGTTCTGTAAGTACAGCTTCTGGATGAAATTGAACTCCTTCTATAAGATATTTTTTATGTTTTATACCCATTATTTCTCCTTCATCAGTTAAAGCTGTAATTTCTAATTCATCTGAAAGTGTATCTTTATCAATAACAAGAGAATGATATCTCGTTACATTTAAAGGATTATTGAGATTTTTAAACACCCCTTTATTTTTATGTTTTATTGCATGTACTTTTCCGTGTACAGGTCTTAATGCTTTTATAATTTTTGCTCCAAATACATGACCAATAGTTTGATGTCCTAAACATATACCAAGTATTGGTTTTTTTCCCTTGAAATAATTTACAACGTCAATACATATCCCTGCTTCTATTGGAGAACAAGGTCCGGGAGATAAAACAATAATTTCTGGATTTAATTTTTCTATTTCACTTATTGTTATTTCATCATTTCTTTTTACAACTATTTTTTCTCCTAATTCACCTAAAAACTGCACCAAATTATAAGTAAAAGAATCATAATTGTCTATCATTAAAATCAAATAAATACCTCCTTTACATAAAAACACCTTTCACACAGAAAAGTATATAAATATACAAGATTTTTCATACATATACATTCTTCTACTTATACATTAAATCCTCTTTTTTGTTAAAATTTTTTGCTAGAATAAAAAATATATATCATGAAATCATAATACTATAAAATACATTATAAACGGAGGGAGATTATGAATAAATACGTAATTATACGAGCTGATATAAAGTCCATTTCAAATCCTATGACTAAAGAAGAAGCAATATCTAAAATGAAAGAATACGATAAACAAGGAATTCCTAGTTATATAATTTCACAATATAAAAAAAATAAAAGCAAGTGAAATGTTAGAAAATATTTCTCTTGCTTTTATTTTATCTAAATTTTAAATTTATCTACAGTTTTTTTCAATTCATTAGCTATTTCTTTTAATTCACCTGCTCCTTTAGATATCTCTTCTACTACTGATATTTGTTCTTCAACAGATGCAGAAACTTGTTGTGTAGATGCAGCAGTTTCTTGTGTAATTGCTGATATTTCTTCAATTGAAGAAATCACATTATTTTTATATTCATTTACATTCTCAATATTTTCAACAATTATCTTAATACTTTCAACCATATAATTAACAGCTTTATCTATATCATCAAAACTATTACTTGTATTAATCAACTCTCTTTCAGTCTTTTGTACAATTTTTTCTGCACCATCCATGTCTAATTTTGTACTAATAATGCCTTCTTGAATATCATTTATTATATTTCCTATCTCTTTTGCATTCAAAGTAACTTCATAAGCCAATTTTCGTATTTCATCTGCTACAACAGCGAACCCTCGTCCTGCTTCTCCAGCTCTTGCAGCTTCAATTGCTGCATTTAAAGCTAATAAATTTGTTTGATCTGCTATTGATGTTATAATTGTTATTATTTTACTTATAGAACCTGATTTTTTTTCCAAAGAATTAATTTTAAATCCTATTTGTCGTATAATGTCTCTATTTTCTTTAAATGCTTTTTCCAATTCAATTATAGAATTTATTCCTTTTTTATTAACCTCCATTATTTTATTATTATTTTCTTTTACAATTAGAGAATTTTCAACAGTATTATCTATTTTTTCAGCAAGATTATTAAGTTTTAAAACTCCTTCTTCAGCACTTCTAGCTTGTTCATTCGCTCCTTGTGCTAATTCATCTGTAGCTTTTGCAATACCTTCTATTGCCGATGAAATTTCATTCATTATATTTAAAAAAATTATCGACTTATCATCTATTTGATTTGAATTTTTTTGTATACTTTTTATTATTTTTCTTAATTCATCTCTCATATTCAATGTTAATTTTGCCATTATTCCTATTTCATCTTTATTATCCAAGATCACTTCATATGAATTATTATCATATGTCAAATCAAGATTTGAAGTTGCATCTATAATATCTGTTAATATCATAATAGGTCTTGAAATTTTATTCCCTACAAGTAAAGATATTATTGTAAATACTATTAAAGCTACTAACGTAACAGATATCATTAAAATTATCATTTTATCAATTCTCTCAAAAACTTCAGATTTAAATACAGTAAGTGCAAGTGTATATTTATCAGATATTTTCATATACGATAACATTTTATCTTTACCCAAATACTTATATTCACATATACCTTTACTATTATTTTTCATAATATCTACTATATTTTTTAATTTTCCATTATCTACATTTTTCAAATTATCATTTCGTGTTAAATTAGGGTGTATCAAAAAATTATAATTTTTATCAAATAAAACTGCATATCCAGTTTTATAAATTTCAATTGATTTTATTATTTGACTAATATAATTAAAATCTATATCCATTCCTACTACACCTACTAAAATTTTATCAACATATATAGGCTTTACATACGAAATCATAAATAAATTTATATTTTTATCCATATAAGGATCAAGCCATATTCCTTTTCCTGCTTTTATTGGTTTATAATACCATCCTACATGTTCATTATCATTCGGTGAAAATTCATTTATATTTGTTATTGTTTGTTTTATTAATTGTCCATTCCCATTTACATCTGCATACCATACCCCTTTACTTTCCCCTGCTATTTCAGGATTTAAAACTATATAAGCTCCCATGGCTCCTTTAGTATCTTTTGCAAATTGCTTAACTAATGATTCTATATCTTTTGTATATTCTTGTATATAATTGGAATTTGTTTTTAACTTTTGCAAATCAAATTTAGCCAGTAGACCAGATCCTAAATAATCAACCGATCGTTCTACATTTTCAAGCGTTAACTCAAATTGATTTGCATAATCTTGTGTTATCGATAATAGTTTTTCTTGCACTTCACTTTTAACAATATTTATACTATTGAATATTACTATACTTCCTATCGTTATTGTAGATATTAAAATACAAGCTATAATATATATAACCATTTTATTTTTAATACTACCTTTCAAATATTTACCTCCTTTCATTTACTTTGAGGTTTATATTGTTGTAAATTGTAACAAAATGTTTTATACTGTTTTCACTATATATTATTAATTTCCTTCAAATTTGTGCATTAAAAAAATCACATTTCCTTGATAAGAAATGTGATTTTTTTTAATTTTACTGTTGTTGTGTATATTGAGGTTCTTCACTTTTTACATAATCAACTCTAGCCTGAAGTTGTTGTACTATGTTTTCAGCAGTTGTAGATAATTGAGTAAACATCTGTTTTGCATTTTTATCATCAGTATCTAGAGAAAAAGTTTTTAATTGCGCTGCCAAACCTTTAGCTCCTGCTAATGCTTGTTCTAATTTATTTATTGTACTCATTTTTAAAAGCCTCCTTTTATATTTTTCTTCATAAATATTATTACCTACTTCATTAAATATATTTTTATAATTGATAAACAGTAATAGAATATTTATCCTTTAGGTTTGAATATTAAAGATGCCATAAACGAAAAAATCAGTGCAGCAGAAATACCAGCACTAGTGACTTCAAATATTCCTGTTAATACTCCAATTATCCCTGTTTGCTTAGCTTCTGCTAATGCACCTTTAACAAGTGCATTACCAAAACTAGTTATCGGAACAGAAGCTCCTGCTCCAGCAAATTTTATTAACGGTTCATACAATCCTAATCCTCCAAGTATCGCTCCAAGTACTACCAATGTAGTCGTTGTATGAGCAGGAGTAAACCTAAATATATCTATCATAATTTGTCCAACAACACATATCGCTCCTCCTATCAAAAAAGCCCAAATAAATTTATCCAATATTAATCCTCCTTTCAAGGCATTTCTATTGATACTGCATGAGCTATACAAGGTATACTTTCTTTTTGTTGATATGAAATAGGTGACATCAAAGCACCTGTTGCAACAATTAATATCCTTTTCAATTCTTTTTTTCTCATACGATTTAAAAAATGTCCATAAGTTACTGTGGCAGAACAACCGCATCCACTACCGCCTGCCATTACAGGTTGATCATCTTTGTATATCATTATCCCACAATCAGTTAATATTTCAGGTTTAATATTTAATCCATGTTTAATCAATAAATCTTTTGCAATTCTATGTCCAACTTGACCTAAATCTCCAGTAGCAATAACATCGTAATAATTTAGATCAATATTTAAATCCCTAAAATGAGCTTCAATCGTATCAACTGCAGCAGGAGCCATGGCAGCTCCCATATTAAAAGGATCAGAAATGCCCATATCTACTACTCTCCCAATAGTGGCTGATGTAACACATGGCCCTTCTCCTTTTTGCGAAAGCAAAACTGCTCCAGCTCCTGTTACAGTCCATTGAGCTGTAGGAGGTTTTTGAGATCCATACTCAGTCGGATACCTAAATTGCTTTTCAGCTGCTGCATTATGACTTGATGCACCAGCTAATACGTATTTAGCAAATTTACTATCAACTAACAAACTAGCTAATGCTAATCCTTCCATCGAACTAGAACATGCACCAAAAATACCTAAATATGGACATCCAAGAGTACGAGCAGTGAAACTACTAGATATAATCTGATTCATTAAATCTCCACTTATAAAAAATTGAATATCTTCCTTTTTTAATCCACTCTTTTCAATCGCTTTTTCACAGGCTTGTTCTAATAATTTTTTTTCTGCTTTTTCAAAGCTATCTTGACCAAGCCAAATATCTTCATGTAGAATATCAAAATCATTAGCCAAATTACCTTTAGCTTCAAAAGGACCTCCAACAACAGCTGATGAAATTATAACTGGTTTTGACTCAAATATCCACGATTGATGGCCTTTTTGCATTTACATCCCACCTAACCATTTAATAGTAATTTTAATAAGAGCAACTACAAAAGCTGAAAAAACTCCATAAACAATTACTGAACCCGATAATTTAAACATATTACCACCTACACCTAAAACATATCCTTCACTACGATGTTCTAAAGCTGCTGAAGCCATTGTATTGGCAAATCCTGTAACAGGCACTATAGTTCCAGCTCCTGCCCACTGAGCAATATGATCATAAACTCCAAAACAAGTTAATAAAACAGAAATAATAATTAATACTGCTGTTGCTGGATTTCCTGCTGTTTTTTCTGTAAAATCAAAATAATTAATAAAAAACCACTGAAGCCCTTGTCCTATAGTACAAATAATCCCCCCAACTATAAATGCCCTAAAACAATTTCTCAATACTTTCCTTTTTGGTTCTCTAGATTTTGCAAAATTCTGATATTCTTGTTGAATAGGAGTTAATTTTTTCTTTTTTTTACTTGACATACAATCACCTCTAGCGTAATAAATAAGGTTCTAATTTTTTTATAACCCTTTGAATTTTGTCTGAATTATTCGAATACATGTATTTAGCATTTTCATTTTCTGTTTCTAATGCAAAATTCATAAGATCAGATTGAACTTTTTCAAGATTTGCATAAATTAATTCTTTAACTTGAGACTTGGGAATTTGTATACTATCATCAAAAAGATCTACATATAAATCTCCAGAAGAATTTACCTGTCCAATAAACACATTATCTAAAGATATTCCCATTCCTTCTAGTTGAGAAAATAACCATTCTCTATTTAATCCTATATTATTCAATGATTCATCAATTATATTTCCATCTAAAATTACTGTTTGTGGCTCACTCTGCGGTGATACTTGTTTTCCTAAATCATGTGATGTAATAGGTTTTTTATCTGATTTTAGCATAACATTAACTTCTCCAGTTGATTCCATTACAGCAAATTCAACATCCATTAAATTAAAAACATTTTTTGATCTAAGCTCTCTTAAAAGTTCTTCCCCTGTAAATTTTACTTGATTTAAATTTTCTTCCATAATTTTACCGTTTTTAACCAAAATAGTTTCTTTTCCATATATCAAATCATGAATTAATTTACTTTTCAAACACAAATAATCAATCAATATAGAAAATAAAACCCATACCCCTAAAGCAATAAATCCAAATACTATATTTTTAATTACATTCACTGAAATTAAAGCTACTAAAATGCCAATTACAATATAACTTATAAAATTAAATGGTGTAATTTTAGATAACTGTCTTTTTCCCATAGTTCTAATTAAAATTAAAGTTATAAAGAATATAAATATTGACCTTAACAATATTTCAATCCAAGCACTCATATTATCACCTTAATAACCTTTATATTGTGGTTCTTCAAATTCTACAACTTTTATTCTCTGTTCTAAATCACAAATAACCTCACTAGTTATTTCCATCGCTTCTTGATAAGCTTCTTTTGCTTTTTTATCTTGAGTTTGTATTGAATATAATCTCAAAGTACTTTGAACTCCTTTTAAATTAGCTAAAGTTTGCTTCATTTTAGCACCAACTGTCATTATTATTTCACTCCAATTTCAAAATTATTTTTTATACTTATTTTTACAATAATTTCATATATTCATTCACAATATAGATATTTAAATTTATAAAATTATTTCCATTTAATTATTTTTAAAAAAATATACATTTTTTTTTACAGTCTATACATAATAAAAATAAAATGAGGTAATGTTAATGTATTCAATAGAAAAATTTTCAGAAAAATAAAGAAATAAAGGTGATTTAGAAAATGGGATTCAAGAAGAAAAATGAAAATAGTATTATATTATGCAAAAAAATTCAAATATATCCTACAAAAGAACAAATAGCAGATATAGAAAGAGATAG
>NZ_FQXH01000010.1 GCF_900129915.1 Tepidibacter thalassicus DSM 15285
AAGACACCGCCCTTTCACGGCGGTAACAGGGGTTCGAATCCCCTAGGGGTCACCAAAATGGGCTCATAGCTCAGCTGGGAGAGCACCTGCCTTACAAGCAGGGGGTCACAGGTTCGAGCCCTGTTGAGCCCACCAATATTTGGCCTGGTAGTTCAGTTGGTTAGAATGCCAGCCTGTCACGCTGGAGGTCGAGGGTTCGAGTCCCTTCCAGGTCGCCAATTAAATATGCTGGCGTAGCTCAATTGGTAGAGCAGCTGACTTGTAATCAGCAGGTTGCGGGTTCGAGTCCCATCGCCAGCTCCAAATGAGGAGGGGTTCCCGAGTGGCCAAAGGGGGCAGACTGTAAATCTGTTGGCATTGCCTTCACTGGTTCGAATCCAGTCCCCTCCACCAATAAAAAAATAAAGTGCGGGTGTGGCGGAATTGGCAGACGCACTAGACTTAGGATCTAGCGCCTTGTGCGTGGGGGTTCAAGTCCCTCCACCCGCACCAAAAAATATGCGGAAGTGGCTCAGTGGTAGAGCATCGCCTTGCCAAGGCGAGGGTCGCGAGTTCGAATCTCGTCTTCCGCTCCAAAAAAAATATGCGGGTGTAGCTCAGTGGTAGAGTTCCGGCCTTCCAAGCCGGCTGCGAGGGTTCGACTCCCTTCACCCGCTCCAATATGTGCCTGTAGCTCAGCTGGATAGAGCAGTGGCCTTCTAAGCCACGTGTCCGGGGTTCGAATCCCTGCAGGCACGCCATTATAATAATTAAGGCAGGTATTTGTATAAAACACCTGCCTTTTCTTATGCGCTTGTATCAAATCATCATCTTTATAGAAAAAGATTTGATACAAGTGTATTTTTTTACTTGTTGAAATATATTTCAATTTGTGAAATAATTAATCCGTAAAACTATAAATACGGGAGGGCAATTAAAATTGTGGGAAATAAAAGATATAATTATGAATATAGGAATTTTAGATATTATTGATATAACAATAGTTGCATATGTTTTTTATAAGTTATATATGTTAATTAAAGAAACAAGAGCAGAGCAACTTATAAAGGGAATATTTGTACTTGTTGTAGCAACTAAAGTGAGTGAATATTTACAATTACATGTAGTTAATTGGATATTAAAAAATACAATGCAAATAGGAGTAATAGCTTTTTTAATAGTTTTTCAACCAGAACTTAGAAGAGCTTTAGAATATATAGGTAGAACAAAATTTATAATAAGGCATATAGGAGAATTTGATGATGAAGATATAGATGAGGTTATAGAGGAAATGGTAGAGGCTTTATTTTCTCTTTCTCGACAAAAAATAGGAGCTTTGATTGTTATAGAAAGAGAAACTGGAATAAACGATATAATACAAACTGGAACTATAGTAGATGCTAAAATAACACGACAGCTTCTCGTAAATATATTCATACCAAATACACCTCTTCATGATGGAGCACTTGTTATAAAAAATAATAGAATAAAAGCAGCTGGATGTTTTTTACCCCTCACTGAAAATAAAGATTTAAATAAAGAGCTCGGTACAAGACATAGAGCGGGAATTGGAATAACTGAAAGGTCTGATTGTATATCTATAATAGTATCTGAAGAGACAGGGGATATATCCATGGCTGAAAATGGACAACTATATAGAGCTTTATCCAAAGAATATATACAAGGCATACTAAACAAAAATTTGAAAAATCAAAATGAAAATAGAAGTATATTTAAAAGAGGTGGATTTTTTAAATGATAAATATTTTTAAGAGGAATATAAAAATAAAAATTATATCTATATGTTTTGCCTTTTTTGCATGGATATACGTAATGGCAGAAGTAGATCCTATTTTAATAAAAGATTTTAATAATGTAGCTGTTAAAATTACAAACATAGATGTTTTGCAAGATAGTAATATGGTAATAGATCCAAAATCTAATTTAAATGTAAAAGTAATGCTTAGAGGAAGAAGGTCTTTGTTAAAGGATATTCAAAAATCGAATTTAAATATTTATGGTAAATTTGAAAATATTAAATTAGGAGAAAATGAACTGGATTTAAACATAGATGTTCCTAATAATGTAACCTATACAATTATACCGGATAAATTAGTTTTAAATGTAGAAGAAAACATGTACGTAAGAAAATATATTGAACTTGATAAGATTAATAAGTTAAAAGAAGATTTTAAAATATCTAATATGAATATAAATCCCGAATACACATATGTTGAAGGACCTAGAAGTTTAGTAAAAAAAGTAGATAGATTAGTTTGCAAAGTGAATTTAAAAAATAAATTTAAAAATTTTAATGCTAAAATACAAATAGTTCCTTTGGATAAATACGGCAAAAAAGTTGAGGGTGTAAACATTAAAGATAAGTATGCGTATGTAAGTGTGGAGGTATTAAAAACTAAAGAGGTGCCTTTGAAAATAAATTTAACTGGAGATTTAGATGAAAATTACAAATTATTAGGATATGAGTTAGAGCCAAAAAATATTACTATATCAGGACCAAATGAATATATAGATAATATAAAAGAATTATATGTTGAGGATTTTGATATATCTGGTTTAAATGAAGATAAAAGTGTAGATTTAAAAATAAATATTCCTGAAAAAATTCAAACGGAAATAAAAAAAGTGAATTTAAAAATTAATGTGTCTAAAATAATCAGTAAAAATTTTATAATATCTAAAAATAGAATTGTATTCAAAGGAGATATACATAATTTGGATATTTCAAAAAATAATCTTCCGGATAATATAAAAGTAAAAGTTGCATATTTAGAAGATTTAGAGGAAAAAATAAAAGAAGAAGATATACAATTATTTATCAATATGCAAGAAAATGAAGGTAATCATGCAAAATTCAAAATAAAATACAGTATGCCATATGATGTAGAAAATGTAGAAATAGAGCCGAAATACGTCGTTATAGAATAATAATTGGAATGAAAAAATGCAAAAAAATTGCTAAGTGATATTGCAATTTTTATTGCATTTTTTTTTATTTCAATATATCATAATAATATGAGATAAAAATTTTTATGGGGTGATTATAACAGTTGATGAAAACCTATAAAAATATAAATCAAGTAACTACTCTACATTTTCATTTTGGAAAATTAGTTGCTTGATTTAAAAAAGAGAGGTGAATAAAAGTACCGTTGGCTTGCGGTATAGCATTGTAGAGATATGCTATTATGTACACTAATATTTGTAAAAATATTGAGTGTATGAATAAAATCTATAATTTTTATATATTTATTTAGATTTTTATAGATTTTATAAAGCTGATACTGTGTCTAGAGTCTATATTCTTGTTATAAATCCAGGTTCAACTTCTACAAAAGTAGCTTTGTTCAAAGGGTGTGAAAACGTTATCCAAAAGAATTTAATTCATTCTTCAAAAGAACTAGAAAAATATGAAAAAGTATCAGATCAATTTGAATTTAGGAAAAAAATGATTGTTGATTGGATAAAGCAAGAAGGATATAAAATGGATGATTTAATAGCAGTTGTAGGTAGAGGTGGACTTTTAAGACCTATGCCAGGAGGAACATATAGAGTAACTGATAAGATGATAGAAGATTTAAAAATCGGAATACAAGGTGAACATGCATCTAATTTAGGAGGAATAATAGCAAAAGCTATAGCAGATGAACAAAATATAGAAAGCTTTATAGTAGATCCCGTTGCAGTAGATGAATTTGAAGATATAGCGAGAATATCGGGAATGCCAGAGATAGAAAGAAAATCTTTAGGACATGCTTTAAATATAAAAGCAGTAGGAAGAAGAGTTGCAAATAGATTAGGAAAAAAATTTGAGGATATAAATATGATAGTTGCTCATCTTGGAGGAGGAATAAGTGTTGCTCCTTTAAGAAAAGGTAAATCAATAGATTATAATAATGCAAATGAAATGGGACCATTTTCTCCAGAAAGAACAGGAGGAGTTCCTGTAGGAGATTTGGTTAAAATGTGTTTTTCGGGAAAATATACATACGAGGAAATTAAATCAAAAATTAGAGGAAAAGGTGGTCTTGTAGGATATCTTGGAACTAACGATGCACGAGAAGTTGTAAAAAGGATTGAAACAGGAGATAAAAAAGCAAAACTTGTATTTGAAGCTATGGGATATCAAATAGCAAAAGAAATAGGCTCTATGGCAACAGTTTTAAAAGGAGATGTAGAATTTATAGTTATTACTGGAGGATTAGCTTACTCTGAATATTTAACTAATTACATAAAACCTATGATAGATTTTATTGCTCCTGTAATAATAGAACCAGGAGAAGATGAAATGAGAGCTTTAAATGAAGGAGCTTTAAGGGTAATAAACAAAGAGGAGACGCCTAAAATTTATGAAAATGAGGTGAAGTTGTAATGAGAAATTTTGAAGAAGTAATTAAATTTGCTAAAGAAAGAGGGCCTAAAACTATATCAGTAGCTTGTGCTCAAGATAAAGAAGTTTTAATGGCGGTAGAAATGGCTAGAAAAGAAGGTATAGCAAATGCTATATTAGTCGGAGATTTAGAAAAAATTAAAGACATAGCAAATGAAATTAATATAGATTTAAATAATTATGAATTGATAGAAGAAAAAGATTTAGCATTGGCTTGTAAAAAAGCTGTAGAACTTGTTTCGACTAAAAAAGCACATATGGTAATGAAAGGACTTGTAGACACTTCGATAATTTTAAAAGCAGTTCTTGATAAAGAAATAGGTCTTAGAACAGGTAATGTTTTAAGTCATGTTGCGGTATTTGATCTTCCAGGTTATAATAGGTTATTTTTCGTAACAGATGCAGCTATGAATTTAGATCCTGATTTACAGACTAAAAAGCAAATTATAGAAAATGCTTGTCAAATAGCTCATGCTTTAGATATAAATGAGCCAAAAGTTGCTGTAATATGTGCTAAGGAAAAAGTAAATCCTAAAATGCCGGATACAGTAGATGCAAAAGAATTAGAAAAAATGAATCAAAGAGGAGAAATAAAAGGTTGTATTGTTGGAGGACCTTTTGCTTTAGATAATGCAGTGTCAGTAGAAGCTGCTAAACATAAGGGAATAAATCATCCGGTTGCTGGGATGGCTGATATACTACTTGCACCTGATATAGAAGCAGGTAATATACTTTATAAGTCTATGGTGTTTTTTGGAAATTCTAAAAATGCAGGAGTAATTGTTGGAGCAAAAGCTCCGGTTATATTAACTTCAAGAGCTGATAATGAAGAAACTAAATTAAACTCTATAGCGCTTGGGGTACTAACAGCAGCTAAAATAAATGATAATAATTAAAGAAAGGAGAAGACTTTAATGAGTAAAAATTTTAAGATTCTCACTATAAATCCAGGGTCAACATCTACTAAAATAGCAGTATTTGATAATGAAGAATTAGTATTTGAAAAAACTTTAAGACATTCTTCTGAAGAGATAGGAAAGTATGAAAAAATATCGGATCAATTTGAATTTAGAAAAAATGTAATAGAAGAAGCTGTAAAAGAAAACGGAGTTAAATTAGAGGAATTAGATGCAGTAGTTGGAAGAGGTGGGCTTTTAAAGCCTATAGAAGGTGGTACTTATAAAGTAACGGATAATATGATAAAAGATTTAAAGACTGGAGTTTTGGGAGAGCATGCTTCAAATTTAGGAGGAATAATAGCAAAAGAAATAGCTGATAAAATAAATGTTCCATCTTTTATAGTGGATCCTGTTGTTGTAGATGAGCTTCAAGATGTTGCTAGAATATCAGGTATGCCAGAAATTGAAAGAAAAAGCATATTTCATGCTTTGAATCAGAAGGCTACGGCGAGAAGAGCTGCAGTTGAAATGGGTAAAACATATGAAGAAATTAATGTAATTGTGGCTCATATGGGTGGAGGAATATCTGTAGGAGCACATGAAAATGGAAAAGTAATAGATGTAGCAAATGCTTTAGATGGAGAAGGTCCTTTTTCTCCGGAAAGAACAGGAGGACTTCCAGTTGGAGATTTAGCTAAAATGTGTTTTTCTGGAAAATATACTTTAAATGATATAAAGAAAAAAATAAAAGGAAATGGTGGCTTAGTAGGGTATTTAGGAACTAATGATGGTAGAGATGTAGAAAAAATGATAAAAGAAGGAAATGAAAAGGCGAAACTTATTTATGAAGCCATGGCATATCAAGTTGCTAAAGAAATAGGGGCTTGTGCTACTGTCCTTAAAGGTAAAGTAGATGCAATAGTATTAACAGGAGGAATAGCTTATTCTAAAATGTTTGTTAATTGGATACAAGAAAGAGTATCTTTTATAGGAGAAGTTAAAGTATATCCAGGAGAGGATGAAATGATAGCTTTAGCTCAAGGAGGACTTAGAGTTCTTAGAGGAGAAGAAGAAGCTAAGACTTATTAGTAGGTGATTAAATGATAAAAGACGATAAAAGAATAAGGATTATAATAGGACATTATGGAAGTGGGAAAACAGAATTTTCTATAAATTATGTAATGAAAATGAGAGAAGAATTAGCAGGTAATATAGCAATAGCAGATTTGGATATAGTTAATGTATATTTTAGAACAAGAGAAAAAAGAGATATTCTAGAGAGTAAAGGAATAAAAACTATATATAGTTCTGTGCAAGCAGCAGCTGTAGATGTGCCTGCTGTATCAGCAGAAGTAATAGCACCTATTCAGGACAAATCCTATAATTATGTTATGGATGTAGGAGGAGACTTTATAGGAGCTAAAATAGTTGGGAGATTTTCTCATCTTTTAAAAGAAAATGAATACGATATGTTTTGTGTTGTTAATGCAAATAGACAAGAAACAGCTACTGTTGAAGGTATAATTAAACATATAGAGCAAATAGAAAAATCAGCTAAATGTAAAGTTACAGGACTTATAAATAATACTCATTTGATAAGAGAAACCACAGTTGAAGATGTACTAAAAGGTCAAGAATTGGTAAAAGAAGTTTCGAAAATCAAGAATATACCTATAAAATATGTAGCATGTATTGAAAAAGTAATAAAAGATATTCCAAAAGATATTGAAGGAGAAATATTTCCGATTAAAATGTATATGAGAGAGGATTGGATGTAGTTTATTTGTCTGAGATAAATTCGATGAAGACTTATAATATATAATTTGTTTGTATGTTTAATATATTTAAGGAGGGTTTTAAATGGCTAAGGGTAAAGTACACTTTGATCAAGATCGCTGTAAAGGATGCGAACTTTGTACAACAGTTTGTCCAGTTAATATAGTTGTTATGGACAGAAATAAAATAAACAAAAAAGGATATAACCCTGCAACAGTAACTGATATGGACAAATGTGTAGGTTGTGCTAATTGTGCGACTATGTGTCCAGACTGTGTAATAACAGTAGAAAGAGAATAATATATAATTTTTTAAGGAGGGAAAAAATATGGCTAAGGTTTTAATGAAAGGAAACGAAGCTGTAGGTAGAGCAGCTATAGAAGCTGGCTGTAAATATTTCTTCGGATATCCTATAACACCTCAAAATGAGATACCAGAATATATGTCAAGAGAATTGCCTAAAGTAGGAGGAGTATTTGTACAAGCAGAATCAGAAGTATCTGCAATAAATATGGTTTATGGAGCAGCAGGATCTGGTGCTAGAGTTATGACATCATCTTCTTCGCCTGGAATTGCCTTAAAACAAGAGGGAATTTCATATATAGCAGGTGCTGAGCTTCCAGCAGTTATAGTAAACATGATGAGAGGAGGCCCAGGACTTGGTGGAATTCAACCTTCGCAAGCTGATTATTTCATGTCAACAAGAGGAGGAGGAAATGGAGATTACAGAACTCCTGTTTATGCACCGGCTACAGTTCAAGAAGCTGTTGATATGGTAATGGAAGCATTTGAAGTTGCTGATTATTATAGAACACCAGTTATGGTAGTAGCAGATGGTATGATAGGACAAATGATGGAACCTGTTGAATTTAAACCTCCTAAAAAGAGAGATTTAAAAGAAAAAACTTGGGCTACAACAGGAACTAAATGCGAAAGAAAACCAAATATTATTAATTCTTTATTCCTTGATCCTCAACAACTTGAAGATCACTGTTTTAAATTAGATAAGAAATATAAAGAAATAGAGAAAAATGAAGTTAGATATGAAATGTATAAAACTGAAGATGCAGAGCTTGTATTTGTAGCTTATGGTACAACTTCAAGAGTTGTTAAGAACACAGTTGAAGCTTTAAGAGAAGAAGGAATAAAAGCAGGACTTATAAGACCTATAACATTATGGCCATTCCCATTCAAAGCATTTGATGAAATTCCAAATGCTAAAAACTTATTAGTAGTTGAAATGAGTACAGGTCAAATGATAGATGATGTTAAAATAGCAAATGCAGGAAGACTTCCTGTTCATTTCTATGGAAGAACTGGTGGTATGATTCCAACTCCGGATGGAATTATACAAAAGGCTAAGGAAGTATTAGGGGGTGCTAGATAATGGCAGTTGTATTCAAAAAAACTGAAGGTTTAACAGAAAAACAAACTCATTACTGTCCTGGTTGTACTCACGGCATAATACATAGATTAGTAGGAGAAGTTTTAGAAGAATTAGGAGTTTTAGGAGATGCGATAGGAGTTGCTCCTGTTGGCTGTTCGGTACTTGCATATGATTATTTTAACTGTGATATGCATGAAGCAGCTCATGGTAGAGCACCTGCTGTTGCTACTGGTGTAAAAAGAGTTCATCCTGATAAAGTAGTATTTACATATCAAGGAGATGGAGATCTTGCTTCAATTGGTATTGCTGAAATAGTACATGCTGCAGCGAGAGGAGAAAAAATAACTACTATATTTGTAAATAACGCTATATACGGTATGACTGGTGGACAAATGGCACCGACAACTTTACCTGGTCAAAAAGCTACAACAGCACCTTTGGGAAGAGATGTAGAACTTGCGGGTAATCCAATAAGAATGTCTGAAATGCTTGCTACTTTAGATGGAGCAGTATTTGTAGAAAGGGTAGCAGTAAATAATCCGACTAATATAAGAAAAGCTAAAAAAGCTATTAAAAGAGCTTTTGAAACTCAAATATCTGGGAAAGGATTTTCAATAGTAGAAGTATTATCTACTTGCCCAACTAACTGGGGAATGCATCCTGTAGATGCTATTAAGTGGTTAGAAGAAAATATGATGCCATATTATCAATTGGGTAATTTTAGAAATCCAGAGGAGGTGAAGTAATATGGCAACAGAAAAAATAATATGTGCAGGATTTGGTGGACAAGGTGTTATGTCTATGGGACAATTAATGACATATGCAGGAATGTTAGAGGATAAAGAAGTTTCTTGGCTTCCTTCATATGGACCGGAAATGCGTGGAGGTACAGCAAATTGTTCTGTTATAGTTTCTGATACTCCAGTAGGATCTCCTATAATAACTAATGATGCTACTACAGCAATAGTAATGAATTTACCTTCTCTTATAAAATTTGAAAAAGATGTAGTTTCTGGTGGAAAAATATTTGTAAATAGTTCATTAATAGATCAAAAAATAGAAAGAGAAGATATTGAAGCTTATTATATACCAGCTAATGAAATTGCATTGGAGCTTGGAAATGCAAAAGTTGCTAATATGGTTATGCTTGGAGCATACCTTGAAGTTACAAAAACAGTAAAAACTGATTCTGTACTTGAAGCATTTAAAAAAGTATTTGGACCAAGTAAAGAAAAATTTATACCACTTAACAAAGAAGCTCTTGAAAAGGGAGCTGCTGCTGTAAAAAAATAAATTTGTCTTAAAATATCAAGGTCGCTGATTTAATCAGCGGCCTTTTATGATTTTTTATAAAGGTTATATTTCAATTTTTGTAAAAAAATTTAAATTAGAATGAATGAAAAGTATATAAAAAAAACAAATAAACTGTAAACATGAAATTTTAATTGCAAATTATGAATGATGTGAAAAAAAACATGCATATTGAATAAAATAAGTTGTATTATAAAAATTATGGGGTTATAATCAAAGTGAAAAGAGATTAATTTTAAGGAGATGAAATTATGAACCTCTTGTTTAGGTTGTTAAATTTATCTTTGGGGAGTTTATTCTGTGCAATAGCTATTAACGGTTTTTTAGCACCTAATCATCTTTTAAGTGGAGGAGTAGGAGGAATAGCTATAATACTTAATTATATATTTAAGATAAACATAGGACTAATAGTATTATTTGTTAATATACCTTTATTTTTAATAGCTTATAAAAAGTTAGATAGAAACTTTATAGTTTATAGTCTTATAAATATGATTATATATTCTTTTTTTATAGGAATTACATCGAATATATATGATTATATAAAATTAGATGATTTAATGCTTTCTTGTATATTTGGTGGAGTTTTGAATGGAATAGGTATGGGAATTACATTTAGAAATAAAGGTTCTCAAGGAGGAACTGATATTATAGCAGCTCTTATAAAGAAAAAATGGGATATTAATTTGGGAACAGCCCTTATGGCAGCAAATTTGATGATAGTAAGCATAGGTGGAGGAGTTTTTGGTATAAAAAGAGCTATGTATACACTTATTGCTTTATATGTTGGATATCAAGTTTTAGATAAAATTCAAATGATGCTTGATGCAAAAAAATGTGCCATGGTAATATCAGATTCTTCTGAGGAAATATCAAAAGATATTATGAATATAATGGGAAGAGGAGTTACTTTTCTTCAAGGAGAAGGAGCTTATTCAAAAGACAGCAAAAAAGTTATTTATACAGTAATTAATCCAATTGAACTTCCAAAGCTTAAAGAGATAGTTGAAAAACACGATAAAAATGCATTTATATCTATAAACGAAACACAAGAGGTTCGAGGAAGAGGATTTAAAGAAAGCTATATATAATGTCAATAAATGTTATGGTTGTAAATTTAATATATTTTGTGATATATTTAAAAAGGGTATCTTTACCCTTGTTTTTTTTTGAAAGGAGGAATGAAATGAGAAAATTATTTGGAACAGATGGAGTGAGGGGAATAGCCAATAAAGAGCTTACAAGTGAACTTGCATATAAATTAGGTAGAGCAGGTGGATATGTTCTTACAAGAGGTAAAAAAAATATAAAAGTAGTAGTTGGAAAAGATACTAGAATATCAGGAGATATGTTAGAATCAGCTTTAATATCAGGGATAATGTCAGTTGGTGCTGATGTTATATGTGTTGGTGTAGTTCCAACGCCAGCAGTAGCATATTTAACTAAATATTATGAAGCAGATTGTGGAGTAGTAATTTCAGCATCACATAATCCGGTAGAATACAATGGAATAAAGTTTTTTAATAAAGATGGATATAAGTTAGATGATTCTATAGAGCTTGAAATAGAACATTTAATAGAAGAAATGAATAAAATAGAATGTAATCCTATAGGAGAAAATATAGGTACTAAAATAGAAAAAAAAGAAGCTGTAAGGGATTATGTTAATTATTTAAAATCTATTGTAGATGTTGATTTTAAAAATTTAAAGGTAATATTAGATTGTGCTAATGGAGCTTCTTTCGAGGTTGCACCTTTAGTTTTTGAAGAACTTGGAGCTAATGTAATAACTATTAATAATAAGCCTGATGGAAAAAATATAAATTTAAATTGTGGATCTACTCATCCAGAACTTTTACAACAAGAAGTTCTAAAAAACAATGCAGATATTGGTCTTGCTTATGATGGAGATGCAGATAGATTAATAGCAGTAGATGAAAAGGGTCAAATTGTAGATGGAGATCATATAATGACTATATGCGCATCTTATTTAAGAAAGCAAGGAAAACTTAAAAAAGATACATTAGTAGTTACAGTGATGAGCAACATTGGACTTCATATAGCAGCAAAAGAAAATAATTTTAATATCGTTTCTACTAAAGTAGGAGATAGATATGTATTAGAAGAGATGATAAAGGGAGGATATAATCTAGGAGGAGAACAATCAGGTCATATGATATTTTTAGATTATAATACTACTGGTGATGGAGTTTTAAGTTCGTTAATATTATCTTCTATATTAGTTGATGAAAATAAATCTCTGTCAAATCTTTGTGGTATAATGAACAAGTATCCTCAAGTATTAGTTAATGCTAGAGTGAAAAATGAAAATAAGAATAGATATTTAGAAGATGCACATATTAAAGGAGAAATAGAAAAAATAGAAAAAATATTAGATGGTAAGGGTAGAGTACTTATAAGACCATCTGGAACTGAACCGCTTGTAAGAGTAATGTTAGAGGGTAAAGAGGAAGGTCAAATAAAAGATTTAGCTACTTCTTTAGCTAATCTTATTGAATCTAAGTTATCTTAAGCGTGATTTTCATGCTAGATAAAGCGCCAGGACTTAAAAATTGCATATTTTTAAGTTGACGAGGAACAGGGTTTATCGAATATCGGCGGATGCCCTGCGGTGTGTTTACCACCGAAAAGGTTTTACAAAACATATAAGCGATTATATGTACAAAAAAAACCGGGTAAACTGACCTTTCTCCTTAAATAAATTATTTAAAATTTTTAAGGAGGTTTATTTTATGTGTGGAATAGTAGGATATATAGGAAATAAAAAAGCGACAGATGTATTAATAAATGGATTGTCAAAGCTTGAATACAGAGGATACGATTCAGCTGGATGTGCTGTGAATTCAGGAGATAGTCTAGAAGTTAGGAAATTTAAAGGAAGACTTTCTGTACTTGAAGAAAATTTAAATGAAAATCCTCTAAATGGAACATTAGGAATAGGGCATACAAGATGGGCAACTCATGGAGCTCCTTCAGATGTCAATTCACATCCTCATTTAAATATGGATGGAACTATAGCTGTAGTTCATAATGGAATAATAGAGAATTACTTACAGTTAAAAGATTGGTTAATATCAGAAGGTAAGGTGTTTAAATCTGAGACAGATACTGAAGTAATAGCTCATTTAATAGATTATTATTATGAAGGAGATTTATTAGATGCTGTATATAAAGCCATGGCTAAACTTAGAGGAGCTTATGCTATAGGAGTTATATCAAAGGATCATCCTGATAAATTGGTTGCTGTAAGAAAAGAAAGCCCCCTTGTTGTAGGGATTGGAGAAAATGAAAATTTTATAGCATCTGATATACCAGCTTTACTTAAATATACGAGAGATGTGTATTTTTTAGAAAATGGTGAAGTTGTATATTTAACTAAAGATGAAGTTAAAATATTTAATGAAAATAGAGAAGAAGTAAAAAGAGATATTTATCATGTAACTTGGGATGCAGAAGCTGCATCTAAAGGTGGATTTGATCATTTCATGATAAAAGAAATAAATGAACAACCAAAAGGAATTAAAGAAACATTAATTAGAAGACTTGATGAAAATGGAAAAATAAAATTAGATGATATAAAACTTACAAAAGAAGATTTAGAAAAAATAAATAAAGTTTATATAGTTGCTTGTGGTACAGCATATCATGCAGGACTTGTTGGTAAATATGCAATAGAAAAGTTTGCAAAAATACCTGTAGAAACTGATATAGCATCTGAATTTAGATATAGAGATCCATTTGTAGATGAAAATACGCTTTTAATAGTTGTAAGTCAATCAGGAGAAACTGCTGATACATTAGCTGCTTTAAAAGAAGCTAGATCTAAGGGAGCTAGAATACTTGCTATTACTAATGTAGTAGGTTCATCTATAGCTAGAGAAGCTGATGATGTGTTCTACACTTGGGCAGGACCTGAAGTTGCTGTTGCATCAACTAAAGCTTATACAACTCAACTTGTTTCTTTATACATGATAGCACTTGATTTTGCTATTAAAAAAGGAACTATAACTGAGGAAGTTTATAGACAAACAATAAAAGAATTAGAATTTGCATCAGATAAAGTTCAAGAAATAATAAATAATGCAGATAAAATAGAAAAAATAGCGGATTCTATAAAAGATGCACAAAATGCTTTCTATTTAGGAAGAGGACTTGATTATTATATTGCCATGGAAGGTGCTTTAAAAATAAAAGAAATTTCTTATATGCACGCAGAAGCTTTTGCAGCAGGAGAGTTAAAGCACGGAACTATAGCTTTAATAGAAGAAAATACGCCTGTGATTGCTATTGCTAGTCAAGATTATTTATTTGAAAAAATGATATCTAATATGAAGGAAGTTAAAGCTAGAGGAGCTTTTGTTATAGCGTTAGCTAAGGAAGGAAATAAAGAAGTAGAAAAAGTAGCAGATAAAGTTATATATATACCAGAGGTTAGCGATATTTTATCTAGCATATTAACTGTTGTACCTCTTCAAATACTTTCTTATTATGTAGCAGTGAAAAGAGGTTGTGATGTAGATAAACCGAGAAACTTGGCAAAATCTGTAACAGTAGAGTAATAAAATAAAAAGCCATGGGGTTGAGCTAACGGTACCCATGGCTTTTTTTAATAGGATATTTCTTTTTTAAATCAAGCACTTGATTTATATTTTTGTAATATATGTTTTTTACAATTAAAATCATCTAAAATGACCATTTTCAATAAAAGTATTGACTAATTCTGCAATTTCATACTTATGGTGAATCTCTTTATGTCCATAAGGAACAACGATAAAATCTTTTAGTTCTTTGTATTTTACAGAATTGACCTGAACTCTACCATCATTTTCAGTTTTTAATAATTTCCCTAAAAGTAAATTGTTTTTATTACCTGCAATTGCTCCTATTTCAACAGATTCTATATGTTTTAAATTTAAACTTTTTACACTTTCAGATCTTAATGATTTTAATGTCTTAAAAATATTAATAAAAATTATGGATAATTTTGAAGCTATATTTGCTAATTGACTTCCGTTGTTTGGAGTGGATATTAAAACACATCTATTTATTTTATCTACATATTTTGTATTGGATAAAAAATGCCTTATTATCAACCCGCCAGTACTATGACCTACAAGATTGATTTTTTCATTTTCTTTTAAACTATATATAGTTTCTTTTATTTTTTGTTCAAAAATAGAGCTACAATGTTCAATTTCTTTAAATGTTAAGGGTAAATCAATCAATATACATTTATAACCTATTTTTTCTAAATTTTCTTTCAATGTTTGCATATCTTTTTTATTTTTGCTGAATCCATGAACTAAAATTACTTTTTTATTCATTTATAATCTCCTAAGAATTTAGTATGTGAATATATTTACATTATAACGTATTTGAAATTATTTTTGCATGAATTAACAAAATAAAATAGAAATAAAAGCAGCGCAAAATACATTTAGATAAAATAAATAAATTTGTAATTATGTTGAATATTTAGTATTATTTTTAGTAGGATTTTTTAGAAATTATGTAGAATATTGAATTTTTTATCTAACTTGTGATGAGGGGATTGTGTTTGAAAGGATGGTTAAAATGATTAGAGATGATATTTTGATATTAACAGCAAATTTTGGATCAGGTCATGTTTGTGTAGCTAATGCAATAAAAGAGCAATTAAAAATATATGATGATAGTTTGAATATAGATGTTGTAGATATAGTTAAAATATGTAATCCTCATTTAACTGATGAGGTTTATAAAGCTTATGAAATTTTGGTTAAAAATAATCGTGATATATATAATTATTTTTATAAAATGAGAGCTAAAGGGCAGGGGATAATGGACAAAATAATATATAAGATGTATTTATCAAAAATAGCTAAATGTATACGAAATAAAAATCCAAAGTTTATAATATCTACTTTTCCTATGTGTTCAGGATTTGTATCTATGTATAAGGAAAAATATAAAAGTAAAATCCCTTTTATAACTTGTATAACAGATGTAGTAGATAGTTGTGAGTGGATTTATCCAAATACTGATAAATATATGGTTGCAACACAATCTATAAAGTTAAATCTTATAAATAAGGGAATAGATTCAGAATGCATTGAAGTAACAGGGATACCAGTTAGAAAAAATTTTTTAGTTAAATGTAATGATGATATAAGAAAAAGATATAATATAAAAAATTCTGATTTTGTAATACTGATTATGGGTGGGGGATTAGGTCTTTTACCAAAAAATGATGAATTTTATACTTATCTTGATAATTTAGAAAATGTTAAGACTATAGTTATAACTGGAAAAAATAGAGAGAGGTTTAATTATTTAACTAAGAAATTGAATTTAAAAAATACTATAGTTAAAGGGTTTACTGATGAAATAGATAAATTTATGAAAAATGCTGATATCCTCATAACAAAGCCAGGGGGTGTTAGCACATTTGAAGCTATTCATTCTGAAATTCCAATGTTAGTTAATGAGCCTACTTTAGCTCAAGAGTTAGAAAATGCAAATTTCATAGAAAGAAGTGGCGTTGGTATAGTAGTTAGAAATTCTAATGAATTTAAAAATATAGTTAAGGAATTTATAATAAGCGATAGATTGAAAAAAAAATTAAGAGAAAATATAAAAGAAGTTAAAAAGCAATTAAATATGGATATGTTGATAGATTATGTTGAAAATATTAAAGAAAAGTCTATTGTTTAAAACGGGAGGATTGGTTTTGTGAATATTATATTGTTCGTGGTGTTTATAGTTTTAGTATATGCAATAATACCTAATTACTATAATAAATATGTATCTTGTAAAGTTTTAAGAAGAATGAATACAAAAGATAAAAAAATAGCATTGACTTTTGATGATGGACCAGATGAGAGATATACTAATAGATTATTAGATTTACTTAAAAAATATGATGTTAAAGCTACTTTTTTTATTGTTGTATACAATATGTATGGTAATGAAAAGATAGTTGAAAGAATTATTGAAGAAGGTCATAGTATAGGTATACATTCTTTAAAACATAAGCATCCTTGGTTAAGTTCGCCTTTTGGAACTATTAAAGATTTTAAGGAAAGTTTAAAAATATTTAATGAGTTGGGAATAAAAACTATATTATTTAGACCACCTTGGGGAATGTTTAATATATTGACGCAATTTATAGTCAATATATTGGGGTTAAAGACGGTATTATATTCTCTTAGTGCTAGAGATTGGAGTGATAAGGTTTCACATGATTATATAGCTAATAAAATTATTAATAATGTAAAATGTGGAGATATAATTCTTCTTCATGATAGTGGAGGAGCGAAAGGAGCACCAGATAGAACTATAAAAGCTTTAGAGAATGTAATCCCTGAGTTGATAGAAGATGGTTATGATTTTGTGACGGTTGAAACTATTTATCAAGGAGATAATACTTATGAAAAAGAAATTTAATTATATAATTTTATTATTATTGATAATTGGAACTGTGTGGATAATAGTAAATAATAATGATATTTTAAAATTTCCTCAGATAATAGCAAAAATTAACAAGTTATATTTTGGGGTGGCTATGTTATGCATGGTTTTTAATTGGATATTTGGAAGTATTCTTCTTAAAAATATATCAGGGTTAGTTAATTCTAAATTAAAATTTAAAAATGCTTTGAGTATAAATTTGATAGGAGAATATTATAGTTGCATAACTCCATTTTCAAGTGGAGGACAACCAGCACAGGTTTATTATATGTTAAAAGAAAATATACCTATTGGAAAATCTACATCTATACTTATGATGAAGTTTGTAATATATCAAACAGTGATAACTCTGTATTCAATAATTATGTTCTTGATTAGGTTGGATTATATATCTGAGAATTTAAGAAAGACATTGCCTTTTATATACATTGGAATAACGGTAAATATGTTAGTAATAGTTGTTATTTTTATGTTGTTTTTAAATGATGGTATTGTTAGGAACATGTTAAATTTAATATTGAAATTTATAAATAGATTTAAAAATGTAAATAAATATAAAAATAAATTAAATGAGATTTTAGATGAATATACAATTAGTATAAATAAATTAAAGGAAAATATATGTCAAACTATAAAATTTTCTATTTTAGCTATATTTCAAGTTACGTGTTATTTTGGAATAACTTATTTTATTTATGTAGCATTTGGTTTAAAGGGAAAATCTGTAATTGATATTATATCTATTCAATCTTTATTATATATGGCTGTTTCTTTTGTTCCAACACCTGGAACTATTGGAGCGTCAGAGGGAGCGTTTTATATATTTTTTAGATTTTTATTTACAAATGGATTGGTTGTATATGCTATGATTTTATGGAGGATAATAAGCTATTATTCGAGTATTGTAGTTGGAGGATTAGTTGCATTTTTAAATCATTTAGGAGATTTGAGAAAAAGGGTAATTTAACAATAAAAATAATTTTTAGTCGTTTAAAATCAATTTGATTTTAGACGTTTTTTTTTGAAAAAATATATTGACATATGCCCAAAAAAGCGTATAATTAAAATTGTAATGAGCATATGCCAAAAATAAAAAGGAGGTTGTTTTTATGCCAAGATTTGATGGAACTGGTCCAATGGGTAGAGGTAGAATGACTGGTAGAGGAATGGGATTTTGTAATGTTAATTCTGCTAGAAGAAATAATTGGTTTTGCAGAAGAGGATTTGGTTTAGGTAGAGGTTTTATGAACAGAGATGAAGAAAAGAAATATCTTGAAAATCAAAAAGCACTTTTAGAAGAAGAATTAAAAAATATTAATAAATACTTAGATTCTTATAAATAAAAAATAAATAAGTAATAATATAAATTAAGGAGTAAAGTATTTTACTCCTTAATTTATGAAAAATTTATAATTCTGGAGGGAAAAAATGCCAAGACCTAAAAAGTGGAGAAAAGTAGGATTTATTCCTGAAATAAAATTTTATGGACCATTGGATTGTAATACTGAAGATTCAATTGTAACCATGAGTGTAGAAGAGGTAGAGAGTATTAGATTGATGGATTTAGAAGGATTAGATCAAAATGAATGTGCGCAAAGGATGATGATTGCACGTTCAACTTTTCAGAGGATATATAGTGAAGCAAAGAGAAAAATAGCTGACAGTATAGTTAATGGAAAAAAATTAAAAATTGAAGGAGGAAACTATACTTTAAATATATGTAGGATTATATGTCGAAATTGTGGATATGAATGGAAAGAAAAATGTGAAGATATAAAGAATGGCATTAAATGTCCACATTGTGGTTCGCAAAATAATTTGATATGTAGTGAAGATGAAAAAAATAAAGTATGTAGAAGATGTTTTAGACATAGACGTGGAAGATTATAGTTTTAAAATGGGGGGGATTAAATTTAAAATATGAAAAGTATAAAAAGTAAATTATTAATGACAGGGGTTATGGTAGTTTTATTTGTATGTGTAGTTTTTGGAGTATTATTTTACATAAGTTTATCAAAACTTTTAATACATAATAATAATTTAGTTTTAGATGAAAAATTTATACAGAGTATTAGTAATTTTAAGATGATATTTATAGGTTTAACTATATTTGTTATGTTAATATCTGTATTGGTTTTTATGATTTTATCGAATAACATATTAGAACCTATTAAAAATGCTACAAAGTTTATAAATAAGACGGCAAATGATTATGATTTGATAATTTATGAAAATACAAAAGATGCACAAACTTTTTTAAAACGCAAAGATGAAATAGGGGAAATGGGGAAAAATCTTTCAAATTTGAGAAAGCAGTTAAGAGATATTGTTGAAACTATTAAAAAAAATTCTGATTATATTACAAATTATTCGATTAAACTTGAAACTGCAACTGATGAAGTTGTTGAATCTATAAAAACTGTTTTAATTACAATTGAAAAACTATCAAAAGGAGCATTGGAACAGGCAAGTGAAACAGAAAAAACAGTGGAAAAACTAATAAATTTAACAAATAAATTTGATTTAGTTGTGAGCAGTAGCAAAATGGTAGAAGATGATTTTAATAAAGTTGAAAAAAAGAGTGCTGTAGGAAGAAAAGTTATGAAAAATTTAATTGAAAAGTTTGTTGTTAATAATAAATTAGTAAAAGAAGTTGAGAATAGTATAGAAAGGCTATTTATAAAATCTAAAAGTATAGATGAAATAATAAATACTATACAAGCTATATCAAATCAAACTAATTTACTTGCATTAAATGCTGCTATAGAGGCTCAAAGAGCAGGAGAAGCTGGTAAAGGATTTTCGGTTGTTGCAGAGGAAATTAGGAAATTATCAAATGAAACTTCTAAAGCTACTGAAGATATTAAAGGTATTGTTGTAGAAATTCAAAAGGAAATAGTCAATTCAACTGATAATATGAATGCTGCAAATGAAGCTCTATCAGAAGTTGATATTGCATTAAATGAGACTAATATGGCGTTTAAAAATATTGAGGATTTAGTAGATGATATTATTAAAAATATTAAAATATTAAATAACAATATAGACAGAGCAAATGAAGATAAAGAAGATACACTTGAAGCAATTCAAAGAATTTCGTCAATAACACAGGAATTTGCTTCTTCAACTGAACAAACTTCAGGTTTTATGGAAAAACAATTGGGTTCAATTGAGAGTATAGAAAGTATTTCAAGTGATTTGAAAGAAGTTGTAAATGATTTAGATAAGATAGTAAATAAATTTAAACTTTAAAATTATAAGGGGTGACAAGAATGAATACACATGTAGATTGTATATCGTGTATAGTAAACAAAGTTGATAGTTTAGCAAATAAATATTTAGATACTAAAAAGAAAAAATATGATTTTATGAAAAAAGCATTAATGGAAATAGTTAATGCAAATTACAATATGAGTTCACCAACTGTCAGTTCTAAAATTTTAAGAATTTTAAAAGAGGAAGTAAATATTGATGATATATATGAAAAAGAAAAGAGATATTTTAATGATTTAGCACTTAAAATGGAAAAACAATTGGAGGAAAAGTTAAATTTATCTGAAGACAGATTTTTAGATGCTTTAAAATACGCTATATCTGGAAATATAATAGATTTTGGAGCTTTAGATGATATAAAAGATGATATGCTCGATAATATAATACAAACTACTTTAAAACAGAATATAAGTGGAAGTGTATATTCTAAATTTAAAAGAAATTTAGAAAATGCAAGTGAATTAGTATATTTATCTGATAATACAGGAGAAATAGTTTTTGATAAGTTGTTTATTAAGGAAATAAGAAAAAAATATCCTGATTTAAATATAACTTTGATTACAAGAGGAAAACCTGTCTATAATGATGCAACAGAAGAAGATGCTTATTATGTTGGTTTAGATAAGTATGTAAAAATAATTAATAATGGAACAGATATTGCTGGTACAGATCTTTTAGAAATTAACGAAGAAAGTAAGAGATATATTGATAACGCTGATTTAATTATATCTAAAGGACAGGGAAATTTTGAAACTTTATGTGGGTGTGGTAAAAATATATATTATTTATTTTTGTGTAAATGCGATATGTTTGTAGAAAAACTTAAATGCGAAAAATTTACAAGTGTTTTTATAAATGAGGAAGAATGTAGTAAATTATTTGGAGAATAAATTTTGAGCATTTGTTAAAAATATTGATAATCTAAGACTTACTGTGGAGAGTGACGTTTATGTGGAATTTAATTAAATATTTACAAAAAAAATTAATTATTAGCATCCCTTTATTTATGGTTATGGGATTGATTTATGGAAGTTATTTTGAAGTGAGTTTTTTAAAAAAATTGGTTATGCCATTTACTATTTTAATGGTATATCCTATGATGGTTAATTTAAATATAAATGAATTAGCGAAAAAAGGAAATTTAAAATTGCAGTTTATAACTCAGTTAATTAATTTTGTTTTTATGCCGTTAATTGGATTTGCAATAGGTAATTTGTTTTTTAAAGATAATACCTATATTGTTTTGGGATTGCTTTTAACTTCTTTACTACCTACTTCAGGAATGACAATTTCTTGGACTGGCTTTGCGAATGGGAATATATCAGAAGCTATAAAAATGACTATAATAGGATTGATATTGGGTAGTATACTTTCGCCGTTGTATTTAAAATATTTTATGGGAACGTCTATTCAAATACCGTTGGCAAATATTTTTAAACAAATTTTAATGGTTGTGTTTTTACCTATGATTGCAGGTATTATTACAAGAAAATTAATTATTTTAAAATGTGGACAAGAAAGGTACAATAAAGAGTATAAGCAGAAGTTTCCACCATTGTCTACTTTAGGAGTACTTGCAATGGTGTTTACTGCCATGGCGTTAAAATCTAAAACGATAATGTCAGATCCGATGGTTTTAGTGAATTTATTACTGCCATTAATATTGCTTTATATAATTAACTTTACAGTTAGTACAGTAATTGCTAAGTTGTTATTCGATAAGAAAGATGCAATAGCATTGATATATGGAACAGTAATGAGAAATCTTTCGATTGCATTAGCTATTGCCATGGCTGTTTTTAAAGAAAATGGAACGGAAATAGCTTTAATAATAGCAATAGCGTATATTGTTCAGGTACAAGCTGGTGCTTGGTATGTAAAATTTACAGATAAAATTTTAGGTGTATAGAAGTAGAGAAAACCTCCGAAATAATAAATGACGGAGGTTTTCTTAATTTCTTAATTGTTGAATTAATAGAATAGTAATATTATAATAAATTAGAAAGACTTTATGATAGGGGGGTTAAATAATGTATAATAAATTTTTAAAAAACGTTAAAATCACCTCTTTATTATTTATAATATTAATTTTCACATCAATATCTATAGGATATATATTGTATTCAGCTCTAAGTAATATGGAAATTTTAAGTAATGATATGAATTCTTTTTACGAAAAAAACATGCTTACTTCTCTTGAACTAAAAAATCTTGAAACAGAATTTTATATAATGAGACTTAATATGAACAAGATGATTTACTATAAGCAGTATGATAAATCTTTAATAGATAATATAGAAAAACAAAAATCTAGTTTAATTAAAATATTTGACGAATACAGAAATTATAATTTGACAAATGAAGAAAGAAATTTATTTAAAAAAATTGAAAACAATTATAAAGCGTATTTAAATGAGGGAAATAAACTATTAAATAAATTACAACAGGGAATTACATTAAGCGAAGAAGAAGTTACAAGAACAATAAATTATGCTGCTGAAGCTCAAAAAAATATAGATGAATTAGTGTCTTTAAATGTAAATACAGCTCAAAATGTTGTTGACAATGCTAATAGTTTATATAAAAATGCAAGAAAAGTATTTATAGTTTTATCAGTATCAATTATTGCTCTTTTAATAGTATTTACTTTTATGTTTTTACAATTTCTTAAAAAATCAATGACTCAAATTAATGATGTATTGACTAAACTTTCAAATTATGATTTTACAGTTGAATTGGATGAAAATGGAAAAAATGAATTTGCTCAAATGAATCGTTCATTAGCAGAAGTTGTCAAAAATTTAAAAAACACATTAGCTAAAGTAAAAGACGATTCAAAGAAATTGACAAATCAATCTAAAAGTCTTGCTGATGTATCAGAAGAAATGTCGGCATCTTCATATGAACTTGCAGAAACTATGCAGCAAGTAGCTGATGGAAGTATAAACCAATCAGAAAATTTGATGGATATAGTAAATTCTTTATCAACTCTTACAAATAATATAGAAAATGTATATAAAGAACTTCAAAATGTTAAAGATGAAACAGAAAATGCAGAAAACAAAGCTAGTATAGGAAATAAAGAAATGGATATACTAGTTAAATCAATTGAAGAAATAAAAAAAGCTTTTGAATTAGTTATTAGTAAAGTAGAGACATTGACTAATTCGGTAAAGGAAATAAGCAGTGTTACAGAGATGATATCAAGCATATCTGAACAGACAAATTTATTAGCACTTAATGCTACTATAGAAGCTTCAAGAGCGGGAGAACATGGAAAGGGATTTGCTGTAGTGGCTGAAGAAGTGCGTAAATTAGCAGAAGAATCGAAACATTCTACTGAAAAAATTGTAAACTTAGTAAATTCTATTACAAAAGATACTGATGAAGTTATTTATACTTCTAAAAATGTAGAAAAATCTGTTAAAGAACAGACTAAATCTGTTGAAAATACTGTAAAATCATTTAAAGATATACTGATATCTATTGAAAATATTGCACCTCTTATGAAAAAGACATATGATGCCATGGACGAAATTGTAAGATCGAAGGATGTGGTTATGGAGAGAGTAGAGCGTGTAAGTGCTGTAACTCAAGAAAATTCAGCAGCTACAGAAGAAGTGGCAGCATCTTCTGAAGAACTTAATGCTTCATCAGAAAAAGTTGCGTCTACTGCACAGGATTTAAGTGAAATAGCAGGCAATTTGATGGAAATAGTGAATAATTTTAAAGTATAGTTTTTTTAAATATAACTTTTTTTAATTAACATGTATAACCCCTTTTGAATTGTCAATAATGAAAATAGATACAATTTAAAGGGGGTTTTTTTATGAAGAGATTATTTTATTTTGCAATAATAATAGTATTGTTATTAAGTGTAATATCTTCTTATGCTCAACAAAGTCAAGGTGGATATGATAAGATATTGGATGCGTTTAAAAAAACAAATTCTAATTTTGAAGGTTATAATATTAATGGACATGTGAAATTAGATAATAAATTTTTGAGTTTTGAAGAAATAGATAAAATAGTTAATGAAATAAATAAAAGTTTAGGGGTTGATCTTGATAATTTAGAGTATACAAAAACTGATGATAAAAATTTAAGACAAGTATATACGTATTTTAAAAATGATGAAAAACAGGGAATATCAGTTAAAGTAGATAGTGAAAAGTGTGAAAATATGGAAGAAACACATATTACGGTTGACATTAATAATTATCAAGTGTATAAAGATATAGTGAAGAATTATTTAAAATTAAAAAATATACTAAAAAATTATTCTAGAAATGTAGATATATTTTCTTGTATTATAGGATCTTTTAAAGAAAAAGTAGATAAAAAATGCTATAATAGTATAGCGAATAATATATTTTCTAATTTAAATGCTGTGAAAAAAGAAGAGATACAAGATGAGAATATACTATCAGTAACTGGATACACTAGCAATTTAAATGATTATATATCTTATGGGGGAAATAAAATAAATTTAAATGTTTCTTTAAGGTATAGTGAATATGATGATAAGACTTTTATTTACATAGGTACACCTCTTATAGTATTAGAATATTAGGAAAGGACTGAAAATAGGTGGCAAAAATAGTAGTTAGAAAAAGTAAACCTTTAAATGGTTATGTAAAAATAAATGGAGCTAAGAATGCTGTACTTCCAATTATAGCAGCGACATTATTAGCAAAAGATATATCTGTAATAAAAGGAGTTCCGAATTTAAAAGATGTACATGTTATGTCTGACTTATTGAGATTTTTAGGAGCAAAAGTAGAATTTAATGAAGATACACTTACTGTAGATGCTAGAAATATAAAAACTTGTGAAGCACCATATGAGCTCGTTACAAAGATGAGAGCTTCTTTTTTGGTGATGGGACCACTTCTTGCTAGATTCAAAAATTCAAAGATATCAATGCCTGGAGGATGTGCTATAGGGACAAGACCAATAGACCTTCATCTAAAAGGTTTTAAGTCTTTAGGAGCTACTATCGAAATGGATCATGGTTTTGTAGAGGCAAAAGCAGAGAAATTAGTTGGAACTAAACTTTATTTGGATTTTCCGTCTGTTGGAGCAACAGAAAATATAATGATGGCAGCTGTTCTTGCAGAAGGTACTACTATAATTGAAAACGTTGCAGAAGAACCTGAAATAGTAGATCTTGCTAACTTTTTGAATGAAATGGGAGCTAATATTAAAGGAGCAGGAACTAACACTATAAGAATAAAAGGAGTAAAAGAGTTAAAAGGAGCAGTTCATACTGTAATTCCAGATAGAATAGAAGCAGGAACTTACATGGTTGCAGCGGCTATTACAAATGGAGATGTAGTAATAGATAACGTTTTAATTGACCATTTAAAACCAACTATTGCAAAACTTAGAGAGGTAGGTTGTGAAGTGTATGAAATGGAAAATTCAGTTAGAGTAGTTGGTCCGAAGGAAATTAAATCTACGGATATAAAAACTCTACCTCATCCAGGATTTCCAACAGATATGCAATCTCAATTTATGGCTCTTTTAAGTGTTGCAAAGGGAACAGGTGTAGTAATAGAAACTGTATTTGAAAATAGATTTATGCATGTATCAGAACTTAATAGAATGGGAGCAAATATAAAGATAGAAGGAAGAAGTGCTGTAGTTCAAGGAGTGGAAAATCTTCAAGGTTCAACTGTAAATGCTACAGATTTAAGAGCTGGAGCAGCATTGATACTTGCAGGACTTGTTGCAGAAGGAGAAACTACGATTGGAGATGTTCATCATATTTACAGAGGATATGTAGATATAGACAAAAAGTTAAAAGCATTGGGTGCAGATATTGAAGTAATAGATGAATAGGAATAATAATACGAGGTTTTTCATAAACTTTATTGATAAAAATAATCTAAGGAGGAAAGTTTATGAAAAACCCTTTTTTAGTATTTATATATGTTTTTTTTGTAATTATAGTGATACCAGTATTTTTAACTGTGGGAATATATAAAGATTACATATTCAATGAAGATGTTGTTAAAAATAAAAAATTTGAATCTCTAAATATAAAAGTTTATAACAGTAGAAAAGACAAAGTTGAAATTATGGATTTAGAGGAGTACTTATATAATGTTGTAGCATCAGAAATGCCTGCAACGTTTAATGAAGAAGCTTTAAAAGCTCAAGCTATAGCTGCAAGGTCTTATGTTTTTTATAGAATGGAAAATGGAGGAGATAAAATACCTCAACATAAGGGCGCTATTGTATGTACAGATCATACTCATTGTCAAGAATATTTGACAATAGAGCAATTAAAAAAAGCTCATGGTAGAGAGTGGATGCGAAAACTTTGGCCTAAGGTAAAAAAAGCTGTAGATGATACAAGGGGAATGGTCTTAGTATATGAGGGAAAAACAATACAACCTCTATATCATTCTACTAGTGGTGGAAGAACTGAAAATTCGGAAGAAGTATTTAGTGCTAAACTTCCATATTTAAGGTCTGTTGATAGTCCATATGAGCAGGGGTCTCCTAAGTTAATTTCAAATGTGAAAATTAGCAAAAGAGATTTTATTAATAAATTTAAAGATGCAGATATTGTACTATCGGGTAATATAAAAGAAGAAATTAAAGTACTATCTAGAACAGAAGGAGGATCTGTAAAGGAGATAAAAATAGGAAAAAAAGTGATAAGAGGTAGAGATGTAAGAAAAATACTTAATTTAAATTCATCTGATTTTGAAATAAAAATAAATGATAATTATGTAAATATAATAACAAAGGGGTATGGCCATGGCGTAGGAATGAGTCAATGGGGAGCAAATGGAATGGCAAATAAAGGATATAAATACGATGAAATTCTAAAACATTACTTTAAAGGAGTTAAAATAGAAAAGAAATATTAAGATGAAGGACTATAAATGTCCTTCTTTTTTTGTATAGAATTTAAAAATTAGGAAAAAATATAAATGGAGGTGGAAACGATGGAAAATAATAATAAAAATAAAGGTAAAAAACTATTAGAAAGAGATGGATTTTATTTGGTTTTATTTTTATGCGTTTGTTTAGTAGCACTTACTGCAGTATGGGTTACTAAAAATAGTATTGATAATTTAGCAACTGAAAATGGATTTGTAAATTATGAACATGGAGAATTAATAGACGATGATAAAGTAGCTAGTGAAGAAGACGAAATTCATTTGATAAAAGACAATGATAAGGCTGTTCCTACTTCTACAAAACCAAAACAAAACCTAGCAAAAGCAAAAGAAAAACTAGCAACAGAAAGCAAAAGTACGGTTAAAAAAGAAATTGTTAAAATTAGTGCTATTATGCCAGTTGAAGGTGAGTTAAGTAGGGGTTATTCTGATACTGAGCCTAGTTATTCTATTACTTTAGACCAGTGGGAGTTACATAAAGGCATAGATATAAAAGCAGAGGAAGGAACTCCTGTGAAAGCTTCTATGGATGGTGAAGTTTTAGATGTTGTTAAAGATGAAAGAAATGGTGTTACAGTAAAGATGAAACATGATGGAAATTTAGTTACTGTATATAGTAATTTATCACTAGATACAAATTTAAAAAAAGGTCAGAAGTTAAAACGTGGAGATTTAATAAGTAAAGTAGGTAACACATCTATAGTTGAAAGTAAAGAAGGACCACATCTTCATTTTGAAGTTTTAAAAAATGGAAAAAATATAAATCCCCTTTCTATAATAGAATTAAATTAATGTTTAAAGAGCAGGTTTAACCTTATTTTAAGGTTAAGCCTGTTCTATTTTTTGTATAAATTTCATATATATGAATAAGATTATTCCTTTAAGGAGGGGGAGTTTTGAAGGCGCATATAGAGGAAAGAGCTATAATTATTGCTAAATATATTTTAGAAAAAGAAAGTACTGTGAGAGAAACTGCAAAGACATTTGGAGTAAGTAAAAGTACTGTCCATAAAGATGTTACTGAAAGATTGAGTTCTATAAATCCATCTTTAGCTAAAAAAGTAAAAAGAATACTTGATAAAAATAAATCAGAGAGACATATAAGGGGAGGAATGGCAACAAAGTTAAAATATAAAAATAATGGGAAAAATGTAGGGTAAAACCTGCATTTTTTTCTTGACTAAAACAAATTTTTTGTATATTTTTGTAGAAGGAAATAAAGTAAAATAATTACAAAACAAAAGATAGGAGAGATATTAATGGTTAGACCAGATATAGGGATAGATTTAGGTACTGCAACAGTTTTGGTATATGTAAAAGGAAAGGGAATAGTATTAAAAGAACCTTCGGTTGTAGCAATAGATAAAGTTAAAAATAAAGTTTTGGCAGTTGGAGAAGAAGCGAGAAAAATGATAGGGAGAACCCCTGGGAATATAGTGGCTATAAGACCGTTGAAAGATGGAGTAATATCAGATTATGATGTTACTGAAAAAATGCTAAGATACTTTATAGATAAAGTATTAGGAAAAAAAGGATTTTTTAAATTTTTTAAGCCTGAAATAATGGTTTGTGTACCATCTGGAGTAACAGAAGTAGAGAGAAGAGCGGTAGAAGATGCTACAAAACAAGCCGGTGCTAGAGAAGTTCATATAATAGAAGAGCCAATAGCTGCAGCTATTGGAGCGGGGCTTGATATATCTCAGCCAGAAGGACATATGGTTGTAGATATAGGAGGAGGTACTGCTGATATAGCGGTTATTTCTCTTGGCGGAACTGTTGTTAGCACTTCTATAAAAGTAGCTGGAGATAAATTCGATGAAGCTATAGTAAAGTATATGAGAAAGAAACATAGCTTACTTATAGGAGAGAGAACAGCTGAACAAATAAAAATAAATATAGGTGCAGCTTTTCCTAGAAAACCGGAAGTTACAATGGATGTAAGAGGTAGAAATTTAATATCAGGTCTTCCGGTTACAATAAAAGTTTCATCGTCAGAAATGTTGGAGGCATTAGAAGAAAGTGTTACTCAAATAGCAGATGCAGTTCATGGTGTACTTGAAAGAACTCCACCTGAACTTTCAGCAGATATAAGTAATAAAGGAATAATTATGACAGGAGGAGGTTCTTTAATTTGGGGACTTGATAAATTGATACAAGAAAGAACTGGAATAAAAGTTAATATAGCTGAAGATGCAGTATCTTGTGTAGCAAAAGGTACAGGAGAAGCTTTAAATTCTTTAAAAGTTTTGCAAAAGGGAGGAATGCTTAATTTTAGAAAATAATTCTACAAAAAATTATCCGTTTTAAATTAAACTTTTTCTATTTTAATGCCGATATATTAAAATGATAGAGAAAAAATTTTTGGAGTGATAATATGTTTAGAGGCCTTTATACTGTAACTTCTGCAATGCAGACGAATCAGAAAAAACTAGATGTAGTTGCTAATAATATAGCAAATGCTAATACTAATGGATTTAAAAAAGATGTGGTAATCTCAGAAGCTTTTCCAGAAAAATTAATAAGTAAAATAAATGGTAAATTGCCAAGCAATCCAAATAATAAAGGCAATTTAGATGTCAAACGAGATGGAGAAGGTTTCTTTGTTACAACACCTAAAGGCTTTTTTACTGTAGATAGTCCGATGGGAAGAAGTTATAATAGATCGTTAAAATTTGCTGTAGATAATCAAGGATATTTAAAAACTTATACTAGAGATATAAATAAAGGAGTAGATACAACTACTGGATTTTATGTTTTGGATTCAAATGGAAATAGGATACAAGTTCCTGATAAAAATATAGAAATTGATAAAGTTAATGGTAATATTTTATCAAATGGACAAGTTATAGCAAATATAATATATAATCCACCTAAAAATGTTATAGGAACTATAAATGGAGGATTGAGATTAGATAGAATTCAGACTAATTTTTCGTTGGGACAATTAATACCTACAAATAATAAGTTGGATTTTGCTATAAAAGGTGAAGGATTTTTTAAGATACAGACTAAAAGTGGAATAAGATATACAAGAGATGGTTCTTTTTTAATTAATGATAAAGGGCAATTAGTTACTCAAGATGGTAATTATGTACTTGGCAAGAATGGGGTAATAACATTATCTGAAGATTTTAAAGTAACATCAGATGGGAAATTATATGTAGATGATTCTTATGTAGATCAGTTGGATATAGTTAATGTTTTAAATGTAAATGCTTTGAGAAAAGAGGGGAATAATCTTTATAAAGTAGAAGATAATGTCAATCCAAATGAAGAACAATTTAAGGGAGAGTTAATTCAAGGAAGTTTAGAAGGTTCTAATGTGAGTTCAATAAATGAAATGGTAGATATGATTTCTGTATTGAGAGAGTATGAAAGTGATCAAAAAGTTATAAAAGCATATGATGATATGTTGGGTAAGGCTGTGAATGAAATAGGAAAAGTTTAATTGGAGGGATAAGTTATGATGCGAGCTCTTTGGACAGCTGCGAGTGGGATGAAATCTCAACAGCTTAATATAGATACTATATCAAATAATTTAGCTAATGTTAATACGACTGGATATAAAAAGCAAAGATTAGAATTTAAAGACCTTTTATATGAAAATATTAAAAAAGCAAATATAATTGAAGGTCAAGGAAGTCCTTCGAATTTACAAATAGGCCATGGGGTTATGCCTAGTGCTACAAGTAGGATATTTGAAAATGGTACACCAGATAGAACTGATAATCCAACGGATTTTGCTTTGGATGGACAAGGTTTTTTTGCAATTGAAACTCCATCGGGAGAAAGACTTTATACTAGAGATGGTTCATTTAAATTGAGTGTAGATGAAGATACTAAAAAACTTGTTACAAGTGAAGGATATACAGTTTTGACAGAAGATGATGAAGAAATAGTGATAGAAGATGGTTATACAGACTTTACAATAGATCAAGATGGTAATATAAGTGTTAAGAATGAAGATGGAGAAGTAGAAGAACTAGGAAAAATAAAAATTGTTAATTTTTTAAATCCAGATGGATTAGAAGCAGTAGGAAGAAACTTTTTTAAAGCAACTAATGCATCGGGAGAAGAGATAGTTTTGGAAGATGAAAATAGAAATACTAAAGTATTTCAAGGTTTTTTAGAATCATCTAATGTTCAAATTGTAGATGAAATGATAAAAATGATTACAGCTCAAAGAGCATATGAAATAAATTCTAAAGCTATTCAAACAGCAGATGATATGCTTCAGATGGCAAATAATTTAAAAAGATAAGCTGGTGATTTAAATGCAGATAAATACTAATAATAATTTAGATGTTTTAAAAAGTAAACTTCAAAATAACAAAGATAATAAAAAACTTATGAAAGCGTGTAAGGAATTAGAAGCTGAGTTTGTAAAAATAATGTTTAAAGAGATGAAAAAAACTGTACCTAAAGATACATTGATGCAGAAATCTTCAGGTAGAGAAATATTTGAAGATCTTTATACAGAAGAGTTAGCAACTCAGGCATCTACTAATTCTTCTTTAGGGCTTGCCAAGCTTATATATGAACAATTCACTAAAACTAATATGAGAAATTTTTCGTCAAAGAAATAAGAATGAGTTTTATTAAAAAAAGTGTGGCAATTCATATCCTGATTTTTGTGAATTAGAATATGAATTGCCACTTGTTTTTTATAATGTTAATTAGTTGTATGTAAATTTTTTAAAGGTATACTTTTTATTTTTGAATTAAATTCATTGTTTTCGTCTTCTTCGTCTATGCAAATATATAATTTATTTTTGTAAATAGTGACATCTGTTAATACTTTACGAGTTGATTTAGAATTATTTAATGAATCAATAATTATAGGAATCCATTTATTATTTTTTTTATCATATTTTTTAATTTTAATTTGAGATTTGTCATTTTCGATTTCTTCACTCCAAAAAGCATATAATTCATTATTGTATATTATAGCTTTTGGATAATTTGCATTTTTATTTTTGTTATAATTTAAAGCTGAATTTCCTATATCAACTAATTTATGATCTTTATTGAATTTTTTTGCATGTATTTCAAAAATATTATTTTTAGAGTTACACATGTAAAAAATATATATTTCATTATTATGAATTAATAAATCTTTTATATAATATTCTTTATTGAAATAGTTATTTAAATATGAATTATTTATGTCTATCCATTTTTTTCTGTTTTCATCGAATTTTTTTAAGTATATAGTGGTTGAGTTTTGATTGTTTTTTTCATTTACTAAAACATACAAATTATTATTGTAGACTATAGGATATGTTTTAGATCCATATCTTAAATCAACATAATTTAAAGCATTTATCCAAGTATTATTTTTTTTATTGAGCTTTTTTATATGTATTTTAAATTCATTAGAGTTTGTTTCTTCGCTCCAAAAAATATATAATTCATTGTTATATACTATAGGTGTTATATTTATTGCGTTTTTAAAACTATTATAATTTAAAGAATTATTACCTATATTTATCCATTTGTTTTTAATATCATCGTATTTTTTTACTTTTATTTGAGAAATATTTTTTTCTGTATTTTCACTATAACACATGTATAATTCATTGTTGTATAAAATAGTTTTTGAAAAACGAGAATTGTTAGAAAGTTTTTCGGATTGGTTGTTTGAGCAAGCACTTATACAGCTTAAAAGTATTAATAAAATGATATAATATATTTTTTTGAATTTCATTGTAGTTCTCCCTTTTATATATTTATTAGATAATGTTATTAAATCGAAATAAATTGATAAAATCAATATGTTTGTCATGAATTGACATTATAGTGTCATGAATTGCAATAAATATATATATTATATATATCAAAAAATGAATTATCTATAAAATATTTGTATGAAAATTTAAATTTTCTTTAATATAATTAATTCTGTCATTTAAACATGGATGAGTAGTTAACAATTTTCTTATTTTGTGCATATCAGTTTTTAGTTTGTTTTTAATAGTAATTTTTTTTAATGCATTTATTAAATTTTCACTGTTTTTAATTGATTTAATGACAAACATGTCAGCTTCAATTTCTTGATTTCTAATGTAACGTAAAAATCCTAGTATAGCGCTTAGGATATATATACAGATAGTAATTTTTAATGACAAGTTTTCATTAATATCTATTTGAAATAGTTTAAAACCTGCTATACAAGCTATTGGGAGTAATCCTAAAATTATCATAATGATGCTTCTTTTTAAATCATGTTTTTTTATAATATGGTAAAATTCATGATAGATTATTGCTTTTAGTTCTTCAGTTTCCAGTTCATCAATTAATTCTTCGTCTAGAATAATTGTATACTTAGAGAAACCTTGTACTGAAGCATTCATTTTAGGATTTTTAGTACGAGGTCTAATGAATAATTTTACTTTTGACTTTTGAATATTGACTGATAACAAAATTTCTTGCACCATATTAAATAAATGACCTTCAGTTATAGTTTGTAATTTACAAGCTTGTGCTGAAATTAAAGGAATATAATTTTTTATAAATATTATTACAATATATAATATGCTGTATAAAAATAATACTGTATATATGTCAGGTTTTTTTATAGTTACAAATAATATAATAGATGAATATACAGTAATTAAAATAAAAATAACTAAATAAAACTTAAAATTATTGAATTTTTTCATTTGTTAGTACTCCTTACTATTTTAAAAATAATATTTAGAGAATCTACTATAAATATAATAGCTTTTTGGTGAAAGTAAACCTTTTTGTCATGAATTGACATTATAGCGTCACGAATTGCGATAAATACATATTTTAACAGTTTAGAAGTTCGTGTAATTCAAATTGCAATTGAGTGTGTATCAGTGATGTGAGAAGTGATATTGCTAAAATACATAATAAATATTAAAAAATTTAACAAAAAACGTCTGCATATTCTTAAAATTATATTATAATTATTATATAAAATTAAAATAAGGGGATTTGTAAATATGAAAGCAAAAGAAGTTTTAGAGTTGTTACAAATTTCAAGACCAACCTTAACAAAATATGTTAAAGAAGGTATTATAAAAACTACAACCTTATCTAATGGTAGATATGATTATGACAAGGATAGTGTTATAGGTTATTCAATAAGAATGTATAATAAAAGAAAAGGTAAAAGAATAAAGGCAATATTAGAAGAGAGAGAAAGTTAATGGCTTTATATAAAGAAAGAAAAGAAAGCGAGGTGAGAAAATGATAGTGCGAAGGGTAGAAAAGCATATTATTAGACAAAACAATAAGTATTATGATATGTTAGATAACTTTTGCTTTATGTCTAAGAATTTATATAATTTTGCAAACTATCAAATTAGACAACAATTTTGTAAAAATGGAGAATTTATAAATTATACTAAATTAGATAAACTATTAAAACAAGATGGAATGGATTATGATTATAGAAACATGCCAGTTGCACAGTCAGCTCAACAATGTTTAAGACTACTAGAAAAGAATTGGAAATCATTCTTTGAATCTATTAAAAAATGGAATAAAAACAAAGATAAGTATACTGGTAGACCTAAACTTCCAAAATACTTAAAGAAAAATGGAAGAAACATTCTTATATTAACTAATAACAATTGTAAAATAAAAGATGGTATAATTAAATTTCCTAAGAGTTTCAACGGTTTTACCTTAAAAACTAAAGTTAACAAATTGCAACAAGTAAGAATTTTACCTAGAAATAAACATTTTATAATAGAAGTGGTATATAGAATTGACATAAAAGAACCAAAAGTTGATAATAGAGGATATATAGGTATTGATATTGGAATAGATAATCTAGCAACCATTTGTAACAATGTAGGTGCTAAACCTATTATTGTCGATGGTAAGAGTCTAAAATCAATAAATCAATACTATAATAAAAAACTATCTCATTTTAAGAAAGTTGCAAAAAGAATGAATGGGATAGATTTAACTAATAGGATGAATAGACTAACTATTAAAAGAAATAACAAGGTCATAGACTATCTACATAAAGCTAGTAAAATGGTGATTGATTATACTTTAAGTTTAAATTGTAACACTATTGTAATTGGTACTAATAAAGATTGGAAAAGAGAAAGTAAATTAAGTAAAAAAGTTAATCAGTCATTTGTAGGTATACCACATCAAAGATTTATAGAAATGATACAATATAAAGCTGAAAATGTTGGAATAAATGTTATTCTAACAGAAGAAAGTTATACAAGTGGTACTAGTTTTTTAGACAATGAATTACCTATAAAAGAAAATTACAATAAAAGAAGAAGGATTAAGAGAGGTTTGTTTAAATCAAATAAAGGGATATTAATTAATGCAGACTTAAATGGAGCTTATCAAATAGTAAAAAAAGTATTCCCCAAAGCATTTGCAGAGGGGATAGAGGGTGTAGGGTTACACCCGGTCAGAGTAGATGTTTAACATTGACTGATAAATAGTTTTATTAAAATTTATAAATTTTAATAAAACTAATAACCTGCTAAAATGGATACATAAATTAATTAGGTATTAGTAGATATAAAGGAGTGATAAAGGTGCTTAATATAGATCAGATTAAAGAGATAATACCTCATAGATACCCGTTTTTATTAGTTGATAAAATAGTAGAGTTAGAAGAAGGAAAAAAAGCAGTTGGAATAAAAAATGTAACTTTAAATGAACCATTTTTTCAAGGACATTTTCCAGAGTATCCTTTAATGCCAGGAGTTTTAATAGTTGAAGCCATGGCTCAAGTAGGAGCTGTAGCTATGATGAGTGTTGAAGAAAACAAGGGAAAACTTGGAGTGTTTACAGGAATAGATAAAGTGAGATTTAGAAGAGAAGTAAGACCTGGAGATACACTTAGAATGGAAGTTGAATTAGTAGCGATGAGAAGAGGGATAGGAAAAGCAGAAGCTAAGGCTTATGTTGGAGAAGAACTTGTTTGTAGTGGAAATTTAATGTTTGCATTAGTAGAAAAGTAAAAGGGCTCTTAAAGCCCTTAATTTTATGAGGTGATACAGTGGATTTTATTTCTACATTCAATCAAATATTTATGTTGTTTACATTGATACTTTTGGGTTATATAGCAAATAAAAAAGGTGTTGTAACTAAGTCGTTAAATAAAGAATTGAGTAATGTGATACTTTATATAACATTACCTGCACTTATAATAAAGTCTATGCAGTACGATTTTTCAAAAGATATGATGCTAAAAAGTGTGAAAATAATATTGATATCAATATTTATATATTCATCGACAATATTATTTTCTCGTATTATCGCTGCAATATTAAAGATTGAAGGAAAAACAAAAGATATAGTACAGTTTTTGATTATATTTCCAAATGTAGGATTTATGGGATATCCGGTGATAAGTTCTATTTACGGTGATTCTGGAGTTTTTTATACAGCGTTATTTAATATGCCTTTTAATATATTAATTTGGACAGTTGGTGTAGTTATAATGTCTAGACATTATAAAAAAGATAATAGTATTAGCATAAAAAAAATACTTTTTAATCCGGGCGTGTTTGCTATCATTGTAGGTTATACTTTATTTTTACTATCAATAAAACTTCCAAAGCCTATATATGATATTTTAGACATTTTAGGGTCTTCTACAACTCCTATGTCGATGATTGTAGTAGGTTCAATACTCGCTCAGTCCAGAATACAAGAAGCTTTTAAGGATAAGTATTTGATTATGGTATCTTTTGTAAGACTTTTGATTATTCCTCTTATAGTATATTTTGTATTGAAAAAAATTTTATTTTTAGATGGTTTGATATTGGGAATACCTTTTATAATCTGTGCTATGCCAAGTGCTGCCAATGCTGCTATATTTGCAACTAGATTTGAGAATAATCATGTTTTAGCTTCTCAAGGTGTATTTATAACTACTTTATTTTCTGTAATTACTATACCTATTCTTGTAGCTATGTTGCAAGTATAATAGAAGTTGCTATTATTTCAGACATTTCTATTATAAAGTTAAGTCTTATATTGCTGAATGTAAATTTACTATCTTCATTAATTTCATCTACTATGGCAACTATAGAGTAATTTCCGATTTTAGGAAGTATTTTACCAACTCCTTTTCCTGGATGTATAGGACCTTCTCTGATTTGAATATTTCCTATGTTGCTCTTTTCTCCTAAACAAGCATCTATAGCTATAAAAATAGCATCGGGATGCTTTTTTTGTATATCTGATAAAGATTCATATATATTTAAAGCGTGAATAGGTTTATCTAAAGTTCCATATACAGGGTATTTATAGTCGCTGTTTTTTAGCATAGTTCCAACTAAAGGACCTAGGGAATCACCTATGCATCTATCTGTTCCTATACAAATTATTACTGTGTTATCCTTTATTATTGTTTTTAAAAGTTCCGTTAGAACATGTATAACATCTTCTTCTTTATAATTTGCTTTAGCTAAATACACAGATAGCACCTCCTAATTAAGTATATGGATGAGGTGCTAAAAATATGAGAATAGCTCAAAGAATTGAATTAAGGTTTAAACCAAAGTTGAACTTGTTCTTTATTTTGAAGACAGCTCAACATTCTTTTTCTAAAATCAGGTATTTTATGAGAAAAATCTTTTACTATTTCATTTGCAAATTCTCTTTTTGTTCTTTTATCGACAGGACAAGGGCTTTTAAGTACAGGTAAGTTATGTTTTTTTACAGCTGTTATAATTGTGCTTTCAGGTATATATATCATAGGTCTAATAGTTGTTATATCTTTTCTATCTAAGTATGTAACAGGCTTAAATGTATTTATTCGTCCTTCGTAAAACATACTTAAAAATAATGTTGAAATACCATCATCTAAGTGATGACCTAAAGCTATTTTATTAATTCCTCTTTCCTTAGCCATATCGTGCATTGCTCCACGTCTCATTCTAGAACAAAGAGAACAAGGATTAGATTCTTTTCTTTCATCAAAAACTATTTGAGCTATTTGAGTTTTTACTATTGTGTAAGGAATTTCTAGCTTTTTTAAAAAAGATTTAGCATTTTCTAAATCCATATTTTTAAATCCTGGATCAACTGTAATTGCTTCAAGTTCAAATTTTTGAGGTGAAAATCTTTGATAGAGCTTTAGGGCATATATGAGAGTTATGCTGTCTTTACCTCCGGAAAATCCCACTGCAATTTTATCTCCATCTTGTATCATGTTGTAATCTTCACACGCTCTTCTTATACATCCTAGTATTTTTTTCATATTAAAGTCCTCCTTTAATGAGTTTTGACATATAAAAAGTTTATATGAAAAAAAATATAAATTCAATTACAACAATATTAAATTTTACGTTATAATAGAGTGGGTTGAATATTTAGTTTAAGGGGTGGAGTTTTATACATGTTTTTAAAGTATATATATTTATTGCTTATTTCAGCAGTTCCAATAATTGAACTTAGAGGAGCAATACCAATAGGGGTTTCATTAAATTTGAATCCTGTATATGTTTATATAATATGTGTTATAGGTGCGACATTACCTGTACCGTTTTTAGTAATTTTCTTCAGAGATTTGTTGAAGTGGTTCAAAAAGAACAAATACTTAAAAAAAATTGGAGATTACCTGGACAATAGAGTTAACAAAAAAAGCAAAAAAATGAGAAAGGGAAAACTATTAGGTCTTATTTTATTTGTCGGAATACCTCTTCCGACTACTGGAACATGGACAGCAGCCATGGCAGCATCTGTATTAAATATTAGAATGAAAGATGCGATAATTGGAATATTTATTGGAAATATCATAGCGGGGATTATAGTATTGGCATTATCTTACAACTTGATTCGCTATTGACAATAACAATCAAAAATAGTATTATATATTAAGTTGGAAAATTACATAAAATCTTGATACCTTATCAAGAGAGGTGGAGGGATAGGCCCTGTGAAACCCAGCAACCGCCCTAAGAGGGAATGGTGCTAATTCCTACAGAAGATTTTCTTCTGGAAGATGAGGTTTTTTGAAAAAAAATTAGCCTCTTCCAGTGGAAGAGGCTTTAATTTTTCGAAAAAAGGCAACAATAAAAGTTATATATAAAATGTATAGGAGGTATAAAAATGGCGAAAAGATTATTTACTTCAGAGTCAGTTACAGAAGGACATCCAGATAAAATTTGTGACCAAATTTCAGATTCTATATTAGATGCATTACTTGAGCAAGATCCTTATTCAAGAGTTGCTTGTGAAACATCTGTTACTACAGGACTTGTTTTAATTTCAGGAGAAATATCTACTAGAGGATATGTAGATATTCAAAAAATAGTTAGAAATAGAATAAAAGAAATAGGATATGATAGAGCTAAATATGGATTTGATGGAGATACTTGTGCAGTGTTAGTTGCGATAGATGAGCAATCTTCTGATATAGCCATGGGAGTAAATGAAGCATTAGAAAGTAAAGAAGGAAAAATGAGAGATGAAATTGAAGCTATTGGTGCAGGAGATCAAGGTATAATGTTTGGATTTGCATGTGATGAAACTCCAGAACTAATGCCTCTTCCAATATCACTTGCACATAAGCTTGCTAGAAAGCTTACAGAAGTTAGAAAAAACGGAACGCTTTCATATTTAAGACCAGATGGAAAAACTCAAGTTACAGTTGAGTATGATGATGATAAAATTGTAAGAGTAGACACTGTTTTAATATCAACTCAACATAGTCCAGAAGTAACAAGAGAGCAAATAGAAAAGGATTTAATTGAGCATGTAATAAAACCAGTAATACCAGAAAATTTATTTGTAGATACTAGAATATTAGTAAATCCAACAGGAAGATTTGTTATAGGTGGGCCTCATGGAGATGCTGGACTTACAGGAAGAAAAATAATAATAGATACTTATGGTGGATATGCAAGACATGGTGGAGGAGCATTTTCAGGAAAAGATGCAACTAAAGTTGATAGATCAGCAGCTTATGCAGCAAGATATGTTGCTAAAAATATAGTTGCAGCAGGACTTGCTAAAAAATGTGAAATAGAAGTAGCTTATGCTATAGGAGTTGCAGAACCTGTATCTATAATGGTTGAAACTTTTGGTACTGGAAAAGTTTCAGAAGAAAAATTAGTAGAGCTTGTTAAAAAACATTTTGATTTAAGACCAGGAGCTATAATAAGAGATTTAGATTTAAGAAAACCAATATTCAGACATACTGCAGCTTATGGACATTTTGGAAGAACTGATTTTGATTTCCCTTGGGAAAGAACAGATAAAGCTGAAATACTTAGAAAAGAAGCATTAGGAGAATAACAGAAGAAAGGGCTTAATAAAGCCCTATTTTTTTTGTTATAATGAATTTAGTGAAATATGTTTGGGAGAGTGTTTTAATGGAAAAAATAAAGGGAGTAATAGTTGATATTGTATTTAAAAATGAAGAAAGTGGATATACAGTAGCTTCCCTTGAATTTGAAAATGATATAATAACAATAGTGGGATGTATGCCTACTTTAACAATTGGAGAAACTATAGAGGTTGAGGGAAAATGGATAAGTCACAAAATATATGGAATTCAATTTGAAGTTAGTTCTTTTTTACCATCTACTCCTGCATCAGTAGATAGTATATATGCATATCTTTCATCTGGAATTATAAAAGGAATAGGACCTAAGATGGCACAAAAAATTATAGATAAATTTGGAGTTAATTCTTTAGATATAATACAAATGAATCCGGAAAAATTGACATTGGTAGATGGAATAGGAGCTAAAAAAGCAGAGCGAATAGGAAAAAATTTTGAAGAAAATAGAGAACTTAGAAATTTAATTATGAATTTATCTAAATATGGCATAAGTGCGAATTATTGTCTTAAAATATACAAAAAATATAAAAGTAGATCTATTGAAGTAGTAGAAAAAAATCCTTATAAATTAGCAGAAGACATAAAGGGGATAGGATTTAAAATAGCAGATAGTATTGCAGCTAAAATGGGGATAAGTCCTTATTCAAAGGATAGAATATCACAGGGGATAATATACACATTAAATCAGAGTTTGAGTGAAGGGCATACATTTTTGCCAAAGAGCAAGCTTGTAAAAAAAGCTTCAAATTTACTTGAAGTAGAAGAAGAATATATAAGAGATATGATAATTAAATTGGCATTTGAACAAAAAATACAACTTCAAAAGGGTTCTATAGAAGATAATGTATATTTAATTCCGTATTATATATCAGAAAATGGCGTTTGTAAAAAACTTATAGAATTATCTCAATATGAATTTGAAGATATAAAAATAAATATAGAAGAGGAAATTAAAAAAATAGAAAAATGTGAAAATATAAAGCTTGCAAAAAATCAAAAAGAAGCCGTTGTTCAATCTGTAAAAAGTGGAGTACTAGTAATAACTGGAGGGCCTGGAACTGGAAAAACAACAACTATAAATGCTATAATAAAGGTATTTGAAAATTTGAAAATGGATATATCTCTTGCAGCGCCAACTGGTAGAGCAGCAAAGAGAATGAGTGAAACAACTCAAAAAGAAGCTAAAACTATTCATAGGCTTCTTGAAATGGGTTATTCATCTGAAGAAAATGAACTTGTATTTATGAGAGATGAAGAAGATCCATTGAATACAGATGTGATAATAATAGACGAAGTTTCGATGGTAGATATTTTACTGATGTATAATCTTTTAAAAGCTGTAAAAGCGGGAACTAGAGTTATACTTGTTGGAGATTGTGATCAGCTTCCATCTGTAGGACCTGGAAATGTATTAAAGGATATAATAGATTCAAATGTTATAAAGGTAGTAAAATTAAATGAAATATTTAGGCAAGCAAAAGAAAGTATGATTGTAGTAAATGCACATAAAATTAATAAAGGGGAAAGTTTAAATCTTAATGTAAAAGATAAAGATTTTTATTTTATACAGAAGAATAATAATGAAGATATAATAAAAGAAATTTTAAATCTCGTACATAAAAGACTCCCTGATTATTATGGATTTAATAGTATGAAGGATATACAAATATTATCTCCGATGAGAAAAGGAGATACAGGGGTATTTAATTTAAATATACATCTTCAAAATGTATTAAATCCTAAAGATAAATTAAAAGTGGAAGAAAGTTTTCAAAAGAGAACTTTTAGAGTTGGGGATAAAGTGATGCAAATTAAAAATAATTATACTAAAAAATGGGAAACTGAAGATGGAGAAGATAAAGGAGAAGGAATATACAATGGTGATATAGGGTATATTTATCATATAGATAAAGAAGAAAGAAATATATATGTAATATTTGATGAAGTAAAAATTGTAAGCTATGATTACAGTGAGCTTGATGAAATTGAACACAGTTTTTGCACAACAATACATAAAAGTCAAGGAAGTGAATTTCCAGTTGTAATAATACCTATAACGTGGGCTCCTCCAATGCTTCTTACAAGAAATCTTCTATACACAGCAGTTACAAGAGCTAAGAAGTTAGTTGTATTAGTAGGAGATATAAAGTATTTAAATTATATGGTAAATAACAATAAAATTTACAGCAGATACTCTAATCTTAAATTAAAATTAAGTAAATTTATAGAGGCGGGGTTATTAACTAAATGATAAGTACTTTACTTGATTATATATATCCTAGAAATATAAAATGTATAATATGTAAAAATCCAATACCAAAGACAAATCCATATTCTTTGTGTAAAAATTGTTTTAATGAAATACATTTTATAAAAAAAGGATGTATAAAATGTGGTAAGCCTTTAACTTTATTTTATAAAGATGAATTTTGTATTAATTGTAAAAAAGAAGATTACTTCTTTGAGAGAGCATTATCTTGTGTTGAGTACGATGATAATATACATAAATTAATTTATTCTTTTAAATACGGGAGAAAAACTTATTTAGCATATCCTATTGCGAGTATTATGAAAGATAAATTAGAATATGAAAGTATAGATTTTGATTATATAATACCAGTTCCTCTTCACAAAAAAAGACAAATAAAAAGGGGATTTAATCAATCCCAATTGATATCTGAAATTTTAGGAAAATTCACAAATAAGCAAATGTTGGATATACTCTATAGAAATAAACACACTAAATTTCTTTCAAATCTCACTAAAAAAGATAGAAAAAATGAATTAAAAGGTGTATTTACAATTAAAGGCAATCAACATAAAATAATAAAAAAGAATATACTTTTGGTGGATGATATATTCACTACTGGAAGTACAGTTGATGAAATATCTAAGATTTTATTAGCTTGTGGAGTAAAAAAAATATACGTTATTACATTTGCTACAGGAAAAAATATATATTAAAGAAGGTGATATTTTGGAGCTTGTAAATTGTAAAAAGTGTGGAAGAATGTTTGGAAGTGAAAATGGACAAATTTATTGTTCAAAATGTAGAGGGAATGAAGATGAAGATTTTAAAAAGGTAAGAGATTATCTATACGATAATCCTGGAGCATCAGTAAAAGAAGTATCAGAAGAAACAGGAGTTAAAGAACAAACTATAATTAGGTTTTTAAAACAGGAGAGAATAGAAATACTTGAAGATGAAAATGCATTACTTAAATGTGAAAGATGTGGAGTAAGTATAAAAACTGGTAGATACTGTGAAAAGTGTAAAGCTGAAATGAAAAAAGAATTAGGATCTGCTTTAAAAAATTTAAAAGAATCCCAAAAGCCTAAATTAGGATATCATACTAAACAACTTAACAAAAAATAAATAAAAATAATGTAAAGAAAATCATCCCTTTAGTCGATACTAATAGTAGAAGACTAATTAAGGGGTGTTTTTTTATGAAAATAAATAATATAAACAATATTCAAAAAGTTATGAAGGCATATAAGACTAATAAAACAGAAAAGATAAATAAATTTTCTCTTAAAGAGGATAAAATAGAAATATCTCAAAGAGGTAAAGATTTTCAATTCGCTCTTGAAGCGTTAAAAAATACTCCTGATATAAGAGAAGATAAGGTAAATGAAATAAAATCTCAAATAGATAAAGGAACTTACAAAGTAGATAATGGTAAACTCGCTAAAGCTATAGTAGATAAAAGCACTATAGATTGGAGAGGTTAAAATGAATCCTATAGATCAATTTATAGCAATATTAAGTGAGGAATTGACTATAAACAAAAAACTTTTAGAAATATCAACTCAAAAAAAAGATGTAATAATAAATAATGATACAAAAAAATTAAATCAAATGGTAGTACAAGAGCAAAACAGTATAAAAAGAATAATACACTTAGAAAAATTAAGAGGAGCTGTAGTTTCAAATATACAAAAAGAATTAGGAATTGAAAAAATAGATAACATAAAAGATATTGTAAATAAAATAGATGAAAACAAGGCTAGTGAAATTGAGAACATAGCTTTAAATTTAAAATCTGTACTCAAAGAGCTTGAAGAAAAAAACAATCTCAACAACAAGCTCTTAGAAGTTTCATTAGAGTATTTAGAGCTTAATTTAAATCTTTTAACATCAAGACCTGAACCTAAAACTTATGGTAAAAAGGCTGTGGAATATAATTCTCGTGGAACTGGCTTTTTTGATGCTAAATACTAAAGGAAGGTGTAAAAAATGGGTTTTTTCGGTTTAAATATAGCAAAATCGGGATTATTTGCAGCTCAAAAAGCTTTAAATACTGTAGGGCATAATATAGCAAATGCGAATACTCCTGGATATACTAGACAAAGAGTAGAGCTTAGACCAGATAATCCTCTATCATCTCCAGGTGGAAAGGGAATGATAGGTACTGGTGTTGATGCATATAAAATCACTCAAATTAGAAATGAATTTTTGGATATAAAATTTAGATCAGAAGTTAATGTATATGGACAATGGTCGTATAGGAGTTCATCACTTGAACAAATAGAAGCTATAATGAATGAACCATCAGATTCTGGAATAAGAAAAGTGATGGACAATTTTTTTGCATCATTTGAAGAGTTATCTAAAGATCCATCTTCTCTTACTACTAGAGCTGTAGTTAGAGAAAGAGCCATAGAGTTTACTCATACTTTAAATCATGCATATTCTCAGCTTGAAAAAATGATAAAAGATACAGATTTTGAAGTTCAAACAACTGTAAATCAAATCAATACGTATGCGAAAGATTTGGCAAAACTCAATGCACAAATACAAAGAGCTGAAATGGACGGAAGTAATGCTAATGATTTAAGAGATCAAAGAAATTTGATTTTAGATAAGTTATCAGAACTTGTAGATGTAGAAGTTAAAGAAGTAAGTAATGGGGAACATGGAGGGGTAAAAACTATAATTGCTATAAATGGACATCCTCTTGTTTATCATGATGAAGTCGATGAGATAGAAATTGAAAAGAATTTTCATAAATATAAAGATGAGTTAGGATTGGAATTTGAAATATCTTCTTTAAAATTCAAATCAGGTTCTCCTATAAATACTAGTTATCTTAAAGGAAAAATAAAGGCTCAATTGGATATGAGGGATAATATGAATGATGCAGATGGGCCTAAAGGAATTCCATATTATATGCAAAAATTAAATGAATTTGTTCAAAAAATTACATCTGATATAAATAGAATAAATATGCAAGGGTATGGATTGGATGAAAATTCTACGGGAAAACTATTCTTTGAATCTGAAAAAATAGCTGATATTGATTCTGATGGAGATGGAAATAAAGACATAGATAATTATGTAAAAACGTATTTAAATGCTAATCCTACAAAAACAGAGGAAGATGCAATAAAAGATTGGGAAAATAATAGTGCTAATAAAGGTTATACGATAATGAAAGATGGAGATGGAAATTGGTACAAAGTTTCTAAAATATCTGCAAGAGATGTAAAAATATCAAAAGACATAGATAAAGATCTTGACAATATAGCAGCGGCAAAAATTTCTGATGGAACTGGAAGAGCAAAGCCTGGAGATAATTCCAATATACTTGAAATGTCAAATTTAAGACATAAAAATGATATGTTTACTTGGGGATCGCCAGATGATTTTGTAAAAACATTGATTTCTAACATTGGGGTAGATGCACAAGAAGCAAAAAGGATGACACAAAATCAAGAAGTTCTTGTAAATCAAATAGATAGTACAAGACAATCTGTATCAGGGGTTTCTCTTGATGAAGAAATGGCAAATATGGTTAAGTTTCAACATGCGTATAATGCATCTGCTAGAATGATTACTGCTGTAGATGAAATGATAGACGTTATAATTAATAGAATGGGAAGAGTAGGATTGTAGATAACGAGGTGATATAATGAGGATTACTAACTCTATGATGGTTAATCGAATGATGATGAATATGAACAGAAATATGTCTAGAATGGATAAACTTTACAATGATTATGCTTCGGGCAAAAGAATACACAGACCTTCTGATGATCCTGTGCTTGTTGCGAGGAGTTTAAAGATACACACTGATATAGCAGAAAATGATCAGTTTAAAAGGAATGTAGATGATGCTTACTCTATATTAGATAAAACGGAAACATCTCTTAGAGAGTTAAATAACATATTACACAGAGTAAGAGATCTTACAACACAAGCATCAAATGGAGTACTTACTCCTGAGGATACAATGAAAATTCAATCTGAAGTAAAGCAGATTAAAGAGCAGATAATAAAAATATCTAATGATACTTATGTAGGAAGACATATATTTTCGGGATATAGAACTGATGAGCCTTATTTAAATGAAAATGGAACTAATGCTGTCAATTTAGATAAGGAAATTAGGAGTGATGGCTTAAATTTACCTGTAAATATACCTGCTTCACCAAATAATAAATTTAAGCTCAATATAACAGGGCTTGTAAAATCTGATGGAACAAAATATACAGGTGAATATACAGTTCAATTGCCTAATAAAAGCTATGATGGTACAACAAATACATTAGAGGATTTAAAGAATGATTTGCAAAATGCTCTTAATAGTGCTGTACCTGCAGATTATAAGAATTTTGAAGTGAAATTAGAAAATAATCAAATTGTAATTAAAAATCCTAAAATAAAAGACAGTCAAAAATTTGCAATTAAATCAGATACTTTAGATCTTAAAAATTTAGGTTTTGAAAAATTAAATATATCTCAAAGTACTGAAAAAATAGATTACAATATAGGAATATCAGCATCAATATCTATAAATATAAGAGGAGATGAAGTGTTTGGCCCTGTTGTAGACAGTGACAATGATAATATACCGGATAAGACACTTATGGATACTATGAATGAACTTATTGGTCTTCTTGAAAAAGGCGATAATGAGGAAATATCAAAAAAATTAGATGAAATAGATACACATATGAATAATATATCTAGATTAAGAGCTACGGTTGGGGCGAGAACAAATACAGTGGAAACTATAAGAAATAGGATAGAAGATACAAAAATTAATTTCACTAAATTATTATCTGAAACTGAAGATACTGATATGGCTGAGGTATCTATGCAATTTATGATGGCTGATAGCATATATAAAGCATCGTTAAATATAGGAGCTAGAATTATACAGCCATCGCTTGTGGATTTTATAAGATAGTTTGTTTTAGTTTAGCTCTAAAATCATTTTAAAATGGTTTTAGGGCTATAATTATAAAATAAAGAGGGTGGATGTTTTGTTGTTGAAAACTAAAAATTTTGGAGAGATAGAAGTAGATGAAAGTAAAATAATTAATTTTGAAGATGGAATTCCAGGATTTGAACATTTAAAAAAATTTTTTATAATAAAAGATGAAGAATTTGTAATAGATTATCTTCAATCTATAGAAGAAGATATAACATTTCCTATAATAAATCCGTTTTTGGTAAATACTGAATATGAATTTGAAATACCTGAAAATACTGTAAACAAATTAGAAATAGAAGATATAAAGGATGTGTCTATATATACTGTAGTTGTAATACCGGAGAATATAAAAGAAATGAGAACTAATCTTCAAGCACCTATTATTATAAATAATAAAAATAAAAAAGGAAAACAATTAATATTAGATGAAAGATATCCTTTAAGATATATGATTTTTGAAAAGGTAGGTGCATGATATGCTTATACTTAGCAGAAAGCAAGAAGAAAGCATAATTATAAATGAAGATATAGAAATAGTTGTCTTAGGAATATCTGAAGGAAAAGTAAAACTCGGTATTAAGGCACCTAAAGATGTTGAAATACTTAGAAAAGAAATAAAAGAAGCAGTAGTTGAAGAAAATAAAGAAGCAATAGGAAAAATAAATATGTCAAAATTAAAAAAATTAATGAAAAAATAAAAATGTACTATAAAGTATATTAAAAAAATTTCGATATATTTAATGAGAAACAAAGAGCATGGATGCTCAAATAAAAATAAAAAAATAAAATTCAGGGAGGAATTTACTATGAGAATTAATCACAATCTTATGGCAATGAATGCTCATCGTCAATTAGGAATCAATTCAGCAAATCAAGCGAAATCTGTTGAGAAATTATCTTCAGGACTGAGAATAAACAGAGCTGGAGATGATGCAGCAGGCCTATCAATTTCTGAAAAAATGAGAGCTCAAATAAGAGGTCTAAATCAAGCTTCGAGAAACGCTCAAGACGGCATTTCTTTTATTCAAACAGCAGAAGGTGCATTAAATGAAACACATGAAATACTACAAAGAATGAGAGAACTTGCAACACAAGCAGCAAATGATACAAATGTTGCAGCGGATAGAACTGCTATACAAGCAGAAATAACACAATTAACATCAGAAATAGACAGAATAGCAACAACAACTCAATTTAACACACAAAACTTACTAGATGGAAGTTTATCATCTGGTACAGGAAGTGCAATTTTACAAATAGGAGCTAATGCTGGTGAAACTTTAACTATAAATATTAATGCTATGAGTTCTACTGCATTATCAATAGATTCATCAGTTGTAGGGGTTGGAAGTTCAGCATCAGCACAAGCGTCAATTACATTAATAAGTGCAGCCATAGGAAAGGTTTCAACACAAAGATCAAAATTAGGAGCAATGCAAAACAGATTAGAGCATACAATTAAGAATTTAGATGTAGCAAGTGAAAACTTACAAGCATCAGAATCAAGAATTAGAGATGTGGATATGGCTAAAGAAATAATGAAATCAACTAAATCAAATATATTATCTCAAGCTGCACAAGCAATGCTTGCTCAAGCAAATCAAAATCCACAAGGTGTTTTACAATTATTAAGATAGTTATTAATCGAGCATGGATGCTCAAATAAAATTAAAAAATAAAATTCAGGGAGGAATTTACTATGAGAATTAATCACAATCTTATGGCAATGAATGCTCATCGTCAATTGGGAATCAATTCAGCAAATCAAGCAAAATCTGTTGAGAAATTATCTTCAGGATTGAGAATAAATAGAGCTGGAGATGATGCAGCAGGTCTGTCAATTTCTGAAAAAATGAGAGCTCAAATAAGAGGTTTAAATCAAGCTTCAAGAAATGCTCAAGATGGTATTTCATTAGTACAAACAGCAGAAGGTGCATTAAATGAAACACATGAAATATTACAGAGAATGAGAGAACTTGCAACACAAGCAGCAAATGATACAAATGTTGCAGCCGATAGAACTGCTATAAAATCAGAATTAGATCAATTAACATCAGAAATAGATAGAATAGCATCGACAACTCAATTCAATACAAGAACATTATTAGATGGTACTTTATCAGATAATAATGTAACACTTCAAATAGGTGCAAATAGTGCAGAAACTTTAGCTATAAGTATAACTGCAATGACAACTTCTGCATTGGGAGTTTCAAATGTAGTTGTTTCTACTACAACAGATGCACAGGCGTCAATTACTTCTATAAGTGCAGCAATAGGAAAAGTTTCAACTGCTAGATCAAAATTAGGAGCAATACAAAACAGATTAGAGCATACAATTAAGAATTTAGATGTAGCAAGTGAAAACTTACAAGCATCAGAATCAAGAATTAGAGATGTAGATATGGCGAAGGAAATAATGAAATCAACTAAAGCAAATATACTATCTCAAGCTGCACAAGCAATGCTTGCTCAGGCAAATCAAAATCCACAGGGAGTGCTTCAACTTCTAAGATAATAATTGAAGCCAGGGTGAAAACTCTGGCTTTTTTGTAGTGCAATAAATATTTAAAAAAATATAGTAAATACTTAATAGTAAAGAAAAAATAATATGAAGGTGATTTGTGTGGATGTAGTAAATGAAATAGAGTTGTTTAGGGAAAAAATATACAGAGGTGAAATTTTAGATAACAATATTTTGAGTAGAATACTTCAGTTTTTAGAAAAAAAACTATCAAATGAAAATTTGAGTGAAGAATTTAGAACAAAAATTAATTATTTAATGAATATATGTATAGATGCACTATCCAATAAAGATTATGTATATTTAGCAGATATATTTTATTTTGAAATAATGCCTTTATTTAAGTAATAAAAAACTAGGAGTTGAGAGCATTGGATTTATTTCAACAGAATATTGAAATTATACAAAAGTATTTTCCTGCATTGTATAAAAAATTAGATAATTTTGAAGCTGATTTAAGTAATTTTTTACTTACAGAGGATATTAAAGGTAGAAAAAATTTAATAGTAAATTATTCTCAGGGAAAAGTTCATCTGTATAGCAATTACGATATGGACAGAGAAATAGAACTTTGGATGGATGATTTAAAAGATGAAGAAAATATATGCGTATTGGGGTTTGGGCTAGGATATCATATAAAAGAACTTTTAAAAACAAAAATAAAAAAGATAGTTGTTGTAGAACCGGATATAAATTTATTTTTAGCAGCTTTGACAATCGTAGATATAAGGAGTTTTATTAATGATAGATTAGTTATTCTCATTGGAAATGATTATAAAGACATAAGCAGTTCAATATATCACTGTAATAATGAGGGAATGATAGACGGGATAATATTTAAGGCATTAAATAGTTATAGATATATATATATGGATTGGTGGAATAATTTAAAAGAAGATTTTAAAGGCAAAGCTACGTTATTTGGAAATAATATTGCTACTAAAATAGTATTTGCAAAGGACTGGTTGACAAATATTGTTAAAAACCTAAGTGAATATCCAAAAAGTGCTTTGATAAAAGATTATTTAGGTGAATTTACGGGATTTCCAGCTGTGATTGTGGGTGCAGGACCTTCTCTGAAAAAGAATATGCATTTATTAAAGGATATAAAAGACAGTGCTTTAATATTTGGAGTTGGATCTGCTGTTAATATTTTGCAGAAAAATGATATAAAGCCTCATTTTATGGTAGGTATAGATGGTTCGAAAGAAGAAAGTGAAATATTTAAAAGAATAAATTGGAATGATGTTAAATTTATATACAGTCCTAAAATTCATTATGAAGGTTTAAATAACTATAAAGGACCTAAATTGTATATGAAATTAGATTCTGATTTTATATTGGATTGGATAGAAAAAAAGATAAATTTAAATACACCTGTTATAGAATCGGCTGCTACAGTTTCAGTAATAGCAGGAGATATTGCAAAAAAAATGGGATGTAATCCAATAATATTTATTGGACAAGATCTTGCTTATACAGATGGAAAGGCATATGCAGAAGGAGCTGTTCATTCTCAAGCCATGGAAAGTGAACAGTGGGAAAGAATAAAAATAAAAGATATTTATGGAAATGATGTATATACAAATAAAAATTGGAATTCTTTAAGGATATCTTTTGAAAACTATATAGGAAATAATGGAGATGTTTTATATATAGATGCAACTGAAGGTGGAGCTAGAATAAAGGGAACTGAAATAAAGACTTTTAGAGAAACAATAGAAGAATATTGTAAATTAAATGGTGTTGTTGAAAAGGTAGATAGTATATATGAAAAATCTTTTAATGAAAATAATATAGATAGAAATGTGATAGAAAATATTAAAAATTATATATCACGAGAAGTTGAAAATATACTTGGGTTAACTAATGATGCTATAGATGTATGTATTAAAATGGAAAATAATTTGGCAATAGGAAGAAATGATAATAAGGTTCTTAAATACAATAAAAAATTAGATAAAATTAATAAAATTATAGAAAAAAATGAAGTTTATGATAATTTTATTCATCCAATATGTGATGTATTTTTATTTACTATTCAAGATGAGATAAGAAGAAATTTGGAAAAAGAACGTGATATTTTAAATAAACAGAGAAAACTAGTTAAATCTTCTATGAATCAATATAAGTATATACAGGAAGTCTGTGAGTACGCGTTAAAAATTTTAAAAGACTAAAACCTTTTTGGAGGTTGATATGAGAAAAATAGTTGTAGTTACAGGGACAAGAGCAGAATATGGACTTTTGTACAATACGATGAAAGAAATTGAAAATCATAGAGAGTTAGAATTGTATCTTATAGTGACGGGAAATCACTTGTCAAAAGAACATGGATATACTATTGATGATATAAAAAAAGATGGATTTAAAGTTGAAGAAAGTATAAATATAATATTTGAAACTGACAGCAGGGAATCTATTGCAAAATCCATGGCACTTCTTATGAGCAATCTATCTCAAACATTTTTAAGAATAAATCCCGATATACTTTTAATTCTTGGAGATAGATATGAAATATTTGCATCAGCTGCAACTGCCATGGCTATGAACATTCCCATAGCTCATATATCTGGAGGAGAAATTACAGAAGGGGCAATAGATGAGCAAATAAGACATGCAATAACAAAAATGGCCCATATTCATTTCCCAGGTAATAAATATTATGCAGAAAATATAAGAAAAATGGGTGAAGAAAGTTGGAGAATATACAATGTTGGAGATCCTGGAATAGAAAATATAAAAAATATGAAATTTTATTCCAGTGAAGAACTTAAGCAATACTTTGGATTTAAAGTGGATAGAGAAACCCTTTTAGTTACATTTCATCCAGTTACACTTGAAATAGACGATTTAAAATATCAAATGGATAATTTAATAGAAGCGTTAGATGTTTTAAATAAAAAAACGATAATAACATATCCTAATAGTGATAGTGGAGGGAAATATATAATAGATAGACTTGAATATTTTAAAACTAAAAATAAAAATATCCATGTATATAAAAGTTTGGGTTCAAGGAGATATCTGAGTACTATGAAACTCTGTGGAGTAGTTGCTGGAAATTCATCAAGTGCAATAGTAGAAGCGCCTTATCTCAAAATACCAGCAGTAGATATAGGAAATAGGCAAAAGGGAAGATTAAAAGCGGAAAACATAATTTCCTGTGGATATGATAAAGAAGAAATAATAAAAGCTGTGAACAGAGCTTTAAGTGATGAATTTAGAGAAATAGCTAAAAATACAAAGAGTATTTATGGCGAGGGAAATACAAGCAAGGAAATAGTAGATATCTTAAGCAAAATAGAAATAGGAGAAAAACTATTAAAGAAAAAACTAGTATTTGGAGGGTAATATGTCAGTTTTTATAATAGCTGAAGCAGGGGTTAATCATAATGGAAAAATAGAACTTGCATATAAGCTTATAGATAAAGCTGTTGAAGCAGGATGTGATGCAGTAAAATTTCAAACATTTAAAACTGAAAAGATAATAGGAAAAAAAGCTGATAAAGCTCAGTATCAAAAAGAAAATACGGGACATGAAGAATCTCAATTTGAAATGGTGAAAAAACTAGAGCTTTCTTATGATGATTTTACAAAATTAAAAAAGTACTGTGAAAGCAAAAATATAATGTTTTTATCGACGCCAGATGATATAGATAGTCTCAACTTTTTATGTGATTTAGGAGTGAGTTATATAAAAGTAGGTTCAACGGAAGTAACAAATATAGATTATTTAAAGGAAATAGCAAAAAAACAAATACCAATAATACTTTCAACTGGAATGAGCACTTTAGGAGAAGTAGAAAAAGCATTAGATGCCATATATTCTCAAGCAAATAGAAATGTTACACTTCTTCATGCAACAACAGATTATCCCACTAATTATGAAGATGTAAATTTGAATGCCATGGTGACTTTAAAAAATGCATTTAAAGTAGATGTGGGATATTCAGACCATACTCTTGGATATGAAGCTGCAATAGCAGCAGTAACTCTTGGCGCAGTAATAATAGAAAAACATTTTACATTAGACAAGAATATGCAAGGACCAGACCATAAAGCATCATTAAATCCTTTTGAATTAAAGGAATTTGTAAAAAGCATAAGAAATACAGAGGCTTTACTTGGAAATGGGATAAAAAAACCGACAAAAAGAGAATTGAAAATAATGAATCAAGTTAGAAGAAGCATAGTAGCATCTAAAGAATTAAAAAAAGGAACAAAACTCACTAAAGACATACTTGAATTTAAAAGACCGGGAAATGGTATAAAACCAGAGTTTATAGACATATTAATAGGCAGAACTCTAAAGAGAGATTTAACTGAAGATGAACCTATAAATTGGGAGGATGTATAAAAATGGGATTTTTTGATAAAACATGGGAAAAGGTGCATAGGGAAAGAGAATGGGGAAAATATCCACCAGAGGAATTAATAAGATTTATAGCTAGGAACTATTATGAAAGAGATAGAAAAGAAGTTCATATATTGGAAATAGGTTCTGGAACAGGAGCTAATTTATGGTATTTAAGTCGAGAAGGATTTAATTCTTATGGGATAGATGGTTCTCAAACGGCTGTGAACAAGGCAAAGGAAAGACTTAAAAGTGAAAACTTAAAAAGTCAAATTACAGTAGGAGATGTAAGTAGTATAGAATATGAAGATAAAAAATTCGATTGTGTAATAGATATTCAATGCGTAGTTCACAATAGAATAGAAGGAATAAAAAAAATATACAAAGAGGTATATAGAGTGTTAAAAGACGATGGAAAATTTTTTTCAATATCTTTTTCAACACAAACTCTAGGATATGGGCTTGGAGAGGAAATAGAGAAAAATACTTATACAAATATAACAAAAGGGCCTTTAAGTGAAGTTGGAACAGTTCATTTTTTTACTGAAGATGAATTGAGGAGCTATCTTTTAGAAGTTGGATTTAAAAATATAAAAATAGATTATATTGAAACAACACATGAAAATCAAACAGTAAAAATAAAAAGCTGGGTAGTACAGGCTCAAAAGTAGGTAGTGATTATGAAATTTATAAAACCGATAGGTGGAGAGTTTTGGTTTACATCAGAAATTTTTGATAGAAAAAATAAAAACTTTAAAGAGATTAAAGCTACTTTTTTAAGTGGAGGACAAAGTGCATTAAGAGCAGTGTTAAATGATTTAGAAATTGGTAAAGGTGATATTATACTAATGCCTAATCACTTATGTCCGACTATACTATACTCATTACGTGAAAAAAATGTAAATTATATATTTTATGAAATAAATAAGGATTTATCTATAGATTTAAATTCTTTAAAAGAAAAAATTTCAAATAAAAATGTAAAAGCGGTTTATATTATAAATTATTTTGGATTTTATCATGATAGAAAAACTATAGAATTTTTAAAAAAAATGAGAAAAAAATACAATTTTAAAATAATAGAAGATGCAGTTCAAATGCTTTGGTTTGAAAACAACAACTTCATAGGAGATTATGTATTTAATAGTTACAGAAAATTTGTTCCCATAGATGGAAGTATATTGTTATCTAAAAACGACAGAATTTACAAAGAAATAAAAGATAAATACTATGAGTTAATAAACAAAGCAAGAAGTGAAAAAAGATTATATATAGATTATGAAATAGGAAATGAAGAAAATTATTTAAATATATTTAAAGAAGCTGAAAAATTTTATTATGAAAGAAAAGAAATATACGGAATGAACAATATATCAAAAAAACTATTGAACTTATTAGATGTCGATTATATTAAAATGAAACGTCAAAAAAACTATAAATATTTATGTGAAAAAATAAAAAAAATAGATTTTGTAGAAATTATATTTGATGTAAATAGATTAAATAATACTATACCGTTGGGTTTTCCGATTTATATAAAAAACAATAGAGATAAAGTTAGAAAATTGCTCATGGATGACAATATATATTGTCCTATACATTGGAATATTGAAAATGAAATAGGAAAAAATATTTTAACAATACCTATAGATCAAAGATATAACTTAAATGACATGGATAGAATTGTATTTAGTTTACTTAAAATAAGTAATTGTTTAGAAGGAGAAAAAAATGATTAATGTATTTACATCTCAAAATAACAAATGGAATGAATACATACAGTATATGCCAATAGAGTATCGGGATATATATTATACACTAGATTATCATAAATTGTACGAAAAAAGGGGAAAAAGTGAAGCGAGATGTTTTGTATATGAAGACGGAGAAAAAATAGCTTTATATCCTTTCTTATTAAACAAAATAGAAAATGAAAATTTGAAAGAAGATTATTTTGATATTGAAACTGTATATGGATATACAGGGCCTATATCTAATTCAAATGATAAAAATTTTTTATCGTCTTTTGAAAATGAATTTTTAAATTACTGTAAATCAAACAATATTCTTGCTGAATTTATAAGATTTAATCCACTGATTGATAATATTAATATATTTAAACATAATATAGAAATATTAAAAAATAGAACGACTGTAATTGTAAATTTAGATAAAGACATACAATCTATATGGGAAAATTCAATAAGCAGTAAAAATAGAAATATGATAAGAAAAGCAGAAAAGTTTGGATTAAAAGTGAGAAAATCAAATGATTATAGTGCGTTTAAGAAAATTTATTATAAAACAATGGAAAAGGTCAAAGCTTCTTCATTTTATTATTTTGGTGATGAGTATTTTGAGAATATAAGTAAAAGCGATAATTGTATTTTATTTGAAGTTGTTTTAAATGATGAGGTTATTGCTGGAGGACTTTTTTTAAAGTACGGACAGTATTTTCACTATCATTTATCTGGGAGTTTGAGTGAATATTTAAAATATGCTCCTAACAACTTAATGCTTATGGAAGCTATAAAATACGCTAAAAGTATTGGATTAAAAAAAATGCACCTTGGGGGTGGAATTACAAGTGATCCTCAAGATAGACTTTTTAAATTTAAAAAAAGCTTTTCAAAACAAACGTTGGATTTTTATATAGGAAAAAGAGTTCACAATGAACAGATATACAATAAATTATGTGATGAATGGCTATTAAATAATCCCGACAAAAATCCAGTATATTTTCTCTTATACAAGCAGAGGTGATTTTTGATGGAAATTTTGGCAATAATACCTGCTAGAGGGGGATCGAAAGGGGTTTTTAGAAAAAATATAAAAAATTTTAACGGAAAGCCGTTAATAGCATGGACAATTGAAGCTGCAAAAAAATCTAAATATGTAAATAAAGTTTTAGTAAATACAGAAGATGAGGAAATAGCACAAATTTCTAGAAAATATGGAGCAGATATTCCTTTTTTAAGACCTGAAAATTTAGCCAAGGATGATACTCCTACAATGGAAGTTATTATTCATGCTTTGAACAAATTAAAAGAAAATTTTAATTATAACCCTGAATATACACTACTTCTTCAATGTACATCTCCTCTTAGGAATAAAAATCATATAGATGAAGCGATTGAATTGATTATTGATAAAAACGTTGATTCTGTAATTTCAGTTACTGAAGTAGAACATACACCGTTTTGGATGAAAAGAATAGATGATAATGGATATTTAGAGGATTTTATAGAATACGATAAAAAAATTTTTACAAGAAGACAAGACTTTCCTAAACTGTACAGATTAAATGGAGCAATATACATAGCGAAAACAGAAAAACTATTAGAATTTAGGGATTTTGAAATGAAAAAAACAATACCTTATGTAATGGATAGAGTGAGCTCAATAGATATAGATTCACTTGATGATTTTAATATAGCTCAGTTTTATATGAAAAATTTAAAAGGGTGATTATATGAAAATACAGGATGTATTTGCAAAATTAGATTTTTCATTAAAAGAAATAATGAAAATTATAGATAATACAGCAAAGGGAATAGCAATTATAGTAGACGATAATGAAAGACTTATAGGTACTATAACTGATGGAGATATTAGAAGAGCATTGCTCAATGGAATTTCATTGGAGGAAAAGGCAAAAAAAATAACTAATACTAATTGTGTATTTGTACATGAAAATTACTCTGATACATTTATAAAAAATATATTCATAAGTAAAAAAATTATGCAAATACCAGTTGTAGATGAAAATATGAAGGTAGTAGATATTTTATTTTTTAATGATTTACATAATAACGCAAAAGAGAAAGAAAATTATGCACTGATAATGGCTGGGGGGTTAGGAACTAGACTTAGACCTCTTACAGAAGAAATTCCAAAGCCGATGCTAAGAGTGGGAGATAGACCGATACTTGAAACTATAATTATTCAGCTTAGAGATTTTGGATATAAAAACATATTAATATCTGTCAATTATAAATCGCATATTATAGAAGATTATTTTCAAGATGGTCAAAATTTTGGAGTGAAAATAAAGTATATATATGAGCCTAAAAGAATGGGAACTGCTGGAGCTATAAAACTCGCTCAGCAGTATTTAGATAAACATTTTTTTGTTATAAATGGAGATATACTTACAAAACTCAACTTTGAAAAACTTATGAATTATCATATAGAAAATGAAAATTGTATAACAATAGCAAGTCGTAAATACGATATTAATGTTCCGTATGGAGTTTTACAACTTGAAGATGATAAAGTTGTAAAACTTACGGAAAAACCGACTATAAATAATTTTGTAAGTGGAGGAATATACTGTTTAGATCCAATAGTAATAGACTATATTCCTGATTTTGAATATTATGACATAACAACTTTGATAGAGAAAATAATAAGAGAAAATAAATGTATAGGAAGTTTTCCGATTACAGAATATTGGATGGATATAGGGTATATTGAAGATTACAATAGAGCAAATGAAGATTATTTTAAAATTTTTAAGAGGTGATTGTATTGGATTTAAAGGGAAAAAAAGTTCTAATTACAGGATCAGAAGGATTTATAGGAAGTCATTTAACTGAAAGGCTAGTTGAGATTGGAGCGGATGTTACAGCACTTGTTCAATATAATTCATTTAATAGTTGGGGATGGATAGATACTTTTGATGAAAATGTAAAAAAAGAAATAAATGTATATACTGGAGATATTAGAGAGTACGATAGTATTTCTAAAGCTGTAAAAGGACAAGATGTAGTGTTTCATCTTGCAGCACTTATTGCTATACCTTATTCATATCAATCACCAATGGCGTATGTAAGAACAAATGTAGAAGGAACGGCTAATGTTTTACAAGCTTGTAGAGAATGCGAAGTTGAAAAAATAGTTCATACATCTACAAGTGAAACTTATGGAACTGCTTTGTACGTTCCAATAGATGAGAACCATCCACTTCAAGGACAATCCCCGTATTCAGCTTCAAAAATTGGAGCGGATAAAATAGCAGAAAGTTTTTATAGAAGTTTTAATATGCCTATTTCGACAATTAGACCTTTTAATACGTATGGACCAAGACAATCAGCAAGAGCTGTAATTCCCACTATAATATCTCAAATACTTTCGGGAAAAAAAGAAATAAAGCTTGGAAGTTTAACACCTACAAGAGATTTTAATTATGTTAAGGATACTGTAGAAGCGTTTATTAAAATAGCAGAAAGTGAAAAAACTATAGGTCAAGTTATAAATGTCGGATCTAATTATGAAATAAGTATAGGTGATTTAGTTAAAAAAATTATAGATATAATAGGTGAAGATATAAAAATAGTTACAGATGAAAAAAGAATAAGACCTCAAAAAAGTGAAGTAAATAGGTTGTGGGCTGATAATACTAAAATAAAGGAACTAACAGATTGGACACCTAAATATACTTTAGATGAAGGATTATCTGAAACTATAAAGTGGATAAGAGATAATATGAAGTATTTTAAAACGGATATTTATAATGTGTAGGTAAAATTGTAGGATGCACACGAAAATAACACTCATACAATGAATATTTTGAAAAAACTAAGTTTCATTTCATAAAAAATTCTAAAAGCTTTAAAACTCGCTATCGCTCAGACACAAAGCTTTTTTAACGAATTTTTTATTTCATTTAACAAGTTTTTTAACAAAATATTTATGAGTATTCCTTTATATTTTCATATGCATCCTACTTAATTGAAATGATATGTTTTATAAAAAGTAATAAATTTGAGGAGAAAAGTTAGGAGTTGAAGATATGATTCCGTTGTGTATACCTGAAATACGAGGAAATGAGTGGAAATACATTAAGGAGTGTTTAGATACAAATTGGGTATCTTCTGCGGGGAGTTATGTCGATAAGTTTGAAGAAGATTTTTTGAGGTATTTAAATATAAAAAAAGCAGTAGTTACTGTAAATGGAACGGCAGCAATTCATCTTGCATTAAAAGTACTTGGAATAGGAGAAGGTGATGAGGTTGTAGTTCCATCTCTTACATTTATATCTCCTGTGAACGCAGTAAGATATGTAGGTGCAGATCCTGTATTTGTAGATGTAAGCAGAGATACATTTGTAATGGATGCTGAAAAAATAGAAAAAGCTATAACTCCAAATACAAAGGCTATATTAGTTGTTCATATATATGGACATCCTGTTGATATGGATAAAATTATGGATATAGCAAAAAAACACAATTTATATGTAATAGAAGATGCAACAGAAAGTTTGGGTTCTTTATATAAAGGAAAACATACGGGGACAATTGGAGATGTAGGGTGTTTTAGTTTTAATGGCAATAAGTTGATAACTACTGGTGCAGGAGGAATGCTTGTTACTAATAATGAGGAGATAGGTGAAAGAGTAAAATATTTATCTACACAGACTAAGACTTTGCTTGATAACGGTGGATTTTTTCATGAAGAAATAGGGTATAACTATAGAATGCCTAATATTCTTGCTGCCATGGGGTGTGCACAGCTTGAAAAAATAGATGAGTACATAAGTATTAAAAGGGAAAATGCTTTAGTTTACAATAAACTTTTGGAAAACACAAGGGGAATTACTATACCTGCTGAAAGAGAATATGCTAGAAATGTTTATTGGTTGTATTCAATTATTATAGAAGATGATTTTGGTATTACTAGAGATGAACTTATAAATAGATTAAAAGAGAGAGGAGTTCAGACAAGACCGTTTTTTACACCAGTTCACAAAATGCCTCCATATATGAAGTGTAGGCATTTGGATATGACTGTTACAGAAGAATTAGCTAATAAAGGAATAAATTTACCGAGTTCAGTTGGAATTAAGAGAGAAGAAATAGAAATTATATGTGATATTATAAAAAATTGAAATAATGTAATGATAATCAACTTCGAAATAAAAACATTAAAATTTTAGCGTTATTCGCAATAAAATTTTAATGTTTTTATTTAATTTTAAAAAGAAAAGGAGTTGGATTTTTAATGATTAATTTTGTAATTTGTGAAGATGATCGAGTTATATCTAGTGAGGTTGTGAATATAGTTGAAGGTTTTATGGCAAAACAAGAGTATAGTTTTAGTATAGGGCTTGTTAAAGATTCGACAAAAGGTGTAGTTGATTATGTAAAGCAAAATCTAGATAAAAAAAATATTTATATTTTAGATATAGAGCTTAAAGATAATAAAAATGGGATTCAACTTGCAAGAGAAATACGGAAATATGATAATAATGGAGAAATAATATTTTTAACAAATCATCCAACAATGGTAATGTATGTTTTTAAATATAGATTAAAAGCATTAGATTTTATAGATAAACAAGATGATATAAAACGAAGGTTGATAGAAAATTTTGAAATTATATTGAGTAAATACTTAAAAACAGAAAATAAATTTATAACAATTAAGTGTGGTAATAGGACTTATTTATTAAATCTTGATGAAATAATTAGCATAAAAACTACTAATATAAATGGAAAATTAAGAGTATCTACTATAGATGGACAAATTGAGTTTTATGGAAGGCTTAAAAATATAGAAAAAGAATTAGATGAAAGATTTTATAAATCTCATAAAGCTTGTATTGTAAATAAAAATTATATAAAATTAATAAACAAAAAAAGAAATGATATGTATATTCTTATGAGTAATGGAGAATTATGTTTTTTATCTAAAAAATATATTAAAGGTTTAGTAAAGGGAATGGAATAGTATGTATTATTTAAAAAACATCGTGAAATACTTGAATATTATTCGCGAAATGTAAAATTTAATAATATTATATAATGTAAATTTAAAAAAGATCTTTATGCGAGATGTATATTGAAATAATACAAGTGAAAATGTATTATTATATAGTAAGATTGAATAATTTGTTGAATTTTTATTTTAAAGGAGATGATGAAGTATAACTTGTTATTTGGGCACTTAAGTTATACTGAATTAGTAGTGCAACCGGCCTTTTACTTTATAAATTTAAGTTCAAGGAGTGAATAAAGAATGTTAGTATTAGGCAGAAAGATAGGTGAATATGTAGTAATTGGTGGCATGATAAAAGTAAAAGTAATAGAAGGTGGGAGAGGGCGGTTAAGACTTGCGATAGATGCTCCGAAGGATATGGATATAATTAGAGGTGAAAAATGGGAAAAACAAAAGCGTAAATTTTTATAAAAAATTTTCAAAAAAAGTATAAAGTATTAGAGAAATGTATCGATATAATAGATGAAAGAAATAAATGGAACATTAAATAAAAAAGTCTTGAAAAAGTATAAAATACCAATACATAATTTTAATATGATAAATGTAATAAAATCATGGACGATTAATAAGCTTATTTAATTTCTCAGGATGAGAAATAATAAATGGGTTTATTAGTCGTCTTTTTTTGTTAAAAAATAAGGAGGGAACCAGGATGTTAGTATTGGGCAGGAAGCCAGGAGAATATATAGTAATTGATGATAAGATAAAAATAAAGGTAGTAAAAAGTGAAAGTGGTCAATTAAGACTTGCAATAGACGCTCCTAGAGAGATGAAAATAATGAGAGGAGAAGTCTGGGAAAAAGAACAAAAATCTAAAGAAGTAATTTAGTTATTAAGCCATGGGGCTTGATATAAATAAAAAAATGTGGGAAAGGAAGCCTACATAAAAAATTCAAGGAGGTATGTATTATGATAATCAATCACAATCTTAATGCAATGAATGCACACAGAAGAATGGGTATAGCCCAAGGAGCTCAAGCTAAATCTATTGAAAAATTATCTTCAGGTATGAGAATAAACAGAGCTGGAGATGACGCAGCAGGACTTTCAATATCAGAAAAAATGAGAGCTCAAATAAGAGGTTTAAATCAAGCATCAAGAAATGCTCAAGATTCTATATCGCTTATTCAAACAGCAGAAGGAGCATTAGATGAAACTCATGCAATACTTCAAAGAATGAGAGAATTAGCAGTACAAGCATCAAATGATACTAATGTTACAAAAGATAGAAGTGCTATAAAAGCAGAAATAGATCAATTACAACAAGAGATAACTAGAATTGCAGATACAACAGAATTCAATACTCAAAAATTATTAGATGGAAAGTTCTCGGGTAAAACATTCCAAATAGGAGCAAATAAAGGTCAAACTATTAGTTTAACTATTGCTACAATGAATGCTAAAGCTTTATCAGTAAATTCAATAGATGTTTCTACTGCGACAAAAGCTGGTAGTGCAATAACAAAAATAAATGATGCTATAAACAAAGTATCAAGTGAAAGATCTAAGCTTGGAGCATATCAAAATAGATTAGAGCATACTATTAAGAACTTAGACAATGCATCTGAAAACTTACAAGCAGCAGAATCAAGAATAAGAGATGTAGATATGGCTAAAGAAATGATGAAGTCAACAAGAGCAAATATTTTAGCTCAAGCATCACAAGCAATGTTAGCTCAAGCAAATCAAGCTCCTCAAGGAGTATTACAATTATTAAGATAGTTTATAAAAAGGTAGAAGATTTGAATCTTCTACTTTTTTTATAAAATTTTGCTTTATTTGACGATATATATGATATATGTTGATTTGAGGTGTAAAAATGAATGAAATATTCAAGGAAAATATGGAAATGTTAAAAAAACATTATGAAAGCGATTATATAGATTATATTGAGAGTTTTAATGATAATTATGAAATTGAGGTTGAATTAACTAGAGAAAATACATATTCAATGAAATTAATAGATGAACATAGTACTAGATATATAAATAGTAAATACTCACCTATGAAAGAGGCACAAAGATTTATAAGTAATATAGGTGAATATAATGCTGAAAGTATTTTCGTTGTATTTGGTATGGGACCGGGTTATCACATATTGAAATTGTTTGATTTATTAACAGAAAATAATAAAATTGTAGTTATTGAGCCTAGTGTAGAAATTTTTAAAAAAGCTATTAGTATAAATGATTTTACTAAATTAATAAAATCTAAAAATATTTACTTTTGTGTAGGTATGAATACAAAAAAAGTTAAAGTGACATTTAAAGATTTTATATCTGCAAATGATTTGTCGAATATTAAATTTTTAATATTTGCTCAATATGATAAAATATATGAAAAATTTTACTTAGAAACAGTAAAAGAATTAAAGTATTCAGTAATATATAATAAAGTTGAAGTTAATACGACGAATTATTTTTCTTATGAATTTAATAAAAATTTATTTAAAAATATAGATAGTATTGTGTTTGGGAGTGAGATACAAAAATTAAAAGGTATATTCAAAGAAAAGCCTGCGATTATAGTATCGGCTGGTCCGTCTTTGGATAAAAATATAAAATATTTAAAAAAAGCACAAGATAGAGCAGTTATTATAACTGGTGGGAGAACATTAAAAGCATTGTTTGAAAATGATATTATTCCGGATATTATAGTTTCTATAGATCCAGGAGAACCAGCTTATGATGTTATAAAGAATGGTTTAAAGTATGAACATAGAGATATTCCATTAGTTAGTATGGTAATATCTAATAGTAAAGTAATAAAAAAACATAAGGGGAAACAAGTATTTATAAACTGTCCTGAAACTATAGGTTTGATAAAGAATATAACGAATAAGTATATTGATGTTATATCTATGGGTGGATCAGTTGCAAATACATGCTTTTCATTAGCTGATTATATGGGATGTAATCCTTTGATTTTGGTAGGACAGGATTTAGCTTTTACAGAAGGAAAAAGTCATGCGCAAAATTCAAAGACTGAGGGAAGTAATAATAAATCAAATGAATTACATTTAGAAGTGGAAGATATATATGGTGATAAAGTATATACTAGTTTTCCTTTGTATACATATTTAAAATGGTTTGAAAATTATATAGAAAATATGTCAGATAAAATGGTTATAGATGCAACAGAAGGCGGAGCAAAAATAAGTGGAACAAATATTTTGACATTGAATGAAACTATAGAAAAATACTGTCGAGAATGTATAGATGTTAAATGTATTTTAGATGATAAACTGGAAGGTAAAAATTTAGATAAATTGAAAGTTGATAAAGTAATATTTAATTTAAAAAAGATTAAACAGGATATATTGAATTTAAAAAAACATGCTAAACGAGCAATTAAATTGAGTGAGAAAATGTATAAGTTATATAAAAATAATAAATTTGAAAATTTGGGGGATGTACTGATTGAGTTAGAAAAAATAGATAATAATATGTTGAAAAACAAGGACAGTAATATAGCGGTTAATTATTTAGTTGAACCTGTTATTTTAAATATAAATTTAGACAAAAGTTTAAAAGAAAAAATAAATGAAACAGAAAGAGAAAAAGGTATGAGATTAGCTACAAAGAGCAAATTATTATACAAAGGAATATATGAAAATGTGGGTATTACATGTGAACTAATGGATAATTGTATAAAAAATTTAGAGGAGAGTGCTTATGATGAATAATCAAAAATTAGAAATATTAAAGACTATTGATGAATATTTAGAAAAACTTATTTATGATATAAAGGATACAATTGAATTTTTCCAAAATGGAAACGAAGGCAAAGGGAATGAAATGGTAGTGGAAGTTATACAAGCTTTAAATGATATAATAGAAGGTATAAATATTACAAGTGATATACAAAAAGAAAAAATAGAAATTTCTAAAATAAATGAATATCTTATGGAGATGGTATATGCATTAGAAAATAGAGATTATGTGCTTATAGCTGATTTGTTAGAGTATGAGATAATTCCAGTGTTAGAAAATTGGAAAGATAAAGTACTTGTTACGATTGGAGCGTAAAAAATGGATTTTTACAATAATAATGCGAATATTTTAAAAAAAATAGATTTTGATTTATTCAATAAAATATCGAAAATTAATATATCTAATAATTTGTATAATATTGTAAAAACTAGAGTGGGCGATTATACTTTGAAAATTGTAAGTGATGATATATTAGATAGTTATGAATGTTTTTTACATAGTAAATATAATCCAAAAAAAGAAGCTGTTTTATTTGCAAATGCTCAAATAGACAATAATGTAGATATCAATATAGTTTATGGATTTGGACTTGGGTATCATATAGAAGAAATGTTAAAAAAAATAGATAGAGATAAAAAGTTGTATGTAGTGGATATTAATTTACAAGTTTTTAAGTTAGCTTTAATATTGAGAGATTTAAGAGAAGTATTATTAGATAATAGATTAAAACTTATTATTTCTGATGATGAAAAGTATATTGCTACTAAATTGAAAGGATTATTAATAGATGGAAGTAAATTTATTATTCATACTGCATCTATAAAAACAATACCTAATAAATATCAAGATTTTAAATTTGTTATTGAAAATTGGAATATTAAAAAAAGTTTAACGGATAAATGGGTGAATTTATTATCTGAAAATCTTGAAAAAAATAAAAATATTAAATGTAAAAATATAGGAGTTTTGTTTAATAAATATAAAAATAAACCTTTAATTATAGTGTCGGCAGGACCTTCTTTGAATAAAAATAAACATTTACTTCATAAACTAAAAGGCAAAGCTTTTGTATTTGCTGTAGGTTCAGCTTTAAAACCTCTTTTAGAAATAGGATTTAAGCCGAATATGTTCTGTATAATAGATCCACAGGATATAACGTATAAGCAAATAGAAGGATATGAAAATTTAGATATACCTTTGGTATTTTTGGATACTGCTAGTTCTTATACTGTATCTAAATATTTAGGACCAAAGTATATTGCGTGTAATGATGTAAATAGAATAGAAAATAAGGAGTATTTGATAGATTCTGGAGGATCTGTAGCCACTGCAGTTATGGATATAGCGATAAAATTTGGAGCAAACCCAATTGTTTTTATAGGGCAGGATTTAGCGTATACAAATAATGAACATCATGCTAAAGGTGATATGTATGGAGAAGAAAAGAAAGTGAAAAACCTTCCTAATATGAGAAAAATAATAGGTCAAAATGGAGAAGTGTTGAATACAACTTTAGGACTTTTGAGTTTTAAATATTGGATTGAAAATAAAATAAAGGATACTCCTGATGTTGAATTTATAAATTGTACAGAGGGAGGAGTTTTTATTAAAGGATGTAAACATATGAAATTAGATTATTTTATAAAAAATTATATTTCATTGAAAGGGAAATAATTTTATGATTATAAATTTAGAGAAAGCTAAAAAAAGAGGACATACATTAAAGGTGAATTATAATGGTAGAGAGTTTTATATTCATAGTAAGTATGATCCAATAAATGAAGCTATAAATACATTTAAAGATATAAACAAATACAATGCAGATACTATATTTGTTTTATTTGGAGGAGGATTAGGATATAATCTTTTACAATTATATGGAATAATAACAGAAAAAAGCAATGTAATTTTAATAGAGCCAAATAAAGAAATATTTAGTATAGCTATGCAAAATTCTGAATATGAAAATGTAATAAACAAAAAAAATGTACAAATCATAATAGGTGAAAATATTGCTCGATTTAAATATTTATTAAATAATATTTTAAATGAAAATCAGTATAGAAATATAAAAATGTATAAATTAAATTCATATGAAAATATATATAGGTCATATTTCAATGAACTAGAAAGGGTAGTAAAATTATACAATGATCAGTTGCTATTTCACATTGATACAGCTAACATATTAGCTGATAAAATAAGTGAAAATGCTATTATGAATATTTATCATATTGTAAATAAAGGGAATAGTATAAATAAATTAAAAAATGTATTTAAAGATAAGCCTGCTATTATAGTTTCAGCAGGACCTTCTTTAGAAAAAAATATTGACAAATTAAAATATATTCAAAATAAAGCATTGATAATAGCTGGAGTGAGAACTTTGAAACCTCTTTTACAAAGGGGGATTAAGCCACATATATTATGTAATATAGATCCGAATGATATTGCATATACGTTAGTTGAGAAATACATATCAAATGATATACCTTTGATAACTTTAATACATTCAAACAATAAGCTTATAAATAATTATAAAGGCAAAGTTGTATTTACAAATGATAAATACTATGAAGATTTAATATATAAATTAGAAAATGAAAAATATGACATTATTGAATCGGGTGGATCAGTTGCAAATTATTCTACAGCTATTGCAAATTACTTAGGATGTAATCCTATAGTATTTATAGGTCAAGATCTTGCTTATACAGATAATAAATATCACAGTGATAGCGCTTCTATAAGCGAAAATAAAATAGATCAAAATGAAAAAGATTTGATAAAAGTTAAAGATATACATGGCGAAGATATATTAACTAGTTCGAGTTTGTATAGTTTTTTATGTTGGTTTGAAGAATTTATACAAAAAAATAATGATAAACACTTTATTAATGCAACTGAAGGTGGAGTAGATATAAAGGGAACAAATATTATGTCTTTAGAAGATGTGATAAAGAGGTATTGCAGTTGTGAATTTAATCCTAAAAATGTTATTGATAGTGTTGTTAAATACAAGTATGTTAGTGGTGATGAAATTAATAATAAAATAGATGTATTAAATAAGATTTATGATAATTTGCAGATTATAAAAGAGTGTATAAATGAAAATATAAATCTATCTATGAAACTTGTTGATTATTATAATGAGAATATAGATGTTGATATAAATTGTGTTTTAAATAGAATGGATGAAATAGATGAATTAATAGAAAGTTATAAAGTTGAAAATAATTTATTAGTGTATTGTTTACAGCCAAGTATGATAAATATTACTTTGAATTATGGAGAAAAGATAAATGAAAATGAGCGAGAGGCAAGCATTAGGATATCTAAGAGAAATTTGGGTATGTATAAAGCTAGATATGAGGTTATTTTAAAAATGGAACATTATTTAAAAAGGTTGATAGATAAAATATGTTAAAAAAATGCATTGTTTTGTCGATTGTATATTTAGACAAAATATATAAGAAGGTGTAATTTATGGGATATTATGATGGTAAAAAGATACTCATAATAGGTGGAACTGGAACAATTGGTAAAGGTTTGGTAAAAGAATTATTAAATCAAAGACCTAAGGTTATTAGAATATTAAGTAGAGATGAATATAAACAATTTATAATGGAAAGAGAAATAGAAGATATACATAAAGGAAAGTTAAGGTTTTTAATTGGAGATGTTAGAGATTATGATAGAGTAGAGAGAGCTATGGAAGATATAGATATAGTATTTAATTTAGCTGCTATGAAACATGTTCCTTCATGTGAATATAATCCAACGGAAGCTATAAAAACTAATGTAACTGGAATGGAAAATGTAATTAAAGCAGCAATATATCATAATGTAGAATGTGTATTATTTACGAGTTCTGATAAAGCTATAAGTCCAACAAATGCTTATGGTGCTACAAAGCTTTTGGCAGAAAGGTTAGTTCAAGCAGCTAATTATAGTAAGGGAAAAGCTAGAACTAAATTTGTAGCTGTTAGATTTGGAAATGTAATGGGATCACGTGGTTCTGTAATACCGTTATTTAAAAAGTTAATATTAGAAAAAAGAGAAATAACGGTAACTAATCATGGAATGAGCAGATTTATGATGACATTAACAGATGCTGTTAAACTTACTATGGTAGCGGCGGAAAAAGGTATAGGTGGAGAGGTATTTGTATTAAAAATGCCTATAATTAAGTTGAAAGATTTGGCGGAAATTGTTGTTGAAGAAACGTGTAAAAAATATAATATAGACATAAATGATGTTAAAATAAAAACAATTGGACTTAGAGTTGGGGAAAAAATGTATGAGGAATTGATGACAGAAGAAGAAGCAGAATTTGCATATGATTTAGGAGATATGTATGCTGTAATTCCTATTTCAGTTGAAAGAGGGATATATGAAAAGAACTATTGTGAATTTGATAAAGCCAAAAGAGAAAGCTATAGTTCTCATGGCAAAGAGCCTATACATAAAGAAGAAGTTAGAAAATTAATAATTAGTGAAAATTTGATATAGGAGGAATAAAATGAATATATTAGTAACTGGAGGAGCTGGATTTATAGGAAGATGGGTTGTAAAGAGATTACTTGATGATGGACATGCTGTTGTTGCTTTAGATAATTTATCTAATGGAAGGATTGAGAATATAAACGAATTTATAGATAATGAAAAATTTGAATTTGTTAAAGGAGATATAAAAGATGAAGAAATTTTAGATAAAGTGTTTGATGAAAATAAATTTGATATAGTATATCATTTAGCTGCTTCAATAAATGTACAAGATAGTATAGATGATCCTAAGACTACATTTTATAATGATACGGTAGGAACTTTTAATATATTAGAAAGAGCTAAAATTCAGATGTTTGGCAAGAATTCAAAAATGGATGGAGATAATTGGATTTTAGATAAAAGCGAAATTACTCATCCGTGTAAAGTTGTTTTTATGAGTACGTGTATGGTTTATGATAAATGCGAAGATAAAGGAATAGATGAATTTCATTCTATAAAACCTATTTCGCCGTATGGTGGCAGTAAAATAGCGGCTGAAAATATGGTGCTTTCATATTATTATTCTTATAAAATGCCTACAGTGGTTATTAGACCTTTTAATACTTATGGTCCTTTTCAAAAGACAGGTGGAGAAGGTGGAGTTGTAGCTATATTTATTAAAAATGCTTTAGAAGGAAAGACTTTGAAAGTATATGGAAGTGGAGAACAAACGAGGGATTTATTATATGTAAAAGATTGTGCTAGATTTGTTGTTGAATCTGGATATAGCGATAAAGTGAATGGAGAAGTGTTGAATGCAGGAACTGGTCGAGATGTTACTATAAATGAGTTGGCAAAATTAATATCTAATGAAAGGGTAAATATAGAACATGTAAAACATATTCATCCTCAAAGTGAAATTATGAAGTTAAAGTGTAATTATGATAAGGCTAAAAATATCTTAGGATGGCAACCTGAGTATACATTGGAAGAGGGAATAAAAGAAACTGAGGAATGGATAAAATCAACTGATTTAATATAAGGGAGAGAATAAAATGAAACAAGGGTTAGCTATATATGGTGGAAAACCTGTTAGAGATACATATTTACCATATGGAAAACAATGTGTAGATAAGAAAGATATAAATTTGGTTGTAGATGTTTTAAAATCAAATTATTTGACTACTGGTCCAATAGTAAGAGAATTCGAAAAGAAAGTTGCTGATTATGTAGGAGCTAAGTATGCAGTAGCAGTATCTAATGGAACAGCAGCTCTTCATATAGCGTGTCTTGCTGTGGGAATAAAAGAAGGTGATGAGGTAATAGTATCTTCAATAACATTTGCAGCGTCTGCAAATTGCGTACTTTATTGTGGGGGAAAGCCTGTATTTGTCGATATTGATCCTTGTACATATAATATTAATCCTGAGGAAATTGAAAAAAAAATAACTGATAAAACTAAAGCTATAATAGCAGTGGACTTTACAGGACAAGCTGTTGATATGGATGAAATAAGAAGAATTGCTGATAAATATAATATTGTGATTATAGAAGATGGAGCTCACTCGTTAGGTAGTGAATATAAAGGGAAAAAAGTTGGTTCTTTAGCAGATTTAACTACTTTTAGTTTTCATCCAGTAAAGCCGATAACTACTGGAGAAGGTGGAATTGTCGTAACTAATGATGAAGAATTATATAAAAAAATGATTTTATTTAGAAGCCATGGCATAACTAGAGATAGGGAATTGTTAAATAGTTATGAAGAAGGGCCATGGTATTATGAGCAATTAGAATTAGGATATAATTATAGAATAACGGATATTCAATGCGCTCTTGGAATAAGTCAGATGGATAAATTGGATGATTTTGTAGATAGGAGAAGAGAGATAGTAAAAAGATATAATGAAGCTTTTAATGATATGGAAGAAGTAACTATTCCGTTTGAGCCAGATTATTCAAATTCAGGTTGGCATTTATATATATTAAAGTTTAATTTAGATAAATTAAACTGTACTAGAAAAGAAATATTTGAAGCTTTGAGGTTTGAAAATATAGGAGTGAATGTACATTATCTGCCAGTATATTTACATCCTTATTATAGAAAATTAGGTTATAAAAAAGGATTGTGTCCAAATGCTGAAAAGCTGTATGAGTGTATGATTACACTACCTTTATTTCCTGCTATGAGTGGTGAAGATGTTGATGATGTTATAGAAGCAGTAAAAAAAGTTATAAGTTATTATAGAAAGTAGGGGGTTAGATTGAAAAGGGTTGTAGCTATTATTCAAGCTAGAATGGGTTCAACAAGACTTCCGGGGAAAGTTCTCAAAACACTAAAAGGAAGGTCTGTACTTGCACATGTTGTAGATAGAGTAAGACAAAGCAAATATGTAAATGATATAGTGATAGCAACTACAAATTTACAAAAAGATAATGTATTAATTGAAGAGATAAAAAAAATGGGAATTAAATATTTTAGAGGTAGTGAATGGGATGTGTTGAGTAGATATTATTATGCTGCTAAAGAAAACAATGCAGATATTATTGTAAGAATAACATCTGATTGTCCTTTAATAGATTCTAAAGTTGTAGATGATATAATAAAATTTTATTTAGATAATAATTATGAATTAGTAACTAATGCAGGTATGGATTTATCTAAAAGAACTTATCCTAGAGGATTAGATGTAGAGGTGTTTTCTTTTAACGTTTTAGAAAAAGTTTACAATAATGCAAATCGAAATTATCAAAGAGAACATGTTACCCCATACATATATGAAAATATAGACAATATATATTATTACTTAAATAAAAAAGATTATTCTAAATATAGATGGACATTAGATACAATAGAAGATTTTAAATTAATAAGTAGGATATATGATGAATTTTATACTGGTGATCATGATTTTTATTTAGATGAAATAATTGAGTTTATGAATAAAAATCCAGAAATATCTAAAATAAATGAACATATAGAGCAAAAAAAGATTAAATAAAGGGTTGATATTATGGATATACAACTTAGATTAGCTAATTATAAAGATTGTGATTTATTATTTAATTGGGCAAATGATGATTTAGTTAGAAAAAATTCTTTTAATTCATCAAAAATAGATTATTCTGAGCATAGAAAGTGGTTTAGATCAAAAATAGAATCAAATAATTCAAAAATATATATATGTATTTTAAACAATAAAAATATAGGGCAAGTTAGAATTGATATAGAAGAGCATACTGGTATGATTAATTATAGCATAGACAAAGATTATAGAGGTTTAGGGATTGGAACAGAAATTTTAAAATTAATAAAATCACAATTTTCAAATTTGATTTTGATTGGAAGGGTAAAATATGGAAATATACCTTCGATTAAAGCTTTTGAAAAAGCCGGTTATATTAAATTTGAAAAGGAAAATTATATAGAATTTATTGCAAATTTAGGTGATGAATATGAATAAGATTATAAATATAGGAAATAAGACAATAGGAAAAAATCAACCTACGTATATAATAGCTGAAATGTCAGCTAATCATGCTGGGGACTTTAATAGAGCTATAGAAATAATTCATGCAGCTAAAGAATCAGGAGCAGATTGTATAAAGATACAGACTTATACTCCTGATACTATGACTATAGATTGTGATAAAGAATATTTTAAAATAAAAAAAGGGACTTGGAAAGGAGAAATTTTATATAATTTATATAAAAAAGCATATACACCTTGGGAATGGCAAGTGGATTTGAAGAAAGAAGCAGAAAAACTCGGATTAGATTTTTTATCTACTCCTTTTGATAAAACTTCTGTAGATTTTCTAGAAAATTTGGGAGTGAAATTTTATAAAATAGCTTCTTTTGAAGTAACTGATATACCTCTTCTGAAATATATAGCTTCAAAAGGAAAACCTATTATAATGTCAACAGGAAATGCTACTTTGGGAGAAATAGAAGAAGCTGTAAAAGTAATAAGAGAACAAGGAAATAATGATTTATGTTTATTAAAATGTTCAAGTTCTTATCCAGCTATTTCTGATGATATGAATCTTAAGACAATACAACATTTACAGGAAACATTTGATGTAGTAGTTGGATTATCAGACCATTCCATGGGTTCTGTTGGAGCTGTTTGTGCAGTAGCTTTAGGAGCTAAAGTAGTGGAAAAACATTTTTGTTTAAGCAGAAGCATAGTAAATCCAGATTCTTCTTTTTCTATGGAACCGGATGAATTTAAAAAAATGGTGGAAGATATTAGAAGTGCAGAAAAAGCAATAGGAAAAATTAGTTATAATATGTCTGAAAGAGAGCGAAATAATTTAAAGTTTAGAAGATCTGTATTTATTGTAAAAGATATAAAAAAAGGAGAAGTGTTAACAGAAAATAATATACGAGTTATTAGACCTGCTTATGGATTAGAACCTAAATATTATGAATATGTATTAGGGAAAAAAGCTTCTAAAGATTTAGAAAGAGGAACTCCTTTAACGTGGGAGATGATTGAATAAATGAATATAGTTATATAATAATATATATTATTATGGAGACTTAAATATCATAGAATAACTTTTGAAGTTGGAATAACAGATTGTAGATTAGTTGGCAAATATTCAGTAATTGAAGATAATAGCTCAAAAATGGGGAACTGTAGTGGGAAAGAATTATGTAGAAGCTTTTGAATTGGTTAGAAAGGTAGATTAAGTTATGAAAATAGCTATAAGAGCTGATGGGGGACAAAAAATAGGAATGGGTCATATTATGAGGTGTATGGCCCTCGCTAAAGAATTAAAGAATTATGATTTTGATATAGTTTTTTTAACTAAAAAAGATGAGAAAGTAATAGAAATGATAGAAACTAATGGGTTTAAGTATATAAATATAAGTTCTAATAGTTTAGAAGAGGAACTTATAGAAGTGGAAAGTATTGTTAATGAGGAACGTGTGGAAATAATTATAACTGATTCTTATTGGCTAAGCGATAATTATTTACATAAACTTAGAAAATTAGTTAAGTTACTTATTTCTATAGATGATAATAATTTATATAAATATCCAAGTCATATTGTTATAAATGGGAATGTATATGCTGAAGATTTGAAATATAAAAAAATATTTGACAATACTAAGTTTTTGTTAGGTGGTAACTATACTTTATTAAGAGAAGAATTTAGAAATGTGTCTCCTGTTAATATTAATAAAGAAGTTAGAAATATTTTAATTACAATGGGAGGCGTGGATATAAATAATTATACTCCATTTATATTAGATTCTTTAAAAAATTTAGATGTAAAATTAAATGTAATTGTAGGTCCTGGATTTAAATGTATACGTGAGTTAAAGTGTATTGCGAATAAAAATAATAACGTTAATTTAATTTATAATCCTACAAATATGAAAGATATAATGGTTGAAAATGATATAGCTATATCTGCTGCAGGAAGTACAACTTATGAATTAGCAGTACTGGGAATACCTACTATTTTGATAGTGCAAGCTGATAATCAAATTAAGATAGCTGAAAAAATGAGTGAATTGAATGGGATGGTAAATTTAGGTTGGTTTGAAGATATAAAAGGTATACAATTGTTAGATAGTGTTAATTATTTAATAAAAAATTATAGTTTGAGAAAATACTTTAATAATAAGTTGAGTAAATTGATATCTTCTTTTGGTGTAGAAAATATAAGGATACATATAGGTGAGTATGTGAAAAAATGTATAGGTTAAAGTATTATATACTAGATGTGATTAATTAACTTCAAAAATATAAAGGGTTAATTAGTCATTTTTTTGTAATGAATAGAAATGTAATTAATATACGTATAATAATGTGTAATATTAAGAGAGAAATAGTATAAACATAAATATATTTATTGCCGATATTAATGTTAGAAAAAATAAGGGGAGTGTATGTGATGCGAGTAGATTCTTCTATGTTCAGTAATCAAATTAATCCATCTAAATCAGAAATTGTAAATGACAGAAACGTACCTAAAAATAAAGAGGATATGGTTAAACAATCTGAGAAAAAAGAGGAAAATGTGGCTTTTCCAGGAGAAAAAAAATTAATAGAAGCAATAGAAAAAGCAAATAAGGAACTTATAGGGGTTAATACTCATTTAAAGTTTTCTGTACATGAAAAAACAAAACAAATAGTTGTGAAAATAATAGATAATGAAACTAAAGAAGTAATAAAAGAAATACCACCAGAAAAAATATTAGATATGGTAGCTGATATGTGTGAAAGAGCAGGCATTTTTGTAGACAAAAGAGGATAGGGGTGAGAGTGTATGTCAAACATAATGAGAATAAGTGGTATGGCTACAGGGATGGATACTGAAAGTATGATCAAACAGCTTATGGATGCTGAAAAGATTAGACTTAATAAGTATAATCAGCAAAAGCAAATAAAAAAGTGGACTCAAGAAGCCTACAACAATATAAATAAAGACATAGCAAATTTTATATTAGATACTAAAAAAGAACTTGGAGTAGGATTTGGTGGATCTATAAGTAGTGCATCGTGGATGAAAAAAGCTACTTCATCTGATACAAATGTATTTGATGCTACTGCTACGTCTAGTGCAGTATCTGGAACACATAGTATAGAAGTAAGACAAATAGCTTCAAATGTCAATAAAGCAAGTTTAAGTGAAATTGACGATCCGAATGTTGACCTTTCGGGGAAGGTTGTAAAATTTAAGACTAGTTCGGGGACAGAAATAACAATAGATGGTTTTAGCAATATTAATGAATTGGTAAATAAAATAAATGAACATAGTGATGAATTGAAAATTAAAGCTAGTTATGATTCTAATTTTAAAAGATTTTTCTTATCTACTACAGAAGGTGGAGAAGAAAATATAATTCAAATATCAGAAGATAATGGAAATATATTTACTGGTGCTTCGAGTATATTAAAAACTGATTTAACTCTAAATGAGCAGTATAAAGGAACAAATGGAGAAGTTGTTTTTGATGGAGCTGTTATAACTACCACTAAAAATCAGTTTACTATAAATGGAATAAATATAGACTTAAAATCAGCTGATGCAGGAACTGTTCATACTATAAAAGTTGATACTGATGTAGACGGAGTATATGATAAAATAAAAGGATTTATAGACAAGTATAACGAACTTATAGATAAATTAAATAAAAAAATATCGGAAAAAAGATATAGAGATTATCAACCTTTAACTGATGAGCAAAAAAAGGCCATGGATGAAGATACTGTAAAGCTTTGGGAAGAAAAAGCTAAATCGGGACTTTTGAGAAATGATGAACATATAACTAGAATTTTGAGCAATACAAGATCTGGATTGTATGAACCTGTATATAGTGATTATGATGCAGGAGATTCAGGAAAATTATCAGGTTTTTCTTTTTTAACAGAGATAGGTATAACTACAGGAACTTATCAAGAAAAAGGAAAACTTAAAATTGATGAAACGAAATTGAAAGATGCGATTAGAGAAGATGTTGATGGTGTAATAAATCTATTATTTAATACTTCAGATGTAACTGAAAGTGAAGCTAAAAGTGATCCAGATAAAGCAAAAGAAAGAAGAGCCGAAACAGGACTTATAAATAGGCTTTATGATGATCTTATATCTGGTATGAAAAGTATAATAGATAAATCTGGAACAGGAGATAATGCATCTTTATATAGACAAGTAAAATCTACTATACTTATAGATTTTGTAACTAAGAGTGGTTCTATAAGTTTATTAGATAAAGATGTAATTAATATTGAAAAGCAAATATCTAGAGAAAATGATAGATTAAATAGAGTTGAAAATAGATATTGGAGACAATTTACAGCTCTTGAAAAGGCAATGAGTAAAATGAATTCTCAAAGTTCATGGCTTATGTCTCAAATGGGCATGGGTATGTAAATGATTAATCTTATATAGGGGGAAGTAAATATGGCAATGGCAAATCCTTATGCAAAGTATAAAACACAATCTATAAATACTGCAACACCAGAAGAACTTACTTTAAAGCTTTATGAAGGATGTATAAAATTTATAAATTTAGCGATGATAGCTGTAGATGAAAAAAATATAGAAAAAGCTAATAGTAATATAATAAAAGCACAAAATATAATAAATGAGCTTAATATAACTTTGGATATGAAATATGAAATATCGGAGAATTTAAGATCTCTTTATGATTATCTTCATAGAAGGCTTATTGAAGCTAATATTAAGAAAGATAAGGCGATATTGGAAGAAGTAAAAGAGTTTGTAGTTGAATTTAGAGATGCTTGGAAGCAAGCCATGGCAATAGCTCGCAGAGGAAAGTAGGTAGTTTGATGAATATAAGAGAGTTGATAAATTTTTTGATTCAAATTACTCAAAAAAAATATAATTTGATGAATGAAATATACGAGATAAGTAAAATGCAAAAAATAGAGCTAGAAAATAATAATGTGGATTTATTACTTAGACATGTAGAGGAGAAACAGGAAAAAATAGAAGAAGTAAATGAATTAGATAAAAAGTTTTACAGTATATATATAAAGCTAAAAGAAGAATTAGGGATAATTGATATTGAAAATATAGATACTAAAAAATATCCTGAGATAAAAGAGTTAAAAAATCAAGTAGGAAATATATTAGATGTAATTAAGAAAATAGATGAATTGGATAAAATTAACAACAACAAAGTAAAGGAAGAATTAGATAAGGTAAAAGAGGAATTGAATAAAGTCAGAAATAATAAGAAAAATTTAAAAAATGGAGCAAGAGCTTATAAGGGATATAATAGTAGGTATAATCATGCTCAAGGAGTTTTTGTTGATTATAAAAAATAAATTAATTATTTAAGGAGAGAAAAATTATGGATATAGCAGCTATGTCGATTGGGTTAAATCAAGCAAAACTTGCTCAGCAAGTAAGTGTTTCTGTGATGAAAAAAGTAATGGATACATCACAGCAACAGGCAAGTTTTATAAATGAAATGGTTAATAATAATGTTAAAGCCATGGAAAAATCAGTAAACCATCATTTGGGAAATGTAATTGACATAAGATTATAAATTTGATAAAATAAACTGGTCAATATTATAGGTCTGTGGTTGAAAATCCAAGCCAGTCGCAGGCAAAAGGATCCACGTAAGTTAATTCAAAAACGAATTAACGATCATGGTGCGGCTTAGAAGTAAGTCCTGCCGATGGAATCATCGAGAGGGATAGTAGTGCGGCAAACCCAAGCGAAATCTCCAGCAGGCGAGTGTGGGGGCAAAGACCAGGTCAGCTATAATATTATGCAGAGCATCAGAAGGGTGCTCTTTTTTTATGTAATTCTATAAATTACGACAATTTTTAATATTAAAAAACTAACAGGTTTGTGGATTATTGTGGATATAAATCCACAAACAAAATGCAGTAATGAACTTTATTCACAGATTTATCCACATTATCCACAGGCGCATGTTGAAATTATCCACTGATATTTTCAACGGATATTTACATTAAATATTGAAAAATTTACCTTGTATAATATATACTAAAAATAAAATAATAATTAAAATTTAAATATTTTAATTACAAAAAAATTGTTTTAATAAATTGTTTGTGGGTAAAATATAATTAAAATAAGTTTAATTACTTTCTAGTGTGAAAGGGGATGGCTTTATGAAATTGACTATAGTGGGAAAAAATATGGAATTAACAGAAGGGATAAAGGCGGCGATTGAGGAGAAGCTTTCAAAAATCGAAAAGTATTTTAATGATGATATAGATGTTAGGGCGACTGTTAGAGCTAAGAAAAACAGACAAACTATAGAGGTTACTATTATTCCTATTAGTGGTAATATAATAAGAGCAGAAGATTCTGAAGAAAATTTATATGCAGCTATAGATGTGGTTGTAGATAAGTTGAGTAAGCAACTTAGAAAATACAAAACTAAGTTAATAAATAAACATCATGACAATGGTAGTATAAGATTTGAAAATATAGATGGAATATATGATAATAAAGACGATGAAATAAAAATAGTGAGAAGAAAGAAATTTGGATTTAAACCGATGAATGAAGAAGAAGCAATACTTCAAATGGAATTACTTGGACATAACTTCTTTGTATTTACAAACTCAGAAACTGATGAAATGAATGTAGTTTATAAGCGTAAATCTGGGGGTTACGGTATAATAGAACAAGAATAGTGAAAAAAGTGGGACTAGTCCCACTTTTTTTGTTGTATATAATCTAGAGTATTTTCTGGTCTTTGTTATTTTTAGAACCTGTGTTAAAATATATATTAATGAATTTAATAGAAAAGAGGTAAAATGAATGGGATTTTTGGAAGATATATTTGGGTTTGGAGGAAAGCGAGAAATAAAGAAATTAGAAAAAATTGTTAATAAAATAGATGCGTTAGAATCTAAATTTGAAAGTATGAGCGATGATGAACTTAAAAATATGACAAATGTTTTTAAGGAAAGATTAAAAGGTGGAGAAACATTAGATGATATACTCGTTGAAGCTTTTGCTGTTGTTAGAGAAGCTTCAAAGAGGGTTCTTGGAATGAGGCATTATAGAGTTCAGCTTATAGGTGGTATAGTTCTTCATCAAGGAAGAATTGCTGAGATGAAGACAGGGGAAGGTAAAACTTTAGTTGCAACAGCTCCGGTTTATTTAAATGCATTAACGGGAAAGGGAGTTCATGTAGTAACTGTAAATGATTATCTTGCAAAACGTGATAAAGAATGGATGGGAAAATTATATGAGTTTTTGGGACTTTCTGTTGGTGTTATAGTTCATGGACAAAGTCCACAAGAGAGAAAAAAGCAATATGATTGTGATATAACTTATGGTACAAATAATGAATTTGGATTTGATTATTTAAAAGATAATATGGTTATATATAAAGATCAGATGGTTCAAAGAGAATTGAATTTTGCTATAGTAGATGAAGTCGACTCAATACTTATTGATGAGGCTAGAACTCCTCTTATAATATCTGGAGCTGGAAATAAATCTACTAGTCTTTATTTTGAAGCAGATCAATTTGTAAGAATGTTAAAAAATGAAGTTGATTTTACAATAGATGAAAAGGCGAATTCAGTAGCATTGACTGAAGAAGGTATAACTAAGGCTGAAAAGTTTTTTGGAGTAGAAAATTTAACAGATATATCTAACATAGAAATTTATCATCATATAAATCAAGCCTTAAAAGCTCATAATCAAATGAAAAGAGATGTAGATTATGTAGTTAAGGATGGAGAAGTAGTAATAGTTGATGAATTTACAGGAAGACTTATGTTTGGTAGAAGATATTCAGATGGACTTCATCAAGCTATAGAGGCTAAAGAAGGGTTAAAGGTTCAAAGGGAGTCAAAAACACTTGCTACAATTACCTTCCAAAATTATTTTAGAATGTATAAAAAATTATCTGGTATGACAGGTACAGCTAAAACTGAAGAAGAAGAATTTAGGTCTATATATGGTATGGATGTAGTTCAAATACCTACTAATAAGCCTATTAAAAGACAAGATTTACCTGATGCTATATACAGAACTGTAGAGGGTAAATTTAAGGCAGTAGTGAAAGAAATTGAAGAAAGACATAAGAATAAACAACCTGTACTTGTTGGTACTATATCTATAGAAAATTCGGAAAAAATTTCAGCTATGTTGAAGAAAAAAGGAATACGTCATGCTGTTTTAAATGCAAAGCATCATGAAAAAGAAGCAGAAATTGTATCGCAAGCGGGTAGACTTGGAGCTGTAACTATAGCTACTAATATGGCAGGTCGTGGTACAGATATAATTTTAGGAGGAAATCCAGAGTTTTTAGCAAAGAAAGAGCTTAAGAAAAAAGGATATAGTGATTATATTTTATCATTAGTTACATCTCCTATAGATATAGACGATGAAGAAGTAAGACGAGCTAAAGAAGAATATAACAAGATATATAGTGAAATTAAAAAGGTTACAGATGAGGAACAAAAGCAGGTTTTAGAAGCTGGTGGTCTTTGTATAATAGGTACTGAAAGACATGAATCTAGAAGGATAGATAATCAGTTAAGAGGTCGTGCTGGTCGTCAAGGAGATCCTGGAGTTTCAAGATTTTATATAAGTCTTGAAGATGATTTAATGAGGTTATTTGGAAGTGAAAGGATAATGGGTATTGTTGATAAGTTAGGTATGGAAGATGATATGCCTATAGAACATAAAATACTTTCAAAATCAATAGAAGGAGCTCAAAAGAAAGTAGAGGGCAAAAATTTCTCTATAAGAAAGCATGTTCTTCAATATGATGATGTTATGAACAAGCAAAGAGAAATTATATATAAAGAAAGAAGAAGTGTTCTTGAAGGAGAAAATATTAAAGATCATATAATGAGTATGGTAGAAAAAGTAATTCAAAATGCTATAGATATTTACACTGCTGATGGGACTTATCCAGAAGAATGGGATTTAGAAGGGTTAAAAGAATATTTATATTCGGTATTTCTCCCTAAAGGTTCTATAGTATTTGAAAATGTAGAAGAACTTGATAGAGATAAGATAAAAAGTATAATAATGGATGTTGCTGTTAAATTATATGATCAAAGAGAAAATGAAATAGGTAAAGAAAGAATGAGAGAAATAGAAAGGGTAATTCTTCTTCAAGTTGTAGATACTAAGTGGATGGATCATATAGATGCCATGGAGCAGCTTCGTCAAGGTATAGGGCTTAGAGCTATAGGACAAGAAGATCCTGTAAGGGCGTATCAATTTGAAGGATTTGATATGTTTGAAGATATGATAAAATCTATACAAGAAGAAACTATTAAGTATTTGTATAATTTTGCTATAGAAGAAAGAATTGAAAGAAAGCAAGTGGTAGATTTAGATAATTTATCTACAGATGAGGGAGAACAAAAAACTGTAATAAAGGGTGAAGATATCGGAAGAAATCAACCTTGTCCTTGTGGAAGCGGTAAGAAATATAAAAAATGTTGCGGAAAAAATGCATAGGAGGTAGAAATGTTAAACATTCAAGAATATAATCAAAAAATAGAAAGTATGAGAAAATCTATAGAAGAATTGAGGGTTTCTCTTTGACATTGCTAAAATGAAAGAAGAGATAAAATCTCAAGAAGAAGAAATGTCTAAAGCTGATTTTTGGGAAGATAATGAAAAAGCTCAAAAATTACTTCAAAAAAATAAATCTTTAAAGGAAACTGTTTCTGAGTTTGAAAATTTAGAAAATTCTTTGGAAGATATTGGTGTGTTAATGGAGTTATCTTTAGAAGAAGATGATTTATCTATTGAAAAAGAGGTTAATAATCTAATAGAGTCTTTATATTCTGACATAGAAGAAATGAAGATAAAAACTCTTTTAAATGGAGAATATGATAAAAATAATGCTATACTTTCCATACATGCGGGAAGTGGAGGGCTAGATGCTCAAGATTGGGCTAAAATGCTTTTAAGAATGTATACTAGATGGGCTGAAAGCAAAGGATATAAGGTTAGTATATTAGATATTTTATCTGATCCTGAAGCGGGAATAAAAAGTGCAACTGTATTAGTAGAAGGGATAAATGCATATGGATATTTAAAAGGAGAAAAAGGAGTTCATAGAATAGTTAGAATTTCTCCTTTTGATACTTCGGGTAAAAGACATACTTCGTTTGCTTCGGTAGATGTTCTACCTGAACTAGATGATGACATTGAAGTAGATATAAATCCTAATGATCTTAAAATAGATACTTATAGAGCTTCGGGAGCAGGAGGACAGCATGTAAACAAAACAGAATCTGCTGTGAGAATTACTCATTTACCTACAGGCATAGTAGTACAATGTCAAAATCAAAGATCTCAACATTTAAATAAAGATAAAGCTATGAAGATGTTGATGGCTAAATTAATAGAATTAAAAGAACTTGAGCAAAAAGAAAAAATAGAAGATTTACAGGGAGAGTATTCTCAAATTACTTGGGGAAGTCAAATAAGATCGTATGTATTTCAGCCGTATACTTTGGTTAAAGATCATAGAACTAATGCAGAAGTTGGAAATGTACAAGGAGTAATGGATGGGAATATAGATGTATTTATAAATGAATATTTAAAATATAGAAAAAGATAAGGAAGGGATAATATCCCTTCCTTATCTTTTACATGAATACATCGAGAAGCATTCCTTTAATTCCATCAAGTTTTTTAATAATTGAAAGTCTATCGACTTCTTCGTTTAAAAATTCTCTAGTAAGAGCACTTAATTCTCTATCTACATTTTTTACAATTCCGTACACTCTATGACGACCTCGTCTATCTAAAAAGTTTTGTTGAGAAAAGACATGAGAATTATTTACTGCTACATTTAAAAATTCTCTAACTAACTTTTTATATTCTATTAAATCTTTTAGATAAAGTTTTTCACCAATTTTATCAGATTGTTCTACTATTTTATCATATATATTTTTAAGGTGTTCTCTTACTTGTTCAGATTTTATTTTTTCAAATTTGGATTTAAATTCTGCACGTCTTAATTCTTTAGGTTTTATAGCATTTATATTATTTGTTTTATTTATATTATTTACTTGGTTGATTCTATTCAAATTTTCAGCTCCTCTCTTTTACCGACTTACATTATAATTTATCGGCAAAAGAAATATAACTTTTATAATGATTGTTGATTATTTTGCTATTTTTAATTTTATTATATCATTTGCGTTGTGAATACTTATAGTTTCTAAGTATACAATATCATTTTTTATTGATTTTATATCTCCTTCAACGTTAGAAACCCTATAATTTAATTGATCAAGTAAAGCTTTGTGTTCGTTAGTTCTATGTTCGAGAGCTTTAAGAATTTCGTGGTCTTCTTTTTGTTGAATTTTTATTAATTCGATGTCATTTTTAAGAATATTAACATCGTTCTTTAAAGAGTTAACATCGCTTTTAAGAGTATTAACATCATTTTTTAAAGTATTAACATCGCTTTTAAGAGTATTAACATCGCTTTTAAGGGTATTAACGTCATTTTTTATAGCATTAATATCATTTTTTATTTCTCTTAAAAATTCGATTATTTGATTTTCCATTATATTCAACTCCTCTTGTTTTTTTATGCTTATATTTTATCATAGGATTTATTTAAAAAATAGATTTTTTAAATGGGAAAATCTTACTTGGCTAAAGCGATAAGTGAAAAATGTCGATATGAAAGTATAAATAAATTAAAAAAAGGGTGGAATACATGCTTGATAAAGTTTCGAGAGAAATAGCTTATAATACGGTATCTGATAAGTATACTGCTTTTAATGCATCATTTAAAATAAGAGGGACATTGATTGAAAATAATGAAGATGAAGTAAAGATTGATGTTGGTGATAATAAAGTTATTGAAGCTAAGCTTAAAGAAAAAATTGATGCAAAAGTTGGAGATACGGTTGTAATAGATAAAAAGAATATAATAAGTTCTAAAATTGTCGATACATCTAGAGAAATAAAAGTAGATAAAGATGAGATAGTGAAATACTCAGATATATTGAAAAAATTAGATGTTGAAGTGAATGAAGAAAATTTAAATGCTGTGAAAGCACTTAATATCCATGGCATAAAACTTACTAGAGAAAATATAATGTCATTTGTTTATAGCAAAAATTATTTAGATGAAATAATAGGAAATTTAGATTATGATAGTGCAGTTAAACTTTTGGATAGAAATGTAGATATTGAAAATGATTCTCTTCAGAAAATATCATCTGTACTTGATGAGATAAAAAATGAAAAAGAAGGATTTTCTTTTTTAAATATTTTTAAAAAGAAAAAAGAATTAACAACAGATGAAGCTGAACAAATTGCTGAAAAGATATATGGAAGTAAAATGGGAAAAGATATAACTGATATTATAAAAGTGCTGTATAAAAGAAATGTAAGCATTACAAAAAAGAACATAGAAAGAGTAAATGATATATTTTATAAGTTGGATAAGCTTTCGGATATAAAAGATGAAACATTTATAGATACAGTAAAAAACAAAGTAGATGTTACAATAGATAATCTTTATAAAATAAAAAGTTTTATTAAAAAAGGAGTAGTTCAAGTAGTTGATAAAGTAAGTGATATATCAACTAAAGCGTATGAAAAATTTTTGCCTAAAGTTAATAGAGTTACAGAAAAAGACCTTAAACTTTTAGAAGAAGATATAAAATCTCTTTTGAAAGATATGGATATCAATGTCGATGAAAATATAACATTAGCTAAAAAATTCATAAAAAATGGATTAGAAGTAACAAAAGAAAATATACAAAATATTAAAGAAATGAAGGAAGCTTTAAACTATATAATTAAAAATTTAGATTGTGATAAAGTGGCAGTTCTCATTAAATCTAAAATTGATGTGGAAAAGGTGGATATAAGAGAATTGGCAAATGAAATAAAAAATATTGAAAATATTAAAATTGAAGTAAATACGGAAGATAAAGAAGTAGAAGATATACTAAAAAAAATAGATACTCTTAAAAAAGTAAGTGAGAAAGACTTATTAACTCTTCTTAAAAAAAATATAGATTTTAAAATAAGTAAAATAGAAAAAGTTATACTAAAAACAGAACAAAAGACAATAAGTAATATTAATGATATAATTTATGAACCTAAACATGTGGAGCAAAATAGAAATATACTAAATGGTAAAATACAAAGTATCTTAGAAAACTCAAATACATTACAAAAATCAGAAAATAAATATTTGGTAGAAATACTAAAGAACAATAAAGAAGTAATTATAAATTCAACAAATGAAAATATGCTTAATAATGAACAAAATCAAAATAGTGATTTGTTAAATTCTTCAATTAGCTCTATAAATAAGCTCACTAAAATATTTAGCGAAATCAAAAATTTGGATTTTAATATAATATCATTTCAGATTAAAAATAAAATACCTATGACATTAAATAATATACACAACAGTTATTTATTATTAAATAATAAAACTGATAATATTAAAAATACAAATAAAAAAATTGAAATGCCAAAAAATTTTGATTCTAAACATGAAAGTATAGTAAAAAAATATGTAAAAGATAATATAAGTGCATTTGATGTAAAAAAAGAAAATATAAAAGAATTTAATCAAGCTGTTAGCGTTGCAAAAGCGCTTATTCAAAATAGTTTGAATTTAAGCAAAATAAACATACAAAGAGTATATGAAGCTTATGGTCAATTTAAGTATATAAAAGATAATTTAACTAGTAAAATTGTAAAGGATAGTATAGTTAAAGGATTAAAAATAGAAGATATGAAATTGGATAATTTGTCTAAATATATAAAGGAATTTAAAAATGATATAGATAAATCTCAAGTGAAAATAAACAATTCTTTAAAAATATTTATTGATAATATTAATTCTATAAATAGAGAAAAAGAATCTTCTATAGCTTTTATAATGAAAAACAATAGAAATATGTCTTTAAAAGAAATTGAAAAAACCTCGTTATTTTTTAAAAACAAAAATCAAATAGGACATAAAATAGCAGATGTTATAAAATTCTTAGAAGATAGAGATGATCGAATATCAAAAGAAAATATATTTAAATTAAAACAAACAGTAAAAAAAATTTCAAAACATATTAAAAAAGGAAATTTAGAGCCTAAAAAAGTATATGAAGATATATCAAATACCTTAAAAGATATACAACATAATGTTAAATCGGATGATGAAATAAGCAAAACTATTAATAAAAAGTGCGAGGATTTAATGGAAACATTAGAAAAAAGTTATGTATTTAACAAAGATGAAAAAATACTTCAATTTCCAATTTTTATTAATGAACAATTTTCAAATCTCAATATGTATTTTAGAGATAGAAAAAAATCAGGCAAAAAAATGAACAAGGACAATATGGATGTAATTTTAAGCCTTGATACAGCCAATTTGGGGAATATAAATATTTATTTAGGAGTTAATAAAAATAATTTAAGTATAAAAATGTCAGTAAATAATATTGAAAATAAAAATCATATAGAAAATCATATAGAATTATTAAAAAATCTTTTAGAGGATACAGGATATAATTTAGATGATATTTCGTTTGAAGTAGATAATGAAAATATAATTGATATATCAAAAGAAAAAGAGAAAGACATTATAAGTAGAGGATTTTTAGACGTTAAAATTTAGAGGTGATTTGATGAAAAGAGCAGTATCTCCAAAAATTACCGCTATAAGTGGGAGAATTATAGCCGAAAAAATGATTGAGGAAGATAAATCTTTTATAAATTTAGATTTAGGAAGTGAAATACCTAAAGAGCTTTTTGAAATAGTTGCTAAAGTTTTAGTATTTGTTGAAACGGTAGATGAAAAAAAGTAAAATATTGAGTTCTAACAGGGACGATTTAACTTAATTCAGGGAGGAGTTTTTAATGCGAATAAATCATAATATATCTGCTATGAATGCACATAGGCTTTTAAATATTAATAATGCTTTTGCATCAAAATCACTTGAGAAATTATCTTCGGGAAAGAGAATAAATAGAGCAGGTGATGATGCTGCGGGAATGGCAATAACAGAAAAAATGAGAGCTCAAATAAATGGACTTAAAATGGCATCTAGAAACTCACTAGATGGAGTATCACTTGTTCAAACAGCAGAAGGAGCCATGAGTGAAATTCATTCGATGCTTCAGAGAATGAGAGAACTTTGTGTTCAAGCTGCAAATGGAACTATGTCATCTTCAGATAGACAGGCAATACAAGATGAAATAAATCAATTAACTTCAGAAGTAAATAGAATTGCAAATGGAACAGAATATAATACTAGAAATATATTAAAAGGAAATGAAGGACCAAATAGTCATACTTTGGTTCATAGGATGTCTACAGGAGAGTCTGCACAGTACAGAGGAAATGTGGATTTAACAGCAGTAGGTGCAGGTGGATTTAATTTATCTTCAGATCAGTTATCTATATGGGTGGATGGAGAAGAAAAAGTAGTTAATTTAACTGGAACTGATAATTCTACTACATTAGATAATTTTATGGAACTTGTAAATGATGCTTTGGGAGATTCTGCAAAAGCTGTTTTAGATAAAGATGGTCATATAGAAATAACAACATTATCTATTGGTGGCTCGAGTAAAATAGAAATAAATGGAAGCCAAAATGCGGTTAGATTATTTAAGTCTGGATGGAGTACAGGAAATCCTAATCCATCTGCTACAGGGACTGCAGAAAGTGCGACATCATCAGCAAAAGGATATTTTTATTTTGATTCTATACCAGAAGTAGGTTCAACTATTAAAATAGGGAATGAGACAATAGAATTTTTTGACAGTAGTGTAGCACCTTATGTAGGCTCAAATAGACCTATTGATATAAATGGGAAAGCTAACGCTGAAGATGTAGTAGATGAAATAATTTCAAA